>CANQVG010000005.1 GCA_947627235.1 uncultured Clostridia bacterium | reverse complement strand
CCCGGGTCCTGATTTTCGGTGCGGTAGAGCGTGCGGAAGGTTCCCCATTCGCGCTCGGTGTCCTGCGAAAGCTCGTCTTCGGGTCTGTCGCTCTCGATGTAGAGTATCCGCTCCTGTTCGGTGATGCCTGCCAAAACGTCTGCACCGTAGCGGAAAGCTCCTATTGTCGGATCGTCGGGCAGGGGGATAAATCTGATGCCTATGGGAAGTATCACCGTGATGCTGTCGCCGTCGTTCCAGACCCTTCTTAAAACAGTGAATTTATCGGTATCCGAGACTTTTTCGGGCGCTTCGTCGTTTACGGTGACGGTCGCGGCTCTCGTTATCCAGTCCGGAATTCTGAGGTTTACCGAAAATTCCGTCGGCTTTTCGGTTCTGACGGTGATTATGTATTTGCGGTAATCGGGCTTGTTTGCGTGGGAGCGGGCAGTCTCGTTGACGGTCTGGAGCGCGTTGTTTTCGGAGGAGGTCATCAGGCTGCCGTTCATATAATCCTGACGTATAGACACCCTCATATTTTGTCCGCACATATCAAACGACGCCTCCGAGCCGGTATACATAGTGATGTAGAGAGAGTCGCCCTCGGTGTAATAGATTCTGCGGTTCCAGGCGGCGTTTGCCTGAACCATAGTGCCGTGGCAGCAGAAGAAGCTGTCGGTCTCGCCCGACCAATCCTTTTTGCTTCCGGCTTTCATAGGCAGAAAGTATGTCAGAAGTCCTCCCCACGGGCTTCCCTTGTAGGGAGGTCCCTGCCAGTAGGACTGCGCCGTGAGTCCGTTTTCGACGTTGTATTCGATATAGTGCATATAAGCAGGGTCCTTTGTCTGACGGAACAGAAATTCCGCGAGTCTCACCATATTGTAGACGGTGCAGTGCTCCTGATTCTTGTCGCCGAGGCGAGCCTTGAGCTTCTGCATAGGCGTCCAGATTTCGCCCTGAGTCTGTCCGCCGGTGGCAAAGCAGCCTCTGTCGGTAACGGCGCACTTCCAGTAACATTCAACGATTTTCAGCCACTTTTCCTCTCCCGTGACCTCATACGCTCTCGCGCAGCCGAGTATCTCGGGAATTGTGGTGTTTGCGTGCATATTTGTAAGTACGTCCTTGCCCTCAAGCAGGGGCTCAAACAGCCTGCCGCGGTAGTATCTTCCGAGGAGGGTGCGGTATTTTTCGTCTTTTGTGATATCGAGCAGGTCTGCCCAGACCTCGAGCATTCCGCCCGTCTCGACGTCGAGAATGTTGTCAAACTGCTCGCGGGTGTATTCTCCGCTCCATCTTAAGAACCAGTCTGCGAGCTTGTCGGCAATGCCGAGAGCCTTGTTAAGTTCCATATAGCGGTAAACGTCAATGAGTCCCATAAAGAGCTTGTGAATGTTATACTGCGGCGCCCAGATTCCCTTGCCCTTTCCTATCCAATAGAGGTATTTTTCGGGAATCGGACCTGCCCATTCGCCGCCGTTGTCGCGCTGGCAGGCTTCAAGTCCGTCGAGTATGTTCTCGGTTTTGACAAGCAGCTCGCGGTCGCCAGTTTCGTTATAGTGCAGAGCCGCGGCGGAGAGCCAGTGTCCGAGGAAGTGACCTCTTATCTGGCAGGTGGGGTCCTCCCAGCCGCCGAAAGCCGACGCGTCGTGACCGCGCCCAGAGTATCTTCCCGCCTCGAGTTCGTAATTTCTCAAAAGGTGTCTTGTCTGAAGCTTCATAAGGTATTCGCGGTTGGAATGTTCCCTGCGCAGAAAGTCGCCCTCGCGCAGGCGGACGGATTTTCCGTAAAGTTCTTTCATATCAAAACCTCCCGTAGTGTTATTGATGAAAGAATATCACATTTAAAAGCGGTTGTCACTGCATTATCCGCATTTTTTCTTTCGCAGATTATTATAATAAGCGGCGCAAAGCCCGAAGGTTTTACGCCGTAAAAAGAAATTGTCTTTATGTGTTATCAAAACTGCGGTATTCTGCGCTTCCATCTTCCCATAAGGTAGACGACGATGTGAATGACCATACCCACTATCCACGAAATCAGCAGCGAGAACGGTATGCAGCGGTAGTCGCCCAGAGGCAGAGTTTCAGACTTCGTAATCGCAGCAAGACCGTATGCCACCGGCACTCTGAGTATTACCGTCGTGAAGAGGGATATCCACATCGGGGTCATGGTGTCGCCTGCGCCGCGCATAACTCCCGCGAGCGACTGAGTAACCGCCATAGCGACATATCCCACCGCAAGTATGCTCATCATTCCGTAGCTCATATCAATCAGCGCCTCGGTGTCGGTGAAAAGCCCCATAAGTCCGTGACCGAAAATCATAATCAGCATCAGGAAGAACGCCGAGACAGAGACCGCCATCACGGTTCCCTGAACGGTGCCGGATTTAAGTCTGTCGAGCTTTTTTGCGCCGACGTTCTGACCGGTATACATCGTCATAGCCTGTCCGAACGAGAAGTTCGGCATCATCGCAAAGCCGTCTACGCGCATAACTACGACGTTTGCCGCCATAACCGCGTCGCCGAAGCTGTTTGTGAGTCTCTGGACGGCGAGCATCGCGAAAGAGAAAATAGCCTGAGTCAGTCCCGAAGGCACTCCGAGACGCAGTGTGTCTTTGGTGATTTTGGTCAGTCTGAAATATTTCAGCTTTATATCGAAAACGTCGCGCATATGGAGCATTTTAATGTAGCAGCATATCGCCGAAATCGCCTGCGAAAGAACCGTCGCGAGGGCGACGCCGAAAACCTCCAGCTTGAAAACGGCGACAAACAAAAGGTCGAGACCGATATTGAGCGTCGCGGATATCAGAAGAAAACCGAGCGCCGATACCGAGTCGCCCATTCCTCTGAGAACGCCGGAGAGGATATTATAGTAGAAAGTTCCGACGATTCCTATAAAGCAGACGGTAAGGTAGTCGCTGCTCCAGCGGAATATATCTCCCTCGGGGGTGTCGAGGGCTCTGAGCAGGGGATTTGTAAGCAAAGAGCCGACTATCATAATTATCACCGAGCCTATGGCGGTGAGAGTGGTGCAGTTGCCTATCGTGGAGGAGAGCATTTCGCGGTCCTTGGCCCCGAAATACTGTGAAACGAGTATTCCCACGCCGGTCGAGAGACCTATCATAAGCGCAAGCATAAGGTTGAGGACGGGAGCCGCGCCGCCGACGGCGGCAATAGCGCCGTCGCCGACGTATTTTCCGACGACTATGGTATCGACGGTGTTATAGAGCTGCTGAGCAATGTTGCCTATAAGCATAGGTATGGCAAATTCGGCTATTCTCACGGCGGGCTTGCCCACCGACATATCCTTAGGTGAGAAAAACGTTTTGAGTGACTGCATAAAACTCATTTCATAACTTCCTTGAAAACCTGAAAAATATACCGTTATTAACATAAACGCGCCTAAAAGGATTTTCATGCGGCGTATATACTAATATAACACCTGCGCGCTGCAATGTCAAATACGCAAATAGCCGATATTATAAAGTCAAACCGCGTCTGATTTGGTGAATCTTCACCATTGACGGATAATCGGGAATATTTAAAAATACTATTGCAAAACACTGTCGATAATGGTATACTTATCACAAATCCTAAGTGAAAGAGAAGATAACTATGAACAGTTTGAAAAGAGGTATTTGTATATTTATGGCGTTTTTGATGCTTTCGGGATGTTCTTCCGAGCCTGCCCCCGAGATTCCAAAAGGAGAGGCTGTGGTATCCCGTAACGCCGTTATATCCGGCTATCCGCTATCCGAAATCAGAATGACCGACAGTTACTGCGAAAATGCCCTTGAAAAGGAGATTGATTATCTTCTTTCGCTCGATACCGACAGGCTTTTGGCAGGATTTAGGCAGAACGCGGGTATCGCGTCAAACGGTATTCAGCCCTACGGCGGCTGGGAGAGCACTCTTATAGGCGGGCATACTCTCGGGCATTATCTGACCGCGCTCGCTCAGGCATATGAGAACGGCGGGACGTCTGCGTCCGACAAAAAGGCGCTTTACTCGAAGATGACCGAAATTATCGACGGTTTGGTTCCCTGTCAGAACGAAAAAGGGTTTTTGTGGGGCGCGCAGATTCAGAACTTCGGCAATCACGAGATACAGTTTGATAATGTTGAAAAGGGTAAGTCCAATATCATAAATGAGGCATGGGTGCCGTGGTATACAATGCACAAAATTTTTGAGGGACTTATCAGCGTGTATTCCGAGACGGGTTACGAGCCTGCTCTTGACATCGCAAAAAAGCTCGGCGACTGGACGTATAATCGCGTCAGCGGTTGGAGCGAGGAGACTCGGCGCACCGTTCTGAGCATCGAGTACGGCGGCATGAACGACGCTCTTTACGACCTTTATGCCTACACGGGCGAGGAAAAATACGCCGAGGCGGCGCATGTGTTCGACGAGGAGGAGCTTTTTGAGCAGATACGCTCCGACGGAAAGAATGTTTTAAACAACCGCCATGCCAACACAACCATACCGAAAATCATAGGCGCGCTCAAGAGATATCTTCTGCTCGACTGCAAAAGAATCGGTACTGCCAAGGTTGACGCGCTGGATTACCTCGAGACCGCGGAGACATTCTGGCAGATGGTAGTAGATCACCATACATATCACACCGGCGGCAACAGCGAGTGGGAGCATTTCGGCGAGGACGACGTTTTGAATCTTGAACGCACCAACTGCAACTGTGAAACCTGCAACGTCTACAATATGCTCAAGCTCACAAGGGATCTGTTTACGATAACCGGCGACAAGAAGTATGCCGATTACTATGAGAACGCGTTTTTGAATCACATTTTGGCGTCGCAGAACCCCGAAACCGGTATGACCACCTATTTTCAGGCTATGGCGACGGGCTATTTCAGGACTTTCTCCACTCCCGAGGAAAGCTTCTGGTGCTGCACGGGAAGCGGTATGGAGAACTTCACCAAGCTCGGCGACAGCATCTACTTCAACCGCGCGGGCGTGCTTTATGTAAATATGTATCTCAGCTCAGAGCTTACCGACTCCCGTCTCGGTCTTAAACTGACGCAGACAACCGACATTCCCGAGTCCGACACCTCGGTGTTCAGATTCAAGCTCGACGATAAGAAGAACTTTACGCTTAAGCTGCGCATACCCGACTGGGCGCTCGGCGACATAACGCTCACTGTCAACGGCGAAAAGCTTGACTACACTGACGACGCCGGATATGCTTCGGTTGAAAGAGAATGGTCGGACGGCGACGAACTGACCGTAAAAATTCCTCTCGGTCTTAAGGCATATAATCTTCAGGACGGCATCAACACTGTCTGCTTCAGATACGGTCCGCTGCTCCTTGCGGCGAAGCTTTCGGACGACAATATGACCACGACATACACAGGTATGAGCGTTCTTATTCCCGAGAACACAGTGATTTCGGACGACACCCTGATTCTTAACGACGGAATATCGACTAAAGCCGTAAAAGACAACCCCGAAGATTACTTCACCAAAAACGACGGCCTTTCGTTTACTTTCGACGCTTCCTCAGAAAAGCTTGAATTTGTGCCGTATTACACGCTTTACAACACGAGATACGGTATCTACTGGAGGCTAAAGTCCAAGGAATAATCGTAAAAAAACGTCCCCCTGCACCGAGGCGCAGGGGGATTGTTATGTCTGTTTTTATTTCATTTCAAATCTGAAAACATTCCAAGACAAACTCTTTAATGTCGCGGATACCGTGCCGTTTTCGCAGGAAGCGGAGGCGTTCACCTTAGGTACTATTGCGTCGGGATTTTCCCAAGTGTTGGCGGCGTCGAGGTCGTCGGTATACATTTCAAGGTGTTCCTTAAAGCTGTAGCCCTCGAAGGCGGAAGCGTCAAGCTCCACGGTTTCGGAACCGTCCCAGCGGCGGTTGATGACAAATATGCTCAGCTCGCCGGTTTCCTCGTTTAGAGCGGCTGCGGCGTCGACAAACGGCACGCCCTCCTTTTCTGGGTACTGCGAGTTGTCGTCGACCATATATGCGGGAATGTCAAAGGTATCGCAGTCGACCGCTACGCGCAGCGACTCGCCCTGACCGTAGCGCATAAGCTGTGTAAACGGATAGTAGCCCGCCGAGCGCCAGACGTGCTCCCTGTCAGACGAGACGAGGGTTCCGAGACCGCCGGTCATGCAGCCCACCTTGACGCGGTCGGCGTGTCTGAGAAATGCAAGCAGCACCGATGTATTTCCGAGAGCTCCGAGCATATCGCCGCGACGGCGCATAGGCGGTCTGCCGGGGAACATATTGTCGGGATCGTGGCGTATGTATTTGCGGTCAGGGTTGAAGACGTAGTGGTCGGCATAGAGGTTGTGAGGTCCGTAGCCGTAGCGGTATTCGCGCGGCGGGCGGGACATAGCGCCGTATTCGTCGAACGATATCATCACCTTTTTGGGACTGCGGCATTTTGCCTGAACATAGTCGAGCATCGCCGACTCGGTGTTGATGAAGTCCTCATAATAGAGCGAGCCGCCTAAAAGCGCGCCGAAATCGCCCGGCGCGGCGGAGTGGTAATGGTGTATCGAGAGGTAGTCGACCGACTCGTAACATTCCTGCATTACCTTGAGGTCCCACTCTGGAAAGTGAGCCATAAAGGGCGCCGACGAGCCGCAGACGCCCGTCTCGATTGAGCCGTCGACCCACTTAATCGCCTTTGAAATTTCATTTGCCTTGATTCCGTAGCCCCTCGGGTCGCGTTCCCAAGAGCCCACCTGCCACGGACCGTCCATCTCGTTGCCGAGATACCAAAGCTTTACGCCGTAGGGCGCCTCATGACCGTTTTTGCGCCTAAGGTCGCTCCACCAGGTACCGCCCTCGTGATTGGTGTATTCTACGCAGTACACGGCGTCGTTTATGCCGAGAGTTCCGAGATTGAGGGTGTAAAGCGGCTCTGCGCCTATTTTTTCTGCCCACTGAAGATATTCGTCGTGACCGACGTCGTTGGGAATATACTGGTGCCATGCGAGGTCAAGGTGAGCTTTGCGCTGTTCCTTGGGACCTATGGAATCTTTCCAGTCCCAGCCTGAGACAAAGTTGCCTCCCGGCAGTCTCACTGCGGGATTCGGTGTCGCTTTCAAGGCGTCGATGATGTCGCGGCGGAAGCCCTGAGAATCGGCAGTCGGGTGTTTGGGGTTGTACATAGTGCCGTTGACCATTGTGCCTATAGGCTCGAGAAACGAGCTGTAGAGTCTCGGCGATATCTTTCCTATCCGATAGGAGGGATGTACGGTGATCTTAGCTTTTTTACCCATAAGTGCATCTCCTTAATAAATAATGTTCCTTTTGTGCAATTTTGTGTAAATCAATAATACCATGCACAAGCAGGATTTGTCAATCGGCTGTATGTGTCTGTTCCGAAGACATCAACATAACTCTCCTTATTGACTAACCCCTTCTCTATGTGATAGAATTAACTATAAAAGAGGTGATAAAGTGGACAGATACATATGCTTCGACGTAGAGACGCCTAACCTGAGAAACGACAGAATGAGCGCCATCGGAGTTTGCGTGGTGGAAAACGGAATCATTGTAGATGAACGCTATTCCCTTGTAAATCCCGAGGAGAGCTTTGACAGCTTTAACATTCAGCTTACGGGAATCACTCCCGCTATGGCAGTCAAGGCTCCGACTTTCAAAGAACTGTGGCCGTCTCTCGGGCCGCTGCTTAACAGCGGACTTCTGGTTGCTCATAACGCTCAGTTTGATATGAGCGTGCTTTCAAAATGTCTGCACGCCTATAATATCCCGTCACGGGATTCCACCGAGTATGTCTGTACCTGCCGTATGGGCAAGCGTATTTTGCCTTGGATGCCTAACCATAAGCTTGACACGGTATGCCGCGAGCTTTTTATCGACCTTGACCACCACAACGCCGCCAGCGATGCGCACGCCTGTGCGGAAATACTTCTTTACTGCATAAAAAAAGGCGCCCGAATCGAAGATTTCAGGCGCAGGTACAGTTTTAAAGACACAAGAACGGTAAAAGTATAAAATATTCGGCAGAGGTTTTATATGAAAGAAAAACTGCGTTCAAAGAGCGGCTTTACGCTCTCTGAGCTTCTCACCGCGACACTCACCCTGATGCTTATAATCGCCGTTATCGCTGCCGTCTCGGTCTCAGCCTCTGACTCGTCGAGGATGCAAAGGCTAAAATCACGGTCTTTGCTTGTCTCGGACACGGTGAACACCGCCGTCCGCGATATCCTGTCGGACGCCGTGTATGTCGGTGTCAGGGACGGCTGCGTTCGTTTTATAAACGAAAGGTATTCTCCCTCGGAGGCATCGCTTGCTGACAGCGGCGGCGTTCTGGTTCTGACGGTTTACTCCGGCGCAAATACCGGCGAAAGCTTCACTCCTCTTGCAAACGCTTCGTACGGCGGCTTTGAGCTTACCCGGTTTGAGCTGGTTCATAAGGAGAACGGTTATTATTGCACTTATACGCTTTCTTGCGACGGCTTTTCGGAATCTAAAGAGTTTTCCGTTATACCTATTGAGGATGGGAATGATTTTTACCCGAGCATAACGTCAAGAAGCATCATCACGGCAAATCCCGAAACTATCCCCATTGTGGCAAAATAAGGTTGGGACTCCTGATTTTTCTGGCACTCGGGAATAAGTTCGTGAACCGCTACAAGTATCATGGCGCCTGCCGCAAAGGACAGCGCATACGGCAGTATCGCTTCGACGTATACCACGAGCAGCGCGCCTATGACTCCGGCCACAGGTTCGACAAGTCCCGATGCCTGCCCGAGAAGGAAACTCTTTTTTCGGGAATAGCCTTCTCTGCGAAGCGGCACCGATACCGCAGCGCCCTCCGGAAAGTTCTGGAGTCCTATGCCTATAGCTATGGTTATTGCGCCCATAAGTCCCTCGGCGGTATTTTCACCGCTTTTGAGCGCTCCGAAGGCCACCCCGACCGCGAGACCCTCGGGTATGTTGTGCAGAGTTATGGAAAGTACCAGCATAATGATGCGGTTGAGACGCTCATTAGGCTTTCCCTGTGTATTGTTTGCCTTTCCTCTTGCAAAAGAGACGGCTTTGTCGGACGCCCACATAAATACCGCGCCGAACAGAAATCCCGCAGTTGCCACAAAATAGGCGGGCAGACCCTGCGCCGCTTCGGCTCTTTCTATTGCCGGCTGCAGAAGCGACCAGAAGCTTGCGGCAATCATCACTCCTGAAGCAAATCCAAGCATAAGGTTCATAACCTTTTGAACGGGCGATTTGAAAAATACAACCGTTGCGGCGCCCAGAGCGGTTAAAAACCACGTGCCGAGTGTCGCAATCAGCGCTGTTAATACAAGATAATTCATTTGCGCTTTCGCACCTCCTATGACTATTATATTTCATCTGTTATATAAGGGTGACGGGAGGAGTTTTAAGCGCGGAAAGAGGCAAAAAATGACTTCGATTCTTTTTGTTTGTCATGGCAACATATGCCGTTCGCCTATGGCTGAATTTATTATGAAAGACCTTGCTGCAAAAAGCGGTCTCGGAAGCAGTCTTTACATTGAGTCAGCCGCAGTCAGCACCGAGGAAATAGGAAACGACGTTTATACGCCTGCAAAAGACAAGCTGCGAGAAAAGGGAATACCGTTTACAAGACGCGCCGCGCGTCAGATGACAAAAAGCGACTACGGCAGGTTTGATTTTATAGTAGTAATGGACACGGCGAATCTAAGAAACCTTATGCGCATAACGGGAGGAGACCCCGAAAACAAGGTCAGAAGGCTTCTCGACTTTACCGAGCGCAAGGGCAGGGACATCGCCGACCCGTGGTACTCCGACAACTTCGAGCTTGCATATAACGACATACTCGAGGGCTGCCGAGGACTTTTAAGAATGTTTACGCAATAAAAAAGACAGGCTTCAGCCTGTCTTTTTTATATGTCGGAATTATGCCGTCAGCACGGCACGGAAAAACCGGAAAAGGCGATTTTAGGGTCTTATTCCGCAAATTCGCAGAGCTTCGAGGTGTCGAGCTTGTCGAAACTTTTTATAAATCCGCAAAGCTCACGGGCTATCTTTTTCGCGCCTCCCTCTTCGTCCGACTCGATGTTGAGCGGCATAAGCGGCTCGTGCAGCGAAAGTCTGAGCAGGAACCAGCCGTTGCCGTGTTCTTTGTCGAGATTCACTCTCACGCCCTCGAAGTTCGACGGCGCAAGGCTCCAGCCCTCTTGGTTCTTGGAGTATTCCGTCAGCCTGTCGATGATTTCGTGACCGTATGGCTTGAAATCCTCAAGCCCGAGGTTCATTCTGAACTCGCGGCTCTCGGCAGGTTCCCGAAGCCCCTCTATCAGCGAGGAAAGCTCATAGCCGTTCTTCCTGCCGCGTGAAAGCTCGATTATCAGCTTTGTGACGATATAGGCGCCGTCGTCGAGGAAGTAATTTTCCTTGAAGGCTCCATGACCTGAGGTCTCTATAGCGAGCTGACTGTCGATCCCCTCGGAATTAAGGCGAATAGACTCGTTGATGACGTTTCTGTAGCCGCGTCTGAATCGGTGATGCACCCCGCCTTTGGCGGCGATGAACTCCGCAAGACCGGAGGATGTCACCGAGTCGGTGACTATCGTCGTGTGGGGGTGGTCACGCAGGAGCATAGCGGAAAGTATGGCTATGAGCCGGTTGCGGTTGAGCTCGCTGCCGTCCGAAAGGACTGCGCCGGCGCGGTCGACATCGGTGTCGAAGATGATGCCGAGGTCAGCGTGCGACTCTTTTACCGCCTCGGTTATCGACTCCATAGCCTCTTTGTTTTCGGGGTTGGGAATGTGATTCGGAAAGCTTCCGTCGGGGTCTAAGTATCTTGAACCGGTTATGTCTGCGCCGAGGGGCTTGAGTACCTTTTCGGCGTAGAAGCCGCCGGCGCCGTTGCCCGCGTCGACAACGATGCGAAGCCCCTCAAGGGGTCTCTCGGAGCCGCAGGCGGCTCTTATCATATCGGCGAGACGCTTTGAATACACGCCCATAAACTCGTTTTTTTCAACCGACGCCTTTTTGAGACCGGTGTGAACTTCGCTTTCGGCAAAAGCGACCATTTCCTTTATGTCCGAAGCCTCCACTCCGCCGTCGGGGGTGAAGAATTTGTAACCATTGCGGTTGTAGGGCAAGTGCGAAGCCGTGACCATAACCGCTCCGTCGAACAAAAAGCCCTCGGTCTTGGTGGTCATAAACATAGCGGGAGTACTCGCAAGCCCCATATCGGTGACAGATATGCCCTCAAGGGCAAGCTCGCCAGCCATCCAGCCGAGAAGCTTTTCGCCTGAAAGTCTCGAGTCTCTGCCTACGGCGACGCGAAGATGTGTTTTTCCCGTTCTTTTTATAAGCCAGAGCGCGAAACCGCGCGCTATGTCACGGCAGGCGGTCTCGGTGAGGTTGACATCCTGATCGGCGACGCCCTCAATCGCGATTCCGCGTATATCGCTTTCGTTTCTCAGCTTTGAATAATTCTTTGCTTCCATTTTCAGGCCTCCGTTTATGGTATTTATTATATTATAATACCTGTTTGACAAAAAATCAATACGGAGTAAAAGTTTTCTGTCCGAACCGGCGGGGATCTAACGTCTGACCGTTGATTTTTTCGCCGAGTTATGGTAAACTCTGAGCATAATATCAAATTCCGGAGGAAATAATTATGGAACTTTATTCCGAACTCAAGCTCGTCGGCGACGGATATGCGGGCGGATTCTCCTGCGGAGCCACAATGACTTCGAGCAATACAATAAGAAGCTTTAAAAAGACATATGATGGCGAAGAAAAAGCCATATGGGAAAACCCCGAAGGGCTGACGCTGACGGTTAATAAAACGCCGCATAAAGGCGTGCAAATCGTTTCCACCGTTCTCCGAAACGGCAGCGGCCGCAAAATAACCGCGGAAATGCTCTCGTCATTTGCGGTTAAAAACACAAAAGCCGATAAGATACACCGTCTCCAGTCGTTTTGGAGCGCGGAAGGCAAGCTTCGCACGGAAACCGTTGAGGAGCTTCACCTCGAACCGTCGTGGAACAGATGCGGTCTGAGATTTGAAAAATTCGGAAATGTCGGCTCGATGCCCGTAAGAAAATACTTTCCGTTTGTCGCGCTCGAAAACAGCGAAACGGGCGAATTTGTGGGCATACAGCTTTACTGTGCGTCGTCGTGGCAGATAGAAATTCTGTGCAAGGACGACGACACCCTCTCGGTGGTGGGAGGTCTTGCCGACGGCGACTTCGGGCAGTGGAGAAAAACCCTTGACCCCGACGAATCCTTTGAAGCTCCGAAGGCCGCGATAGCCGAGGGACATTCGCTCGCCGAAGTCTGCGACCTGCTTGTTAAAGCGCAGAACCCGAGGATATCCGAAGTCGACTCGGATATGGGAATAGTCTTCAACGAATATTGCACTACCTGGGGCAACCCGAGCTTTGAAAATGTTAAAAGGATATGCGACAGGATTGCCGGCAAGGGGATAAAGTATCTTGTAATCGACTCGGGCTGGTACGGTACCGAGCGCTGGTGGGAAAGCGTAGGCGACTGGACGGTAAACGAAAACCGTTTTCCGGGAGGAATGAAGCCGATAGCCGACTATATCCGCTCAAAAGGAATGATTCCGGGGCTGTGGTTCGAGCCGGAGGCGCTTGCTTGGGGGTGCAGATACTTCAACGACGATTCGCATATTCTGAAAAAAGACGGGGTTCCTCTCACTGTGGGAGACCGCAGATTCTGGGATATGGAGGATCCGTGGGTAAAGGAATATCTGTTTGAAAAGGTTATTAAACTGCTGCGTTCCTGCGGGTTCGGGTATGTAAAAATCGACTATAACGACACTATAGGCGTCGGCTGCGACGGAGGCGAAAGCTTTGGAGAGTCGCTGCGGCGTAAGGTAGAGGCTTCGCGGGAGTTCTTCAAAAGGTTATCCGACGAGATTCCCGGAATCGTCATAGAAAACTGCTCGAGCGGCGGTCACAGGCTCGTCCCGCCGATGATGGAGCTTGCGAGCCAAGCGAGCTTTTCCGACGCCCACGAGACGAAGGCGATACCTATTATCGCGGCGAACCTGCACCGCGTCATAAGACCGGAACAGAGCCAGATATGGGCGGTGCTCAGGCACACCGACAGCAGGGACAGACTTAATTATTCCCTTTCCGCCGCGTTTCTCGGCAGAATGTGTCTGAGCGGCGATATCTATGATCTCTCGGAGGAACAGTGGAAGACGGTCGACGAGGGAATGGAGTTTTACCGCCGCGCCGCGGATATCATAAAATACGGTACGACCGTTTGGCAGGAATGTACCGCCGCAAGCTATAACCGCCCCGCCGGACACCAGCTTGTTTTAAGGGAGTACAACGGTCTCGGACTTGCGGTGCTTCATAGGTTTGAAAACTCGGACGTTCCCGATAAGATACTGCCTGACGGTGCGGAAATTATCGCGGAGTTCGGAGAAGCGGAGCACGATTTCAGCGCAAAAGCGTGGATATACAGAAGATAGGTTTTATAAGTCCGGAAACCCTCGCCGGGGGTTCCCTGAAATGTTTGGGTTGTGTTGACACCCCCTAAACCGAAAACTGTATTGATTTTTTCGCGCAAAGGTGCTAAAATAGTACCGAAAACCTCTTAAGGAGAAAGACAATGCCTATTAAAATACCAAATTCCCTGCCCGCCGCGAAGATTCTTACCGATGAAAACATCTTCATTATGACCGAGACGAGGGCGCTCACTCAGGACATAAGACCTCTAAAAATACTGATTTTAAATCTTATGCCCACGAAAATCGCCACCGAGACCCAGCTCGCGCGGCTTCTGGGCAACACTCCGCTTCAGGTCGAGATAGAGCTTATACATACCAAGAGCTATGAGTCGAAAAACACTTCTCAGGAGCATCTGCTTTCGTTTTACAAGACCTTCGGCGAGGTCAAGGACGAACGCTTTGACGGTATGATAATTACCGGAGCGCCGGTTGAGCATCTCGAATTTGAGGAGGTCGAATACTGGGACGAGCTGTGCGAAATATTCGAGTGGTCTAAAACACATGTCCACTCGACGTTTCACATCTGTTGGGGCGCGCAGGCGGGGCTATACTACCATTTCGGCGTTAAAAAGATACCCTTGCCCGAAAAGCTCTTCGGTGTGTTTCCGCATACTGTAGACTATAAAAACCCGATTCTGTTCCGCGGCTTTGACGACGTTTTTTATGTCCCGCACTCACGAAATTCCACGGTTGACCGTGCTGAGCTTGAGCGGATTCCCGAAATAAAGATACTCGCTTCGAGCGAGGAGGCGGGAGTATATGCCTGTATGACCAGCGAGGGCAGACAGATATTCATAACCGGTCACTCTGAATACGAAGCCGGAACTCTTGCGCAGGAGTATTTTCGCGACAGACAGAAGGGCATTGACATAAAGGTCCCTAAGAACTATTTTCCCGACGATGACCCCGAAAAAACGCCGGTCGTGACGTGGAAAGCCCACGCAAATCTTCTGTATTCAAACTGGCTCAACTACTTTGTTTATCAGACCACTCCTTACGATGTTGACGAAATCAAGTAAAAGTCCCGCCAGAGGGCTTGGCAAAGAAAACAGTTTTAACTCAAAGCCGCCAGCTTTATAGTTGGCGGCTCTTGTATTACGTGCGCGCGACCGCCGCAATTATGCGGGCTTTTATGTTTTTAAGGTCAATCCAATTCCCGTAAGCGTTCCGCAATATTTCTCTTGATTATTTTTTCGGTCTGTGCTATAATATACTGAATATTTTTATCGACAGACTTAAGAGGTGGGTAGCGTTGAGGATAATCGGAATAGACCCCGGATATGCAACAGTGGGCTTCGGGGTTGTGGATTACGACGGCAGAAGCTTTTCGGTTGTGAACTTCGGCGCTATAACCACTACTCCCGAAATGTCTTTCGGGGACAGACTTATGACCATTCACAGCGATATGACCGAAATTTTAAAGCTCTATAAACCCGACGCCCTCTCAATGGAAAAGCTCTTTTTCAACACTAACCA
Organism: uncultured Clostridia bacterium; assembly: GCA_947627235.1. Taxonomy (GTDB): domain Bacteria; phylum Bacillota; class Clostridia; order Oscillospirales; family Ruminococcaceae; genus Faeciplasma. Next base: position 74,842 of record CANQVG010000005.1, on the reverse strand, counting down.
CACCACCGCCATTGACGTGGCGCAGGCGAGGGGAGTAATTATGCTCGCCTCGGTGCAGTGCGGAGTCGGGGTAAATGAGTATACGCCGCTTCAGGTCAAAAACGCGGTCGTAGGCTACGGCAGGGCTGAGAAAAGACAGGTTCAGGAAATGGTACGTTCAATACTTCATTTAAAGGAAGTCCCGAAGCCGGACGATACCGCCGACGCTCTTGCGCTCGCCGTCACCCACGGGCATTACGCGAGCTCGGCGGCATATGAGGAATACTCGAAGCTTGCATATAAAAGCGGCGACTACCAGAAATACAGAAACGCTCCCAAAGGAGGGTCAAGACAGTGATATACAGCCTCACAGGAAGAGTAGTGAAGATTTTACCCGATATGATAGTGATAGAGTGCGGAGGGGTGGGCTACGCCTGCAAAACCACGCTTTATTCCGTCACGGAAGTGCAGGGCAGGGAGACCGCCACGCTTTATACATATCTTGCCGTGAGAGAGGACGCCATCGACCTCTTCGGATTTTCGAGCGAGGAGGAGCTCGACTGCTTCAGGCTGCTGACCTCTGTAAGCGGAGTCGGCTCGAAGTACGCGCTTGCGATACTTTCAAGCCTCACGCCCGACCGCGTCGCCCTCGCAATAGCATCTGAGGATATAAAGGCGTTTACTCAGATAAAGGGCGTCGGCACTAAGATAGCTCAGCGTATAGTAATGGAACTTAAAGATAAAATCGCCAAGGACTACGCTTATATCGGCGGAAAGGACGCTCCCGACCTCGGCGGAATCTCGAAGCCGCCGTCAAATGTCGCCGACGCCATAGCGGCGCTGACGGTTCTGGGGTATTCTCAGTCGGAGGCGGCGTCATGTCTCGGAAAAATGGACGCTTCTCTGCCTGTGGACGAGCTTATAAGACGCGCTCTGCGAGAGCTTTCGGGCGGAAAATTTTAACGACGGAGGGTAAAAATGATAGAAACCGGCGAATTTGATTTTGAAAGCAGAATAGTATCACCGCAGGTCATAAAGGACGACGATTCTGACATTGATTATTCCCTTCGGCCTAAGACTCTCAGCGAATATATCGGGCAGGACAAGGTAAAGGAAAACATGTCGATATACATTGAGGCGGCAAAAAAGCGCGGAGAGCCGCTTGACCACGTTCTGCTCTACGGCCCTCCCGGGCTTGGGAAGACCACGCTCTCAAATATCATAGCCCACGAAATGGGAGTGAATATAAGAGTGACCTCCGGACCCGCCATCGAAAAGGCAGGCGATCTGGCTGCGCTTTTGACGAGCCTTCAGGCGGGCGACGTTCTATTTATCGACGAAATCCACCGTCTTAGCCGCGCGATTGAGGAGATACTCTATCCCGCGCTCGAGGATTTCACGATAGACCTTATGATAGGAAACGGTCCTGCCGCGCGCTCGATAAGGATAGACCTGCCGAAGTTTACCCTGATAGGCGCGACCACCCGTTCGGGACAGCTTTCCGCGCCGCTCAGGGACAGATTCGGGATAATTCAGCGGCTTGAGCTGTACTCAGCCGACGACCTTGCGGAGATAATTATGCGTTCGTCGGTGATACTCGGAGTGGCTATAGACAAGGACGGCGCCTATGAGCTTGCCTCGCGCTCGAGGGGTACTCCGCGAATCGCCAACCGCTTCCTGAAGCGGGTGCGCGACTATGCCGACGTTATGGGCGATGGCAGGATTACAAAGGATATAGCAAAAATCGCCCTTGACAGAATGGAAATAGATCCTCTCGGTCTTGATTCGCTTGACAAGCGTATGCTTTCAATGATAATATCGGGCTATAACGGCGGCCCCGTCGGTCTTGACACTCTTGCCTCGGCAATAGGCGAGGAGGCGGTCACGCTGGAAGACGTCTGCGAGCCGTTTTTGATGCAGCTCGGTTTTCTGGCGAGAACCCCGCGCGGAAGATGCGCCACTGACCTTGCCTATAAGCATCTCGGCATACCTAAGCCCTCGGCAGGAGACGACGGTCAGACCTCGCTTCTGTAACTCTTTCTCAAAGGGGATTTCATAATATGACAAAGCTATTTACATCAGACAGTGTGAGCGGACGCGCCGTGACCGAACTGAGCTGTGAAACCGTGATGCGGGTGGGCAGGGCGCTTTCCCTGCTTATGCAGAACCGCAGCGGCAGACCCGCCAAAATTCTTATAGGACGGGACACAAGGATATCCGGTGAGATATTCGCCGCTTCGTTTGCGGCAGGGTGCTGTTCGGCGGGCGCCGACGCGCATATTCTGGGCGTGGTTCCGCTTCCGGCTGTCTCATATCTCTGCGAGAAATATTCGGCTGACGCAGGCGTGATGATAAGCGCCTCGCGCCACACCTTTGAATTTAACGGCATAAAGATTTTCGACGGCAGCGGATACAGTCTTTCGCCCTCGCTTTTTGCGGAAATCGAGCGCCTTGTCACAGAGTCGCCCGAAGAAATGACATGCGCGGGCGGTGAGATGATAGGAAGCATCGTAAGTGAGAAAAACGCCGAGTGGGACTATGTCAGAGGGCTGATGAAGCGCATTGACGCCGACCTTGAAAGAATGAGGATAGTCGTCGACTGTGCCAACGGAGCCGTCAGCAGTACGGCAGAGAAGTTTTTCCGCGGTATAGGCGCTAACGTAATACTTATAAACAGCGAGCCGGACGGTATGAATATAAACAAGAACTGCGGTACAGAGGACCTCGAACCGCTTCAGAAGTGCGTGTTGGAAAACCGTGCGCAGGCGGGTCTTGCCTTTGACGGCGACGGCGGGCGCTGCGTTATGGTCGACGAGAAAGGCAGAATTTTAGACGGCGACAGAATGACCGCGCTTCTGGCGCTCTCGATGAAGAACGAGCAGAGGCTCAACGCCAACACCTGTGTCGTTTCTCAGGCTTCAAACCTCGGGTTTTTCCGCTGGGCGAAGGAAAACGGCATAGTCGTTTCAGCGGCGCCGTCGGCGAGAGTAAGGCATATAGCCGAGCGAATGTTAATCGGCGATTGCAGTCTCGGCGGCAGTCCCACGGGTCACATTATCCTTTCCGAATTTGCCAAGACCTCCGACGGGCAGCTCGCCGGCGCGAAGATACTCGAGATACTAAAAAGAAGCGGGCGGAAGATGTCGGAGCTGTTTGAAATATATGAACCCTATCCGCAGGTGAGCCTCAACCTCGAGCTAAGACCCGAATTTGTGGGAAAATGGCAGGAGGTTCCCGCGGTAAAGGAAATAATAGACTTTTGCAGCCAGAAGCTTGAGGGCGACGGCAGGGTATTTGTACGAGAATCGTCGACAAGTCCGATACTCAGGATAATTGCCGAGGGCAGGGACCGCGACACCGTGTGGCAGTATGCCCACGCAATAGCCAAGACAGTGAGAGACAACGTCGGATACCGGGAGGAGCAGGAAATTTAATGAGAACCGCATCCGAATGGTCAGACTACAGGCTTATAGACGCCTCGAACGGAATGAGGCTCGAAAGCTGGGCGGGAAAGACGCTCGCGCGTCCCGACCCGCAGATAATCTGGAAAACCGAGCGGAGCAATCCGCTCTGGAACAGCTGTGACGCGGTATATCACCGCTCCGATAAGGGAGGCGGAAGCTGGGAATTTCGCCACAGGCTACCCGAAAGCTGGCAGGTGGGCTATAAAGATCTGACCTTTATAATCCGTCCCACCGGCTTCAAGCATACGGGGTTATTCCCCGAGCAGGCGGTAAACTGGGATATGACCCGCGAGATGATACGCTCGGCGGGAAGACCTATAAGCGTTCTTAACCTTTTTGCCTATACCGGAGGAGCGACTCTTGCCTGCGCGAGCGCGGGGGCGAGCGTCTGCCACGTCGACGCGTCAAAGGGAATGGTTCAGTGGGCGAGGGACAACGCCGCGGCTTCCGGACTCGCCGATAAGCCGATACGTTGGATAGTCGACGACTGTGAGAAGTTTGTCGAGCGCGAGATAAGGCGGGGCAGGACCTACGACGCCGTGATAATGGACCCTCCGAGCTACGGCAGGGGACCGTCCGGCGAGGTGTGGAAGCTTGAGGACAGCATATATGACCTTCTTACGCTCTGCGTAAAGGTAATGAGCGATAAGCCGCTCTTTTTCCTGCTCAACAGCTACACGGCGGGACTCTCGCCGTCGGTTATGTCTTATATGCTCGGGGCGCTTTTGATGCCGCGGTTCGGCGGAAGCGTGAGCGCCGACGAGATAGGTCTGATGGTAGAAGAAAAGAAGATGTCGCTTCCGGCGGGAAGCACGGCAGTGTGGATAAGTGATTAGAGATTGGTGAATGTAAATTGGAGAAGTTTATACAGATAAACAACGTGACGTTCAGCTATGTAAACGACTATGACGACCCGCCGACTAAAAACACCGTTCTGCGGGGAGTGACCCTCGGAATCGACAGGGGCGAGTTTGTGGCGGTTCTCGGACACAACGGTTCGGGAAAGTCGACGCTTGCAAAGCTTCTGAACGCAATAAACCTTCCCGAGACGGGCGAGGTGCTGATAAACGGCATCAATACCGCCGACGATCAGAGGCTATACGACATCAGACGGACGGTGGGAATGGTTTTTCAGAACCCCGACAACCAGATAGTCGCGACGGTGGTCGAGGAGGACGTGGCATTTGCGCTCGAGAATATAGGAGTCGAGCCGACGGAGATACGCAGACGTGTCGACGAGGCGCTGAAAACCGTGGGAATGTATGATTACCGCGAGCACGCGCCGCACAAGCTTTCAGGCGGACAGAAGCAGCGAATCGCCATCGCCGGTGTTCTGGCGATGCAGCCCGAATGTATAGTCCTTGACGAGCCGACCGCTATGCTGGACCCGATAGGACGCCGCGAGATTATGAGTACCATACACAAGCTCAATTCCGAGGGCGTGACGATAATTCTTATAACGCATTATATGGAGGAAGCCGCGCAGGCGGGCAGAGTGGTCGTTATGGACGACGGCAGGGTTATCGCCGACGACAGACCGAAAAAGGTTTTTTCTCAGGCGGAGAAGCTCAAGGCAGTAGGGCTTGACGTGCCGAATGTAACCGAGCTGACCCATTCTCTGATAAAGGCGGGAATAAAGCTCCCCGACGACGTGATTTCGGAGGACGAGTGCATAGACTGTCTTTATAACCTTCTGAAGAAAGGCTGATTGATTTTTGGGAATAATCAGAACCGAAGACCTTACCTATATATACGGCGAGGGAACGCCGTTCCGCAAGGTCGCGATAGACAACATAAATATAGACATCGACGAGGGCGAGATAGTCGGGGTAATAGGTCACACCGGTTCCGGCAAGTCTACGCTTATGCAGCACCTCAACGGGCTTTTAAAGCCGACTTCCGGCAAGGTGTTTATCGACGGCGAGGAGCTTTTTGCCGATAAGTCCCGCTTAAAGGAGATACGCTTTAAGGTCGGACTGGTGTTTCAGTACCCGGAGTACCAGTTATTTGAGGAGACGGTGTATAAAGACATCGCTTTCGGGCCTAAGAATATGGGCCTTGACGAAGCCGAGGTAGACCGCAGGATTCGCGAGACTGCAAGGCTCGTGGGACTCCGCGAGGAGCTGTTGGCAAAATCGCCGTTTGAGCTTTCGGGCGGGCAGAAAAGACGGGTAGCGATAGCCGGAGTTATGGCTATGGAACCTAAAGTTCTTATACTCGACGAGCCTACAGCGGGTCTTGACCCGAGGGGCAGAGACCGCATACTCGGTCTGATAAAGGAATACCACGCCGAAAAGGGTACGACAGTGCTTTTGGTCTCGCACTCTATGGAAGACGTCGCGAGGACGGTCTCGAAAATACTCGTTATGAGCGATGCAAAGGTCTTTATGTATGCCGACCGCTCAAGCGTGTTTGCAAGGGCTGACGAGCTTACCTCTATGGGACTTACCGTGCCGCAGGTTACGAGGGTCTTCGACAGACTGAGGGCTATGGGCATAGAGTTTGACGACGAGGTTTTCAGCGTGGATTATGCGAAGGACCTTGTTTTGAGGCTTTTGGAGAAAAAAAGGAGACATACAGTTGATTAAGGATATTACCATAGGTCAGTTTTTCCCCGGAAAGTCGGTTATACACCGCCTTGACCCGCGCATAAAGCTTCTTCTGACCGTTATGTATATAGTGATGCTGTTTATGGCTGACAGCTTTGCGGGGCTTGGAGCGGGAATACTCTTTCTGCTGATAAGCTTTCTGCTCTCGGGAATCCCGATGAAGATGATGGCGAAGTCGATAAAGCCGATAGTCCCGATAATTATTTTTACCGGAATCCTCAACCTTTTCTTCATCTCGTCGGGCGACGTTCTGCTTGAATGGAAGTTTATAAAGATAACGAGCGGCGGCGTCACGACTATGGTGTTTATGGCTGTGAGGATAGTGCTTCTAATATGCGGCACCTCTCTTCTGACCTATACCACCTCTCCGATAACCCTCACCGACGCCATTGAGCGTATACTTTCGCCTTTAAAGGTAATAAAGTTCCCCGCACACGAAATAGCTATGATGATGACGATAGCGCTTCGGTTTATCCCGACGCTCATTGAGGAGACCGACAAGATAATGTCGGCGCAGAAGGCGCGCGGCGCGGATATGGAGACGGGTAGTCTGATAAAGCGCGCAAAAGCCCTGATACCGATACTGATCCCGCTGTTTGTTTCGGCGTTCAGAAGAGCCGAGGAGCTTGCGCTTGCTATGGAGTGCCGCTGTTACCGCGGCGGCGAGGGCAGAACAAGGCTTAAGCAGCTCAGAACCGCCCCGCGCGACTATTTCGCTGTAGCGATAGGCGTCGCCTTTATCGCGGCTGTGATTGTTTTAAACAGATTTTCGCCGATATGAGAAATTTCAGGGTAACAATAGCCTTTCTCGGAACCGCTTACCACGGCTTTCAGCGGCAGGACGGAGGTCTGAGGACGGTTCAGGGCGAAGTGGAGCGTGCGATATACCGTCTTTTGGGGGAGAACGTCACGATAAACGGCTGCTCCCGCACCGACGCCGGAGTTCATGCCAACAGCTTCGTTTTCAACGTCTTTCTTGACAGCACGATTGACGAGCGCGGGCTTCAGTTCGGGCTCAACGGCGTTCTGCCGCCGGATATAGCGGTGCTTGACGTAAAAATTGCCCCCGATGATTTTCACGCGAGGTATCACTGCAAGGGCAAGGAGTATGTCTATCTGATTCATAATTCCGAAATAAAATCGCCCTTTCTGGCGGACAGAATGTATCGGAGCTGGTACCCGATAGACGAAAAGAAGCTTGACAGAGTCTGCAAGGATTTTATCGGAGAGCACGATTTCAAGGCTTTCTGCGCAGCGTCCTGCGACAAGGATATCACTGTGCGCGAAATATTCGACTACAAAGTCGAACGTGAAGGCGACGTCGTGAAATTCACCGTGAGCGGCGACGGGTTTCTTTACAATATGGTGAGGATAACCGTCGGAACGCTGCTGTTCGTCAACGACGGCAAGCTCCCCGAGGATTCGATCCCGGGAATATTAGCCTCACGCGACCGCACTCTTGCCGGAAAGACGGTTCCCCCGCAAGGACTTTATCTAAACAGAGTATTTTACTGAACAACATAATTACAGAGGTGAGACGATGTCGTCCGTAAACGCATTTGAGACGGATATGAAAAAGCTCAGGCGTAAGCGCCGCACAAAGAGATATGTCAAGAATATAGCGTTTATAGCGGTGATTCTTGTGATATCCGGACTTATATATCTCAGCCGCGACGCGTGGCTCAGCTATTTTGACGGTATTTTGGAGCGCGCGCAGAGCAACAACTCAGCCGTTATAAACAACGGCGAGCTTGCGGGCGGCAACTATCCGATAGACATTTCAAAGAAGACAAACACAACTATCGGCAGGATTCAGAAGAACTGGACTCTTTTTGCCGACACTACGTTTTATGTATACACCCCCTCCGGAGATATCGTTTATTCCGAGCAGGCGCCGTATACCAACCCTGTGGTTGAGGAATCGGACAAGCGCACCCTCATTTACGATCAGGGAGGCTACAGCTTTATTGTGGCGGGGCCGAAAGACAAAATCTATTCAAAGCGCCTTTCGGACCAGATACTTCTCGGGGCAGTAGGCTCGGACGGAAGCGTGGCGATAGTCACGGCAAACGAAAAATACGCTTCTTATCTCACCGTTTTCGATAAAAACGGTTCGGAGATATATCATTGGGCGGACGGCACTATGATAACCGCCATAGCGGTGAATGACAGCGGCAGCGGGTGTCTGATTTCAAGCTCCTACGCACGCGGAGGAACTTATCGCACTGTAGTTACCCAGCTAAGCTTTAATTCCACCGATGTGGTTATGCAGACCGCCCCGATAGAGACCCTCGGTTTTGCGGTGGATTACTGCAACGACGGAATCTGGCTCGTAGGCAAAGACTCCCTTTACCGTCTTTCGGAGGACGGGCAGACGTCCCTGAGCTATAAGTACAGCTTCGATCTTATGGACTTCAGTCTCAGCGGACGGCTCGCCGCGCTGGCGTTCAAAAGCGTGGGAAACAGCGGAAGCAACATAGCGATAATCCGTTCCGACGCTGAGGACATATACGAAACCTCTGAGGATATGTCTGTCAATGACATATACGCGTCCGATGCTGCGGTGTATCTTTGCTTTGACTCCCGCATAGACGCTTTGGACCGCACCGGCAGTCTTCTGGCGACGGCGCCGCTTGACACCGTATACCGAGAATTTGCCGTGTTGGACAGCGATATATACCTTTTGGGATATCATTCAGTAGACAAAACCGATTTTCCGTTCTGAAAAGGAGTGAACTGATATGGCTTCTAATCTTTTTTGGTTCTATGACGCGCTTGTTATAGGCGTCGCGCTCATATATTTATATGTGGGCTCGAAGCGTGGGTTTATGAGGAGTGCAGTACTCGCGGTGCTGACTGTAGTGTCAATCGCGCTGAGCTGGCTCTGCTGTGAGGTCGCGGCACCCGTAATATACGAACGCTTTATCAAGCTGCCTGTTTCCGAGGCTCTTACGGAAGCTTCCGACAAGACAGATCCTGTGAATGTGGTTTCCAAGGCTGTCAGCGGCGGAGGCTACGGCGTGGAGATGACCGATACCGAGGTGTCGGGCGTATTAAAGCGCACGGGCGACTTCTTTAAAAACATCGCAGGAGAGATAAAGGGCAACGGCGCCGGAGAGAGCGAGGAAACAATTGCCGGAAATATGGAAGAGACCGTTACCGAGTCGATGCTTAAGGCGCTTATAGGAGACGTGGTTTCACCCTCCGTTCTTTCCGAAATACTTGAAACGGTGACAGACGCCGAAAAAAGCGCCCGTTCGGTTGTAGACGTATTTCTTAACGGCGACCGTGCGGCGACGGCGGGAGCAACGGAGAGTATTTTGGTAGCTCCTGCTGTAAAGGCGGTTCTCAAGGGCATAATATGGATTGTTTCGATGTTCGTTCTGATGCTTATATCGCGGGCCATAGCAAATGCTTTTAAGGGACTTAACAGAGTTCCGATAATCGGTCCAGTAAATTTGCTTCTCGGAGCGGCACTCGGTGTTGCCGAGGGAGCTGTGGTGATATACCTCATAGCTCAGACGGTGAGATTTATATGCTATTTCACATCAAATTCTCTAATGTTTCTGAATACTGAAACGGTACTGAACACATATATATTCAAGTATTTGTTCTATTTTGACATCATGACTCTTATCGGATAAAACAGGAGGCAGAATGATAATGATTTGTTCAAGATGCAAAAAGAGACAGGCGGTTGTATTTATAACTACAATGAACGGCAACGAAAAGAAAAACGAGGGGCTCTGCCTCATATGCGCCCGTCAGTTGGGCATTTCGCAGGTTGACGATTATATGAAGCAGATGGGCATAACCGACGAGGACCTCGAGGCGCTTTCGGAGCAGTTTGCTCCCGAGGGGGATTCCTTCGAGCCGGGCGGCTCCAATACTATGCCGAATTTCATCTCGAATTTTCTCAATAAGATGAACGGCGGTCAGAAACAGGATGAAAACGATCCCGCTAAGGCAAAGAGCCGCGAGAAGGGCAAAAAAGAGGAGCGGGAGCTGAGATTCCTCTCAACCTACTGCACTGACCTCAATGCGCGTGCCGCCGAAGGCAAGCTCGACAGAATAATCGGCAGGGAGCGTGAGATAGGCAGAGTTATCCAGATACTTTCCCGCCGCCAAAAAAACAATCCCTGTCTTATAGGCGAGCCGGGCGTCGGCAAAACCGCGATAGCCGAGGGCATCGCGCAGAAGATAGTAGCGGGCGACGTACCCTACAACTTAAAGGGGAAGCGCATATTCCTGCTCGACCTCACGGCGCTCGTCGCGGGAACGCAGTTCCGCGGGCAGTTTGAGAGCCGCATAAAGGGACTCATCGAGGAGGTCAAACGCGAGGGCAACGTAATTCTCTTTATCGACGAGGTACACTCCTTGGTCGGCACCGGCGACAGCGAGGGTTCAATGAACGCCGCCAACATTCTTAAGCCCGCACTTTCAAGGGGAGAGGTTCAGGTCATCGGTGCAACGACCTTCAAGGAGTACCGCAAGTATATCGAAAAGGACTCCGCCCTCGAACGCCGTTTCCAGCCCGTGACCGTCACCGAGCCGACAGTTGAGGACACCGTGCAGGTGCTTATGGGCATACGCAAATACTATGAGGACTACCACCACGTAAAGATTTCCGACGCCGCGCTGAGAATGTGCGCGGTTCTCTCCGAGAGATATATCAACGACCGATTCCTGCCGGACAAGGCGATAGATCTTCTTGACGAAGCCTGTGCGAGCGCGTCAATCCGTAGTCCGGAGCTTGGAGAATATGCCGAGCTGAAGCAAGACATAGAAAAGCGCGAAAAGGGAATAGCCGAGAGTGAAAATGCCGAAAACCCCGACTACGAGGCAATAGCCAACGAGCGCGCCGAAATTTCGAGACTGCAAAAGCGCGTTGAGGAGCTTGAACCCGTCGTAAATTCGGTAACGGTCAGCGAGGACGACCTTTCAAAGGTCATCGAGCTTTGGACGGGTATCCCCGCCAACAAGATAGTCGAGTCGGAATATGAGAAAATTCGCGGGCTTCACGACGCCCTTTCAAAACGAATCGTTGGTCAGCCTGAAGCGGTAGACCTCGTATGTGCGGCAATCAAGCGTTCGAGGGTTCAGCTCACCGAACGCAAGCGTCCGGCGTCGTTCATCTTTGTCGGACCTACAGGCGTCGGAAAAACCGAGCTTGCGAAAACCCTCGCCGCCGAGCTTTTCGACGCTACCGAGCCGCTCGTAAGGATAGATATGTCGGAGTATATGGAAAAGCACACGGTCTCGCGTCTGATAGGCTCGCCTCCGGGATACGTCGGCTACGACGAAGCGGGTCAGCTAACCGAGAAGATCCGCCGCAAGCCTTATTCGGTGGTGCTGTTCGACGAGATAGAAAAGGCGCACCCCGACGTTATGAACATTCTCTTGCAGATTCTCGACGAAGGTCATATTAACGACGCTCAGGGTCGAAACGTCTCCTTTGAGAACACGGTTATAATTATGACGTCAAACGCCGGCTCCACCGATAAATCCTTCGGAATAGGCTTTGAAAAGACTGCGGCGCAGGTCTCGCGCGACCGTGCGATAAAGGGTCTGCGCGAATTTCTGAGACCTGAATTTATAAGCCGAGTCGACGAGATAGTGGTCTTCAACCCGCTGACAAAGGAAAACTACGCCGACATCGCGCACATAATGCTCCACGAGATGGAAGCTCCGCTTGCAGAAAAGCTGATTATGTTCACCTTTGACCGCGCCGCCGAGCTTGCCATCGCAGATATGGCGTACGACGAAAAATACGGCGCGCGCGACATCCGCAGGGTGCTGCAAAAAGAGGTCGAGGATAAGATAGCCACGATGATAGTCGACAGCGGAGTTATCAAGCTTCGGTCGATAAACGTCACCGCCGAGGACGGAAAGATAAAGGTTGAGGGGCTTAACTGACCCGAATTGTAAATTTTCTGTTAATTTTTTATACCAAGGTTGCATTTTTGGGCGGGTTGTGCTATATTATTTAAGCCGCTTGTCAACGGCTGAAAGAGGGCGTATTATGCCCCGCCGCATATCAGCGAGTTTTATAGAAAAGGCAGGTGCCACTATAATGTATGCAGTAATTGAAACCGGCGGAAAGCAGTATCAGGTTCGCGAGGGCGATATCGTCTTCATTGAGAAGCTTCCCGTTGAGGCTGAAGAAACCGTATCTTTTGACAAGGTAATAGCCGTTTCCGACGGCGAGAACGTCAATGTAGGCGCTCCCTATGTCACCGGTGCCGTCGTTGAGGCAAAGGTTCTCAAGAACGGCAAAGCCAAGAAGATAACCGTTTTCACCTACAAGCCCAAGAAAGGTTCTGCCCACCGCAAGCAGGGTCACAGGCAGCCCTACACTCAGGTCAGAATCGAATCCATAAAGGCGTAATGATCGAAGCCCGATTCACAGCGTCCCGCGGAAAGCTTTGCGGCTTTTCGGTCAGCGGACATTCGGGGTATGATTCCGAAGGCGCGGATATAGTCTGTGCGAGCGTTTCGTCGGCGGTTATGCTTATATGCAACGCGTTGACGGAGGTATTCGGCGTCAAAGCAAAGGTTGAGCAGAAAGAGAATCTCATTACCTGCAAAGTGCCGGAGGAAGACGCCGCGCAAAAGCTCCTCGAAGCGCTGAGGCTTCATTTAGAGCTTCTTGCGGAGGATTATCCCGAGAACGTTACAGTAAAAATTTCGGAGGTGTGATACATGTTAAGAATCAGTATGCAGTTCTTCGCCCACAAGAAGGGCGTCAGCTCCACTAAAAACGGCCGCGATTCCGAGTCCAAGCGTCTCGGCGCCAAAAGAGCGGACGGTCAGTCGGTTCTCGCTGGCAACATTCTTTACCGTCAGCGCGGTACTCATATTCATCCCGGCGTAAACGTCGGAATCGGTTCCGACGATACTCTTTACGCCAAGGTCGACGGCGTTGTCCGTTTTGAAAAGCTTGGCCGCGACCGCAAAAAGGTCAGCGTTTACCCCGCTGAGTAATCTTTAAGACATAAATCCCGGGTCCTTTCGGCTCGGGATTTTGGTTAGATAGCGCGATAACTCAAATAAACTATTCCCGCAGAGTGTGTTCTTGCCAAACGCATTATTCTGTTTGCCGGTTTTTGTCTATAAAAGCAGAAAACCTCTTAATAGGACTCCATGCGTCAGAACAATACTTTACTCTTTATAAAAAGCTTGACCGAAATCTTTTTGATTTAGATACCGTATTCCACCGAGAGGAGGCGGACTATGTTTGACGGATTTGTAGATGAAGTGAATATATCAGTTGAAGCCGGCGACGGCGGCGACGGCGCCGTTTCGTTTCACCGCGAGAAATACGTCGCGGCGGGCGGACCCGACGGCGGCGACGGCGGCAAGGGCGGCGACATCGTTTTTTTGGTGGACGACAACCTAAACACACTTGTGGACTTCCGCTATAAGAGGAAGTTTAGCGCCGAGCGCGGGGAAAACGGCTCGGGCAACAGGCGCTACGGACGCAGCGCTCCAGACCTCGTTATAAGGGTACCGCGCGGAACGGTCGTTACCGACAGAGAGACGGGCAGATTGCTTGCCGATATGTCCGGTTCCGAGCCGGTGGTAATCGCGCACGGCGGCAGGGGAGGCAGAGGAAATGCCCATTTTGCCACGCCCACACGTCAGATACCTCGCTTTGCGAAGCCGGGCTTTAAGGGGCAGAAGCTTGAACTCCGTCTCGAACTTAAGCTTTTGGCGGACGTCGGGCTTGTAGGTTTTCCGAACGTCGGAAAATCTACGCTTATATCGGTGGTATCCGCAGCGAAGCCGAAGATAGCTAACTATCACTTCACCACGCTGATACCAAATCTCGGCGTCGTAAAGATTTCTGAGGGAAATTCTTTTGTAATGGCCGACATTCCCGGACTGATAGAGGGCGCCTCGGAGGGCGTTGGGCTTGGACACGAGTTTTTAAGGCACGTTGAGAGGTGCCGTCTCATTCTTCACATTGTAGACGTTTCGGGAAGCGAGGGCAGAGACCCCGTCTCGGATTTTGAGATAATCAACCGTGAGCTTCGCAATTTCAGCGAGGAGCTTGCGAAAGCTCCGCAGATAGTCGCTGCGAACAAGAGCGATATGGCCGATGAGACGCAGATAGAGGCGTTTCGCGAGTATATCGAGGGCAAAGGGCTGCCCTTTTTTGTGATTTCCGCCGCCACTACGTCGGGAACGGCAGAGCTTATGAATTTCACATATAAAATGCTTAAGGGCCTCCCACCGCTGAAGGTGTTTGAACCCGACCCTGAGCCGCTCTGGAGCGAAGCGGACGTCTCCGGTTCAAAATTTGAGGTAACAGTCGAGGACGGGGTTTATTTCGTCGAAGCCGACTGGCTTGAGGGAATCCTCAGAACGGCGAATATGGACGACTACGAGAGCTTGCAGCATTTCCAGCTTGTTCTGAGGTCGAGCGGCGTTATAGACGAGCTTGAGCGCCTCGGCATCGAGGAGGGCGACACCGTTTCGGTCTGCGGCTATGAGTTTGACTACGTGAGGTGACCCGATGACAAGGCGTGATGCGAATCAATACGGTACAGCCGCGCTTGCCTTTCTGGGCGACGCGGTATATGAGCAGTTCGTCAGAGAAATGATAGTCACTCAGGCAAATATGCCCGCGGGAAAGCTTCACAACGAGGCGGTGAAATATGTCTGCTGCGAATATCAGTCGGAGGCGGTAGAGCGCATATTTGACCGTCTGACAGAGGAAGAGCAGGCGGTTTATAAGCGCGGCAGAAACGCCGACAGCATAACCCCTCCGAAACATTCCTCGGCGCAGGACTACCGCCGCGCTACGGGACTTGAATGTCTCTTCGGGTATCTTTACCTTGTAGGCGAGAGCGAGCGTCTGCGAGAAATTTTCGGAATGATATGCGATATGCGATAAAAACAAGTGAGCATTGAATACCGTGAAATCGGTTACGAAATGTCGGAAAGAGCCGTTTTCTTCTCAGCATCGGACCCTATGACGGTTACACCAGCGGTTTCTACGAAAAAAGTGGCTGAAAGAGATAGAAGAAAACCGTCTTGTTGCGTATACTTTCTGAATCATACTTGACCCGCGCGCAAATATGTGGTATAATTACACAGATAAAATCATTTTTGATAGGAGCAATTTTTATGTCCGGACATTCAAAGTGGAACAATATCAAACGCAAAAAGGAAGCCGCCGACGGCGCAAAGGCGAAGATTTTCACCCGTATCGGAAGAGAAATAACCGTATGCGTCAAGGAGGGCGGTTCCGACCCTGCCTCCAACTCCAAGCTGCGTGACCTTATCTCAAAGGCAAAGGCGAATAACGTCCCGAACGACAATATTGAGCGCGTTATCAAAAAGGCGGCCGGAGATACCGATAAAAACAGCTACGAGACTATGGTCTACGAGGGCTACGGCGCGGGCGGAGTCGCAGTAATCGTCGAGTGCCTGACCGACAATAAGAACCGCACCGCCGGAAACGTCCGTCACTATTTTGACAAATTCGGCGGCAACATGGGAACCACCGGCTGCGTGTCGTTTATGTTCACGCGCAAGGGCGTTATCGTCCTTGAAAACAACGGCTGCGACGAAGATAAGCTTATGGAGGACTGCTTTGATGCCGGAGCGACTGATTTCAATATCGAGGATGATTCAGTTGAGGTAACTGCCGAGCCAAACGACGTCTTCAAGGTAGCCGAAGCCTTGAAAGCGATGGGTTATTCCGTGGTATCCGCCGAGGATGCTATGGTACCCTCGACCTACACCACTCTTTCCGACCCCGACCAGATACGTTATATGAACCTGCTTTTGGACACCCTCGACGACGATGACGACGTTCAGGAGGTCTTCCACAACTGGGATATGCCCGAGGAGCCGGAAGAAGACTGATTCTACTTATTGCACAAAAATTCGATGTAAAACCGGTGACTGTTTGTGCGTGATTTTTCGGAATACATTTGGAAAAACTTTTGTGACTGAATTTGTTGTGAAAATAACCGTCCTTTCCGATTATAACGGAGTTCAGGACGGTTATTTTGCATAAAATAATAAATTTTACGGCAGACTTTCGGGTGTTTGCATTTTCAGCAGCGGAGGGATATAATAGCGACAATAAAACCTATGAGGTGATCAGATGAAAAACAAAAAACTTGCGACTATTGTCGCCGTCGGTCTTATGGCGGCGCTCTGCTTTGTGGGAAACTATCTTCAGATAAAGATTCCTAACGGCGTCTTGATAACTCGGATTCACTTCGGAAATTCTATGTGTCTTTTGGCCGGGCTTCTTTTCGGACCGCTTGCGGGCGGGCTTGCTTCGGGAATAGGTGCGGGGCTGTATGACCTTCTGGACCCGGTTTATATAATCTCGGCGCCGTTTACGTTTCTTTCAAAATTCGCGATGGGCTTCATCTGCGGATATCTTGCCAAGCGCGAGAAAAGAATAGGCGGAGAAACCGCGCACATCGCCGTCAGCGCCGTGGTCGGACAGCTTGTTTATATCGTGCTCTACGTCTTAAGAACGTATGCGATACAGCGTCTCGCCTACGGTTCCGCGGTACAGACCGCTCTGACTGCATCCGCTACCAACCTGCTGACATCGAGTGTAAACGCCGTGATAGCCGTGGCGGTGTCTATACCGCTCTATTTCGCGCTTTTAAAGCCGCTCAAGTCGACATATTTCCGCGACATCATTTCCGAGCGGGATTCCCGCGAGAGAAAGTGGTATGTAAACCTCGCGATAGCCGCCGTGTTTCTGGCGGTATCCGCCCTCGCAGTGTGGGTTTATATAGCAAATAAGGAATGATTTTCAAAGCAAAAGCGCCTCTCATCAGAGAGACGCTCAGTTTGTCGATGAACTCTGTTCACGTATATTTTTTCAAAAACCATAAAAATCGGGGCTTTGCCGCGATTTTTATACCTTAATCTGCCGCAAACGAAAGCTGGTTTTGTAGCCGCAGTACTGCCTTCGGCGCAAAGCGTCTCAGTTGTCCTGCGGACAAAACCCCGCGTTCGTACGTGGCGTATGCGCAGGCGATGCAGGAGGGGATTACGGGGAACCCTTTCGGGGTTCCCCGTCAGAGGCTGTCGAATTTTCGACAGCCTCAGCGCCTCTCATCAGAGAGGCGCTTTTTGTAGGAAACGACACCGTTCTTTTCATTCTCTTGCAAGTATGTAGAAGTAGATATGCGGCGGATTGCCGTAGACGTAGTCGCCCGACTTCCACTCGTAAAACATATACTCCCTGCCGCCAATCGAGCATATTTCATATGCCGATGCGGTGCCGCTACCCCTGTTGAGTACAAAGCCCTTAGTCCATTTCAGCGTGTTATCGTGTTCCGTGCGGAATATCAGGACGCCGTTTTCATTGAACGTCAGCGACTTCAGGAAAAGCTGTTCTTTCGACCGGCTTAGTTTTTTCGGGTCGAAGTCTTCGGCGCGGTGGCAGAAGTCGACGGTTACCCATCTGCCGTGAACGCTTTCGTCGTCAACGAATGGCAAATCAATGTTGTCGCAGCGACGGATTTCCTCCTTCTTCCAGACCTTGTCCGACTCCTTTTCATACACCCAGAACAGCGGCAGCAGGTTTTCGCTTGGATAGCACATTTCAAGGAAAAGCAGACGATGACTGTCGACAGTCTTGATTGTGTATTTGCAGTTGCTGCGACTTTTGAATTGAATTGTTCCCTTAGTCCAACCCGATATCGACCAGTATGGCTCGCCGTTTTCAAAGAAGTAAAGCTCATTTAGGAAGACATCATGACCAAACTTTTTATGACCGTATAAAAACTGCTCCTCGCTCGGCACTACGTCCAAAAGCTTCCACTTTCCGAGTGCCTCGGGGTCGTTTTCAAAAGGTATAAGCGCGGGCTGTTTCTTTTGTGCGTCCTCCTTAGGAATGATGTAGACGGGTACCTTTAGCTCGACAGTCCCGTCATCGTAGCCGATTTCGTAAAAAGCGCCGATAATCTGCGCGGGCAGGTCGTTGAGCTGCTTTAAGAGCGAGCTGTAGGCATCTTCGAGTTCTTCGCTGCGGCATATCACCGAGGCGGTGTCGCCCAAAAAAGCGAGCGTGCGCTCCGTATATCCGCAGTCTTTCGGAATCCTGCCGTAGATTTCCGCGCAGATGCCGAGGTCGAGATCGTTTTCGCGATAGTTTGTCTCGTAATTTATTATGACCGTGCGCTGTCCGTCTATTTTGTCGGGAAGCGCGCTTTTCATCTCCGCCAAAGCTTCGACGGCGTCTTTTTTCGAAGCGAAAACCTCCCGCTTATAGGCGACGTTTATCGAGTCGGCTTTTTTGATGACCATATCGAACATTTTGAGTTCTCCCTTCACGATGATGTTTCTGAATGTCCCGAGACGTCTCAGCCTTTCTTCAGCCTCGCCGACGGTCATCCGCAGCTCTTCCGACTTGCGGTCAATGAGCGCGGCAATGTCCTCAGCGGAGTCGGCGTCGAGATGCAGACGGATTTCTTCGAGCGAAAACCCGAGTTCCTTGAGCGCAGCTATACGGTTGCAGACCCCGAGCTTCGCGGCGGAGTAGTAGCGGTAGCCGGTGAAACGGTCAATATAGTCCGGCGCGAGGATACCGACGCTGTCGTAGTAGCGAATGGTTTTGACAGTGAGTTTGCTGAGCTTTGAAAGCTCGCCTATCTTGTACATCGGAACACTTCCTTTTGTGAATTGCTAAGGCGGATCCTTCCTTGCAGTATCAGTATATCATTGCCGTAAAGGGGAGAGTCAACGGTTTTTTAAAATTTTTTTGGAAAGTCTGAATCTACATTATTATACGTCAATATATTGATGATAATCTGCCTGTTGACATTAAGGTGAAAATGAATATAATAATATATGAACAGTTATTCATATGTTGTTTCAAAGGAGGAAACAGTATGTCCGAGGAAAAAGAGCTGCAATGCGCAGAATGTCCGCACCACATCGAGTGCGGAGGAAAAAACATCGAGCTTGTGAAGCGTCTTGCCGACAAGATGATAACCGAGGAGGAAGCTTATTTTGTCAGCGAGCTATTCAAGGCGCTTTCGGATATGACCCGCGTAAGGATACTTTTCTGCCTTTTGGGCGGTGAAATGTGCGTTTGCGATATACAGGAGCTTGTCGGAGTCAGTCAGTCTGCTGTTTCTCACCAGCTTCGGACGCTCAAGCAGGCGGGACTTGTGAAATATCGCCGCGAGGGTAAATCGCTCTACTATTCGATAGCCGACGGGCATGTTTCGACGATGCTCGCGACTGGTCTTGAACATATTTCGGAATAAATTCGGAGGGGGATAAATATGTCAAATGAAAATGTATGCGAGCTTGAAAACGTATGCTCCGAGAGCGGCGTCGTCCGCGAGGAAAAGTCTGACGGTGAGCACGAAGAGGGCTCGGTAAAGGTTCAGCTTATTAAGATAATAGCCGCCGGAGTGCTTTTCGTGGCGTCGTTCTTTGTGCCGGTTCCCGCAGTTAAGCTTGCTATGCTTATAGCCGCTTACCTTATCGTAGGCGCGGAGGTTATTTTAGGCGCGCTTAAGGAGCTGTTCACTGAGTTTTCAATAGACGAGGAATTTCTTATGACCATAGCGACCGTAGGCGCTTTCGCGATAGGCGAATACACCGAAGCGGCGGCGGTAATGCTGTTTTACTCGATAGGCGAGCTTTTGGAGGACGTAGCCTGCGAGCGTTCGCGCCGCTCTGTGACCGCGCTTCTGGCGCTAAGACCAGACAGCGTAACGCTTAGGCGTGGCGGCGAGCTTGTCACCGTGCCGGTCGAGGAGGTTGTCCCGGGCGACATAGCGGTAGCTGTCGCGGGAGAGCGAATCGCTGCGGACGGTGTTATACTGAGCGGCGAGACCGCCATCGACAACTCCGCGCTGACCGGTGAATCGCTGCCGGTGTTATGCGGCGTCGGCGATACGGTTTACGGCGGCGGTATCAACACCTCGGGTACGATTGAGATAAAAGTCACAAAGCCCTATGGCGAGTCGGGCGCGGCAAGAATACTCGAACTTGTTGAAAACGCGCAGGAAAAAAAGGCAAAAACCGAGCGCTTCATAACCCGTTTTGCCAAAAAATACACGGTCGCGGTGGTTGCCCTTGCGCTCGTTATTGCGTTTATCTGTCCTATTTTCACAGGCTACGCCGAGACATTCACCTCGTGGTTTTACCGCGGACTCACGCTGCTGGTGGTGTCATGCCCATGCGCGTTTGTAATTTCGGTGCCGCTGAGCTTCTTTGCCGGTATAGGCTGCGCCTCCCGCAACGGCATACTCATAAAGGGCACGTCTTCGATTGAAACACTTTCAAAGCTGAAGTCGGTCGCACTCGACAAAACCGGTACCCTCACCAAGGGCGACCTGAGCGTTGTATCCGTAGAGGGCGGCGAAGACGTTCTGAGATTTGCGGCTTATGCCGAGAGCCGCTCAACACACCCGATAGCTAAGGCGATAGTTAAGGCATACGGCGAAAAGATTGACGATTCGCTGATTTTAGAGAGCAGTGAAAAGGCGGGGAGGGGTATAACCGCTAAAGTCGGCGAAGATGAAATTTCGGTTGAAAAGGGCGAGGACGGCAGCGTATCGGTTATGAAAAACGGCGAAAAAATCGGGAGTATAACTCTTGCAGACGAGCTTAAACCCGATAGCCGCGACGCTGTAAAAGCACTTGAAAAGCTCGGAATCAACAGTGTCACGATTCTTTCGGGTGACAGCAGGACGGCGGCAGAGAAGATTGCCGAGCAGGCGGGAATAAGCGACGTGAGGGCAAATCTAACTCCGGAAGAGAAATGTGCCGAGCTTGAGAGGATAATGTCACAGAGCCGCGGAAAAACCGCCTTTGTAGGCGACGGCATCAACGATGCTCCCGTACTCGCGCTTGCCGATATCGGCGCGGCGATGGGCGGACTCGGCTCAGACGCGGCGATAGAGACCGCCGACGTGGTCATACTTGACGACAGGCTTTCGCGGCTTCCGCTTGCCGTAAAAATTTCGCGCAGGACGATGAAAATAGTTTATCAGTGCGTGGCTTTCGCGTTCTTAACCAAGCTTGTGATAATAGGACTGGAGCTTTGCGGATACGCGGGTATGTGGGCGGCTGTTTTTGCCGACGTCGGAGTTACAGTACTCGCGATACTCAATTCGCTTCGTGCGCTGAATTACAATGTAAAAAAGTAATAACAGGTTCCCTCAAAAGAGGGAACTTGAGGCTGTCGAATTTTTTCGACAGCCTCTGACGGGGACCCCCGAAAGGGTTCCCCGTAATCCCCTCCTGCATCGCCTGCGCATACGCTCACGCTCATAACCCGCGCAAACGCGCGGGTTATGAGCTGCGGCGATTGAGGTATAAAAATCGCGGCAAAGCCCCGATTTTTATAATTTTTGAAATATCAGTGCGTAAACAGCGGTTATCAAAAGGATAAGGTTCCCTCAAAAGAGGGAACTTGTTTTTATGTACACGTTTTGGCAGCCCCCTGCGCTTGACTGTGCCTGACATTTGTGCTACACTGTTTAAAAATGTGAAAGAGAGGCAGTTTATGGATTGGCTTGAACTCAGAATACATACCGACCACGAAAATATTGAGAATCTCACCGCGGCGCTGATTTCTGCGGGGATAACTGGGCTTGTCATCAACGACCCCGAGGACGTGAGGGAGTTTGCCGCTGAGAAAAATACGAGCTGGGATTACATAGACGACGAGCTTTTAAAGTCGGCGACATCAGGCGACGCTTATGTGACCGTTTATCTTTCGGGCGACGCTAACGGCGCTCAGATGAAAGAGTCGATTCAGTATGCTCTCGACCGTCTGACATCGCTCGGAATAGCCTACAGAACTGAGAGCGGGAGCATCCGCGAGGAGGACTGGGCGAACGAGTGGAAGAAGTTTTTCAAGCCGCAGCCGATAGGCGAAAGGCTTATTATAAAGCCGTCGTGGGAGGAGGTACCCGACCCGAAAGGACGCGTAATAGTAGAGCTTGACCCGGAAAACAGCTTTGGCACAGGACGGCACCACACCACGCAGCTCTGCCTTGAAATGATTGAGAAATACGTCCGCGATGGGGACAGCATAATCGACCTCGGGTGCGGCAGCGGGATTATTTTCATATCGGCGCTGCTTCTGGGCGCTGGCAGAGCCGTCGGGGTGGACATTTCGCCTGACGCCGCCAAGATTTCCCGCAAAAACGCCGGAAATAACGGCATTGACGACTCAAGAGCAGAGGTTTACTGCGGAGACGCCGTCGCCGACCCTGAGCTTCACAAGACGGTCTGCCGGAAATACGACATAGTCGCCGCTAATATCGTCGCCGACGTGCTTCTGAATATGAAAGAGCTTTTCGCAGAGACGGCGAGACAGGGCGGCACGCTGATACTCTCCGGAATAATCGACGGCAGAGTAGACGAGGTTGTCGGGGAAATAAAGCGCCAAGGCTTTGAGCTTATTGAGCAAAAGCACCGCGACATCTGGAACGCCGCAGTGTTCAGAAAAATATAAGAAAACCGCCGGACGTATTTAAATCCGGCGGTTGTTTATTTTACATCAGCGGTGAAAACAGCTTCAGCACCGCCTGAAGCAGCGCGTAGAGCGCGCCTTTTTTCTTTATTTCCTGAAGCGTTATCTCCTGAGATTTTTCCTGTGTCTCCAGAAAGTCGCGCTCTACGTCGGCGACGCACTTTGATTTATAGCATAGAACGCAGTTTTCAAAATGAAGATATAAGCTTCTGAAATCAAAGTTTGCAGTGCCGACTATGCAAACTTTTCCGTCCATACATACGCTCTTTGCGTGGATAAATCCGGGGGTGTACTCGAATATCCGAACGCCGCTCATCAGAAGCGTTCTGTAGTTGGAGCGGGTGACCGCCATAACGGTCTTTTTATCCGGAATGTGAGGGGTGATTATCCTCACGTCGACTCCGCTGCGGGCTGCATGGCAGAGAGAGGTTGTCAGCTCGTGGTCGAGAATAAGATATGGAGTAGTCACATAAAAATGGTCGGTAGCTGTGTTTATAAGACCCATATAGCATAGCTCGCAGGTCTGGTCGTCGGTGGAGGGACCGTCGGCAAACGGCTGTATATAGCCGTCGCTTTCGCAGGAAAGCGTACTCGCATACTCCTTGTAGTCTATTTTTGTCTCGCCGCGGGAGAAGTGCCACAGTTGAAGAAATATTTCCGTCAGCTTTGTGACCGCCTGTCCCCTAAGCATAATTCCGGTATCTTTCCAGTGCCCGAAGCGTTCCACCTCGTTTATATATTCGTCGGCGAGGTTTATGCCTCCTGTGAAGCCGACGTTTCCGTCGACCACGAGAATTTTGCGGTGGTCTCGGTAATTGAGAAAAGCGTCGAGCGAGGGCTTCATTCGGTTGAACACCGAGACTCTGAAGCCTAAGTCTTCGAGTGTTCGGCTGAATTTGCGCGGGAGCTTGTTTATTGTGCCGATGTCGTCATACATGATTCTTACCTCGACGCCTTCGGCTACTTTCTGCCTTAAAAGCGCGAGGATTTCGCCGAGCATTTTTCCTTCTTCGAGGATGAAGTATTCGATGAAGATATATTTTTTTGCAGCAGAAATTTCTTTTTTGACAGCCTCGAAATACTCTTCGCCAGAGGAGAAATATACCGCCTCGGTGTTGCGGTAGACGGGTGCATATGCGGTCTTTTCGACGTATCTCAGCTGTTTTGCTACCTCCGGAGCCTCGTCTTCTATCTCGGAAAGCGGGTCTTCGGGATTCGGAAGGGTATTGCGCATAAGAGTACGGTAATTCTTGAAGCGCTTCGAGATTCGTCTGCTCTGCTTAGACTTCGCAAATAAGATGTAAAGCGGCGCTCCGATTACCGGAACCGCCATAACAAGTATGACCCAAGGCAGTTTAAACGACGGATTCATATTCTGATTTGAAATATCCAAAACTATAAGGACCGATACGGCGAGGGTTATGAAGTAATACACGGAAAACTTCACCGCCAGCGTTCCGATGGATACAAACAGTATAATAACCTGAATTAGCATCAGAAGAACGGTGATAAACATTCTGCTCTGTATGATTTTCAGCAGTTTTTTCATTTTTACGACTCCCTCCGTATTTTCTCTCTCAATTATATTATACCGCGCCTGTCAAGCCCGCGAAAAAGTTACAAGTTGGTTACAACTAAGTTACGATTTGGGTTTTTATGTTGACAATCCGCGGTTTCGGGGATAAAATATATTGAGAATCTTTTGAAACGAAGTGCTTGCGCATTTATTTGAAAGGAAGACTGTTTTAATGAGCGAACACAACACGCTTTGTATGGGATGTATGGAGCCGCTTGAGGAAGCGGGAGTATGCCCGTACTGCGGATATGACGACAATTCTCCCTCCCAGCCGAGCTACCTTATGCCCAAGACTGTGCTCGACGGCAGGTATATCGTCGGCAGGCTTTTATCTGCCAACGGAGAATCGGCGCTGTATATAGGATACGACAAAACGACCGACCAGAAGGTAACGGTCAGGGAATATATGCCCGACGCGCTCTGCTCGCGCACCCGCGAAGCTCCGGACATAAAAGTGAATCAGGGCGCCGTGGTGCAGTATAAGAATTATATGTCTGAATTTGTCGAGCTTAACAGGAATCTGATGAGACTCCGCAGCGCGACTTCTCATATTGTCGCCCCGCTTGATATGTTTTCTCAGAATAACACAGCTTATGTAATAATGCAGTATGCCGACGCCATAACCCTTAGGCAGTACCTTGCCGACAACGCCGGCGAGCTTACCTGGGATCAGGTAAGAAAGCTGTTTCCCCCGCTTCTCACCACTCTTAGCTGCATACATAATGCAGGTATTCTTCACAGGGGAATCAGTCTCGACAATATCCTCGTCACCGAGCGGGGAGAGCTTTTGCTGACCGGCTTCTCGATACCCGAGATAAGGACGGTCAATACCGATCTCGCGCCGGAGCTTTATACCGGATATTCCGCACCCGAGCAGTATGCTTCAAGCGAATGGATAGGCACATGGACCGACGTATATGCTGTCGCTGCTGTTATGTACCGCCTTCTTACCGGCTGTATGCCTACAGAGCCTATGGCTCGCGTCGGAAGCGACGACCTTTTGGAACCCGCTAAGATTAACCCGAATGTTCCCGCCAATGTTTCAAATGTCATTATGCAGGCTATGCGTCTCAAATGCGACCTTAGAATCCAGACCGTCACCGAGTTTGTAACGAAGCTCTTCGAGCAGCCGAGCTATATGCAGAAGCTGCCTAACGGCGCCACCCAGACGATACCGATTCAGGTTCCGAAGCATCAGGACAGGGCTGTCCGTCGAAAGAGAAAGAAGCGTACCGCAATAATAGCTAACGTTTTTATGGTTATTCTCGGAATCGCTCTTGTGGCGGCTGTTGTTGCAGGATTCGCTATGCTTGCGAGGATGCTTCTGCCCGACAGTTCTTTGCCCTACACCACGGGTACCACGCAGCAGACAAATAACTTCGTCCAGCCCGCTCAGACGACCGTGACTGATACCGTTACCGAGCCTCCTATAACAGATGCATCGGTTTCGGTCTCCCAGACAACTACGGTTCAGCAGGGAAATATGTTTGTTATGCCTAACTTTGTAGGTCAGAGATATGACTCGGTCAGTTCCAGCGATACCTGGAAAGAGCGTCTGACTTTTGAAGTGACATACGATTATTCTGATGAGTACGATGCCGGAATCATATTTGAGCAGGACATAGAGGAAGGAACTACGCTTTATCCAGTGCAGAACGTCAGAATAAGCGTCAGCAAGGGCCTTACAACGGTTGAGATACCCGATTTCTTTGATGAATACGGTCAGAGAATGACGGCAGAGCAGTATGCAGCCATACTCGACAGTCTGAATATAAAATATGAGTACCGCAAGGTTGAGACTCCGTATGAGGCGTCGGGATATGTGATGGGAGTATTCTGTCCCGAAACCGGCGGAGAGGTCGGCGGAAGAATAAACGTTTCTGAGGGAAACACCCTTTATGTTGACGTTTCCGAATTTATGGCAAGCATAGGACCGGTTGGCTAATCCCAGATATTCGGCGAAATACGTAATTATACACAGATATTTCAAAAAAGACGTGTCGATTTTCGGCACGTCTTTATTGCAGTTTATTCTTGACTTTGTAAATTTACTGTGATATCCTAATTGTATCCGCGAGGGGTTATCCTGCGCAATACGGTAATCCTGTCTGCAATAATTTTGTTTTGGAGGCACTACTTTTATGGCAATGACAATAGGTATTCTTACCAGCGGCGGCGACGCTCCGGGTATGAACGCGGCAATACGCGCTGCAACCAGAGCTGCAATAGCCAAAGGTCATAAAGTGATAGGTATCCGCAGAGGATATCAGGGCCTTATCGAGGGCGATATGTATGAGCTCAGCGCCCGCGACGTTTCGGATATTCTGCACCGCGGAGGAACTATACTCTGCACCGCGCGCAGCAAAGATTTCACCACACAGGCAGGGCTTGAAAAGGCGATGCAGAATTGCAAAAATGCAGGCATCGACGCCCTTATAGTCATCGGCGGCGACGGAACCTACCGCGGCGCTCTCGACTTTTCCCGAATCGGAATGCCTTGTGTAGGAATCCCCGGAACCATTGACAACGACATAGTCTGCACCGAATATACCATAGGTTTTGACACCGCTCAGAACACCGCCCTTGAGATGCTTGATAAACTCAAGGATACAGAAATGTCTCATAACCGCTGCTCGGTAGTTGAGGTAATGGGTCGTAACGCCGGTCACATCGGCGTAAATGTAGCGGCGGCAACCGGCGCTATAGACTGTCTGACCGTTGAGGTGCCGTTTGACCTCGACGATATATGCCGCAAGATAATCGAGCAGAAGAACGCCGGAAAGACCCACTTTGAGCTTATAGTCTGCGAGGGCGTTGTCCACGACGACTTTACCTCAGACCATATCGCGAAGTATATAGAGCAGAAAACCGGGGTTACATCCCGCGCCACAGTGCTCGGTCACGTTCAGCGCGGCGGCGCTCCTACGTGCTTTGACCGCGTAATGGCGCTCAAGATGGGTTACTATGCCGTCGAGCTTCTGGCAAACGGTCAGATAAACCGCATCGTCGCCGTCAAGAACAACAAAATCGTAGACTACAATATTGAGGATGCCCTCAATATGCAGAAGGGCTACGACGAAAAGCTTCATTCGGTTCTGCGTGTGCTTTCGATTTAAAGCCGCCTGAATATATTCACAAACATTTAAGAGTAGAGATACGAGCGTGAAATAGTGTCGGGCAGACGGGGAGTTGCTGCCCGAACAAAATGCCGTCAAAGCGGCTGCGGTTCGTATCCCGCATCCCGCTTAACGTGCATAAATAAGCCTTTTTCGGCCATTTCCGCGCATATTAAGCAGGTACAGCCATGTTTAATTCAAAAGGGGGAATTGCCGATGAAAGGCTTTTTCAATCTCTTCAAGCGCTCGGCGCTTGAGCTTAAAAACATTCGCTGTCTGACCTTTACCGCTATGTTAATAGCGCTTGATCTCGCAATCAAGCTCACCACAACGGTCAGCACAAGCGACACGCTTCACATTTCATTCGCTTTTGTAGCGCTCGCGTCGGTTTCGATGCTTTACGGACCGACCGTCGGGTTTGCTGCCGGTATCATAACCGACCTCCTCGGCTTTCTTATCAAGCCGTCGGGAGCCTTTGATATACGCTTCACTCTGATTGAGGGTCTCGGCGCTCTCATCTACGGAATTTTCCTGTATAACGCCCA
The DNA here is from genome assembly GCA_947627235.1 of uncultured Clostridia bacterium. Classification (GTDB taxonomy): domain Bacteria; phylum Bacillota; class Clostridia; order Oscillospirales; family Ruminococcaceae; genus Faeciplasma. The sequence continues at coordinate 47,064 of CANQVG010000005.1, read as the reverse complement.
GAACGACCGCTGGATGGTGCCGAGGATAATTGCCGCCAAGACCACCGTCGTGATAGTCTGCAACCTATGGCTGACCACATGGGCGGTTGCCTCGCTTGCGGGCAAGGGTTTTCTGGCGATGTTTCCCGCAAGGGCAATAAAGAACATCGTTCAGCTTCCCATTGACATTATACTTCTCGCGCTGATTTTGCCGATAGTTTTAAAGATATGGCAAATAATACCGGGAAATAAGCGGGTTATAGACGAAAAACTTCTGTTCTGCGACCAGAGCGTCGGCAAGGCGATGATAGCTCTTACCGTGCTGATAATGATAGTCGTATTCAGTCTCGGCTACGGCGCGCAGAATCTCAGCGACCAGCAAAAAGAGCTGAAAAAGACCGTTCAGCAGCAGGGCGAGGAGATTGAGCGGCTCGACGGCGAAATTTCAGAGCTTTATGCAAGACTCGGGATAGAGCGTCCCGTTCAGGCGGATGAGCCGGAGGAATAATTCTGCGCGGGAATCGTGTTTTGTGTTCACAGTGAGACGGTCACATTAAATTTCGTCAGGGACTTGCAACATTTTAAAAACAGTAGTATAATAAAAGACGGAGAGATTTCTCCGTCTTTTGCGCGTTTGTTGAAATCTGACCTTTGTCCGTCATATCGCCTGTCCGGGGAGAATATATTTTATCGGAGGATGATATGATGAATGAAGAAACTTTGCGCCCAAGGGCGGTAAATCTTGATATAGCGCTGGCGGTTTCGGCGGCAGTCGGAGTGACCGCGGGCGTCATACTCAGCATAAATATGGACGAAGCTGCGCTTATATCTCTAAGCGGCGCAGCGGAAAAGCTCGCGCTTGCTTCAGACGGAAAGTGGCTGAGGATATTTTTAAGCTCGTTTTCCGGAGTCGCGATGCTTCTTATTGCGGCGTTTCTGTGCGGCTTCAGTGCGGTTTCGCAGCCTGCGGAACTCCTTTTGACGGCGTTTCGCGGTTTGGGACTCGGAGTTTGTGTACGCGGAGTATATCTCGGCAGCGATGTTCTTAAGTCTATGGCTGCTTTTCTGCCGTATGCCGTTTTGTCTACATGGGTTCTGATTATCGGAATCAGAGAGGCGTTCAGGCTTTCGATGCGGTATCTTTCGCTGTCTGTTACCAGTGAAAACCGACTCGGCATAAAAAACGAAATAATAGAGTACTCCGTGAAATTTCTTATTCTCGCGGTTTTGCTTGCAGTGCTTGCTATGGGCGACGCTTTTCTTGCCGGTCTTATCGTGGGAACGTGAGCATAAAATATGAAAGGATGTCTAATATGGGACTGTTTTCAAATTACGAAAGAGTCGGAAAAGGTGTTTCCAAGGACCCTGACAAGAAGATTCCTCTTTTCAGGTTTATCGACATTTATACCTCTCATTTTTCAAAGCTTATAATTCTGAATTTCATTTTTATCGTTACAGCCCTGCTTCCTTTTGCGGGGCTTATGCTGATAGGATATCTCGGACTCGGAAATGTATGGTTTTATATCGCATTTGTGGTCTGCGGGATATTTGTGGGACCGTCCGTATGCGGGTTTATGAAAGTCCTCAGAAATATTTCCTGCCGCCGTCCCGTATTTATATGGTCAGATTTCTGGCGCGCCTTCGGGAGCAATTTCAGACAGGGTGCCGTTATCGGTGTGATAGATATGCTCTTTATAGTGGCGATGTCGTTTGCCTTTCCGATGTATTTCAACCTTGCTCAGCGGAATACGGCTTTCAACATTCCGTTTATAATCTGCCTCGTAACGTCGTTTCTGTTCCTTATGATGCATTTTTATATATATCTGCTCATAGTTTCTACTACGCTGAATCTCTGGCAGATACTTAAAAACTCACTTTATCTCACGGCTATCGAGATAAAGTCGAGCATAGTGAACCTTATAACTACGGTGATAGTGATACTTGCGGTTATAGTTCTGTTCCCGTGGTCGTCTTTTGCAATAGTCATACTGCCGTCGTTTCTGGGACTTCTCTATGCTTTCAACTGTTTCCCCGCGATTCGCAAGCACGTCATTCAGCCCTATTACGAGGAACGCGGTGAACAAATGCCCGAGCTGAGCTATACTCAGCCCGCCGAGGGCGAGGCTGTGTTTGTCGACACTCCCGAGACCGAGATACCTCAGGAGCCTCCGAAAAAGAAGAAAAACAAAAGGATAAGATAGCAAAAAACACGTCTGTTCGCGCAGACGTGTTTTTTGCTCGCTTATAAGCGTAGAATCCGCCGGGGTTTTCCGTAAGAGCCGAAAGCTCACATGAACATTGCTCCGAGAATGTCCATCATATTGCCGACCGAGTGCATCGCTTTCATTGTGTTGGACTTGAATCGGCGCTTTTCGTTTTTAGTGGCGTTGGTCAGCGCATAGGTCACCACTCCCGCAGCCATTCCGACAGCCATTCCCTTGCAGATTGAAGATATGTTTACCATAGCAAATCCTGCCTTTCAAATTAATGTGAAAATATTCTTTGCAGAATTTTCAAAAATAAACATTAAAAAACGATTGTTTTTGACGTCAAGAAATGGTAGAATAATATGAAAGCAAAGGCAGGAATACTTCCTAAATTTTCCACAGAAGGTGATATTATGGCGGAACTTAAGAGGGTTGCCGCGATTCATGATATTTCGGGAGTCGGACGCTGTTCGCTTTCGGTGATTCTTCCCTCGATGTCGGTTATGGGGATACAGGTCTGTGCAGTCCCCACGGCGCTTTTATCTACCCATACCAACGGCTTCGGCGAGGTAGTTCTCAAGGATATGACCGAATATATCCCCGAGGCGCTTAGTCACTACGTCTCCGCAGGAATAGACTTCGACTGCATATATTGCGGCTTTCTCGCTTCCCGGGCGCAGGTCAGCCACTGTCTTGAGTTTATGGACAGCTATAAGTCGGCGCTGCGCGTGGTCGACCCTGTTATGGGAGACGGCGGCAGGCGCTACCGCACCTATGATGACGCCCTTTGCGGGCGTATGGGCGAGCTTGTCGCGGCTGCGGACATCATTACGCCTAACCTCACCGAGGCGGCGATACTTCTCGGCATTCCTTACCCCAACGCTCCTCTTACCGTGAGCGAGCTGAAACAGATGCTCGTGAAGCTCGCGGCAAAGGGACCGAAGACGGTAGTCATCACAAGCGTTATGACCGCCGACGGCGAGACCTGCAACGTCGGCTACGACGGCGAACACAGCGCTTTCTGGCGAGTACCCTATGAGATGATTCCGAAGAGTTATCCCGGCACCGGCGATCTTTTCGCGAGTATCCTGACGGGCGGGCTTCTTTTGGGCGACAGTCTGCCGATAGCTATGTGCCGTGCGACCGCTTTCTGCGAGTACGCGATAAAAACAACATTCGGCTACGGTGCGCCCGTCCGCGAGGGTGTAATGCTCGAAAAGTGCCTGCCGATGCTCGTTGAGCAGCGCAGCTACACGCAGTACCGTCAGCTTTGAGAGGTGTTTTAAAATGACGCTGAATATAGTTTTGGTCGAGCCGCAGATTCCGCAGAATACCGGCAATATTTCCAGAACATGCGCGGTTACCGGCGCAAGGCTCCACCTTGTGAGACCGCTCGGCTTTGAGGTGACCGACAAAAACCTCAAGCGCGCCGGTCTCGACTACTGGGACAAGCTCGACATCACTTATTACGATTCTCTCGGCGACTTCTTTGAGAAGACCGCAGGCGGCAGGTACTACTATTTTACCACCAAGGGCAGGAATGTTTACACAGACATCAGTTACCCCGACGGCTGTTATATTCTGTTCGGACGGGAGGACGCGGGACTTCCCGAGGAGCTTTTGCACGAAAACCCCTCCGACTGCGTCCGTCTGCCGATGCGTCCGACGCTTCGGAGTCTCAATCTTTCCAACAGCGTTGCGATAGCGGCTTATGAGATTCTGCGCCAGTGGGATTTTCCCGACCTCGAACGCGAGGGAAAGCTCACTAAATTTGAATGGGAGTGAGCCAATGGCAAGAATAATAATCACCTGCGGGAAGCTCTGCTCGGGAAAGACTGCCTACGCAATACGTCTTGCGAAGGAGATAAGTGCCGTTCACCTTTCGGTCGACGAGATAACTCTGCTGCTTCTCGGACCGTACCCCGGAGATATACTGGACGAATATGTTGAAAAATTAGAAATCTACTTTTTTGAAAAATCACTCGAATTTGCCGCAAGCGGCATAAGCTCGGTTATCGACATCGGGCTCTGGACAAAAGCTGAACGCGAAAGCGTCAGGGAGTTTTACCGCAGCAGGGGAGCGGAGTGCGAGCTTCACTATATTAAGATACCGGATGATGAGTGGCGCCGCAGAATTGAAAAGCGCAATCGAGACGTCGCGTTGGGTCTTGTGCAGGCATACCCGGTCGACGAAAACCTGCTGAAAAAGTTTGAAAGCTGGTTTGAGGAGCCTTTGCCCGATGAGGTCGATTTGATAATCGACGGAAATACATAATGATTTTATGGGTAAACGTATCTGCGGGGTCGGAAAAAGCACGCTTTTAGAGGCGTTTCAAAGGCTCAGACCGCAAAGCTTTATCAAGAGTCGGCAACGCTGTAAGAGAAATATGCCGCCGAGTCGGGGGATATTTCAAAAATTTTGCGCAAACACTTGCTATTTCAAGGAAAGTTTAGTATAATATACCCGACACGTTTTACCGACGTATTTTATTGAAAAGGAGATACAATTATGGCAGGTTTAAACAAAGTTTCTATCGACGATCTTTCGGTCAAGGGTAAAAAGGTTCTCGTGAGGGTTGACTTCAACGTACCTCTCAAGGACGGCAAGATCACCAACGACAACCGAATCACCGCCGCTCTTCCGACTATCAACAAGCTTGTAGCCGACGGCGCAAAGGTGGTTCTTTGCTCGCATCTGGGCAAGCCCAAGAACGGTCCCGAGGATAAATTCTCCCTCGCTCCCGCCGCTGAGAGACTCGCCGAGCTCGTTAATACCAACGTTATATTTGCCAAGGACGACACCGTTGTTGGCGAAAACGCAAAGAAAGCTGTCGCCGAGATGAAGGACGGCGAAATTGTGGTTCTTGAGAACACCCGCTTCCGCGGAAACGACGAGACCAAGAACGGCGAGGGCTTCTCGAAGGAGCTTGCCGATCTTGTCGACAATCAGGTGTTCGTTATGGACGCTTTCGGCTCCGCCCACCGCGCCCACGCTTCCACCGTCGGTGTTACCGCATTTGTAAAGGAGACCGCCGTCGGCTATCTTATGCAGAAGGAAATCACCTATCTCGGCAACGCCGTTGAGGATCCCGTAAGACCTTTTGTAGCCGTTCTGGGCGGTGCGAAGGTCGCGGATAAGCTCAACGTAATCTCGAATCTTCTCGAAAAGTGCGACACGCTTATCATCGGCGGCGGAATGGCATATACTTTCCTCAAGGCCAAGGGCTGCGAGATAGGCAAATCTCTTGTGGACGACGAAAAGCTTGACTACTGCCGCGAGATGCTCAAGAAAGCCGAAGACCTCGGCAAGAAGCTTCTGCTGCCCGTCGACACCGTTGTCGCGGAGACTTTCCCCGACCCGATTGACGCTCCTATAGCCGTCAACACCGTTTCTGTAAACGCTATTCCTGCCGACAAGATGGGACTCGACATCGGCGAAGCCACCGCTAAGCTTTTCTGCGGCGCCGTTTCGGAGGCAAAGACTGTTGTCTGGAACGGTCCTATGGGCGTCTTTGAGAACCCCGTTCTCGCAAAGGGAACTCTTGCCGTTGCCAAGGCTATGGCAGATACCGACGCTACCACCGTTATCGGCGGCGGCGATTCCGCTGCTGCTGTCATCAACCTCGGCTTTGCCGATAAGATGACCCACATCTCTACCGGCGGCGGCGCTTCTCTCGAATACCTCGAGGGCAAGGGTCTTCCCGGCGTTGACGCCATTGCGGACAGGTAATTTATTACAGAGCAGGCAGGGCGGCAAGCTCTGTCTGCTCTTAATTTGAAAGAGGTCTGATATTATGTTGAAAAAGCTTGAAGCGGTCAGACGGAGCGCCGACGGCAAAATCCTGTTTTATTTACTTTTGGGGGCGATTGTCGGAATGACCGTGGGGCTTCTGTTTTCGCCTAAGTATATGGGATGCTTTAACGGATGCGGCAATACCGTATCCGGTGACAATAACTGATATAGGAGATTTATATGAACAAGAATCTTAGAAAAGCCGTTATAGCCGGCAACTGGAAAATGAACAAGACCCGCCCCGAGGCGGCGGAGCTTATAGATGCAATCAAGCCGCTTGCGAAAGACGCAGGCTGCGAGGTAGTGGTGTGCGTGCCGTTTACCGACCTCGAAACCGCCGTGAACGCCGTAAAAGGTACGAATATTCACGTCGGCGCTCAGAACTGCCACTTTGAAAAGTCGGGCGCGTTTACCGGCGAGATTTCCGCAGATATGCTCGTTGAACTCGGCGTCGAATACGTCATTTTGGGCCACAGTGAGCGCAGGCAGTATTTCGGCGAGACCGACGAAACAGTCAATAAGCGTCTCAAAGCCGCCCTTGCCGCAGGTCTTAAGCCGATAGTATGCGTAGGCGAGCTTCTATGGGAGCGCGAGTGCGGCATCACCGAGGAGGTTCTCGGCAAGCAGTGCAAGCTCGATTTCTTCGGCATCTCAGCCGACGATATGCGCAAAACGGTCATCGCCTACGAACCCGTCTGGGCAATCGGAACAGGCAGAACCGCCACCGCCGAGCAGGCGCAGGAAGCCTGCAAATACATTCGCGATGTAATTGCCTCAATCTTCGGCGCGGATGTCGCCGAGTCCGTGACCGTTCAGTACGGCGGCTCGATGAACCCGAAGAACGCCGCCGAGCTTCTCTCGAAGGTCGACGTCGACGGCGGACTTATCGGCGGAGCTTCTCTCAAGGCCCCCGATTTCGGAGAGATCATCAAGGCTGCAAGCGTGTGATGCTGTAAAGATATAACGTTATATAAATTTTATGCTTTTGGCGCCGATTTAAATTTGAAAGGAAGATTTTTTACATGAAACCCTTGGTTTTAATCGTTATGGACGGCGTGGGCTTCTCCAAAACGGGGCTCGGCGACGCCGTCACGCTTGCCAACACCCCGGTGCTCGACAGGCTTCTTAAGGAGCGTCCGAACACCCGCCTCAAGGCTCACGGCAGCGCTGTCGGTCTCCCCACCGACGACGATATGGGCAACTCTGAGGTCGGACATAATGCTCTCGGCTGCGGACAGATCTATTCGCAGGGCGCAAAGCTTGTCAACGAGTCCATTGAAAGCGGCAAGATGTTTGCCTCCGAGACATGGAACAAGCTTGTCGGCAACTGCCGTTCCAACGGCTCCACTCTTCACTTCATAGGTCTTTTGTCCGACGGGAACGTCCACTCGAATATCAGCCACCTCAAGCAAATGATAATCAAGGCGAAGGAAGCCGGCGTCTCGCGCGTAAGATGCCATATTTTGCTTGACGGACGCGATGTCCCCGCGACCTCTGCCTTGCAGTACGTCGACGAGCTTGAGCAGCTTCTTGCTTCGCTCAACGACTCTTTGTTCGACGCGAAGATTGCTTCCGGCGGCGGCAGAATGAAGGTCACGATGGACCGCTATCAGGCGGACTGGAATATGGTAAAGATAGGCTGGGATACGCATGTCCACGGTATCGGAAGGCAGTTTGAGACCGCTGCCGACGCAATCAAAACCTACCGCGCCGAACTCGACGTCATAGATCAGGACCTGCCGGCGTTTGTTATCGCTAAAAACGGCGAACCCGTCGGAAAGATATTGAACGGCGACAGCGTCATTCTCTACAACTTCCGCGGCGACAGAGCGATAGAGCTTTCGATGGCGTTCGATCAGGAGAACTTCACGGCGTTTGACAGAGGAGCTGTTCCGAAGGTAATCTACGCCGGAATGTTGCAGTATGACGGCGACCTCAAGCTTCCGAAAAACTACCTCGTCGCCCCTCCGGAAATCAAAAACACGCTTTCCGAGCTGCTTGTAGCCCACGGGCTGAGGCAGTATGCCGTCTCCGAGACTCAGAAATACGGTCACGTTACCTATTTCTGGAACGGCAACCGCTCCGGTAAATTTTCTGAAGAGCTTGAGACCTATAAGGAGATACCTTCGGATAACGTCAGTTTCGACGAGCGTCCGTGGATGAAGTCTGCCGAGATAACCGATGACGTCATCGCTGCACTCGAGAGCGGCAAGTACGATTTTATCCGCTGCAACTTTCCCAACGGCGATATGGTTGGTCATACCGGAAACCTCGACGCGACCATTACAGGCGTTGAGTCGGTTGACCTCGGTCTTGCGAGGATATTGAAGGCTGCCGACGCCGTAGGCGCGACCGTTCTCATCACCGCCGACCACGGCAACGCCGACGAGATGCTTGAAAAGAACAAAAAGGGCGTAATTCAGGTCAGAACCGCACATTCTCTCAACCCCGTTCCGTTCATAATCTACGACAAGGACACCGAATATGTAATTAAGCCGGGCGAATACGGTCTTGCTAATGTAGCTCCGACCGTCGCTAAGATACTCGGTCTTGAAGCCCCCGAATGCTGGGAACCGTCGATGATATAATTTTGTCCGTAAATACTTGAGTTTAATCCGAGATTGACATGAAGTTGAACGGTAACAAAACCGGCTTGCATTAGGCAGCCCCGCATAAAACAGCAAAAGCAGACGAAAAACGTCTGCTTTTTTGCGTTATAGAGGTGTGCACTTCAGAATTTATCTGACAGGTAAATCGGAATTTATTTATTCCATTCGTATTCTGACTGCCAACCGTCGGGTATGTCGGTGACATTTACTTCTCTTAGCAGCATAGCCGCATCGTGAGGAAACGAATTTACAATCCATTCGTCAACCGAATATCCTTTTAATTCATAAACTCTGTCATCCTTATTTCCATCAACGATTCCGATTTGCTTTCCACGCTCACCATATTCGGATAATGCGCCGTATGGTACATAGGTCTTGTCACCCCATACTATGGTTGCATACCCATCGCCTTCTCCATAGGTCATGTCCTCTAAATCTTGTTGAGAACAAGCGCACAAGGAAAAAATGAGCGTAAAAATAGCAATGAAAGATAATAACGTCTTTTTCATTATAATCTTACCCCTTTGCAAATTCCGATTTATCTCGCTGTTAGTTATATCGGTGTGCTGATTTAGGCGGGTGTTTTGCTTTTAATTACCCCTTTGTAACGTGGAACCAATCGAAATCGGCGTGACCGCCTGCCAGCTTTGTAGAGTAGCAGTAGAGCGCTGTGCGGTAGCCGGTGAACAGGTCGAGGTCGTAAGACATCGTGAAGCTTTTGCCTATTTTGTCCCAGTTTTCTCCGTCAAGCGAGTAGTAGAACCTTGCCTGATCGCTCGTCGTGATGCTTCCGTCCTCGGCGACGTCGGAAAATCTGTATTCGATCTTCAGATAGATTTCACCGCCCGAAATTTCTTCTTCTTTCGATATAAATTTATCCTGACCTCGTTTTATGCTTCCGAAGTAGACGTGAGCGGCACCGCTGTCGTCGATATAAACGCCTACCTCGCCGCTGTAGCTCTGAAACGCCGCTATGCCCGCGTGGTCGCCGGCTTTGAGCCCGCTGTAATCGAGCTTGACTTCGGCTGTGCAGACGGGTCCCTCCGTGCGGTGAGTAAGGGTATTGCGCGCATGGAAGATATCCCTTGCGGTTTTCGCAGTTGTTATTCTGAAATAGCCCGGGCGTTCGGTGACGCTCCAGTTTTCATTGTCAGGATTGTGGTTCCATTGCCAGTAAAGCGAAAGCTTATCCTCGCTGTAGTCAAATTCGTCATTGCTCATAAACGAACTCTCGTTCCATTCCTGTTCGGCGGAGTAGACCGAAATTTCGCTCACCGCCTCGCCGTTTTTGCCTATCATCGGCCAACCGTCGGTCCATTTTACAGGCTGTAGGCAGGGGACGCGTCCCACGCTGCCGTGGTCCTGAAACAGCAGAGCGTACCAGTCGCCCTCCGGGGTGTCCACGATTCCGCCCTGCGCGACGCCGTTGCCGTAATAGCCCATAGAGTCGCAGAGAACGGTTTTGCCTTTATATTCTCCGAGCAGCGTTTTGCTTCTGTAGCAAAGCTCGCAGCGTGAAATTCCGGGAGTGGCGGTTGCGTAGCTTATCATAAAGAGATAGTAGTAGTCTCCGATTTTATAGAAGTGCGAGCCTTCGGCGCCGCTTAAGCCGTCGACAATTCCGGAGTTGAGAATCTTCTGGTCTACGCCACCCGGTTTAATGCCGGAACAGTCCGGCAGAAGCTCTGTCACCGTTACGTCGCCGACCCCCTGAATGACGTATACCCTGCCGTCGTCGTCAAAGAAGAGCGAGGCGTCGTAGAAGACGCGGTTAAGCTCGGTACGTTCCCATTCGCCGCTGTCGATATCGGAGGTGGTGAAGATGTAGGTCTTTCCCTGATCGAGCGCGCAGAACAAAACATAAAACTTTCCGTCGTGATAGCGTATGCTTGTTGCCCACTGACCTTTTGCGTAGGCGTTTTCTTCGCCCATAAGATTGTATTTCGGATCGTCGGCGAGCGAGTCGTATACATAGCAGACAAGCTCCCAGTGAACGAGGTCATAGGAGCGCATAACGGGGCAGCCCGGCATAAAGTACATTGTAGTTGATACCATATAGTAGGCGTCGCCGACCCTTATGATGTCCGGGTCGGGGATATCGTCCCAGATGAGCGGGTTTTTTGCCGTTATCAGATATTTCGTTTCGCCGCTCTCGGTTATGATAGTTGCCGGCTTATTTCCGCAGGCGGAGAACAGCATAAGCACCGCTAAAAGCGCAGCAGTGATTCTGAATTTCATAGTCTTTGTCCTTTCCGAGTAAATGCTTTGAGGGGGCTGTTATTGCGTCTTGTCCTCAGCGGGATAATCACGCTGTTCTATCTCAATAGGCTCGTTATCGTCCCTGACAAGCCCTATCTCCACACAGGGAATATCGTAATAGTCGTCGTCGGTCGGCATATTCTTTCGTTCAAGCTTGGAATTGACATAGCCCGTCAGCAGGTCGTATGCCACCGCAAAGAGCGGCACGCCGACTATCATACCTACGATTCCGAACATCGAGCCGAACACGATGATAGAGAATAGCATCCAGAATGAGGAGAGACCGATTCTCGAACCGAGTATTTTCGGACCTATGATGTTGCCGTCGAGCTGCTGGAGCGCCAGAATGAACAGCAGGAACCATATCACCTTGCGAGGCTCGGCTATTAGAACGAGCAGCGCCGAGGGTATTGCTCCTATGAACGGACCGAATATCGGGATAATGTTGGTAATTCCTATTATAATGGATATCAGCATCACATACGGCATATTGAAGATGAGCATGCCTATGCAGCAGATCACGCCTATTATTATCGAGTCGATAACCTTTCCGTAGATGAAGTTCAAAAGAGCGCTGTTGGTATCGGTGGTAAAGTTGAATATCCAACGGTAGGTATCTTCGCGGAAGCACGCCACGATTAGCTTTTTTGCCTGCGCCTGAAGCGTTTTTTTACTGGCGAGGAAGTATATTGCGACTATAAACCCGAAGATAAAATTCTTGACGGAATTTGCAAAGTCAAGCAGGCTGTTGAGCAGACCGGTGAGCTGCGGGCCTAAAGTGGAGAGCAGCCTTTGCAGACTCAGACCGAGGTCGGAAAGTCCGTTCATAACCGCTTCCTGAACGCTCGGATTGTCGTTGAGTATGGTTTTTGCCCAAGTCTTGACATTCGGAATGAGGTCGTTTGTGATGCCCGAGTAAATTCCGGGGATACTTGACATGATTTCAGGTATCACCGAGAGGATTATCGCGAGTATCACGGCGATAAACACAAGAGCCGCGACCGTTACGCCTATGGCGCGGGTCAGCTTCGGACGGGGTTTTTTGCGGAAAATGAATCTTTTCAGGAACTTTTCGGTGCTCATCATTATGGGGTTCATAATAAAGGCTATCACCGCGCCCCAGATTATAGGCTCAAAGATTTTTACAATCACCGAAAAGATATTCTTAATGGTGTCCCACTTGAAAAGCGCCGTCACAAGGAGCAGGGTTATTATGATGGCGATTATGGAATATCTGAGTATTACGTTATATTTTCTGTTTGAAAAAAGCTTCAAGTTACCACGTCCTTCCTGTATACTGAAACCATTATATAATATTTCCCGAAAAAAAGCTATAGTTATTTGTAAATTCCGAAAAAATTTTAATCTTTTTTAAAAAACACGCTTTAAGGTGTTTCTTTTGGACTTGTTTTGTGATATGATGTATTCAGAGAATATACCGTTACGGAGGTACAAATGACCGACAGAGAATTTATTGCGGCTAAGCGCCGCGCGATGGAGAAGTATTTTTCCAATCTCAACGATATGCAGCGGGAGGCGGTTTTTACCGTCAACGGTCCGCTTCTGATACTTGCAGGCGCGGGCAGCGGCAAGACCACTGTTTTAGTAAACCGCGTGGCGAATATGATATACTTCGGAAACGCCTATTTCGACGAGACGCGGTTTGCGGGCGTCAGCCCCGCAGACGAGCAGTTTCTTCTTGACTACGCCGAGGGAAGATCTTCGGACAGCGAGCGTCTAAAAAGCATAGTAGCCGTAGACTGCGTGAATCCGTGGAACATTCTCGCGATAACCTTTACAAATAAGGCTGCGGGTGAGCTTAAGACCCGTCTCGGGCTTATGCTCGGCGGAAGGGCGGACGGCATCACCGCCGCGACTTTCCATTCCGCCTGCGTGAGGATACTCAGGCGTGAGATTCAGAATCTCGGCTACGACCCGAAATTCACTATTTACGATACCGACGACTCTGTGAGGGTGATAAAGCAGTGTCTTGCAGATGTCAATCTTTCGGACAAGCTGTTTCAGCCGAAATCAATTCTTACGGAGATATCCCACGCTAAGGAGTCGAGGATATCCGAGGACGAGTACATACTCCATTCCGCAGGGGACTACCGCAAGAAAAAGATAGGCGAAGTCTACAAGGCTTACCAGCAGCGTCTGCGCGCTTCCAATGCCGTCGATTTCGACGACATCATTCTGCTCACGGTGCGGCTCTTCGAGGAGTATCCCGACGTTCTTTCGCACTATCAGAATCTCTATAAATATATTCTCGTCGACGAGTATCAGGACACAAATATGGTGCAGTACCGCCTTGTATCGCTTCTGAGCGAGAAGCGCAGAAACCTCTGCGTTGTCGGCGACGACGACCAGTCGATATATAAATTTCGGGGCGCGACCATAGAGAATATACTTTCGTTTGAGAATCAGTTTGAGAACGCCAAGGTCATAAGGCTTGAGCAGAACTACCGCTCGACTCAGGCGATACTCAACTGCGCTAACGAGGTTATAAAGAACAACCGCGGCAGAAAGGGCAAAAACCTCTGGACTTCGGGCGGCGAGGGCGATAAGGTAGTCCTCTATAAAGCGGCTTCTGAGCAGGGTGAAGCGAGATTTGTCGCGCAGACGGTATATCAGTCGGTGAAAAAAGGCGGCAGGTGGGCGGATAACGCCGTGCTTTACAGAATGAACGCGCAGTCCAACGCCATAGAGCGGGCGCTCGTGGCGTCGGGTATACCATACAGGGTAATCGGCGGCGTTAAATTCTACGAGCGCAAGGAAATCAAGGACATCATCGCATATCTTTCGGTGATAAACAACGAAACCGATATTTTGAGGCTTCGCAGAATAATAAATGAGCCGAAGCGCGGCATCGGCGACGCGACGGTAGACCTTTTGGAGCAGGTGGCTTCCGGTCTCGGGGAGACGCCTCTCGAGGTGATGCGCAGGGCGGCTGAATATCCTCTGCTTTCGCGTTCCGCGCAGAAGCTTACGGCGCTCGCAGAGGTGTTTGACGAACTCATTCAGACGGCGTCGTCTTCTCCGCTCGACGAGCTTCTTGACGAACTGATGATTAAGACCGGCTATCTCGGTATGCTCCAGCTTCAGGGCGACGAGGGCGCAGGCAGGCTTGAAAACATAAACGAGCTGAAATCGACTATGGCGAGCTATTCCCAGAGCGCCGACGAACCCACGCTATCAGGCTTTTTGGAGGAAATCGCGCTTTACACCGACATCGACGGTATGGACTCCGATTCCGACAGCGTAACCCTTATGACGGTTCACTCGGCAAAGGGTCTGGAATTTAACAATGTTTTTGTGGTAGGGCTTGAGGAAAATATTTTTCCAAGCTCCCGCAGTATGGACCTTGAGGAAGATATCGAGGAAGAACGAAGGCTTGCCTACGTCGCGATAACGAGGGCAAAAAAGCGGCTTTACCTCTGCTGTGCAAGACAGAGAATGTTGTTCGGCTCGACCAACTACAATAAGCCGTCGAGGTTTGTAGGCGAGCTTCCGATGGAATTTGTGAACGAGCAGACGGAGCGCTCAGCGGTCGATGACTCGCCTCGCGCCGAAAAAAAGTCGTCCTCGTTTAAGGGCGGATTCGGCAGCGGCTTCGGCGCTCCGAAGCCTCAGACGCCGGGCGCCGCGAAGCTGTTTGCGGTTGGCGACAGGGTGAGCCACAACATTTTCGGCGAGGGGACAGTACTCAAGGCGACGAGAATGTCGAACGACACGCTTTTGGAGATAGCCTTTGAAAAGGTAGGCACCAAAAAGATAATGGCGAATTTCGCCAACATAAAAAAGCTTTGACGGAGGTGCAAAATGGCAGGATATGAAAAATACATCACGCCGAATATGATGAACCTTACCGACACCTATGCGGTGAAGATTCTCATATGCTATTTTCTGCGGCAGATAAACCGTCCGATAACTCCTATGCAGCTAACCGAAATAGCCACCGACGACGGAATTGTCAACTATTTTGTCTTCACGGAAGCGGTGAACGAGCTTCTGGACGCCAAGACGCTCACCCTTGAGGAGCAGGACGGCGAGCAGTATTACGTGCTTTCCGAGATAGCCAAGATGGGCGCCGACGACTTCAAGCGGATGGTTCCGATAAGCTTTCGGAACAAGATACTTTCATCGGGGCTGAAGTTTTTTGCAAGGCTCAAGAACCAGAACGACGTTAAAATCTCGATAACCGAGAAGGAAAAGGGATACAGCGTAAACACGCTTTGTACCGAAGGAGGTCTAACGCTGATGGAGCTGAAACTCTACGCGCCCGACCGCGAGCAGGCGCAGCTTTTGGCGGATAAGATAATGAAAAATCCCTCCGATTTTTACGGGAAGGTTCTCGATTACGCGCTTGAAAACGAGGAATACGAGCCCGAAGCAAAAGAGGTGAACGACCTGTGAACAAAAGCTTTTTTGCGCTTGTTTCGAGAATGAAATATATTTCCCGCTGGGGGCTTATGCGCAATTCCCGCACCGAAAACATCGCCGAACATTCGCTCGAAGTTGCGATAATAACGCACCTTCTGTGCGAGCTGAGAAACCGTCGGTTCGGAGGAAATATCGACGTGTCAAGGGCGGTGCTCGCGGCTGTTTATCACGACGTTCCCGAAATCATCACCGGCGACCTGCCCACTCCGGTCAAGTATTACGACCCCGGGATAAAGTCAGCCTACAAGCGGGTGGAGGAGGCTGCTGTTGAAAAGCTTCTTTCTACGGTGCCTGATGATTTGCGCGAGGACTACGCCGAGGTCTTCGACTCGGAGTCCGACCCCGAGACTGCGCGTCTTGTTAAGGCTGCGGACAAGCTTTCGGCGCTGATAAAATGTATCGAAGAGCGCCGCAGCGGCAACACCGATTTTGCCGAGGCAGAACGCCAGACTCTTGAGGCAATCAAAAAAATGCGCTTGCCCGAGGCGGACGCATTTATTGAGGAGTTCCTGCCGAGCTATAATCTGACGCTCGACGAGCAGACGAGATAAAGTGATCAAAGCCCCGCATTTTAGCGGGGCAGTTTTGTATGCTCTCAAAGCGGGCGCATATTAGCTTTAGGAAGACAGTTGTCAGCGGTTAATTACGGCGTCGGCTGACCGACGGTTTTTTAAATGTACCGTTATCCGAAACGGTACAAGCGGTATATGTATGACGGCATATCGAATCCGCATAAAATTAAGCACCGGTACTGCAAGCCGATACGTCAAAAGGGTAAATTTAACGATTTTACCGTTTATTTAAAGCTCATCGGGCTATTGCATTATACCGAATTAGCTGATATAATATAACATAATAAACTTGCAGCGCAACGGTTTTTACGTTGCCGCCTCGCCGAAATGGGGAATAGTTTTGCCGAACAATTCTGAAAACGGTGCAGCACGCACCCGCATAGGCTTTGCCGCCGGTCTTTTCGGAATACTGACCAACTTCGCCGCGTTTCTGATAAAGATAACGGTCGGGCTGATTTCGGGCAGCGTGACCGTCGCGGCGGACGCCGTAAACAGTCTTACCGACGCAGGCTCGTCGATTCTCACGATGATAGGCTTCAGGCTGGCTGCCAAGCCGGCGGACAGCGACCACCCCTTCGGTCACGCGCGCTACGAGCAGATAACCGCGCTGATAATATCGCTGGTTATGTTTGCGGTGGGAGTGCTTTTTGCGAAAAGCTCGGTTGAAAAGATAATCACTCCCGAGGAGCTTTCAATAGACATATTTACATATTCCGCGCTCGCCGCAGCTATATTTTTAAAAGCCGTGCAGGCGGCAGTCAACTTTTATTTTTCAAAAAAGATTGATTCCCAGACCCTTGCGGCGGCGGCTCTCGATTCAAGAAACGACGTGCTGATAACATCTTCAGTTCTTCTGAGTGTGATAGTTATGGGCGTCAGCGGAATCAACATCGACGGTTGGGCGGGACTCGCCGTTTCGCTGTTTATAATATGGTCCTCCGCCGTGATGATAAAAAAGGCGGTCAGCCCGATGCTCGGTATGAAGCCGCCCGAGAGCCTCGTGAACGCGATTTCGGACATCGTGAAAAGCCGCCCCGAGGTAAGGGGATTTCACGATTTGCAGATACACAACTACGGATTCGGCGCAAACTTTGCCTCACTTCACGCCGAGGTAGACCCGAAAAGCGACATTGTCGCGATACACAAGGTAATAGACGGCATAGAGCAGGAGGTCAAAACAAAGCTCGGCGTTTTGCTGACCATACATATGGATCCTGTCGGGGCGGGCGGA
Source organism: uncultured Clostridia bacterium (assembly GCA_947627235.1). Taxonomy (GTDB): domain Bacteria; phylum Bacillota; class Clostridia; order Oscillospirales; family Ruminococcaceae; genus Faeciplasma. Next base: position 29,971 of record CANQVG010000005.1, on the reverse strand, counting down.
GAGGACGAAGATGAAAAAGACAAGGATTAAAAAGTTTTATATTATTATCGCGGCGGTATTTGCCGTTATTGCTGTTATTTATGCGCTGTCGTGGATGTCCACGCCTTTTTCCGACTTTTATGTGCAAAAGATTTATCCTCTTTACAGTTCGCTGCCTGTTTTTCTGTCCGGACTGCTGCCGTTTTCTCTCGGTGAGATAATGATAATTCTGCTTGTTGCCTCGGCGGCGGTCGGGATTCCCGCGATGATAGTTTTCGCGATAGCAAAGCGCAAAAACACCGCTCTTACCAAAAAGATTTTCGGTTTTATAATCAGACTCTTATGCGTAATATTCGTATATGTCTTTGCGACCGAAACTCTCGGGTGCTTTGTAATGTATCACTGCACCAAGTTTTCCGACCGTTATTTTGAACCGGTTGAACACAATGAAGAGCTTCTTTTGGACACGCTCTCGGCTGTAAGCGCACGCATAGCAGAGCTTTCCGGCAATTTTGAACGCGACGCCGAGGGGTATATAGTCCTCAGCGCGGACCCGTCGGACGACTGCCGTGAAGCGATGAAGGGTCTGAGCGCGGAGTATTCTCAGCTCAAGGGGTATTTTCCGCGCCCAAAAAAAATTATGAACTCCTTTTTTATGTCGCAGGAGGGAATAATCGGGCTTTACATACCGTTTGCCTTTGAGGCGACCTATAACCGCGACATTCAGCCGATAGCGGTTCCCGCGACGGTATGCCATGAGCTTGCTCACTTAAAGGGCATAATTCAGGAGGACGAGGCGAGCTTTGTGGCTATTATGGCATGTCTTAAATACGGCACCGACGAGCTGAAGTATTCCGCCTGCCTTGACGCCTTTTATTACCTTTATCTCAACGCTCTCGAACTCAGGGGAACAGATTATGAGGACAGGCTCTGGCAGTCGGTTGCAGCGGTTCCGGCTCAGGCGTGGGATAACGATTTCGGCTCTTATACCGTAGACTACTGGGAAAAGAACAGTCACAAGGAGATAATCCCGACGGAAACCGTCGCGGCGATATCGGAAAAGCTCACCGACGCAAATCTCACTCTTAACGGCGTGAGCGACGGAATCAATGCTTATAACCGTGTGGTGGAGCTGCTGATGGATTATTACGGAAACGGCGGAATTATATAAAAAGTGCAAAAAATGTTGCCTATAATGTTGAAAAAGTATATTGACAAAAACTAAACGCCGGATTAAACTAATAGTGGATATAGTACAATTCCTAACATAAATACATACAAATAATCCTCAGCGGAGATTTGCCTGTTTACGGGACTGTATGAATTATCCGAATATGTTAAGGAGGAATTGTTTTATGAAAGATTATTGCGGTCGTTGTTGCTTTGGCTATGGTAATGGCGCTTGCGGTTCCGGCTTTCGCCTTTGAAGGCTCGCAGGATGTTGTTCTTGTTGTTTATGAGCAGGCAACTTGGTCGAATATCGTCAGTGACCCTGTTACTATCAATGCTCCCGGCGAGTACACCTTTAAGCTTTCCGGTATGAACATCGACAGTTCAAAAGTTGCCACCATTTACATAAAGGACGCTACTGCTGTTGCAGAGGGTGATTCCTTTACCGGAACTTCCAATCTTTCCGATCTGACCGTTCTCACCAAGTCCATAAAGATCAACGGCGAAGAAGTAGCTCTTACCGAGGGCTATGGCACCGGTCTTACCGACGAAGGCGTTCTTGATATCGGTTGGTACAACGTTTGGTGGAAGAATTTCATTGAACTTCCTGACGGAGCCATTACTGATGTAGAGGTTGTTGTTGAAGTCGTCGACGCCGCCGCTGCTGCCGAGGCTCCCGCTGACGATGCGGCTCCCGCCGAGCCGACCGAGGCCGACACTGCCGAGTCTCCCGAGACAGGTCTTGCTCTTGCGGTAATTCCCGCTGTTGTCGCGCTTGCTGCCGCTGTTGTCTCCAAGAGAAGATAATCCGTTCTATACTTATAAAAAGCCCCTTAATCGGGGCTTTTTTGCTGATATTTCAAAGGAGGCGTTCTTATGCCGCAGAATTACCGTGACATAATAAAGTACGAGATAGACGACCGCAAATTTGCCGCAGGTGCGAATATGCTCGTCTTAAAGGACGGAAAAGAAATCATATATGAGGAATACGGATATCGTGACCTTGAGAATAAAGCGCCATTTTCCCGCAATACGATAATGCGGCTTTATTCGATGTCAAAGCCCATAACCTCGGCTGCGGTGATGATACTTGTCGACAGAGGGCTTTTGGACCTCGCCGACTGTCTGTGCTGGACGATGCCGTGTTGGAAGCCTTCTCATTGGATAAACGAAAAGGGCGAGCGGGTGAAGTCGCAGAACGAGATAATGATAAAGGATTTGATGAATATGACCTCGGGTCTGCCGTATCCGGGAGGCGAAGGCTCTTCGGCGCAGGTCGCGGACATATACGTCGAGCTTGACGGGCGGCTCCGTTCCGATAACCCTATGACTACGCGGGAATTTTGCGAGAAGCTCGGAAGCGTGGACCTTTGCTTTAATCCCGGGGACAGGTTTATGTACGGCACTTCGGCGGACGTTCTCGGCGGAGTGATTGAAAACGTTACGGGTATGCGCTTTGGGGAATTTCTGAAAGAGAATATATTCGACCCTCTCGGAATGGACGACACCGGCTTTTGGGTGCCGGCAGAAAAGAGGAAGCGGCTCGCAAAGGTTTACCGCACGAATTACGCCGAGTGTCGGGTCGAACACTGCCCGACGAATAACCTCGGCATCGACTATGGCCTCGACAGGGAACCTGCATTTGAATCCGGCGGAGCGGGACTTGTTTCGACTCTTGACGACTACGCCAAATTCGCAATGATGCTTATGAACGGCGGCGAGCTTAACGGTGTGCGTATTCTCTCAGAGACTGCGGTGAGATATATGACATCTCCGAGCCTTTCCGAGCGTCAGCGCAGGGGCTTCGACTGGCAAGGACTCGGCGGGTACAGCTACGGCAATCTGATGCGCAACCTCGTAGACCCGGGTCAGGCGGTTCTTATGAGCGAGCGGGGCGAATACGGCTGGGATGGCTGGCTCGGCTGTTTCTTCGCGAATTATCCTCAAAGCAGGATGACAATACTTATAGGCACCCAGCGCACCGACTGCGGCACCTCGGCGCTTTCGCGCAAGCTTGTAAACGCCGTGCGCAGGGACGTGTTGGGGTGAAGCATAAGCTTAAGATGGGAAAAACATATCAGTAGGGCAGCCCGAAACGGGCTTTTAAGTATCTTAACATAGAGCTCTCCTCTATTTGTCTTTAAGAATCGGAATCTTACGGAAGATTTCGTCGATGCGCTTCGCTTTCGGCAGCGACGCGATATATCGCGGCAATACCTCCCGCATATTTTCCTCCGTAATCTTTTCACGTCCGAAAAGGGCGTCAACCGTGACTCCGAGCCGGTCGGCGATTGCCGGCAGCAGGGATATATCCGGAGTCCCGCCTGTCTCCCACTGTGAAACCGCCGAGCTGCTGACGCCTATCGCCTCCCCGAGCTCTTTTTGCGTAATGCCTGTTTCCTTTCGGAATTTCTGTATCTGTTCTCCGATGATCAAATAATTCATAGCGCACCTCCGTTAAGTGATGATTATATTATACGGCAAGCGTCGCTTAATTTCAACGGGCGCGTGCTTGAGAAATATTAAGCGGCGCTTAACTTTATGCGATATACTTGCCGAAAAAAAGCTTTACACCGCGAGCGGGGCAAATTTTAAAAGGCGCTTTCGAAAACAAACCCAACCGCCGGACGTGTTCCGGCGTTTTTGATGCTCAGATGAACATTTTATGAATTTTTGCCGACGCCGATTGACTTCCCGCGAAAAGGTATTATAATAATAAGTGGTTTAAGGCATAGCAATAATTACCCGTAAAGGAGCAGAATATGGCACAGTATTCACACAGCAGAAAGAAAAATCAACGGCAGGCGGCGGTTGTAACGGTCGCGGCGCTGCTTGTTATAATTCTCGCGGTTATATTCATTGTCGCTTTCGGAGGCGACGGCGAGGGAGTTTTAGGGCATATAAAGGACGATATCGTCGGCGGAGGCGTGAATGGCGCGCACAACGGTACGCAGCTCGGTCTGATAGACTCGTCTTCGCTTCCCGACGCCACTTCGCCCGTCAGGGAGACTGACGAAACCGGTTCGACCGTCATCACTCTAAGCGATTCGGGTATAACTATAGACGGTCAGGGAGCCGTAGCGGAGGGGAGTTATCTCAAAATAGTCCGCGGGGGGACATATACGATTTCCGGCACCCTTTCAGACGGCAGGATAGCCGTCCGTGCTCAGGGTGAGGACGTCGTGCTTATTCTCAACGGAGTAAATGTCACATGTTCTAATTCCGCACCGCTTTATGTGAATAAGGCTTCGTCGGTTACGCTTCTTCTCAACGGCACGACCGAAAACGTCTTCACCGACGGCACCTCCTACGATTACAGCTTAGAATACGGCGACGCCGTGGAGGAGGAGCCTAACGCCTGCGTCTTCTCGAAAGCCGACCTTATAATCAGGGGTACCGGCTCGCTCACCGTCAACGCCCACTGCAACAGCGGAATCATCGGCAAGGACACGCTGCAAATAATCAATACAACCGTCAGCGTGAGCGCCGTAAATAACGGCATCAACGGCAAGGACAGTCTTACCGTACAAAATTCGACCCTCAGCGTCAACGCGGGCGGCGACGCACTGCGCTCCACTCAGGAAAAAGACCCCTCGCTCGGCTGGGCGGCTTTCAGAGATTCAAACATTTATCTCGTCGCGGGGGAGGACGGCATACAGGTTGAGACGGCGATAACCGTCGACAACTGCTCGATGAGCGTGACCGCCGGAGTAAACGGCGCAGAGGGTACTCCCTCGGATACGAGCCAAAAGGGACTTAAGTGCAATCAGGGCGGCATAACCGTCAACAGCGGCACGCTGGTAATAAACACCACCGACGACGCTTTCCATTCTGCGGGCGACATTTCAATCAACGGCGGCGCTCTTTCCGTAGCCACCGGCGACGACGCCCTTCACGCCGATTCAAATATATATGTTTCGGGCGGAAAAATTGAAATTCCCGACTGCCACGAGGGACTCGAAGGCGCGCTTGTGGAGATATCGGGCGGCGAAGTCTATATTGTCGCTGACGACGACGGCATTAACGCCGCCGGCGGCAACGATTCCTCCTCACAGGATATGCGCGGAATGTTTATGTCCGACGGCTCATATCTCAGAATCAGCGGCGGATTTGTTTATATTGATTCTCAGGGCGACGGCATAGACTCAAACGGCGATATATATATGACGGGCGGCACTCTTATTGTTTCCGGACCGACCTCATCTGCGGACGGCGCCATAGATTATAACGGCGACTTCTATATCGACGGCGGAACGCTGTTTGCGGCGGGCGCTTCCGGAATGGCGCAGGCGCCCGACAATCTCACGGTAAACGCGCTCAGCGTAACATTCGACCGCGAGCTTGAGGCGGGAAGCTATGTGTGTGTTTCTGGCGGTGACAGGGAATTTGTCTTCAGAGTTGAAAAGAACACCGGAAACATCGTATTCAGCTCGCCCGAGCTTCAGACGGGAACGGAATATACCGTTTCCTACGGCGGAAAGTATTCCGGCGACGTAAATTACTGTGTCGGTTCAGACGGCAGATATTCCGGCGGCACCGAGCTTGCAAAGGTGACTCTTGTTGACGGACTTAATTCCTACGGCAGAGTGGGCATCGGCGGCTCGATGGGCGGCGGAGGCTTCGGTCAGCCCGGGCAGTTCGGAGGAATGGGCGGCGAAGGTCACCATAATCCGTTCGGCGGCAGAGGCGGTAACGGCGGAGGGCGGCCGGACGGTATGCCCGAGCCACCCGAAGGAGGAATCCCTCCTCAGGGCGGAGCGCCGGGTTTGCAATAATATAGGTAACCGCGGACAAATAAGCCCGCGGTTATTTTTCGCGAAAAATACAACAAAAATATACGTTTATGATATTGCATACAGGTTCAAACTGTGATAGAATCAGTTATCCGTGAAAAAAGGAGAGTTAAGATTGGCAGATAAGGCAATAATGACGGTAGTCAACGAAAACAACGAGATTATGGACGTTGACGTACTATTTACGTTTAAGAACACCGCGACCGGAAGGTGCTACATTGTTTACACCGAGAACACTACCGACGAAAACGGCGACACTGAGGTTTTCGCCTCGATTTTTGACCCCGACGACAAGACACTTACTCTCAGTCCGATAGAGACGGAGGAAGAGTGGGCGATGCTTGAATCCAAGCTTCGCGACTACGAGCGCGCGCACGGCGAGGAGGGTCTTTTATCATGAAAACCTACAGGAATCTTCTTGCGGAGCTGGGAATTGCTCAGTCCGATATAGACAAAAGAATAAACGACTGTTTCAATACGATGTTCTACGGCACTGAGGACGAGAGAATCTACCACCCCGTGGAGCCGGATATGGGCTATATAGAGGACACCGGAAATATCGACGCCCGCACCGAAGGAATGTCCTACGGTATGATGATGTGCGTTCAGCTCGACAAAAAGGAGGAGTTTGACCGCATCTGGAAGTGGTCGATGACCTATATGTATATGACCGAGGGTCATAACGCGGGCTATTTCGCGTGGAGCTGCAAGCCTTCGGGAGAGAAAAATTCCCGCGGTCCCGCGCCGGACGGCGAGGAATACTACGCTATGGCGCTTATTTTCGCCTCTCACCGCTGGGGAGACGGCGAGGGGATATACAACTATTCCGAGTGGGCGAAGACCATTCTTCGCGACTGTATTCACCGTAACGGTGATGGCGATAAGCAGGGCGACGTTATGTGGAGCGACGACAATTACCTTATAAAATTCGTCCCGGGCTGCCCGTTTACCGACGCTTCCTATCATCTTCCGCATTTTTACAGGCTTTTTGCCGACAACTGCGACGAACGCGACCGCGATTTCTGGCTCAGGGCTTCGGAGGCGAGCCGGAAATATCTGCATACCGCCTGCCACCCCGTAACGGGTCTTTGCGCCGACTACGGCAACTACGACGGCAGTCTGTTGGCGCACAGCTTCAACCGACATGCGTCTCTGCACTATTCCGATTCCTACCGCACCATATATAATATTGCGCTCGACTGGGTTTGGAATAGGGCGGACGAATGGCAGACCGAAAACTGCCGCAGGCATCAGCGCTTCTTTGAGAACGCCGGCGAAAAATGGCACCTTGTCCCTCACCCCGACGGCACCTTTACCGGCGAGGAGGCTATGCACCCGGTTGCGATAATCGCGACGAAGGCTGCGGCGAGCCTTGCCGCAGCGGACGGTGCCAATGCCGATGAGCTTGAACTCGCGAAAAAATGCGTTATGCAGTTCTGGAACACCCCACTCAGAGAGGGCAACCGCCGCTACTATGACAACTGCCTATATCTGTTTTCGCTGCTGATGCTTGCGGGGGAGTACCAAATATACTGAATATTGGGAGAATAAATATGGACGCCGAAAAAGCAAAAAGCTATGTTTATTATTACTGCGAAAACTACATTTCCCTTTCCGCTATTAAAGGACTGAGAATTGTTTATGGATTTTTAACCTACATATTCATAATTTACGGGATACTGTCAGATGTCATTCTGCCGTACAGCATTATTTTTCTTCTGCTTACAGTGTTTTACATCGCGGCGATACCTGTCTTTGCAAAAAACATCAGAAGATACGATTCTTTCCCGCTGAGGTTTTTGGTAAACGGAATAGAGGCAATGTTTATGGATTTATACTTTTTGCTGTGGTTATATATGCCGCTGCCGAATGTCTCCGAGAGTATCGCTGTAAAGCTAATATTAACTGCGATTATTATTGTTTTTAATATGAGTTATATCGGCATAACGGTTTTGCTCGTTAAAAGCGGAAGATACCTCAATAAAAAGCATAGCTATGGCGTAATTATGGCTTTTGGAGGAGGTGTGACGGGAAGTATCGGAATGTGTATAGCAAGGTTGGTGTCTCATAATGTCAGCGAAAGAACATCGGAGATAATTTATAAAAGCGTATTGTTCTTTATTGTTCTTATATTGTCCGTTGGCACTGCCAATTTTCTTAAATACTACTGGTGCAAAAAGTACGGAATAACCTGCGACGAAAGCGGGAAAGCGTCCTCTCCGGCGCTTTACACTGATATAGATTACGGTAAAAAGAAAAGCCTTCCCGCAAGAATCGCCGTGACGGTTTTTAAGGTTATAGGCATCTTGTTTGCAATGCTGATTTTAGTAGGCGTGTATGTTCAAAACAGAGTATAAACATACAAAGGATGTAGCCCCTGCAGGGTCATAAGAAAAATCACCGAAAACGACAGACTGAAATACCACAGTGAATTATTCTGATAAGGAGGACATTATGAAAGAACGTTTAAAATCCGCTAACCCCTATCTGCCGCTTTGGGAGCACGTTCCCGACGGCGAGCCGCGCGTCTTTGAATACAACGGTGAGAAGCGCGTTTACGTCTACGGCTCTCACGACACCCTCAAAACCGCCTATTGCGGTCCCGATCAGGTGGTATGGAGCGCGCCGGTCGACGACCTTACAAACTGGACCTGCCACGGAGTATGCTACACCGCAACGGACGGCTCCGTCCTTTACGCACCCGACGTCGTGCAAAAGGGCGACACTTTCTATCTCTACGCCGCCGAACGCGGAGGCGGACAGATTATGGTCGCTTCTTCCAAAAATCCGGCGGGACCTTTTGAAAACCCGATAAAGACACAGCTCGGCTTCGACCCCGGAATTTTGGTCGACGACGACGGCAGAGTTTACGCCTACTGGGGCTTCTGCCGCTCGTTCTGCGCGGAGCTTAACGACGATATGGCTACTATAAAGGAAGGCACTTTCCGCGCCGACCCTATGGGTCACACTATAGACCCTTGGAATCCCAAGAACAACGAGCAGGGAGTTGACACGCGCGACGCTTTCTTTGAGGCTTCGAGTCCACGAAAGGTCAACGGAAAATATGTTTACATATATTCAAAGCGCTACACCACTCCCGTGCCGGAGCTGGGAGTTTACGAACACTGCAACGGCTTCCTTTCTTACAAATACAGCGATTCTCCTCTCGGAGATTTCAAGGAAGGCGGAGATATCTCGTTTAACGGAGGCGAAATAATCAGGCTCCCCGACGGAACCGGCAGGCAGACCTATAAGTGGGGCAACAATCACGGTTCGATAATCGAGATAAACGGAAAGTGGTACGTCTTTTACCACCGCCAGACCGGCGTCAACGAATTTTCGCGTCAGGGTATGCTTGAACCCGTCGACGTCGCTATGGGCAAGGACGGCAAAATCTACATCGGCGATATTACATATGTCGGCGGCGAACCCGTATCCTCGAAGCCTGTCGAGATGACCTCTCAGGGCGGACATATCAACGGCATCGACGCCTACAAGATAATTTCCGCCGGTTACGCCTGCCACATCAGTCCGCTTCATCAGGCTTATGTCAAGCCGGTGTACGAGCAGGTCGACGGCGTTTCGTCGCCCGTAGTGAACATCAAGGACGGCACAACGGTCGGCTTCCGCTACATTCAGTTCGGCGCGAACGCCCCTAAGAGCGTGACCGTAGCGGCGGCGCTCACCAAGCCTATGACCGTTAAGGTACGCCTTGACAGCTACTGTGGAAGAATTGTCGCGGAGTTTGAGATGAAAGAGGGAAATACCGCTTACTGCGCTCCGCTCACGGCGGGAATCGTAGGCAAACACGCCGTTTACTTCGAGTTCAGCGGCGACGGAGATGCGCAGTTTGACTACTTCACTTTTGACAGATAACATTTCAAAAAATTGAAATGATTTTCGAGAATCAAAGATAAATCAAGAGAAATCGCGCGAAATCAAGAGTTTATGAAATATATTTTGAAAAAGTTGAAAAAATCACTTGACAAATGGAAAACGGAAGAATATAATACAACCTGTTACGTTGGCAGCGGCAAGAAACAGCGATTTATGCTTCTGTCTTCTGATTCTCTAACTTCTATAAGGAGGAAACTATAATGTCAACTTTCATGGCAAATCCGCAGAATGTTGAGCGCAAGTGGTATCTTATAGACGCCGCGGGCAAGCCGCTCGGACGTGTTGCTGCGGCAGCCGCTTCTATCCTCAACGGAAAGAACAAGCCCACCTACACTCCCCACGTCGACTGCGGAGATCACGTTATCATCATCAACTGCGATAAGGCGGTTCTCACCGGCTCGAAGCTTATGAAGAAAACCCGTAAGTGGCACACCGGCTGGATCGGACATCTCAGGGAATACAAGTATTCCGATATGATGGCAAAGGAGCCCGAGAAGGCTATGAAGCTTGCCGTTCAGGGCATGCTTCCCAAGAACACCATCGGTGCTAATTCGCTTACCAGACTCAGAGCCTATAAGGGCAGCGAGCATCCTCATACCGCTCAGAAGCCCGAGGCGATTGAAATTGAGCTTTAATCAGAGGAGGGAAAATCATGTACGAATCCAAGAATCCTTACTTTTACGGCACCGGCCGTAAAAAGCACTCTGTAGCGAGAGTACGTCTTTATCAGGGTACCGGCAGAATCACCGTGAACGGCCGTGATATCGACGATTACTTTGGTCTTGACACCCTCAAGCTGATTGTCCGTCAGCCTCTCAACCTCGTTGGTCTTGCCGAGCAGTTTGACATCGTCTGCACCGTTGCAGGCGGCGGCGTCTCAGGTCAGGCGGGAGCAATCCGCCATGGTCTTTCGAGAGCGCTTTTGCAGTACAACGCCGAGCTCAGACCTCAGCTCAAGGCAGCGGGCTTCCTGACCCGCGACCCGAGAATGAAGGAAAGAAAGAAATACGGACTCAAGGCAGCCCGCCGCGCTCCTCAGTTCTCGAAGCGATAATTTTTGCATCACTTTAAAATCCCCCGTTTTCGGGGGATTTTTTGTGCCAAATATAGCAACATACGCCGTCAAAAGCCAAGGCTTCGACTGTATATAACCGCGCTTATAACCGTCTTCTTACATTTTTGGACACCGATGCCGACCCGCTCTTTCTGTCTCGACGATAATGCGTCCTTTATGCGGTAGCCCCCGCAGACAAAGCGTTTGACGTGTTTTATCTCGGCATATTTGTGATTTTGAATTTGTATAAGAAAACAGTTGATTTTTGCCGCAATAACTGCTATAATTGTTTTATTATTTGGAAAGGAACTGATACATATGAAGAGATTTGTTTTGGTACTGCTGTCGGCGCTTGTGTTTATCGGATGTTTCACCATTCCTTCGGCAGCATATGAAAATATACCCGTCTCGTTTGCGTCAACCCGCTCTATGATTCTCGGCGATGTTGACGGCGACGGAACGTTGAATCTTTCCGACGCGGTTGATATTCTGAGATATCTTTCTCATATTACTCCGAACGATTACATCTCGCCTGCGGCAGACTATGACCAAAACGGTAAAGTCGACCTCTCGGATGCCGTCGCGATACTGAGGGTTCTCGCAAAGCTTGATGCTCCGAAGGGCGACCTTATGGACAATGTCAAAATAGAGACATCTGTTCCGTCCTCAGCATATGACCGCCGCAGCGGCGTGACCTATCCGACCGCCGAACACAGATTCTATCATTCTAATACCACGGGTCTCGACAGAGGAGTAAACGTTCTTCTTCCCGCGAATTACGACAGTTCCAAAAAGTACCCTGTTCTTTATATGCTTCACGGAATATTCGGCAACGAAGGAACGCTGCTGGGAGACAGCGATATGAATATCGCGTGTATCTATACTAACCTCGTAAAAGACGGGCTTGCCAAGGATATGATAATCGTATTCCCGAATATGTATGCCTCGTCCGACCCGAATCAGCAGCCCGCTTTCGATCCTCAGGCTGTTTTGCCGTATGATAACTTCATCAACGACCTTGTAAACGACCTGATGCCGTTTATAAAAGAGAATTATCCGGTGCTGACCGACAGGGACAACACCGCTATCGCCGGTTTCTCGATGGGAGGCAGAGAAGCGCTGTTCATAGGATTTAAGCGCCCCGACCTGTTTGCCTACTGCGGGGCTTTCGCTCCCGCGCCCGGACTTACTCCTATGAGGGACTGGGCAATGGAACACGTCGGGCAGCTTTCCGAAGACGAACTGACCTTTGAGGGCAAGGGATACAGCCCGAGTCTGCTTATGATATGCGGCGGCACTGTCGATGAAGTGGTCGGCGATACATACAAAAAGTATGACGCGATTATGACCCGCAACGGCGTAAAGCACATCTGCTACGACATCCCCGGAGCCAATCACGGAGGTTCCGTAAAAACCGGTTTCTACAACTTTATACGTTATATTTTCTGACCGACAGTTTCTTTTGATTACAGATGCCGCACCGAAAAGGTGCGGCATTTTTTAGCTTTCTGACTCAAAACTTTATATTGATTTCTCCGCAAATATGTGTAATAATTATAATAACTGTAATATGAGATAATGTACGATTCAGAAGTGAGTTGGATAATATATCGTTTACGGAGGAAAATATGAAGAAAGAAAAAATTCTGATAGCCGACGACTCGGAAATGAACCGCTCAATACTCGAGGATATGCTCAGCGACAGTTATGATATAATTGAGGCGGAGGACGGAGCTCAGGCGGTTTCAATACTCAGGACGAGTGTGTCTGAGCTGTCACTTATGCTTTTAGACATAGTTATGCCGAAAATGGACGGATTTGAGGTTCTCGAAGCTATGAACCGGAATGGATGGATAGGGGATGTGCCGGTTATTATCATTTCTGCCGAGACGAGCTCCTCTCACGTTGAGAGGGCGTATGAGCTTGGCGCAACCGACTTTATAGCCCGTCCGTTCGACGCAATTATAGTACAGCGCAGAGTGGTCAACACGATACTTTTGTATGCGAAACAAAAGCGTCTTATAAGCCTTGTGGAGGATCAGGTTTACGAAAAAGAGCGTCAGGGCGACCTTATGATAGACATTCTGAGCCACGTAATGGAATTTCGGAACGGCGAAAGCGGGTTACATATCCTTCATGTCAGAAATCTTACGGATCTGCTTCTGAGCTGTCTTGCGCGCAAGACCGACCGCTATAATCTCACTATGGCGGACATATCGATGATAAGCACCGCCTCGGCGCTTCACGATATCGGCAAAATGGCGATAGACGAGAAGATACTCAACAAGCCCGGCAAACTTACGGACGAAGAGTTTGAGATAATGAAAACCCATTCGGCGATAGGCGCGAATATGATAAGCGATCTGCCGGTACATCAGCAGGAACAGCTTGTAAAAACCGCCTATGAGATATGCCGCTGGCACCACGAGCGTTACGACGGCAGGGGATATCCCGACGGACTCAAGGGCGACGATATACCGATTTCGGCGCAGGTGGTTTCTTTGGCGGACGTGTATGACGCTCTCACCAGCGAAAGGGTTTACAAGCCGCCGTTTTCTCACGAGGAAGCCATTGATATGATAGTCGCCGGCAAATGCGGCGTTTTCAATCCGCTTCTTTTGGAATGTCTCACTGAAAACGTCGACAGGTTCCGCGACGCCCTCGCCGATGACCCTCTCGAAGAGGCAAAGCGAAAAAAGATTCGCAATATTTCTGAGGAGGCGCTCAGAAATGAGGGCGGAGGAGTTTCAAAGCGCACGCTTCGTCTGTTGGACAGAGAACGCGTAAGAAACAATTTCTATGCTTCTATGACCGAGTCTATACAGTTTGAATACGGTATCAATCCGCCGATGATAACGTTTTCGGTGTGGGGAGCCAAAAAGCTCGGCGTAGACGAAATAATAATGAATCCGGATAAAGACCCGAGGCTTCAGAAGATTTTAGGAGAAGGCTCGTGGGACAGACTCGCTCAGGGCGCGCTTTCCACCTCTTACGACCACCCCGAGATGCGGCTCGACTTTCCGCTCAGAATAGAGGGAGAGGTTCGTTGGTGCAGACTGGTTACCCGTTCGCTCTGGTCGGTCGATGCGGAGCCGAGGTTTGAGGGTGTTATGGGAATAGTTCAGGACATTCACGACACCCATCTTAAGATGCAGGAGCTTGAAAAAAAGGCTGCCAGAGATCAGCTTACCGGTCTATTGAACCGGACAAGCGCAAGGCAGCAGATAGAGCTTAAGATGCTCGATCACCGCGACGGCACATTTGCCCTTGCGATAATAGATATCGACGATTTTAAGAAAGCTAACGACGTATACGGACACATGTTCGGCGACGAGGTTCTGAAATTTGTCGCCAAAAATCTGCGGGACAGCATCCGTCAGACTGACGTTTCGGGTCGCTACGGCGGTGAGGAGTTCCTTATGTTTCTGGAATACAAGACCGACATTGAAAAGACCGTGGACAGAATACGCCGCAGCATCTGCGGAACCTACGATAATTACAAGGTTTCCGTCACGATAGGAGTCGCGCTCAGCAACAAGGTAGGCTGCAATTATGAGAAGCTTCTGCACGCTGCGGACGCCGCCTTGTATTACGGAAAACGCAACGGAAAGGCGCAGTTCAACTTTTACGACGACTCTATGAAAGATTTGCTTGCAAGTGATGAATTTTGATGATAAAGGAGAAAGCGATTATGACACTTGAAAAATGCTATGAGGCTATGGGGGCCGACTGTATGTGTGTTCAAAGCGTCTTTATGCCGCCGAAACTAACTGATGTGAGATTTATAAAAACAATTCCGCATAATCTAACGTAAAGCCGCCGGTTTCATCGCTGGCGGCTCTTGTATTATATAGTTGCTTGGGTCATTGTTCGGTTTTCCAGAAGTGAGCGCTGTAGGCTTTGAGCAGGCTCCCGCCGTCGAAATCGTGCTTTTCGCCGGTTATGAGGTCGACAGCCGTTTTGCAGCCGGCGTCGAAATGGGCGGTAAAGTCGCAGCTATCCGCGTTTATCGCAACCAATACCCGCCCGTGTTCGGACTTTCTTTCAAAAATGCACTGTCTGTTTGTGAGCAGAACAGAGCGGAAGCCTCCGTAGTTGAGCGCTTCGGAGTGCTTTTTAATATCAGTGAGGCGTACTATCCAATCGCAGAGGAAATTCCACTGAGGCTCTTTAAAACAGGGACGCAGGGCGGGGTCGCCGTCTCGCTTTTCGGCACGCTCTCCCCATTCGCTGCCATAGTATACGCAGGGGATTCCCGGCATACCGAAGACGAGCGCGTAGATTAGCGGGAGGTGGGCGGGGTTTTGCAGGATGCTCGCTACCCGAGTCACGTCATGATTGTCTGCAAAGCTCATAAGGTGTTTTCCCTTGTAAAGAGTCCAGTATTCTGGGCCAAACTGCCTCATCAGCGAGTGGTTTATCTCAAACATATTCATACTGTTAAAGCTGCTGAAAAGACCTTTGTAGCACTCGTAATTAGTAACGGAGTGAAGCATACTGTCGTTGACGATGCGGTTGTAGTCGCCGTGGAGCATTTCTCCGACAAGGAAAAAGTCGGGCTTCAGACTGTCGGTAAAGGCACGGAGCCTTCTGAGAAAATTTACGTCAAGGCTGTAGGCAACGTCGAGCCGAAGCCCGTCGATATCAAATTCATTCACCCACTGTCTTATGCTCTCAAAGAGATAATTTACGACGTCTTCGTTTTGCAGATTCAGCTTGACGAGATCATAATTTCCCTCCCAGCCCTCATACCATAATCCGTCGTTATAGGGCGAATTTCCGCCTAAATCAATTCGGTGGAACCAGTTTATGTATGGCGAGCGTTCGCGGTTGCGAATAACGTCAATAAAAGGTCCGAAGCCTCTGCCTGCGTGGTTGAAGACTCCGTCTAAGATAACTCTGATGCCGCTTTGGTGAAGCGCGCGGCAGACCTCGGCAAAGTCGGAATTTGTGCCGAGACGGACGTCTATTTTTCTGTAGTCACGGGTGTTGTAACCGTGAGTGTCCGACTCAAAGACAGGTGAAAAGTATACGGCGTTTACGCCAAGTTTTAAGAGATGCGGAATCCATTCCTTAACTTTAAGAATATGGTGCGAAAGAACGCCGTCATTTTCAAACGGCGCCCCGCAGAATCCGAGAGGATATATTTGATAAAACACGCTTTCAAAAGCCCACATAGCGATTCTCCTTTACAAATGCTTATAGAATATACCATTTCGGGAGGGAAAAGTCAAGCCGTGAGCGACGTGCTGCGGTTATATCGGGGCTTTGTACTTCCGATATCTGACAAATGGTCAGTGAAACTACTGAGATGATGCAGTTCGATCGAATAAACACAGCTTAATCCAAAACAAAAAGCCGGTACGTTATCGCACCGGCTGTTTTCATTTTGTTATCCCGCTGCCGCGAGTTGTAGGTTATAGAGAATCTGTATCAGCAGGTTTATTAGAACGTTGCCTATCAGCTTGCTTCCTCTTAAAGAGTACAAATCCTTCAGAAGTCCCAAGGTGTCGGGGTTATCTCTGTTTTCGCTCATTGTCCGCATACGTGCTATAAGCACCGAAAACGCCGAAGCCTCTTTCAGCCAGTCCTCCCTGCTCAGGGACGAGGCGTCGAGTTCGACTATGTAATCGTCGTTCATCTCCATCTCCATAGCGTCGACTGCTGTGCCTATCCCAAAGTGCAGCACTTTCGGTATCACGGCGATAAAGTCGCCGTTCTGCGAAAGCTCAGTGAACAGCTCTTTGTCAAAGTCCTCCTTAGAGAGCGCTTCAAAAAGCGCGGCGCCGTCGTCAAGGCGCGTTATACCGCGCCCGCGCAGCAGCTTATAAACGTTTATAGCGGTATCAATGTCACTAACGAGATTTTCACGCTCCCAGCCGCTGAGTATCTCGAGGGTATCCTTTACAAGCTCACCGCTTCTTCCGTCGGGGATTTTCGGGGTGACATTCATATAACGCCTGCCGTTTTTCCAGCTGTTGGCGGCGTTGGCGACGAGTTCGCTCATAAGATCGGTCATAAGATACGAGGATTTGAGCGATTCCGATATCCTGCCTATGCTTTCGCCGTCGGCGTCGGCTCCCTCTGCGACTTTTCTCAGCGATATATAGATTTCGGTGCCGCGTTCGGCTTCGTCGCTGTTCACAAATTCGGTTACGCCTTCTATCTCGGTCAGGTTGTCGAAGAATCCTCGTCCGGCTATGCCGTAGAGCCTGCCTATAGGGTTACTTATTATCGACGCCGGCAGACGGTATCCGCAGGTTTTTGCCGCCGAAGCGGCTATATCCGAAGCGGCTCCCAGCGGAAAGAGAACGGCAAATGAAACCGCCGCAAAGGAAACGAGCGAAAAAGCCGCGCTCAGTACGGGCAGCTTTTTCGGAGTGTCATATTCCGAGTAGCTGCGCTTTGCCACGAGTACGAAAAGCAGTCTTTTGACAAACGAGCAGAGCGCCCAGAGCAGGAAGAAACAGAGCAAGAAAGCGGCGATTCCGAGCAGGGCGTTTACCGCATATGCCGAAACATTGAGCATCGCTTTCTCACGGAGCATAACGTCGCTTCGCAGATTTAGAAGTTCAAGAAAGCCCTCTTTGAGAGCGTCGGACAGGGAGGCTCCGAACGCCGCCACAAATTTTTTTGCGAGATAATATGCCGCGGGAATAGGCAGAACAGCCGCTGCCGCCGAAAGGCAGGATTTGAGCCAGTGCCTTTTTACGGCGAAGTAAACGCAGAGCGCGAGCGCCGCAGCATATATAAGCATAAATAACACCGATGCGAACATATTTGCCTCCTTGAAAGCTGTATATACAGACTTGAGTTACGTAAATTATTCATTTTCTGGCGCTTGGGGACGGGCAGCCTTTAAACGCAGATATCGGCGTAGTCAAACGGCGCCGCCTTGCGCAGGTCTTCGGGAGAGGCTTCTATCTGACAGCCTATCTTTCCGGCGCTGAACATAATCGTGTCGAAGAGCTGAGCGGTCTCGTCGACTACAGTGCGAAACTGCTTTTTCATACCTATCGGCGAGCAGCCGCCGTGGACATATCCCGTCAGAGGGAGAAGTTCCTTTGATTTTATCATCGCTATGCTCTTTTCGCCTACGGCTTTTGCCGCCTTTTTAAGGTCAAGTTCCCGGTTTACCGGCAGCATAAAAACATAGTTGACATTTCCGCCCGACCTCGTAACGAGTGTTTTGAATACCTGCTCGGGGTTTTCGCCGAGCGCCTTGGCGACGTCAACGCCTCCGACGGCGTCGGTGTCGGTGTAGAATCTGGTGTTGTACTGCACGCCGAGGCGGTCGAGGATGCGCATGGCGTTGGTTTTTTCAGGCTGTTTCATATATGCCTCCCAAATATCGACTGATAAGCATTATATCATCGACGTGTGCAAATTGCAAGAGGGAAGACTCTTGCGGTTTGATTCTGTTTTGCTTTCCAACTCCCGTTTGAAAAGCTAAGCGACGCCTCTATTGCTTCAAACCGTGATTTGGGATATAATTTAGTCACAGCAAAAAAACAAAATCGCGGTTGAGTTAAAGCTGAAATACCGAAAGGAGAATAACTATGAACGACTATTCGCAGATAATCGGAAAAAACATAGCGGAGTTCCGCAAAGGCAAGGCGCTCACTCAGGAGCAACTTGGCGAGGCGGTCGGTGTTACGGGGCAGGCGGTCTCGAAATGGGAAAACGGCGGTATGCCGGACGCATATCTTCTTCCCGAGCTTGCAAAAACGCTCGGCGTTAGCATCGACAGGCTCTTTGAGCTTGAGCACAAAAAGCATATCCCCACCGAGGGCGAGCTTTTGGAGCTTGTCGGCAGCTACGGCTTCGACCGCTTACAGGCAAACGACGCGAAAGCGGTGCTTAAGCTGACTTTTGAGATGATTTACAGGATAAATTTCAGCGCTTTTAATTGCAAAGATTGCGAGAGCGTGTGGAATATCATCGACAGGCAGGAGTGCGTTTTCCAGACTTCACAGCTTGTTCTTGAGGATGGCACGACCTATATCTCGCTTGTGAAGGATATGCCTTATATCTGCATAACAAAGGACGAGCCGGGGCTTATCGGCAAGCTTTTGGGCGAAAAGAACTATTGCGAACTGTTCGGACTTCTTTCCGATCCGGACGGGCTTAAAGCTGCTATATTTACGCAGACTGCATATTTGGAGGGAGGAGCAAAATATACCGCCGACAAGCTCGCCGAGAAGATGGAAATTCAGCCTGAAAAATTCAGCGAGTTGCTGCCGCTGCTTGTCAGGTTCCGTTTTCTTGCCGAGGAGCAGTTAGTTGTTGACGAAAGCGAGGTCAAGATCTATTTTATCCAGCAAAACAACGAATTCCGCCCGCTCCTGATGACGGCATGGCTGTTGATAAATTCAAATTTACGGCCGAGCTACCACGTCTATTGCCAGACCCGCGAAACAAGGCTTTTGGAGAACAGGAAAGCGTAGACGTCTTCAAACATTCTTTTCATAAGGTTTTTACCGCAAAAGGCTCCCCAAAAAGGGAGCCTTTTGCATCATATTCAGCCGTCAGACATAAATCACTATCAGCCCGACCACCATACCTATAAGTATCGCGAATGCAGGCTTTTTGGAGCGCCACATCAGAAACGCTTCGGGAACAAGTTCTCCGAAAACGACATAAATCATCGCGCCTGCGGCAAAAGAAAGCGACAGGCAGAGCGATGACGGACCGAGTCCACCGACGGCGTAGCCCAAAAGCGCACCGATAATGGTCGGCGCGCCGCTCAGCGCGGTAACGAGTATCGCACGCGTGCGTGACATTCCGCCCGAAATCAGCGGTACGGCAACCGCCATACCCTCGGGTATGTTGTGAAGCCCTATGACTATCGCCATTACGAGTCCGGCTCTGTCCATAACTCCCGTAGCGCCGGTGTAAGAAACGCCGATTACCATACCCTCCGGAAGGTTATGGAGAGCTATGGCGCAGGCCATTATTATTCCCGCGACAAACATTTCGCGCCAGTTGCCGGTCTCGCGGTGATGGCTGTAGTGGTCGCTGTGAATCAGCTCGCCGAGGTCGTCGGCGGTCTCGGGGTGGTTTTCGTCGATGTGAACCACCTCACGGTTGGTGTTCTTGTCGATGAGGCGGTTGAGCAAAAATACCGTGATATATCCCACGAAAAGCCCGAATATCGTGAGAAACAGGAAGTATAGGCTGTTCTCCGAGGAGGGATTGAGCGCGTCGGCTATAAGGTCGAAGCAGACTATCGAGAGCATCACTCCGCCAGCGAAACTGAGAAACAGGCTGACCGTTTTAGAGGAGTCTCTGCGGGCGAAGCCGCCTATAATACCGCCTAGACCCGTTCCCAAAACTCCCGATATAAAAGTAACTATAATTATCCAAACAACTACCGGCATAATACATCTCCAGATATGAAAAATCAGCATTTCAGCATATTATAACACCGTTTGACAGAATATGCAATATATAATAATAACAACAATATTCTGCGAAAAGAGCCGACAGTTGACAAAATAATCATATATTCTCTTGTAATTCTAAAAAAAGTGTGATATAATTTATACGACGGCATTTAGATAAAATGCAATAATTTATCACAGGAGGAATCACTATGGGCAAATTTGTTGTAATAAAGACCGCTACGGGCTTTAAGTTCGACCTTAAGGCGGGCAACGGCGAGGTTATCGCGACCAGCGAGGTATATACCACAGAGTCTGCCTGCCGTAACGGTATCGAGAGCGTACGCACGAGCTGTGTGGGCGGAGTTGAGGATCAGACCGTCGAGGGATACGAGGTCTTGAAGCATCCCAAGTTTGAGGTCTATAACGACAAGGCCGGCGAGTTTAGGTTCAGGCTTAAAGCGCGCAACGGAGAAATAGTAGCCACCAGCGAGGGCTACAAGACCAAGGCAAGCTGCCTTAACGGCATCGAGAGCGTTAAGAAAAACGCCCCCGAAGCTGAGGTTGTTGAGGAATAATCCATACTTAAATCAAAAACGGCGTCCGTTTAACCTCTACGACGCAAGAGAAAATCCGCATAATCTGACGCAGAGCCGCCAACGGTGAAGTTGGCGGCTCTTTGCGACTATGCAGCGCTTCGCTATGTCCTCAGGACACCTTTGTTTTCTTATTTCAAAGGGACTTTGGGCGTCGTTTGCTTAACTTGCGGTTACATTAAGCTGCGGTAGAGGGCTTTGATTTCCTCCACGCTCGTATCCCTCGGATTGCCGGGACGGCAGGCATCGGCATACGCCGACTCCGCAAGGAACGCAATATCTTCCTCTTTGAGTATGCCCTTGAGGTCGGCGGGGATGCCCACGTCGGCGGATAGCTTCTTGACGGCGGCTATAGTCGCCGTAGCCGCTTCTTCGTCGCTCATTCTGTCGAGACCGCTTACTCCCATCGCCTGACCTATAGCGCGATAGCGTGTTCCCGCAACGGGAGCGTTGTATTCAAGACCGGTAGGCAGGATTATCGCACAGGCAACGCCGTGAGGGGTATCGTAAAGAGCGCTGAGTCCGTGCGCCATTGAGTGGACGATGCCGAGACCGACGTTTGAGAAGCCCATTCCCGCGATATACTGTCCGAGAGCCATTCCTTCTCTGCCCTCGGGGGTATTTGCAACTGCGCCTCTGAGGTTTGCCGATATTAGGCGTATTGCTTCGAGGTGGAACATATCCGAAATGGCGCAGTGACCTGCGGTGATGTATCCTTCGATTGCGTGAGTGAGGGCGTCCATACCCGTGGCGGCGGTGAGGCTCTTAGGCATTGTAGACATCATATCCGGGTCAACGACCGCGATTTCCGGGATATCGTTTACGTCTACGCAGACAAATTTGCGCTTTTTCTCGACATCGGTTATGACATAGTTTATAGTTACCTCCGCGGCGGTGCCGGCGGTGGTCGGGACAGCTATTGTAAAGGTTGCGTGCTTTTTGGTGGGGGCTACGCCTTCGAGCGAGCGCACGTCGGCAAATTCCGGGTTTTCGGCTATAATGCCGATTGCCTTTGCGGTATCCATAGCC
This sequence comes from uncultured Clostridia bacterium, assembly GCA_947627235.1. GTDB lineage: Bacteria > Bacillota > Clostridia > Oscillospirales > Ruminococcaceae > Faeciplasma. The sequence goes on along the minus strand of CANQVG010000005.1, from coordinate 8,070 downwards.
GAGCCGCCGCCTATGGCTACAATGCAGTCTGCCCCGCTGAGGCGAAATGCTTCTACTCCGTGCTGAACGTTTTCTATAGTCGGGTTAGCCTTTATGTCGCTGTAAACCTCATAGGCAAAGTTTCCTTTGTCGAGAAGATCCGTCACCTTGGCGGTCACTCCGAATTTGATAAGGTCCGGGTCCGTGCAGACAAATGCTTTTTTGAAGCCCCGCGACGTAAGCTCCGGAAGGACGTTTTCTATTGCGCCCTTTCCGTGATATGAAATAGGGTTGAGAACAATACGGTTTGCCATAGATAATAGCTCCTTTGCAAAAGTTTTGTAAGCATATATGCTTATATTATTATTTTATCATTTTTTCCTAAAAATTCAAGTATTTTTTGACAGTATTTCTGCAAAATGTATCAGATTTTCATATAATGCAAAAAGCTCCTTACAAAGGAGCCTTTTGCTGTTTGGTAAAGAAGTGTTTGAAGAAATAGTCGGTAATTATATTGTTATGATAATTCACTTCAGCTTGCCGGTCAATAATTTATTTCACGGTATTATGTAACAAAATCTGCAAAACTGTCTTTTAGGTGCCTTCGCCGGTTGCAGCCATTTTTCGGAATTCCGTTGGGGTAAGTCCGGTTTTGAGCTTAAACTGACGCATAAAGCTGTAGCAGCAGTTATATCCGCACTTTTCCGCGACCTCGGATATAAGAATGTTCGACGACAGAAGAAGTCTTTTTGCGTATATCACCCGAGAGTCAATAATGTCGCTGATGACGCTTGTTCCGAAAGCCTTTTTATACAGGTGTTCAAGACCCGAAATGCTCACCCCGTATTCTTCGGCGAGGGTTGCTACCGAGGGCAGACTGCCCGGTTCGCGGTATATGCGCGAACGAAGATTTGCAAGGCTCGAGCGCTGCTCGGAGGTCGGACTTGCCTCAACTGCGGATTTTTTCAGGATTCCTCTTGAAATGCGCCTAAAGAAGATGTCGGTATAGTCCTTGACAATCTCGTCGTGATATATATCAGAGCTGTAAAACTCAACGGTGATTTCGTAAACGAGCAGTGAAAGCTCGTCTATGCTGCCGAGGTATAACGGCGTGTTTATGCCTATGCCCATTTTTCCGAGCATTTCGACGTCTCCCTGAGTCATATTGAAATAGCACCAATCGTCGGTGTAATTTTCGCCGTCGGAGCCGTAGCGGCAGGGAACGTCCGGTTCGAGTACAAACACGGTTCCTGCCTTTACGCTGTAATTCACGCCTTTGATATTCATAAACGCGCGAGACTTCATAATAAGAAAAAGCCATGCGCCCGGACCGTTAGGGCAGTCAAGCACAAAATCATCGCCGTGGGAGTGATTATATCCTATGGAGCCGATTTTTATCATATAGGCGCTCTCCTTTGCCGCAAAAAAAATAATACTGTCTTTTTTGAGATTATACCACATATTTTGCAAAAAAGCAATACAAATATATACAAGCCGGAAACTGGCTTATGTAATTGAATAAGCGGCGGGCCGACCGTTAAGTCTCCCGCCGCTTAGTGAAAGCCGATATTATTTGCCGACAAACGCTTTGACAGCGTCGAGCCATTTCTGTATCTCCTCATCGGGAGTGGCGTGGGACTCTACGCCGTAAGCGTCGAGACGGAATTTATGTCCCGATAGGACTTTTGCGCCGACTGCATTCTTTCTTATGTCGTCAACGGTGTTGCCAGTCTGCCCGCCGTGAGTCGTGAAGGGAAGAACGGTTTTTCCGCTGAGGTCGTTGCTCTTCATAAAGGTGAGAACGGCGGGAGCCATTGAACACCACCAAGTGGGAGTACCTATGGCGATAAGGTCATAGTCGGCGGGATTGTGCTTAAGAGGCTTTATGGCGGGAGTGGCGCCGGACTCGACCTCGGTCTTGCTGATTTTTAAAACTTCATCGTAATCTTCGGGATAAGGGGTTATAAGTTCAAGACGCTCTATATCTGCGCCTGCGGCATCCGCGAGTCTGCGTGCAAGCTGAGCGGTATCTCCGTTTTCTGAATAAGAATAAAACACAACCAAAGTTTTCATTAAATGTCCTCCTTGAATTTATTCTGCGCCTCAAAGCGTCGGCGCATCTTATTACTATTTTAGTGCTTTTGCCGAAAGATGTCAAGGGCGTTAGCGGCTTTACATCTGAAAAATTATTTGCTATAATAAATAAAGAAAATTTTTGCATATTTGTCATATGGATTGCGACTTATATTATAGAACGGGAGGGACAGCCGTGACAGACGACGAAATAATCAGGCTATATCATTCAAGAAGTGAAAACGCCATCTCGGAGACGGACAGGAAGCACGGAACGTTCTGTCGGCGGTTGGCGATGAATATTCTTTCAAGCCGCGAGGACGCCGAGGAGTGCGTGAGCGACACATATCTTGCCGCTTGGAACAGTATGCCTCCCGACCGACCCGCGTCACTGAGGGCGTTTCTGGGAAGAATCACCCGAAACATCTCGATAAGCAGGTTCAGGAAAAACCGCGCCGCGAAGCGCTATGCAGGAATCGAAGTCATACTGAGCGAGCTTGAGGAGTGCGTCCCGGGGAGTTCGGGCGACGCCGAGATAGAGCGCAGGCTTCTTGCGAAGACCATATCGGACTGGCTCGACGGGCTTTCAGAGGACGACCGCGCGATGTTCGTCCGCAGATACTGGTACGGAGACGCGGTAAAGGAGCTTGCCGAAGACTTCGGAGAAACTCCGAATCAGACGGCAAAGAGAATGCAGAGGCTCAGACGGAGCCTCAGAGAAGCTTTGGAGAAAGAAGGGTTTGAAGCATGAACAGCGAAGACATCTACAACGGAATTACCGATATCCGCGACGACCAGATAAACGGAGCGGAGAAGTCCCCCAAGGGCAGAAAGCCGAGGCTTGCGGGGTGGTTCGTAGCGGCGGCTGCGATGTTTGCAGTCGTAATAACCGCCGCGGCACTTTTCAGACCCGACGGCAATCTGCCCGTCAAAACCGAGACGGAGCCCGTCGGAACGACTGCGGAGGAGGAGAGCGAAACGCCCACGCTGCCCGTTATAACCTCGGCGCACGGCGACGAAACCGCATACGGTATGTTCGACACCGAAGCTACGCCCGCAACGACCGAAGCTCCGACAACCGAGACCCCCGCGACCGCTCCCGAGCAGACGACCACCAACCTCCCGACAACTCGGGTTCCCGAGACTGAGTTGCCCGCTGCGACGAAAGCCCCCGAAACCACTACATCTCAGACCACCACGCTATGCTCTTTGCCGAAATCGCCCCTGCCGATAGAGCATATAGCGGCTCGGCAGCTTGCGGCAGTTGTGAAGCCGGAGCAGGCGCAGCGCCCGACATATCCGGAATACCCACAGGGCGATTACACCGAGGAGGAGTATCAGGCTTATCAGGCGGCGGAGAAAGAATACACCGAGCTGTCCAATATCTGGTACGAGCAATTCCGCAGCCGCCAAGAGCTCTCCTCGGAATACAAAGGCATGCTCGACGGCTTCAACGGCGCAGTGGCGGAGCAGCTTCTTTCCGGCTCCGGAAATGAAAACCGCGTCTGCTCGCCGACAAGCCTTTATCTCGCGCTCTCGATGCTTGCCGAGACCACCGGCGGGACGAGCCGCGGGCAGATACTCGACCTTTTGGGATGCGAAAGCATAGACGAAGTGAGGACCCGAGCCGAGGCGGTCTGGGAATCGAACTATATTGATGACGGCATTGACAAAACCCTGCTTGCCAACTCACTCTGGCTTAGCAGCGACTATCTCGGCAGCTACAACGCCGACACCGTCAACACCCTTGCCGAAGTTTATTACGCGGATTCGTTCTGCGGGACTATGGGCGACGAGGACTACAACGAAATGCTCCGCAAATGGATAAACGACAACACCGGCGGCAGGCTCGAAGAGCAGGCGAACGGGCTCAAATTCACTCGGGATACGGTCCTCGGGCTCGCTTCAACGGTATATTTCAAGGGCAACTGGGGCGAACCCTTCAAAGAGGAAAACACCGCTCCCGACGTATTCCACGCCGATAGCGGAGACATCACCGTTGACTTTATGAACAGAAGCTCGACGCAAGACTTTATTTATAACGGCGACGGATTTACCTCGGTAAGTCTCAGATGCGGCAGAAACACTATGTATCTTATACTCCCCGACGAGGGTGTGAGCGTCGACGAGCTGCTTGCGAGCGGTCAGGCAACGGGGCATATAGCAGCATTCACGCTCGACAATCGGGAAGCCGCTGATTGGGAAAGAATCGAATCCGTACAGCTCAACCTTTCGGTGCCGAAATTTGACGTTGCGAGCGACATCGACCTCGCCGACAGCCTCAAGGCGCTCGGCGTCACCGACGTTTTAGACAAAGAAAAAGCCGATTTCTCGCCGATGTTTACCGAGGGGAACGCCTACCTCGACGAAGCGAAGCACGCCGCCCGCGTAACGGTAAACGAAGACGGCGTCGAAGCGGCGGCATATACCGTTATGCTGGCGAATCCCACGAGCGCGGCACCGGAGGAGACGGTCGATATCATCTTCAACCGCCCCTTTATCTTCGCAATAACGGGCGAAGGCGGCGCTCTGCTCTTCGCGGGAGTTGTGAACAGACCGTAGTTCTTGATTTTTGCGCCTAAGAATTTTAATAAAAAATATTTGCTTTGAGCGGGAAGATTTTAAAAACGGAATCTTCCCGCAAATTTTTATTTTACAGTGGTTTACAGCGCCGAACGGATATGCTATAATAATCGCGTTGCGATTATTATAGTTTATTTTAATCGCCCTTTTGCTCCCCGACTTCGTCGGGAACCGCAAAAGATGGCTAATTATAGCACAAAGCCTTCGGCTTTATGCTATAATCAATCTGATAAACGCCGTCGGACTAAACTAATAAGAATAAAAAGGAGTAATCATATATATGCTGTATGCCGTAAAACCGCAGAGTGCGGAAATAAAAAGCGCCGAGCGCAGAGAAGACGAGCTTTTCCTGTTTTCTGATTTTGCCGTTCACAGAGTCAGTCCTAAAAACCCAAGGACCGTTCGGGTCACGGTGACGCAGGAAAAAGATTTTTCCGATGCCTTAAAGCCCGGAACAGTCGGGCGCGGGAGCTTCTCGGAATGGGAATTTGATGTTACCGATTCCGAGGTTATAGTCAGGACATCGGAGCTGACGCTGAAAATCAGTCGCAAAACCGCGTCTTACAGCTATTACGACGCCGAGGGCAGGCTTTTAATGCGTGATTCCGGCAGGGATTCGGTTGAATTTGAACGTTTTACCGTATACAGAATGACAGATGCCGAAACCGAGAAAGTATATACCGCAGACGGCGTAAAAGAGGTCGTCAAAGAGGCAAGGCGGGTTGAGGACGGTCACAGTTTTCACGTGCGTCTTAACCTTGATTTTCAGGACGGCGAAGCGCTATACGGGCTTGGTCAGCACGAGGAAGGATTCGGCTCTCTGAGAGGGAAAACCGTATTTGTGCATCAGGCAAACCGCAAAATAGCGCTGCCTGTTCTCGTATCGTCACTCGGCTACGGGATTCTGGTCGACACTTACAGTCCGCTTATCTTCAGCGACTCTGAGCTCGGCAGCTACATATATTCAGAAGCGGCGCCGGAACTGGACTATTACTTTATGTACGGCGGGGATATGCGCAGCGTTGTCTCGCAGTACCGCTTTATAACAGGTAAGGCGGCTATGCTTCCGCGCTGGGCTTTCGGTTATATTCAGTCGCAGGAGAGGTATGAAACGCAGGAAGAACTTCTTGAGGTTACAGACGAATACCGTTCCCGCGGAATCGGTTTTGACTGCATTGTTCTTGACTGGAACTCCTGGCCGGACGGGGAGTGGGGGCAGAAAACCCTTGATCCGAAACGCTTCCCCGATCCCTGTGCGCTGACCGAAAATCTCCATAAAAAGCACACTCATCTTATGGTGTCAATCTGGCCGAATCCCTCGCAGAACACCGCTGATTACGCCGAATTATGCGCCGCGGGGCATATTCTGCCCGCTTGCACTATATACAACGCTCTCAGCAAAGAGGGCAGGGAGATGTACTGGAATCAGCTCAAGCGCGGACTTTTCAGCTTCGGGGCAGACGCTTGGTGGTGCGATAACAGCGAGCCGTTCACTCCTGAGTGGAATCATGCCGTGCGTATAGAACCCGCAAGACTTTATACTGACTACTGTTTTGAAACCGCAGACCATCTTCCGGCAGAGTATACAAACGCTTTTCCGCTATATCACGCTATGGGCATATATGACGGTCAGCGTGCAGAGATGAGCGGTAAGCGCGTCTGCAATCTCACGAGAAGCTCATATACAGGTCAGCAGCGCTTCGGAGCGATTCTCTGGTCGGGCGACGTTGCCGCCACGTGGGATACTTTAAGGCGTCAAGTGGCTGCCGGACTCAATTTTTCCGCAAGCGGCCAGCCGTATTGGACAACTGATATAGGTGCGTTTTTCGTTAAAAAGAGCGCGTTCTGGTATTGGCGTGGAGATTTTGACGGCTGCTTTAACGATCTTGGCTATCGTGAGCTTTTCACAAGGTGGTATCAGTGGGGAGCGTTTCTGCCTGTATTCAGAGGCCACGGCACCGACTGCCGCAGAGAGCTGTGGAACTGTGAAAATGCGGACGTTCTGTTTTACGACGCGCTCATAAAGGCTAATAAACTCAGATATCTGCTTATGCCGTACATCTATTCGGCGGCGGGACACTGTTGGCTCAGCGACGGCTCGATGATAGAGAATCTCGCCTTTGCGTTTTCCGACGAAACGGTAAAGGACATCGCCGACCAGTATATATTCGGCGGTTCGATAATGGTCTGCCCCGTGACCGAGCCGATGTATTATCTGCCTGAGTCCCGCAAAATTGACGCCGCTAAGACCCGAAAGGTTTATCTGCCTAAGGACTGCGGGTGGTATGATTTTTATACGAACGAGTTTTATAAGGGCGGTCAATGGATAGACGCCGCGGCGCCCATTGACAGGATTCCGCTTTATGTGCGTGAAGGCTCTGTGATACCTACCGCTGAGCCGGCGCTTTCAACCGAGGAGCAAAGCAGAGAAATCGCTCTGAGGGTCTATGCCGGACGCGACGCAGAGTATTTGCTTTACGAGGACGAGTTTGACGGCTACGGTTATGAGAACGGCAATTATATCCTTACCGAGCTGAAATGGGATGACGAAAAGCGTGAGATTTCTGTAAAAAGGCACACCGATTGGCAGATGACCGAGAGCGAGGCTCAGAAAAGATATATTATAACCAAAACGGATATTATCGGAAAATAAATAATCCGTGAAATACTAACGGCTGTGTCGGAAGATTATTTTCGTTTTTAAATGCTCAAGATAAAAGTATGCCTGAGTATTTACGCGGCAGTAATTATGCGGTGATGTCATAAACCCGCAGGGTGCAATTTGCGCTCTGCGGGTTTTAGTTTTAATTATGACCGGTTTCGGGAACATCGGGGAGGCGGAATTTCGATATAGACCGTTGTCGGCTCAGAATATATACCTGATAAAGTTGTAGAAACCGGTTTTTACGGAACCTTCGTGTCCGGCATCGGGGATGTCGTAGCAGATGTGCTTTACGCCGTTGCGGGTCATAATCTCGTCATACTTTTTGTATGTATCGCCGACGGTGCCGTCTTTGGTTCCGCCGCATATTATAAGCAGCTTAGGACTGTATTCCTTGCCCTCAAAGGTAAGTTCGCTCTCCTTGTACTGCCCGGGGTGGTCAAAAGCCCAGTCGCGCATAGGTGTAAGACCCGGCGCAGGGGCGATAGCTCCGCAGTAGGCAAACAGGTCGGGGCGCTCAAATCCTATGAACAATGCTTCTCTGCCTCCCATTGAGAAGCCGGCGATGGCGGTGTTGTCCCTGTCGGTCAGCACCGGATAATTCTCTTTTATAAACGGCATCAGGTCGTTTACAAGGTCGTTTATGAAATTGTCGTAAGGTATTACGCTTGATATATCGTCAAATGAAGGAGCCATATTCGGGTCGGACGAGGCATACATATTCGGGAATACGATTATCATATCCTTGGCAAGCCCGTCTTTTACGAGGTTAG
>CANQVG010000004.1 GCA_947627235.1 uncultured Clostridia bacterium | reverse complement strand
GTTTACGACGCGGAGCACATAGAAGTCAAGTTTCTTTTTGAAGATTTGATTGAACGAACGGATTCGTACATCAAACGTAACGCCGAGGCGTTACCCGCCGTGGTGTAAAAATCTAATATGAGCAGGAGAATGAAATGAAAGTTTGTATTTACGCAAGGGTAGGCAATAACGATCAGACGGCGCTTGACGCACAGGTTGAGATGCTGAAAGATTACGCATCGGCAAAAGGCTATGCCGTGACAGCCGTCGTTTCGGTGTTGGGGACTTCGGGCTTGCAAAACGGACAGTCGCTCAAATCAATCATCGAAATGGCTAACGAGGATATTTTCGATGCCGTACTCGCTGTGAAGTCGTCGCGTTTTAGCCGCGACCTAATGACCTACATGGACTTTGCCGGAAAGCTGAAAGAGAGAGGCAAGACGATCTGCTACGCCTTGCCGGATCATGAAGCAGCGGATAGCGTTGCAGTATTCGATCTGATTCACAGCTTGGAGCAGCTCGCAACATAAGCGCATAACAGCTCGCAGACAAATAAACTTAAAGACCGTCGCATTCGGTGATGAATTCACTCTGTGCGGCGGTTTTTTGTTCTGTAACGAGAAAAAATGCTCAGAATTTTTTGTTGTTACTATCTTGACAACAGGGGGAGCGGGAGGACATATCGGATACGAACAGTTATATTTATATGAAGCACGGCGACCCGATGGACAAAAGATACCCCGCGTGGGAAGAACCCGTGCTTTATAACGGGGAGATCTTCACACCGAACGCGCTGCCCTATGACCTTAAGTCGTTTTCCCCGACCGATGAGCAGACCTATTGCACCGTATGGTATTCAAACGGCTCGGTGTGGGGCTCGGAAACAGGACGTGAGGGTGCGGGTAACGGATATTACTTTGAAACAAAGGACATTGTGAAAGAGTACGCCCTTGACTTTGAACAGCCCGATATGTCGCTTTCCTATAAAATGTATGACGGTGAGGACTGGAACGCCCAAGAAGCGATAGATTTTGTTGAGAGCTTCTGGAATGATTACCTTTCGGGATCGGACGATCAGGATTTCGAGTATAAGGCCAAGACGTTATATGTGCTTGATCTGGGCGGAGGCAGATACGGTTATCTGTTTCAGATGCAAAGATTTGACGAAAACGGGAATTTCTATGACGTTGAGAGAAGATATTACCCCGATACAAAGGCAATAGAAAGCGGCGGGAGCTTCATGGTTGAAAACAACCTTATGACGTGGTGTTCGGAAAAAGAAGTGATAACAAGATATATCAAAAACTATTCGTTTACCCTAAAAGATTCAACCGACGGGGGCGATGATCTTTTATCCCTTGGCGCGGCTTCGGATATTCTTTCCGAGGGACTTGCGCAGAACATAAACCTTTCGCTGACAGCCGAGCTTAGCTATGTTGTGATCTGCAAAGGTTATCCGTTTTATTCTCAGTGGGAATATCCCGAATATTACGAGGATATTTGCCTTGACCGCTGCGAATTTGAAATTGCGCCGTACTGGTGCTTCAGAACAAAGCAGTGTACCCTCACGGACGACCCCACCGAAATCTACTTTGTAAACGCAAACACGGGCGAACTAAGCGTTATGCAGGACGGCGAATATTCAAGGAGATAAAATATGCAAACGTTAAAGGACAGAATAAATTCCTGCCTTCCGATGGCCGCTTCCGCCCTGATGTCAACGCTTCTGTGCCTTATCTGCGTTTACAGCGAGGAAAGCTATACGGGGCTTGAATTTAAGCCTATAATTGAATATATGCTTACCGAAAAAAGCGATATTTTTCTAAATTCATCATCGCTCTATGCGGCTCCTTTGGTGGCGTGTTCGCAGTGGAATAATTGGTTTCCGCTTTTCCTGCCGGTTTTGTGCGCAGTTCCGTTCATACGGGAGCTTTCTTTTGAAATGAAAGGGGCATACCGATTCCGCGTCACCCGCGAAAAAAACTTCTCAAACTATTACGGAAAAACATTTTTCCGCTCGGTGCTGTCGGGTTCCGCAAGCGTGTCGATAGGCTACGGTCTCTTTTCGGCGCTGGTGTTTATCTATTATCCTCACAACTCTGACTATCCCGAAAAGGCTGTTGACCCTGATCTTCAGAGAAATATTCTTGATTCGCCGCTCAACGATCTTTTCGGCTCGCAAAGCGAATTTCTGTATTGGCTAAGCACGGCTTTATCGGTTTTTGCCTGCGCTTTTTTGATCTCGGCGGTATGTTTCCTGATTTATATAGCTTTAATGAATAAGTATAAGGCTCTCGGCTATCCTTTGATAGCGTCGTTTTTGTCGGAAAGAGCCGTTACAAACCTATGGCTCGGAGGCAGGCCTAAAGCGCTCATATTTTCACCGCGATACCTGATGTTCTGGACAAAAATTACCATTCGCGAATGGGGCGCGGGCTATCTTGTGTTTTTTGTGCTGATTTTCCTGACAGCGGCAGTCATATACTTTGCCGCAAAGCCGATTTTCAGAAAGCGGGTGATGAATTGATGTCATGTTCCGAGTACATAAAATGGCTGAAAAGTGACAAGCAGTTGGCGGCGGCATTGACATTTTTATGCCTTTATCTCTATTCGCTCACACCGCTCAAAGAAGCCGCGCAGGAGATCGGCGAACCTGTCAATATCTTTGAGCCGTTTATAACATTTTGCACAAATATTTTTTGTATGCCGCTGATCACCGTTTGCTTCACGGCGATGATGATAGATTTTCCCGACATTTCCGCAAACGCAACCTTTGTTTTGATAAGAGCAGGCCGAAAGCGTTGGTATTGCGCTCAGATACGCTTCGTTATTCTTTCAGCGGCGACATTTCTTGCAGCGCTTCTTATATTCAGCATGGTTGCTATTTCATCTGACGCTTTTTTAGGAAATGTTTGGTCGAACGTCGCAAAAATAATAAACGGTCCAAACTATTTCGTCTTTCGCGGTGAAAACCCGCTGTGCTGGCCCGACTTGACAGCTATAACAAATTTTGCGCCGATCTACGCGGTAATACTGAGTTCGGTTCTGGCGCTTTTACACCTTACTTTATCGGCTCAGCTCCAAATGGCATTCACGCTGAAATTCAACAAGCTCGTCGGCACTGCAATAAGCCTTGCTGTTCTCGGTGCGGGAATGGCTCTTCAATACGCCGAAACTCCCACAAAATGGCTCCTCCCGCTCGCCCATTCCACAGTGGCAGGACATTATGACAGCTTGTTTAACGAAATGTATTTCCCTGTTTGGGGCTCGGTTTTGTATCTTGTCGTCGCGAATATCGCGATGTATTTCATCGGCGTGAGGGTGATAAAGCGTAAAAATCTTTCGCTTATGGCAAAGGAGGATTAGAATGATAAAGGTTGAAAATGTCAGCTTGAAAATAAAGAAAGATATGATTTTGAGGAACATAAACGTTGAGTTCGACGACGGCAAAATTCACGGAATAATCGGCAGAAACGGCTCGGGAAAGACTATGTTGATGAAATGTATTTGTGGGTTTATTAAGCCCACCGAGGGCGAAATCACCGTCGCGGGCAAGCGCATCGGCGTCGACTGCGACTTCCCAGAAAGCGTCGGGGTGATCATCGAAACGCCCGAATTTATCCCATATTATACAGGTTTCAAAAACCTCAAACTGCTTGCGGATATTCGGCACAAAATCACCGACGAGGACATCAGAAGGAGCATTGAACTCGTCGGCCTCGACCCGAAATTAAAAAAGTCGGTCAAGAAATACTCTCTCGGTATGCGCCAGCGGCTCGGGCTCGCGCAGGCTATTATGGAAGACCCCGATTTGCTGATTTTGGACGAGCCGATGAACGGACTCGACAAGGACGGCGTGGGCGAGATGCGGAAATATTTGCTTGATTTAAAGGGGCAAGGCAAGACGATTCTCATCGCTTCGCACGCGGCGGAGGATATCGACGTGCTCTGCGACAGCGTGGTGGAGATGGATAAGGGGAGAATGGAGAGGGTGAGGTGAGGAATCAACTATTACAAATTGTAATTAAAGAAGTATAGTCTCGCTCAGCAGCGCGGTTATGCTGAACTACATTAAGGAGGACACATATGTTTAAATTCGTTTCAAAAATTATGATGACTGTTATGACGCTGATATTTGCAGTATTCTGCCTTACTCAAGCGTCATTTGCAGCAACTGAAAGTAAGTTGACGCCTCAAAGTGTTTTTGGTGCTTCAGACGACTATCATTTTTATGCAGGTTTTGTACTATCCGGTCAAAAATATAAGGGCATTTATGCAAGAATTAAGCTGCCTGAAGCCTTGCCTGACGTTTCGGGCAGCGGGGAATCTGCATGGGTTTCAACGAATAAAGATGACAACGGAGAGTGGCTTCAGACAGGAGTTAGATATTATTCAGGATACGACGGTTTCAAACTATACTATGAATATTATGTAAACGGAAAATATGAATGTCATGAGCCACAATCTGTCTCTTTGGGTAATGAAAGTATTTATTGGATTCAATATAACGACAGCAGTGGAAAATGGCAGGCATGTTTTGCCGAAAACAATTCAAGTATGGGAAAAATTCTTGCAAGCTCTGTGCTTTCTACAGCAGAAAATAACGGCGTTCAGGTAAATGCAGAGTTACATAAAGAAGGCATTCAAATGGGCCCATTTGATTTTTCGGGTGTTATGTATTATGATAACTCTGACGGAGCATGGCACGCCAACACTAAGATGCCGACTACAGAACCTCCATATGAGGTGTCGGGAACTGCTAATAATTTTAAAGTTTATGGTCCGGTTAGTGATTAAGGAGGAAATATTATGACGATTCATATAAATTTAAAAAAAGCGGCTATAGTTGTTTTGACGGTAATTTTAATAATTGCACTTACAGTTACTCTGTCTTCAAATGTCAGTGCTGAAGAAAAGTCGGTAAATGCTGTTGAAGATTATTTCAAATCGGAAAACGTGAAATATACGAATGTTTCAGTACAAAATGATAGGATGTATGTGGAACTTCAATCAAATGATAAGAACCGCTGCGCTCTTGAGGATGTAAAAGCAATCGAGGCTGTTTATGAGGCTATCCACGCCAAAAAAGTTGATGGCATTGTAAATCTCGTAGAAATTGTTGTGAAAACTCCGGAAGGAAAAGTTCTCAGCGACGAAACCGTCAATGTGAGCTCGACGATCGTCGAAAAGACCGACCAAGCTATTATTGATGATGTGACAGTACTAACCAAAAACAGTTTTGACAGTGTTAATTCGGTTAAACTTGAAAGTTATCTTGATGACACGAAGAAAAACATAGTGATTAAGGTTACAGATGAAAGCGACGACCATACATCAAATGCCGATGGTCTATATAGACAGATTCTAAATTATCAAAAGCAGTTTAAAGCTATTGATAAATGTGAGATATATGTCGAGGATATAAACGGTGAGTGCCTGTATTACATTACCGGCGAACTGGAATACGGAGATATGCTGGCATGGGTAAGTGAAAAATCAGAAGAGTCATTTGTTAGTTCACATGGACCGCGCGAAGAATAATATTTATGCTTCATTAGTGCTATAATTGCGTATCATTTAAATAGCTAAAAATTTTTAAGTTTTTAAACATACTGGTTATAAAAATAAGTATTGAACTCGTCGGTTTCGACCCAAAATTAAAAAAGTCGGTAATGAAATATTTCCTCTGTATGCGCCAGCGGCTTGGGTTCGCGCAGGCGATAATGGAGAACCCCGACCTGCTTATTTTCGACGAGCCGATGAACGGGCTCGATAAGGACGGCGTGGGGGAAATGCGCCGCTACCTGCTCGACCTAAAGGCGCAGGGGAAAACGATTCTGATTGCTTCACACTCGGCAGAGGATATTGACGTGCTGTGCGATGGCGTGGTCGAGATGGATAAGGGGAAAATGGAGAGGGTGAGATGACTTTCAATATAGCGAAAAAACGAGGAAAGATGTTTATTATAGGACTGAAGCGCAGTGAGGGATGTAAAAAATATATCCCAACGGCTTGACCCTGACAACGATTCATTAAGCAGGATAAGCAAAAGCCATACCCGATTGCTCGGATATGGCTTTGTGTAAACTAATGAAATTAGTTTTGCACCCCTGACGGCAGACCACCGCATTAAAATTTTGGTTTTGTTGTTTTATGCGGTGCTGCCTAATGGGCGGCTTTTGTTATGCCTGAGGGTGCGTTTGCAGGTATTCGGGGCTTACGAAGACCACGGCAAATATTCCGTCGGATTCCGAGTATACGGTCCAGCCCGCGTCCATAAGGAACGGCAGCGCTTCGGAGGTCTTTTCATCTGTCTTGAGGAACACGCAGAAGTCGTATTTTTCGAGGTCTTTTATGCCCGTCGTTCTGCCGTTTTCGTCCTTTTCAAAACATCCCGTATTAAACTCGTAGATTTCGTCGCGGTTGGCAGCGTGGGGCAGCAAGAACGTGTTCGCAAGCACCGAGCCGTCCTCGGGAACCGAGGCGATACATTCTTCGGCGCTCTTCCAGAGGCTTTCGGTGTCGAGGTAGTAGTTAAAGTTGGAAAGCTTGCCGGACGCTGTCGAAACTGTTGTAACTACGGTTAGAACCGCTGCCGCCGCGATAAACAGCCTTCGCCGGTCCGGACTGAAGTCGCAGGCGTTTCTCAGGGCGGCGTAAATCAGGAAGCAGACAGGACCGAGGATATACTGGAATCCGATGTTAGCCGCGTAGCCGTAGCCGGTGCCGATTACAAGGTTCATAATCACATATGGGATAATCAGCAAAAATCTGTTAAGCTTTTTGCTCAGAAGCGGCAGGAACATAAGCGGCAGCAGCGTTTGCAAAACAAATTCAACCGTTTTTTCGTTGAAAAACAGACTGAAGAAATAGCCGGGGTCTGAGAGAACGTTTTTGATTATGCCGATAAAGCCGCTTTCCGGTGATTCCATAAGCAACCCGAGACGCGAGGAAGTCATATAGCTGCCGTCGCCGTGGACTGTGAGCCACTTCATTATGACGATGAAATATCCCGCTGAGAGAGCCGCGGCGATTATGCCGTGCCAGCGCTTGAAGCTTTTTTCCTCAGAAAACATAAACAGCGCTATGCAGATTACATACAGCGGAGCGTCCTCCTTTACCAAACAGGTGAGGACAGACATTATGTAAAACAGCGGAATGTTTCTTCGATCGGCAGCGTAGATGAGCCACATAAGAAGCGCAGGAAGCAGCGAGTTTTCGTGAAACCAGAAATAGCAGGGTAGTATAAGCCCCGAGCAGAGGGCGTAAAGCGCGCAGGCGGAAATCAGCTCAAAGCCGCTTAAACCGCGCTTTTTCGCGATGAGATACATAGGAACCACTCCCGCCTCGACAAAAACCGCCTGTATGACCAAAAGTGTTTCGGCTCTCGGAAACAGAGCGTAAATCGGGGTGAGCAGATACAGAATATATGAGCTGTGAACCCTAAAATGCGACATGGCCTCGGCGCGCTCGCAGGTGATTACTGCGTTGAGGTGTTCCTTGAGGGAATAAAATGTCTGCACAAAAATGCCCATATCGAAGCAGGGTGTGCCAAAAATCTTATGAGACGCTATTGAAGTCGCGGAGATGAAAACGGTCGCGCCGACGGCGGTCAATAAAATCACTGTCAGGGTTGGCAGAAGCGGAAGACCTGCTAAACTCCCGGAGATTTTTGACACCGCGTAAACCGTGAATACCGCTGCGACTATTCCCACGGACGCACTGAGATAGAAATTCTCGCTCTGGAAGACGAGCAGCACAGAGAATAGCACCGAGCCGAAAATCAGCGCGGCAGAATCGGAAAAGCGGAATTTTTCGGGCAGGACGCGGTATAAGACCGACAGCAGCAAAAAAACGAGTAGGGTCTGGACCGCTTTTGTCAGGAGAGGGAAATGCCCGACAAAGTTTTTCCAGTCATCTACGGGATTTAAGCCGAGTCCCTGAGCGGTCATCAGCTCATACGCCGATACGATGAAATACGCCCCGAAAAAGCGCAGAAATATATTCGCCGGCAATCCGTAATCGTTAAGCAGGACGGAGGACTTTTCCGAAAGTCCCCGCAGAAAGGAGTTTTTCAATAAAAGCACCACTTTCTTTTACGTTTGTAAAACAATATAAAAATAATATCATATCGGGCGCAGCCATTCAATTACAAAGCAATTACAAATGGTTACGGTTTGATTACAGCTTTGGATACGGCGACGGGTTAAGAGCGCGTCGTGCGGGAAGGGTATTGCCCCTCCCTGTGTCCGCGGGTATGTCATTATCCGACATCTTCAGACTCAAACCTTGCCGCTCTCATTCTGTTTATCACCGCGAGCAGCTCCGTGCGGCGAGGAATGTCAAAGAAGCGCTTAACGGTGGTAAAACCGTTCGAATAGACGAAATCCGGTCCCTCCGATGCAATTTTTTCATACAGCGCGTCAAGCATTTTATCAAGATCGAAAGGCTCCAAAGCCTTAGTTATAGCGTTGGCATAATTTTGAGACATCAGCGAGCGCAGCATAAATCCGAGCGCGTGAAGCTGCCTCGACGTGACTATGTCGTGAAGCCCGCGAAGGTCGATGTCCTCCGCGCCTATCATCAGAACCCCGAGGTCAAGCACAGCGAGCCGCTCGCTCCCGAAGACGTTCGGGTGGGAGTCGAAGCCATTTGCGAGCAGACGTCTTTTTTGCGACCAGTCGGCGGGCGCTGAGAAGCGCTCTTTGATACCCCGTTCGGCACATACTTGCTTTGCTTTTGCGGTCACGTCCACCGGCTCGAAGCTTTCCATCATATAGATTTTGTCTGCAACGGTGAGATATTCACCCGAGCCGCCGATGACGAGTACCGTCGATACGCCCCTTTCCGAAAGCTCCTTTACCCGCTCGGTAAACGGCGTTATCGGCTCGTTTTTAATAAGATCGCGCATCGCCCCGTCCCGAATCATAAAGTTTGTCGCGCTGCGGTCCTCGTCGATCAGAAGAAGCCTCGCGCCGCCGTCGACAGCTTCCATAATGTTTGCCGCCTGCGAGGTCGAACCCGAGGCGCGGTCGGTCGAAAAATTAAACGTGTCGGCGTTCGGGATTCCCTGAATAAACGGCGAGATGTTCACGCATTTTACCGAGCGCCCGTCTTCAGCGGAGATTGTCACCGCTGTACTGTCTGTTATGCAGAGCTCTCTGCCGTCGCCGAGGCAGTGATCGTAAATTCCCGCCGAAATCGCGTCGATAAGGGTGGACTTCCCCGAATATCCGCCGCCGGTTATGACGGTCACTCCGCGCTTTATCCCCATTCCGCGCACCCCGCACAGCTCGATTTCGTCCTCATCGGTAGATTTGAACGGAACGGCCTTTCTCATCGGCAGGTCGGTGTCTTTTGAGCGCGGCAGAATAGAGCCGTTTGCGATAAAGGCGCAGTATTCGCTGTTCTTGAGCGCTTCGCGTATTGCCTGCTGCTTCTTTGAAAGCTCAAGTACCCTTTTCAGCGCAGCGCTGTCGTTTGCCGCGATAAACGAGTCGACCGCTTGCGGAAGGCCGTAAGTGAGCATTTTGATTGTTTTTTTCAGCTTGTGATACGGGAACTGCACCTGAATCAGCACGCAAAGATACAGCTTCGGCGGCAGCTCCTTACCGACATATGGGTAGACTGTGATACCTGAGCCGTTTTCGTAGTCCTTTGGCATACGGGTCGTAAAATACGCGCCGTTTCTGAGAAGCACCTCTCCGCCCGGCTCGCAGAAGTAGTACCAGCCGTTTTCCGAAGCCGGTCGGGCGCGGTTGTAAAGCTCGTCGTTGAGCGCGTCAAGATAGGGCTTTATTCGACGTAGGCAGAAATCAGCCGCAGCGATGTCGGCTTCTTCAATGCCGAGCGCGTCGGCGGGGATGCCGACCGTAACCGATGGGCAGTCCTTTGCGAGCTTATGTGTTTCTGAAAAATAGTAAAACACATCGCCATGCCAGTAGGTAGGGTCGTATTCGACAATGCTGTTGTCTCCCGGATTTGCCTCACAGTGCGCGGGAATTATATACGCGCCGTTGTAAAGCTCGGTGAATGCCTCTGTTTTTTCGTTCATACTTAAAAGAATATTTTTCAATCGTTTCATTGACATACCTCCCTGTTAATGTCGAAATTTTGCTTTTGAACATAAAAATACCTCACTTTCTTCGGAATCGCAATCAAATCCGCTCAGAGTGAGATAAGGACGGTATGGCATAAAAAAGCACGCTTATAAGCGTGCGGTAAATACTCTTAAAAATGTCGGCATCAAACGGCTTGGGGAACCGACATACAGATAATTACCGCCTTATTCACTTTCATAGTCGGTCACCTCCAAAGGTTATTTGTAATTTGATTACGGGGACAGTATATCACAGGCGGTAGATTTTGTCAAGAAAAACTTTTATCCGGGCGTGTATTTTTCCGTATGCGGCATTTAAAAAACCGGGAGACGCTGCGCGAGCGCCTCCCGGACGGTTGTATAAATTAACCTCGGCTTAAATCTGCGGCTTTACTTTGACGTCTTGCCTACGGTGTCGAACTCCCTCAGCGTTATTATTACGTCGAGGTTGCCGTTGCGGGTGCGGATGGCGTCCATAAGCTCGCGCCTGTCGGTCTTTTTGTCGAGCGTGATGTGGTATCTGAGCTCGTAGAGCGAACCGAAATCGGTCGTCCGAATTTGGTTGAGCGACCACTGCTCCGTGTACTTATCCAAAAACTCGTCAAAGGCTCCCTCAAAATTGAGGTCTTCCGGGACGGTTATCTTCAGGGTGAACTGGTTTTTCTTCGGAACGCCGAAGTTTGTCACAGCGAGAATGACCATTACCGCGCAGATTATCACGGTTATCACTATAGATACGCCGTAGTATCCGGTTCCGCAGCCCACGCCTATCACTATCGCGAACAAAAGGCTCGCTATATCCATAGTGTCTCTCGGGTCGCTGCGGATTCTCAGGAGCGCCAGCGCTCCGCCGAGGGAGACCGCCGCCGCGACGCTCGAATTGACCAGAAAGATGACGCTCGCCATAAGCGGTGCTAAAATTACTATTGCGGCAGGGAAATCCGAGGTGTAACCGCGCTTGCGTTTGGTAAAGAGGTAGACCGCGCTCAGAATGGCTCCGAGAACAAGCGCGATTCCCACTGATGTGAGGACTCCCTGAGCGTTGAGCCTTACTCCTCCCGCGTCGGGAAATAAGAATTTTGTCATAGCCTTAAATTCCTTTCGATGCGGCTGCGGTCGTCAAGGTGAAGGAAGTCTTGTCCGCGGAACCGCGAGTATTCGTTTCCGTATTTTGAGAAGTGGGTCATAAATATCCGCTCCTCGGTCAGTATATCGCAAAGCCACTTTGGCGGTGCGTGAATGAATTTTATTTCCATAAGACGCTCGTCGGGATTGAGAAGCGGTTCGCCCCCGCCGCCTTTCGCAAGGTCGACGTCGTATCTGCGGGTGAGGATGTTGCAATCAAAGGTGATTCGCAGGGTGGGGTCGAGCTTGTCCGTCAGTGCGATGCGCTCGTAGCTGATGAATACTTTCGGCGTAACCTTTTTGAGACCGAGAAAATATCGGAACTCCTCAAACATTCTGCCGACGGAATAACTCGTTGTTTCGGGTGCGACGCCGTCCCTGACGAAAGCAAGCGCCGCGTTATAGGGAAGTATTACTCTGCGCTTTGTGACTATTCCGTCGATTTTGCGCTTAAGCTCCAAAAAAACGGTTTCTTCACCGGTTTCGGGAAACGAATAGCCGCGAATCCTCAGCTTCTGCTTGAATTTCGGGCGCATAAGCGAGGCGTTGATGAGTGAATTTTCGTCGTCGTCGAAATAGATGTTGTATATACCGTAGACCTTTCCGCCCTCGTTGTATTTGTCATACACCATTCCGCGCTCGTTTATCAGCCTGCCAATGAGCCTTTCCTGCTGGGAAGCGTTTATAAGATATTTTTTTTCGTATCTTTCAAAGGTAAAAATTGCCACCGCTTCACCCCGCACAGCCAAAAAATCATCGTACTTTTACATTGTAACAAAATATATGAAAAATAGCAATATCTATTTTTAAAAAAGATGTGAACTCAAAGTGAAATTTTTTCTGATTCCGTAAACTGTACGACTCTGTGAGCGCCTAAAAGCAAAAGCTCCTCCGAGAGGAGGAGCTTTATAGCGCTATGTATCAGTCTTCCTTGGGAGCTCCTACGGGGCAGGTAGCTTCGCAGTTGCCGCAGCTGATGCAAGTATCGGGGTCGATAATGTATTTGTCGTCGCCCTCGCTGATAGCGCCAACAGGGCACTCGCCGGCGCAAGCGCCGCACTTGATGCATTCATCGCTGATTTTATAGGCCATGGTGTCTCCTCCTTAAAGATTTGAATTAAGTACAAGAGCTATTATTCTCTTAATGACATTTTATCATGTTTTTTGAAAAAAGCAAGTGTTTTTTATCTTTTATTTTTTGGTTGAATTTTTATTTTGAATATGGTATGATATTTTGTATACTATGAAGCCGAAAGGAGCTGAAAACGGTGGTCAAAAAAATATTCGGGCTTATGTGGCAGTATCTCCGCCGCCTCGACAAAACTCTGCTTATCCTCACCGTTGGCGTCTGCTCCTACAGCGTGGTGGTTTTATACTCTTTGGTGATAAACAATCAGACTCAGTCGATAACCAACGCCGAGCTTGACTACACCGATTACCGCACTCAGGCGCTCGCCGCGATTCTCGGAATACTCGTATCGCTTGTAATTGCCGCGTGGGATTACCGTAAGTTTTCAAAGCTGTGGTTCATATACCTGCCCGTAATGGTGGGACTTACCTGTCTTACCTTCACCTCCTTCGGGCGCTCGGGTCTTGAGGGAGCCGACGACCGTGCGTGGCTCGCCATAGGCGGCTTTACAATTCAGCCGGCAGAGTTTTTAAAGCTCGCCTTTATACTCTCCTTTGCCTATCACTGCCACAAGACTAAGGACTTCTTCAACAATCCGCTGAACGTGCTTGCGCTTTGCGTCCATGGAGCAATACCCATAGGGCTTGTAATGCTTCAGGGCGACGACGGCACCGCTGTCGTATTTACGGCAATGTTCATTATGATGCTTTTTGCGGCAGGAATATCGTGGAAATACATTCTCGGCGCGGGAATACTCTCTCCGATAGCCGTGTGGTTTATGTGGAACTACTATCTTCAGCCGGTTCACAAAAACCGCATACTTTCCATCATCAGTCCGGAAAAATACGCCACGGCGGATATTCTGTATCAGACCAATCTTGCCAAAATCGCTCTCGGTTCGGGACAGGTGAGGGGCAAGGGGCTTTTCGGCGGGGATTACTCTTATGTACCCGTCAGTCACAACGACTTTGTTTTCTCGTATTATGGGCAGACTCTCGGCTTTATCGGCTGCCTTGCGCTTGTAATACTCCTCGCGGTAATCTGTCTGAGGATTCTCGGCAACAGTCTGAGGGCAGGCGATACTCTCGGAAGAATAATATGCGTAGGAGTGTTCGCTTATCTCTTTGTTCAAAGCGTGCTGAATATCGGAATGGTTATGGGCGTGACGCCGGTCATCGGAATAACCCTGCCTTTTGCTTCGGCGGGAGGAAGCTCAATGCTGACCTCTACGGTAGCGATAGGTCTTGTTATGTCGGTTCACTTCCACTCCGCGAAGTATGACACGCTCTTCGCAAAAAAGAGGTAGCGCCGTGAAATTCAAGAGCAGTATGCAAAAAGCGCTGTTTTTTATGAGTACGGCAAGTTTTGCGGTTATGGCGGCGTGCTTCTTTCTCAGGGATATCGACTTTTTTGAAAGCCTCGGCATCACTGCTTTGACAGTTTTTACCCACGCTATGCTCAGATATATCGGCGCAGTTATCGTCGCGCTGATGCCTAAGTCGTTCACCGACCCTTCGCGAAGATGTTATCAGCCGAAAAAATGGGAGCCTGCTCTTTACAAAAAGCTCGGATTCAAAAAGCTGAAAAACCGCGCGCCTACATATGACCCCGACGAGTTTGACATCACAAAGCGTACTCCGCCTGAGCTGCTGCAAAATTCCTGCCGCGCCGAAGCGATTCACAAAATTATCGCTTTGATGAGCTTTTTACCCGTTTTGTATTCGCTGAGATTCGGAGCGCTGCCGGTGTTTCTGATAACCTCCGTTGCAGGCGCGGGCTTGGATTTGTATTTTGTCGCGGTGCAGAGATATAACAGACCACGCCTTATAAAATATGCAGAATCTTTCAACAATAAATCAAAGGAGAAAAATATATGCAAAAAGTGACTCTTTCACAGCTAAACTGCTCAGACGAGCGCTTTACAGAGCTAAACGAAATGTTTGAAAAGCGTTTCGGTATATCGCCGAAGCGTTGGTTTTCCGCTCCAGGCAGGAGCGAGATATGCGGGAACCACACCGACCACAACCGCGGAAAGGTTATGGCGGCTGCGGTAAACCTCGACGTTATAGCCGCAGTGGAGCCTTCCGACAACGGCATCGTAACCGTAAAATCCGTGGGTCATGCCGAAGACTGCATAGATATAACCGAGCTTGACGCCGTTGAGTGTGAGAAAAATACGTCCTCGGCGCTTGTGAGGGGAGTGCTTGCCGGCTTTAAGGCACGCGGTCACAAAATCGGCGGATTTTGCGCTTATACCCAGTCCAATGTTCTGAAAGGCTCCGGACTGTCTTCGTCCGCGGCTTTCGAGGTACTAATCGGCACGATACTCAGCGGACTTTACAACGGCGGTAGCGTCTCGCCGGTCGAGATAGCACAGATAGCTCAGGTTGCTGAAAACAACTACTTCGGCAAGCCCTCGGGTCTTATGGACCAGATGGCAAGCTCTGTAGGAGGATTCACTAAGATTGACTTTGAAAACCCCGAAAATCCCGTTATTGAGGCTGTCTCTTTAGACCTCGCGGCTCACGGTCACAGCCTCTGCATTATCGATACCAAGGGCAGCCACGCCGACCTGACCCCGGATTATGCGGCTATCCCTGCCGAGATGAAATCCGCGGCGTCATTCTTCGGAAAGGACTGTCTGCGCGGAATCACGAGGGAAGAAATCATTGCGAATATGTCGGCTCTGCGCAAGCGCGTAGGCGACAGGGCAGTTTTAAGGGCGCTTCACTTTGTCGACGAGAACGAAAGGGTCGACGAGCTTGCGGACGCCATAAAGCGAAATGATTTTAAGGCGTTTCTGTCGGTGATAAACCGCTCTGGCGAAAGCTCATACAAATACCTTCAAAACGTCTATTCCTGCACAAATCCCCGTGAACAGGGAGTGTCGCTCGCGATATATCTCGCAAAATCGCTGCTTGACGGCGAGGGCGCCGCGAGAGTCCACGGCGGGGGCTTTGCGGGAACGGTTCAGGCGTTCGTTCCGAAAAGCAGGCTCGACGGCTTCATTTCGGGAATGGAAGGGGTTTTCGGCGTGGGAAGCTGCCATGTACTTGACGTAAGACCGTTCGGCGGAGTTGAGGTAGCGCCGTGAGAATGAGAAGAAAAGCGCGTCTTGAGGAGCGCTTGGCGGCTTGCGCCGAAACCGGCAAACTGCTGATACTTAACTGCGAGGACAGGCACTTTCAGCGCGCTGTCGAGCAAAAGGAGTATCTCGACTTTGAAAAGCTCTTCGGAAACCGCAATCCCGTTGTCCTTGAAATAGGCGCGGGCAAGGGACAGTTTTGCTGCGAGCTTGCGAAAAGAGAGCCAGAAGTAAACATCATTGCGGTGGAAAAGTCGTCGAACGTTATAGTTGACGCTGCGGAAAAGGTGATATCGCTCGGTCTTAAGAACGTCGTGACGGTTCGCTGCGACGCGGAATACCTCGAAAAATACATACCTGAGCACTCGACCCAGCGGATATATCTGAATTTTAGCTGCCCGTTCCCGAAAAAATCCTATGCCGCACACAGGCTGACTCACCGAAAGTTTTTGGAGATATACAAAAAGCTCCTCGCGCCGGGCGGGGAGATTCACCAGAAGACCGACAACCGAGAGTTCTTTGAGTTTTCCATAGAGGAATTTTCGGAGAGCGGATATACGCTGAAAAACGTCAGTCTCGACCTGCACAACAGCGGATTCGAGGGCAACATAGTGACCGAGTATGAAAAACGCTTTTCAGACCTCGGTCAGCCCATCTATCGCTTGGAAGCGTATCTGAAATAAAAGCGGCGCTCTTCCTTGAACAGAAGAGCGCTTTTTTGCGCCTTGGTGAGGCGAAGCCCGCCGCCTCCCTAAAGGGAAGGCGGCAGCGCGCGCCGCAAGCGCGCGGTGCGGGAGCAAAGCTCCCGCAGGGCTTCGCCCTATGTTTTTGCACCCAGCACTATCGGTTGGAGCTGCTCGCCTCGAAACGCAGCCTCGACTGCTTTCTGCATAAGCCCGAAGTCCGCGACCATCGACATCGGTTTTTTTGAGATGTCGTCCTGACGGTAGGGCAGGAAGAAATAGTTGCGGTAATTCTGGAGCGTGCCGATGTTTCGCGCGGCTGCGGCGAGGGCGTCGTTGGTTGAAATCGCTATCAGCACAGGACGCATATTTCTAAGGTGACTCTTTACCGCCATTGTTACCGGCGTGTCGTTGATTCCGTTAGCGAGCTTTGCAAGGGTGTTTGAGGTGCAGGGCGCGACTATGAGGAGGTCAAACATCTTTTTCGGACCTATCGGTTCGGCATCCTCGATGGTGGAGATTATTTCCCGCCCGCTCACAGAGCGCATTTTTTCGCGGTTTTCCTCAGCGGTTCCGAAGCGGGTCGAGAGCCTATAGGCGTTAAAAGAAGCTATCGGCGTAAGTTCATAGCCCGATTCGGCGAGCCGACTCATAGCCTCAAACGACTCTTTGAATGTGCAGAACGACCCTGTGAACGCATATCCTATCTTCGGCTTATCCACCTGTTTCACCCTCTTTTTCGGTTCTGATAATCATATCCGCAATCATATATCCGGCGGTTTTCGGAGCCGTTTTTCCGGGCAGACCGGGAGCCGTCAGCGCTTTTATGCCAAGCTCCTTTGCAGCTTCAAAGTCGGTGCCGTAGGGCTTTGAAGCGAGGTCGAGTATAAACGAATCCTTTTTCAAACATAAAAGATTTTCTTTTTCGAGAATTACCCGTGGGACGGTGTTTATTATCGTGTCGGCGTGTTTGAGCGCTTCGGGATCGCACAGATCACATTCATTGTATCCGAGGCGTGAGGCGTCCTCTCTTGCAGACAGCGACCGTGCCGAAACCGTTACCGATGCACCGAGCGCCGCCATAAGTCCGGCACAGGCTTTTCCTACCCTTCCGAAGCCTAAAATCATCACTTCGGAGTTTTTTATCGAGCTGTCCGTTTCGCGCAGAATTATTTCAACTGCTCCTTCAGCGGTGAGGTCAGCGTTTTTGAGGGTGAGTTCTTCGTCGAGGAAGAAGTCATGAATCCTCGCGTCGCGTTCGGAGCAGTAGGTGGCAAAGCTCTGCGAAAGTCCTCCGCCGTAGACGGAGCCGCCGAATTTGAGCATATCAAGCGAAGCAACCGCAGGAATCTTCTGACTGATGAGCGGGGTATTTAAGTATTCTCCCGAGAGCGAAAGATAAGGAAGAACAAGAATATCGGTCTGCTTAAGCTCCCAAATCGGAGGACTCGCCGCGAAACCGTAGGTATAAACATCAAAAACGGAGGCAAGGGCTTCGGCGGCATATTCCATACGCCTGTCGCCGCCCATAACCAGCAGTGTTTTTTTCATATATATGTCACTCCAATAAAGCCAAGGTTTCTATGCTTTAATTTATGCCGACGGACCGTATGTTGTGCCTTTAGTCAAAATCTCCAAAACGGACAGAATTTTTCTGTCATATTAAAGCCTTGCAAGCCGATGTCGAAAGGTGGTATAATTTATACGATATTGTTTTTTGGAGGAAATATGAATAAAATCGGTTTTGACAACGACAAATATCTCAGCCTTCAGTCGCGCTGTATAAAAGAGCGCATCGAAAGCTTCGGAGGCAAGCTTTACCTTGAATTTGGCGGCAAACTCTTCGACGATTACCACGCTTCGCGCGTGCTGCCCGGCTTCAAGCCTGATTCCAAGCTCCAGATGCTTTTGCAGCTCAAGGAGCAGGCGGAGATAGTGGTGGTAATAAGTTCTGAGGACATCGCCCAGAATAAGGTTCGCGCCGACATAGGTATCACCTACGATATGGACGTCCTCAGGCTTATCGACAATTTCCGCAGCTACGGCTTGTATGTCGGAAGCGTGGTTCTCACCCGCTACGGCGGTCAGCCTGCGGCAGAGGCATTTGCCGAAAGGCTTAAGGGACTCGGAATCACCGTTTACCGCCATTATCCTATTGAGGGCTACCCCGCCAACCTCGGCAGAGTCATTAGCGACGAGGGCTACGGCAAAAACGATTACATAGAGACCACGCGCGAGCTTGTTGTTATCACGGCGCCCGGTCCGGGCAGCGGAAAGATGGCTACCTGTCTTTCGCAGCTCTACCACGAGCACAAGAGGGGAGTAAAAGCCGGCTATGCTAAATTTGAGACTTTCCCGATATGGTCGATTCCGCTGAACCACCCCGTCAACCTCGCCTACGAGGCAGCTACCGCCGACCTCAGCGACGTGAATATGATAGACCCCTACCACCTTGAGGCATACGGAAAGCTCGCCGTCAACTACAACCGTGACATTGAGGTCTTCCCGGTTCTCAACGCGATGTTCAATATGATACTCGGCGAATCGCCCTATAAGTCTCCGACGGATATGGGCGTGAATATGGCGGGCTTCTGCATCGTCGACGACGAGGCGTGTTCCGAGGCTTCAAAGCAGGAGATTTTAAGAAGGTATTATAAGACCCTATGCAAAAAGGTAACAGGCGGAGCAAAGGAAGAAGAGGTTCTGAGGATAGAGCTTCTAATGAAAAAGGCGGGCATCACCGCCGCCGACCGCAAGCCTGTTACGCCGGCGCTCGAAAAATCGGAGCAGACCGGCGCTCCGGCCGCCGCTATAGAGCTTTGCGACGGCAGCATAATCACCGGCAAGACCTCCGAGCTTCTGGGAGCGTCCTCGGCGCTGCTTCTCAACTCGCTTAAATCGCTCGCGGGAATACCCGACGAAGAGCTGCTCATCTCGCCCAAGGTAATCGAGCCGATACAAAGACTCAAGGTGAACCACCTCGGCAATGAAAACCCGCGTCTTCACACCGACGAGGTGCTCATTGCGCTTTGCATTTGCGCATCTGAGAACCCGACAGCACAGCTCGCCCTCGACCAGCTTAAAAAGCTTTCGGGCGCCGAGATGCACTCAAGCGTGATACTCTCCTCCGTAGACCTAAAAACATTCGGCAAACTCGGGGTCAACGTCACCTGCGAGCCTGTCTATCAGAAGCACAGACTTTACCACAAATAAAACTG
This sequence comes from uncultured Clostridia bacterium, assembly GCA_947627235.1. Taxonomy (GTDB): domain Bacteria; phylum Bacillota; class Clostridia; order Oscillospirales; family Ruminococcaceae; genus Faeciplasma. The sequence continues at coordinate 72,493 of CANQVG010000004.1, read as the reverse complement.
CTCCGACCTCGGGCGATTTCCCGGGGTCGGAGCTTTTTGTGGGGCATATATGTTTATTACCAGTTGATGTCAAGATAAATGACGTATCTCTCTTTTTCCTGTACGACTTTATACCGCGGCTTTTTTGAAAACAGCCTGCGGTATTTTTCGCGCTTTATGAATTTCCGGAGCTCGGGTTCAACGGTGAATCCGCCGAACCCGAGAGAGCGGAGCGCCGACGATATTTTTTCACAGACTGTTTCCGCGTAGCTTCCGTCTTTCCCGAAAGATTCCATCGTGTAGTATTCGCTCCTGCCATGAGGTTTATAGAATACCTCGCCGTCGGGATAGTCGATAACGGAGGTTACACATCTGTTACCCAGCCATTTTTTGGACAGATATCCCGATATCTGCCGCTGACCCGTTTCCGCGAGTTTCAGGCAGGCGTCCCTTATAAGCGCCACGGTTTCGTCCGCATATTTTTCCGCCGACTTCTCAAGCGACAGTTTTCTGTCGCTCTCAGCCTGCAATTCCGTTTTTTCGGCAAGCTCCCTCAGATTCTCCGCAAAATTCATTTTTTATTCACCCACATTTCCATAGCTATATTATAGTCACAATTATGACTATTGTCAAGTATATAACAACAATTTATTCTAAAAATAGAATAAAAGAGGTGATATACTTGATAAGCTATGCTCCGTTTTGGGAAACTTTAAAGAAGCGCGGAGTATCGACCTACGCGCTTATAAACAGGTATGGAATAAGCAGCGCAACCATTTCGAGAATGAAAAACGGAGGGGGGATAAGCACCCTTAAAATAGACGATTTCTGCCGGATACTAAATTGCAGGGTAGAGGATATCATCGAATATACCGACGAAAATAAAACCGACGGCGCCGATTGACGGAGCCGCCGGATTCTTTTATTTTTTTATCTGCCCGTAGTAGGCGTTGGCGCCGTGCTTTCTGAGGTAGTGCTTATCCAAAAGCTCCTGCTGCATAGTCTCGACATCTCCGCCGTTGATTATTTTGGAGTACATCGCCATTTTGGCACATTCCTCGAGTATCACCGAGTGGTGTACGGAATCGACGGCGTCCTTACCCCATGTAAACGGACCGTGTGAGTGAACGAGTACGCAGGGAATCGCGTCGGGGTCGATGTTTTTGAAAGTCTCGATAATGACGAGTCCGGTGTTTTTCTCATATTCTCCCGCTATTTCCTCCGGAGTCATTTTGCGGGTGCAGGGGACAGCGCCGTAGAAGTAGTCGCCGTGAGTGGTTCCGAGCGCGGGGATAGGCTTTCCTGCCTGCGCAAAGGAGGTGGCAAAGGTGGAATGAGTGTGGGTCACTCCGCCGATGTTCGGGAACGCCTTGTAAAATTCGATGTGAGTAGGCGTATCGGAGGAGGGCCTGAGGTCGCCCTCAACTACCTTTCCGCTGAGGTCTACCACCACCATATCCTCCGGCTTCATCTCGTCGTACTCAACGCCCGAGGGCTTGATAACGACGAGTCCCGACTCGCGGTCGATGCCCGAGACGTTGCCCCATGTGAATGTGATGAGACCGTAGCGCGGCAGGAGCATATTCGCTTCATAGACTTCTTTTTTCAGTTTTTCCAGCATTTTTAATTCAACCTTTCTTTTCGCGGGTAACTTTTTCCCGCTTTATTCATATACTGTTATAGCAGAGCTATTCCAAGTCAACGTGTGTGCAGAGGATACCCGCGGGAATAACGTCGATGGCGGCGTATGACGGTTGCAAGCCGTCGCGCGGCAAGCCGAGGCTGCCGGGATTGATGTAGTAAACGCCGTCTTTATATTCGCACCGCCTGACGTGGGTGTGACCGTAGAGAACGAGGTCGGCTTCGTTGTCCTTTGCGAGCTTCTTAAGACCCGATAGCCCGAACCCGACGTGCTGCATATGACCGTGGCAGAAAACTATTTTTTTGCCTGCCGCTTCTACCGTCCCGACAAATGGTTCGAGAGAGCCGCGGTCGCAGTTTCCGGCGACGCAAAGCAGCTTTTTGTCGGGATAAAGTATCGGGATATCGTCGAGATCGCCCTCGGCGTCTCCGAGAAATATGTAGAGGTCGGTTGTGAGGGCGGTCTCCTCAAACAGCTTATGCACGTTTTGACAGTGCCTGTGCGAATCGGAAAAAGCGATTATTCTCATTTTGGAGTAATTCCTTTCTTCTGATTTTACCAGTACATGTTACCACACCTGAAAAGATTTTTCAACCCCGACGCGGATATTTTTGCCGCGCGAGGACAAATTTCCGAATACATTTTGCGGAGGTATCGTTATGAATTTAAGCAAGGGTCAACTCGATTCGTTGGTGACGATGACGTCAAAAAAGCTCGGGGTGTCAGAGCAGCAGCTCAGAACCGAGCTTCAGAAAGGAACCTTTGACAGGCTTCTCGGCACTCTGCCCAAGCAGGACGCCGCTAAACTTACCGCGGCGCTTTCAAATCCCGCCACTGCGCAGATGGTGCTTTCAAGCCCGCAGGCAAAGGAGCTTATGAATAAGCTCTTCGGAAACCAGAAACAGAACTGACGGCTTTAGGGGGCGGACGGAATGGATGATATAGCCGAAAAGATTTCTCAGATACTTTCGGACGAGGAATCAATGAAGCAGCTTGGCGAAATAGCGCAGATGCTCGGTTTTTCGCCAGATTCCGCTTCCGCTCCGCCCGTCCGGCAGCAGGAGCAGCAGAACGGCGGCGATATGCCGGACATAGGCGCGCTTATGACGCTCGCCGGCAAGCTAAAGGACGCAGGGACGGACGACGACAACGTCAACTTTTTAAAGGCGCTCCGACCGCTTTTAAGCGAGGAAAAGCGTCCGAGAATAGACCGTGCCGTCAAAATACTCAAGCTGATAAATCTTCTTCCGGTGCTAAAGGACAGCGGAATTTTAGGAGGCGACCTGCTTGGCATCTTATAACGGCGATTTCAACAAGATGCAGGAAGAGGCGATGAGCCGTCTTATGGAGATGCAAAAGCGTTCCCGCACGGCGGTAAATCAACAAAAACCACAGCCACCGCCTCAGCCCGCGCCGGCTCCTCATACTCAGGAGCCGCAACAGCAGTCTAAGCCTCAGCCGCAGCCTCAGCCTCAGCATCAGAACAGATTACTTTCAGAGCCGCGTCCCGACATTTTCAAAAGCCTTTTAGGGGATATAAAGATAGACTCCGAAAAGGCACTGATACTGCTGATGCTCTTTGTGCTATACAAAAACAAAGCCGATATAAAGCTTTTGATCGCGCTGGGATATCTGCTCATTTAGAAGACGGAAACCGAAAATCTGATTTTTGATTTCCGCTTTCTTAATGCGTCATGGGCGGGATTACCTTTTCGGCCCGCGCCTTGACTTTTTCGCGGATTCGGTATATAATAACTACATACCGAATTTTGGAGGATATTATGAAAATTACATATAATACTGACGAAAAGCTCGTTGCGGCGATACGTGAGGGCATAAAGAAAAAGGACGGGCATTGTCCCTGCCGCCGCGAAATGACGGAAGACACGATGTGTATGTGCCGCGAATTTCGCGAACAGATAGCTGACCCGGATTTTGAGGGCTACTGCCACTGTATGCTGTATTATAAGGAAAAGTAGGACATATAATAACTGCGAAAGGACGTGTAAATATGCATATTGAACTTACTTCCGAAAACTTTGAGACTGAGGTTCTCAAAAGCGTGACTCCGGTTATAGTAGATTTTTGGGCGGAATGGTGCGGTCCTTGCCGTATGATGGCGCCGGTCATCGAGGAGATTGCCGACGAACGCAGCGACATAAAGGTCTGCAAGCTTAATGTTGACGACGAGCCGGAGCTTGCTAACCGCTACGAGGTGTCTGCGATACCCACTGTTCTCTGCTTTAAGGACGGAGAGGTTGCGGCGTCTTCAATAGGCTATAAGCCAAAGGAAGCGCTTCTTGCCGAGCTTTTGGAGTAGGAATAAAAAATGAACCCGCTTCTCACATAGTGTGGGAAACGGGTTTTTATTATGCCTTTATTTTCTGCGATATTGCTATTCTCAGCTCGGCACGCTGCAATTTTATCTGAGCAAGCCTGAGCTCGGCGTCGCTTTTAGGGCTCTCAATTCTCGAAAGAGCCTTTTGCTTTGCGGCTTCCGCACGCTCCGAGTCGATATCCTCAGCCCATTCAAAGGTGGTCGGCGCCAAGAATACTCCCTCGCGCGTGACGTTTAGAAGCCCGCCGCAGCAGGCAGCTCTTTTGGGTTCGCCTTCGCCGAGATAAACCCTGCACTCACCGATGCCGACCGCCGTCAGATAGGGGATATGTCCCGCCAAAACCGCGATGTCGCCGTCTATAGAGCGGAGCGAAAGCTGGTGTGCTTCGCCGTCGAAGAAAACGCCGTCGGGCGAAACTATTTTAAGGTGGAAATCTGCCACAGCAAATTCTCCTTTCAGACTAATTTGAACCCTTTGCGCGCTCTACAGCCTCGTCGATGGTGCCGACGAACAGGAACGCGGATTCCGGCAGATCGTCGTGCTTGCCCTCGATAATTTCTTTGAAACCGCGTATGGTTTCCGCAATCGGGACGTATTTGCCGGTGTATCCCGTGAACTGCTCTGCAACGGTGAAAGGCTGCGAGAGGAAACGCTGAACCTTTCTCGCTCTCGCGACGGTGAGCTTGTCGTCGTCCGAAAGCTCATCCATACCCATAATCGCTATGATATCCTGAAGCTCTTTGTATCTTTGCAGTATCTTCTGAACGTCTCTTGCGACCTTGTAGTGCTCTTCGCCCACTATATCGGGCGAGAGGATGCGCGATGTCGAATCAAGCGGGTCTACGGCGGGATAAATGCCGAGAGACGCTATCGAACGCGAGAGAACGGTTGTGGCGTCGAGGTGGGCGAATGTGGTGGCAGGGGCGGGGTCTGTCAGGTCGTCGGCGGGAACGTAAACGGCCTGAACCGATGTTATAGAACCGTTGCGGGTCGAGGTGATGCGTTCCTGCAAGGCACCCATTTCGGTTGCGAGGGTGGGCTGGTACCCGACCTCTGAGGGCATGCGTCCCAAAAGCGCCGAAACCTCAGAGCCTGCCTGAGTGAAGCGGAAAATGTTGTCTATAAACAGCAGAACGTCCTGATTTTCGCGGTCGCGGAAGTATTCTGCCATAGTAAGACCCGTCAGCGCGACTCTCATTCTCGCTCCCGGCGGCTCGTTCATCTGACCGTATACAAGCGCGGTCTTGGACAGAACGCCCGACTCCTTCATTTCATTGTAAAGGTCGTTGCCCTCACGGGTTCTTTCGCCGACTCCCGAAAAAACCGAAAGTCCGCCGTGTTCTTTAGCGACGTTGTTTATAAGTTCCTGAATAAGAACCGTTTTGCCTACGCCCGCGCCGCCGAAAAGACCGATTTTTCCGCCCTTTGCGTATGGGCAGATGAGGTCTACAACTTTTATGCCGGTTTCGAGTATTTCTGTCGTGGACTGCTGCTCGTCAAATGCCGGAGCGGGGCGGTGAATCGGCCAACGCTCCTTTGTTTCCGGTGTGGGCATATTGTCGACGCACTCACCTAAAAGGTTGAATATGCGTCCGAGTGTCTCCCGTCCGACCGGAACGCTTATCGGCGCGCCTGTGTCGACGGCTTCAATGCCCCTCGGCAGACCGTCGGTCGAGCTCATAGCGATGCAGCGCGCCACGCTGTCGCCTATATGCTGTGCGACCTCGAGCGTTATCTTTCTGCCCTCGTATTCGATTACAACGGCGTTGTTAAGGTCGGGCAGACAGCCGTCCTCGAATCTGATATCGAGAACAGGTCCGATTATCTGCGTTACGACGCCTTTGTTTGACTTATTTGCCATAGTTTTGACCATTCCTTCCCTGTTAGAAGTAAAAATCAGAAGACGGAATACCGCTTTATTCCTCCTGCGCGCCCGATACTATCTCGGTTATCTGGCGGGTGATGGTACTCTTGCGCGCCTTGTTGTATTTGAGCCTGAGGTCGTCTATAATCTCGTCGGCATTCGAAGTTGCGCTTTCCATAGCCGTTCTGCGCGAGGCAAGTTCTGAGGCGAAGCTCTCGCATACGGCTCCCCAGATCAGCCCGGCAACGGTGTCGGGAATAATCGAATTGAAGACCGCTCCCGCGCCCGGCTCTACAAGGGTGAATTTCGCCTCGCTGCCGTCAGACAAAAGCTCCTTGTCGAGCGGCAAAAGCCGAAGCTGCGCCGGTTCCTGACCGAGCATTGTGACGAAGTTGGTGTAAACGCAGACGAGTTCGTCAAATTCTTTATCGAGGAACATTCTGCAAAGCAGACGCGAGATTTCAAAGCAGCCGCCCACATCAATATCCTCGACTTCGGGGTATTCGTCCGATACGATTTCATATCCGCGACGAGCGAAGTGTTCAAGCGAGCGCTTTCCTATCGGCAGTACGCATACATTTTTGCCCTGCATCATTTCCTCGGAAAACTTAAAAACGTTGGAGTTGTAACCTCCTGCGAGACCTCTGTCTCCCGCGATAACCACAAAGCAGCTCTTTTTTACTTCGTCTGTGCGGCAGTAACCGCTGTCGAGAGGGGAGACCGCCGACGAAATGTCGGAAAGCGCGGCGTATAGCTCGGTGTAAAAGGGGCGTGTTCGGTCGATGCGTTCACGCGCCATGTTGAGCTTTGAAATGGCGACCAACTCCATAGCCTTAGTAATCTGTCTTGTGCCGGAGATGCTCTTTATCCTCAGGTTTATTTCCTTCATAGATGCCATATCAGACGCCTCCTTTCCTATGTCTTGACTCCCATTCTCTCTTTAATATCGCGTATTCAAGGGTATCCTCGTATTTCGGGGTGCCGTCGGGATTCTTTACAAACGACACAAACTCCACATAGTGCGCTTCAAGCCTCATTCCGAGCCTTTTGCAGAGCTTTTGAGAGCTGATATTGTCGGTCTCGGTGTAAGCGTAAAGGCGGCGGGCGTTTTTCACGCCGAAAAGGTAGTCGAAATAAGCTTCCGCCGCTTCCGTAGCGTAGCCCTTGCCGAAATATTTCGGGTTGAACTGCCAGCAGGGACTGTATGTGTCGCAAAACTCCGCGCCGTTTTCCTCCGAGGGACCGCCCGCGAAAAGCTCTCCGATTAGCTCGCCGCCGTCCTTAAGGCAGACGGCAAACATAGTATCGTCTTTTGATTCGCTGCGCCTTTTTGCCTCTTCCCGCGCCTGATCTAAGCTTTCAAGCTTCATATCCTGAAAGCAGTTCGGAACAGGCGCGCGCAGATAGTCAAACAGCCCTTCGGCATCGCTCTCTCTGAACGGTCTGAGTATCAGCCTTTTTGTGATTATTTCCATTATTTTTTACCGACAAATTTTTCGGTATATGCTCCTACTGCCTCTGAAAGCAGAGCCTTATGCTCGTCGTCGAGGCTGCCGCCCGCTGCGATGTAGTCCAGAAGCTCGCGGTGGTAGGAATTCATCTCAAAGTAAAGACCCTTTTCGTATTCCTTGACCTTTGAGACCTCAACGTCGCGGAGAAAGTTGTTGACCACCGCAAAGATGATGCAGACCTGAAGCTCGACGTCTACGGGGGAGTTGCGGTCCTGCTTCAGCACCTCTACGATGCGCTCGCCCTGCGCAAGACGCTCCTTTGTGTCTTTATCGAGGTCCGAGCCGAACTGCGCGAAGCTCTGAAGCTCGCGGTACTGAGAGTATAGGAGCTTGAGAGTGCCTGAGACCTGCTTCATAGCTTTGAGCTGAGCCGCGCCGCCTACGCGCGACACCGAAATGCCGGGGTTTACGGCGGGCATAATGCCGGAATTGAACATCTCGGTTTCAAGGAATATCTGACCGTCTGTTATCGAGATGACGTTAGTAGGTATATAGGCGGAAACGTCGCCCGCCTGAGTTTCGATTATCGGAAGAGCGGTCAGGGAGCCTCCGCCCGCCTCGGGCGAGAGCCTTGCCGCGCGCTCCAAAAGCCTTGAATGGAGGTAGAAGACGTCGCCGGGGTAGGCTTCGCGTCCCGGAGGACGGCGAATCAGGAGCGACATCGTTCTGTAGGCGACAGCGTGTTTTGAAAGATCGTCGTATATCACGAGGGCGTCGAGTCCCTGCTTCATAAAGTATTCGCCCATAGTGCAGCCGGCATAGGGCGCGATGTACTGAAGCGTAGCAAGCTCCGAAGCGGTAGAGCTTACGACTATGGTGTAGTCCATAGCTCCCGCACGCGAGAGCGTCTCGACGAGCTGCGCGACGGTCGAGTTTTTCTGACCGATTGCTACATAAATGCAGATGCAGTTTTTGCCTTTCTGGTTGATGATGGTATCTGTCGCGATGACGGTCTTACCGGTCTGGCGGTCGCCGATTATGAGTTCGCGCTGACCTCTGCCTATCGGTATCATCGAGTCGATGGCCTTTATGCCGGTCTGGAGCGGCACGCTCACCGATTTTCTTTCGATTATGCCGGTGGCTTTCTGCTCGATGGGCAAAACAGCCTCGCTCTCTATAGGGCCTTTGCCGTCGATCGGCTGACCGAGAGCGTTTACCACGCGCCCTATAAGTCCTTTTCCGACCGGTACCGAAACCACCGAACCGGTGCGCTTTACAGTGTCGCCCTCGCGTATGCCGACGTCGGAGCCGAGCATAACGACGGAAACCGAGTCTTCTTCGAGGTTAAGCGCCATTCCGTAGGTGCCGTTCGAAAATTCAACGAGTTCGTTTGAAAGGCAATTGTCAAGACCGTAGACCGAGGCTATGCCGTCGCCGACGGTGATAACGCTTCCCGTCTCGGAAAGCTCCGCCTTTTTATCGTAGTTTTTTATCTGAGCCTTTATCAGGCTGCTGATATCGTCAATGTTCATAGCTTATCTCCGTAAAATTCAGTCCGAATTTTTTATCGCGCGCCCGAGGTCGGACAGCTTTCCCCTGACGCTCGCGTCGTATCTCTTTCCGCCGTATTCCAGTCTGATGCCTCCGATGCAGCTCGGGTCGACCTTGCAGCTAAGAAGTATCTCGGAGGAGGTCTTTTTTCTCAGCTTTTCACAGAGGCGTTCTTTCTGCGCCTCGGAAAGCCCGACCGCGGAAACCGCCGTGACAGGGAGGATATTGTTGTCCTCGCAGTAAAGGCGTTTATAGACCTCGCAGCACTTGCAGACGGCGTCGCACCGACGTTTTTCGGCAAGTATCTTCAGTGTGTTGAGAAGGGTTTTGTTTATCCTGCCGCCGAATACCTTTCCGACTGTTTCGGCGCGCTCGGCAGCGCTCAGCCTCGGATTCGAGAGCAGACGGATAAATTCCGGATTCTGCCCGAAAACCTCCGCGACTTTTTGGAAGTCGTCAAAAACCTCCTTTGAGCAGTTCTCCTCGACTGCGAGCTGATATACCGCCGTGCCGTATTCGCGTGAAAAGTCCTTTACCATAGCTTACTCCCCGAGACTGTCTATCGCCTCGTCTATCAGAGAGGCGTGCGCCGACGGGTCTATCTCCTTTTCGACGACCTTTTCGGCGAGGGAGATGACCATTTCGGAAATAGAATCGCGCATTTCGTCGGCTGCCTTTTTCTTGGCAAGCTCAATGTCTTCATCGGCGATTTTCAGCTTGCGCTCTGCCTCTGCCTTTGCGCCCGAAATAATCTCGGAGGATTCCGCCTTTGCGCGGTCGCTTGCGGTTTTAATCAGACTGTCGGCCTCAGCCTTGGCGTCGTCGAGCTTTTTGCGGTAAAGCTCCTTTTCGGCGTTGGCGTCGGAAAGAGCCTTATCCGCGTCGGAATAAACCTTTTCGACCTCCTCCTCGCGCTGCCTGATGATATTCTGAACGGGCTTAAAAAGGAACTTCTTGAGAATCAGAACAAGTATCAGAAGGTTTCCTATCGCCATAAGGATATGCCAGACGTTTACGGAGAGAAAATCAAGGGTTCCCGCCATTGTTACCATAATAATTAACTGCCTTTCTTATCAGCCGAGTCTGTTGAGGAAAAGACCGGGAGCGAGGAAGATGAGCAAAAGTCCGATGATAAAGCCGTAAAGACCGGTGGTCTCGGCGACGGCGCAGCCCATCAGCATTGTGGTGGTTACGCTGCCTTTCTGCTCGGGCTGGCGGGCTATAGCCTCGCACGCCTTGCCGACGGCGTAGCCTTCGCCTATACCGGGGCCTATACCCGCGATAAGCGCGAGACCCGCTCCGATAGCGCAGCCCATCAGAACGAGAGCCTTTGCCATCACTTCGGTGTTGCCGGCTGCCGAGGTGTCCGCCACGGCGGCAAGCATCATTGTCAAAAGTTCCATAGTGTTACCTTCCTTTCAAGTATGAACATGTTTGAATCTATTTTTATGAATCGGTCTCGGCGGCGGAGGCGATATAGAGCATAGTCAGCATGCAGAATATGAACGCCTGCAAAACGCCGCTGAAGACGTCAAAATAGAGCGAAAGTATCGCCGGTAGACCGAGCTGAAGAATCGGCAGCTTTTCTCCCATTTCGCCGAGGATTCCCGGCAGCCAGCCGAACAAAGCATTGTTGGCGGCGGCGAGCGCGGCGTATATCAGCGCAGAAACAACCGAGCCCGAGGCAATGTTTCCGAACATACGGAAAGCCATGGAAATCGGAGTCGCAAACTCGCCGAGAATGTTCATCGGAGTCATCACAAATATCGGTTCGGTGAGTCCCTTGGCGTAGCCGAAGAACCCGTTGGTCTTTATCTTGTAGAACGTGATGAGTATAAATGTCATTATCGCCCAGCCGAGTGTGGTGTTGAGGTCGCCTGTGGGGGCGAACATCCCGAGAAGCGAAATCAGACTTGAGAACATCGCGAGCGAGAACAGCGCCGCAATATACGGCACAAACCATTTCCACTTCAGTCCCATATTGCCCGTCACGAATTTCTCTGCGGTCTTGACGATGTATTCCGCTATAATCTGCCGCTTTGAGGTAGGTTTAACCTTTAAGTCGTGGGTGAGCCAGATGCATACCGCCGCAATCGCAGCCATAACTATCCACATATTCACCTGTGTTTCGGTTATGGTTATTCCGAAAGGCAGCTCAAGGAGTATCTTGGCGCCCGTTACTTCAATTTCCATCCGAACCGTCACCTCTTTCCGAACTATTCGGCTTTTTCAGTGCCGAAGACCTTTGGAGCATTTCCCACACCGCTATCGAGATTCTCGGCATGATTACCGAAAGGATAACCGGAAGCCAGTGGAAAGGCTTTATCACCGAGTATTCGGTCGAGAGAAAAAGCCCCGCTCCGATGAGTATTACCAGTAAAAACATTCTCATACTGTATGAGGACTGTATACGTTTTTTTGCGACGTCGGGGTCACTTTCGTCAGCGGCTCTTGTCATTGTGCGGGCAAATAAAAAGTAATAAAGGACCATTACCGCCGAGCCGTATACCGCTCCGAGGATAACCGAAAGCGCGAATTTTCCGGCTATGAGGAACCCGAGACAGACGATAACAATATACGCCGCCTGACCGAGCGCTATGTCGGTCATAAATTCTCTCATTGCCTTTTTGCCTGCGTTCACGTTTCCGCCTCCTAAAATCTATATATCTCATATTATATATTAAGATTTCCCGATTGTAAATAGACAAATTCCCTGTTTTGTCTGTTTTTACAAAAAATCCTGCCGCTGTGAGGAATTTTTATAAGATGCACCTGTCAAACTGCACAAACCGATTAAAATTTTATCGTTTGAAATGCCACTACAAAAAAGCTTCCGGATATGTTAAAATACTGTTAGCTTTATTTTTTCGGAGGTAATTTATGAAAAAACTTTTATCACTTCTTTTGGTATTTTCACTGCTTCTGAGCTTAGCCGCGTGCGGTGAGCCGAAGCAGGAGGCAGAGCAGATGCCCGATTTTAAAGCCGAGCTTACCGACAGCACCGTCGAGTATACCCTTGATGAGCTTGAGCTTCTCTCGGCAGAGCCGAGGCTTACCGTGGCGGACAAGGGCGTTCCCGCTCTTTACAAGTATTTTGAAGATAAGGTGAAAATAGGCGTTGCCTTTACTTCAAATCAGATCAATCCGTTCTTAAATGTCGGGGCAAACCTTGTGAACGATGCTCCCGACACCAGTATGAAAATCACTCAGGGCATACTCAAGCATTACAATATCTATGTCCTCGGCAACGAGATGAAGTCTGACCACTGCAACCCAGCGCCGGACACCTATAATTTTACCGACGCCGATAACTTTGTGAATTTTGGCAAGGCTGCCAACGCCGAGCTCAGAGGTCACACAATCGTCTGGCACTCTCAGGTTCCGCAGTGGTGGTTCAAGGCCGACCCGAACGACCCCGCTTCCGTAGCCGACTGCTATGCCAACGGCACCCTTGCCACCCGCGAGCAGCTCACCGAGCGTCTCACTACCTATATCAACGAGCTTATTCCGAGATATAAGGATTCCATCAAATACTGGGACGTCTGCAACGAAGTTCTCAACGCCGACAGTATCCGCACCACCTCCGATGATTCCTACTGGGCGGAGATAATCGGCGACGTAGATGGCAACGGCTACAAGGACGATTATGTTGAAATCGCTTTCAACGCCGTGCGCGAGGCCGGCGGAGAAGACCTTGTACTTATGATAAACGACTTCAATATGGAGTGGCAGAACTCAAAAACTCAGGCGATGTACGATATGGTTGAGAGAATGCTCCGCAAGGGTGTAAGAATCGACGGCGTCGGTTTCCAGTCACATATCGGTCTCGACTGCAACGTCGAGCTCTTCCGCCAGAATATCGAGAAGATAGCGGGTCTTGCCGAGGTTTACGACGAGTGCTTCCCCGAGCACAAGGGCAACTTCAGAGTTCAGATAACCGAGCTTGATATGAATATGTATGTTGGAGCTCACGCGGGCGAATACGGCTTCACAAAGTGGACCGACGAGGAGTATCAGAAGCAGGCTGACAAATACGCCGAGCTGTTTGAAATGTTCCTCGACTTCGCCGACGAGGGAGTCATCGACGCGATACTCTTCTGGGGTACCGACGACGAGAACTCATGGCTCAACAATATGGACGGTAAAATGAGAAGAAACGCCGCGCTCATCATCGACAGGGATATGACCCTTAAGCCTTGCTTCTGGAGCATAGCGAAGACTTCGTTCAATCACTGAAAATAAATGCAGAACGCCCCTCGCTATGAGGGGCGTTTTAATCTGCAAGCCCTATTTTCTGTTTTCAGCCGGATGGGCTCTTGACAATTTTCTCACATTGTGCTATATATAATGCAATACTGATAGAGGCGCGGTGCGTCATCAGTAAGCGAAGCCGGATGTATGCCGGTACGGGCTTCGCCGAAAGGGACCGCCGCCGAGGACATTCCGAGCGGCAAAGGAATGATTCGGCGCCACGGATTAAGAGCCGTTGCGCTGTCGCACAAATGTGCGGAGGGCTATCGCGTCATATTGCGTTATATGATTTTGCGGCGGCTCTTAGGGGTTTGCCGCTGTTTTTTGAACTTCATGACCTAAGGAGAGCTATTATGAAAAAGACTGTATTCACAGGTGCGGCAACGGCAATAATCACTCCGTTCAGTAACGGACACGTCGATTACGAGGCGTTTGGCAGGCTTATAGACTGGCAGATAGCCGAGGGGATAAGCGCTATAGTCGCTGCGGGGACGACCGGCGAGGGTTCTACCCTTACCGACGCCGAGCATCGCGAGGTTATACGCTTCTGCGTGGAGCGAACCGCGGGCAGGGTACCCGTTATCGCGGGAACCGGCTCGAACGACACCGCCTATGCTATAGATTTAACAAGATTTGCCTGTGAGGCGGGCGCCGACGCTATGCTTTTGGTCACACCATATTACAACAAGGCGACCCAGAGGGGACTTATCGAGAGCTTTACCGCAGTTGCGGACGTAAGCACGAAGCCTGTCATACTTTATAACGTGCCGTCGAGGACCGGCTGCAACATCACTCCCGCCACAGCCAAGGAGCTTTCAAAGCACCCCAACATCGCGGGAATCAAGGAGGCGAGCGGCAACATATCGCAGGTTGCGGAAATCGCGCAGCTCTGCGGCGGCGACCTCGATATCTACAGCGGAAATGACGACCAGATTCTGCCGGTGCTATCTCTCGGCGGAAAGGGCGTTATATCGGTGCTTTCAAACCTTTTGCCCAAGCGCACCGATATGATATGCAAAAACTATTTTGCAGGGAATACCGCCGCGGCGCTGAAAGAGCAGCTTGAGCTTCTGCCGCTGATAAACGCGCTCTTCTGTGAGGTTAACCCGATACCCGTAAAGGCGGCTATGGCGGCTATGGGCTACGGTGAAAACGAACTGAGGCTTCCTCTCACGTCTATCGAAAAGGAACACGGCGAAAAGCTCTTTGCGCTTATGAGAGAGCAGGGCATATTAAACTGATATTTTAGATTCGGGAGATAAAAATGCTTTACGACAACATTGAAATCAAAGACGGCAGGCTCTTTTTCGCGGGAGCGGATACCGTGAAGCTTGCCGCTGAATACGGCACGCCGCTATACCTTATGGACGAGAATAAAATCCGCGAAAAATGCCGCGAATATAAGTCCGCTCTTGACGCCTATGCCTCCGACGGCTCCTGTGCTATATACGCCTCGAAGGCGTGCAGCTTCGGCGGGATATACAGGATTATCGCCGAGGAGGGACTGGGAGCCGACGTTGTTTCGGCGGGGGAGATATTCACCGCAAAATCGGCGGGCTTTCCTATGGAAAAGGCATATTTTCAGGGCAACAACAAGACCGATGAAGATATTCGCTTTGCCCTTGACTGCGGCGTCGGATATTTTGTCTGTGACAATTTTGAGGAGCTTGATGCGCTCGACAGAATTGCGGGCGAAATGGGAAAGGTTCAGAGGATACTTTTAAGGGTGACGCCCGGAATTGACCCGCACACCTACGACGAGGTCTCGACGGGAAAGGTAGACTCGAAGTTCGGCGTCGCCATAGAGACGGGTCAGGCTATAGAAGCCGTAAAAGCCGCGCTTTCAAAGAAAAATCTTTTGCTCGAAGGCATACACTGTCATGTCGGCTCGATGGTCTTTGATTCCGATGTTTTTGTTCGTGCGGCGGCGGTAATGCTCGGCTTTATCGCGGAAATAAAAAAAGTTTTCGGATTTGAGGTGAAAATCCTTGACCTCGGAGGCGGATACGGAGTAAAATATTATGAGGGGCAGGGCGAAATAGACATTCCCGCCAATATAAGGCAGGTCGCGGAGTATATCTCGGAAAAGTCGGTCGAGCTCGGCATAAAGACGCCGTCTCTAAGGCTCGAACCGGGCAGAAGCATTGTTGCGGACGCCGGCATCACGCTTTACAGCGTCGGCTCGGTCAAGAAGATAACCGGCTACAAGAACTATGTCTCAGTCGACGGCGGTATGACCGACAACCCGCGCTATGCGCTCTACGAAGCCCGCTACACCGTCGTTACTGCCAATAAGGCAGACTCTCCGCTTGGGCTTACAGCAGACCTTGTCGGCAGATGCTGCGAGTCGGGTGACATAATTCAGCCGTCGGTTGGATTTCCCGCCGACATCGGCAGGGGAGATACCGTTGCGGTTCTCACGACCGGCGCCTACAACTACTCTATGGCCTCAAACTACAACAGGATACCCCGTCCGCCGATAGTTATGGTGAAAGACGGGAAAAGCAGCGTCGCGGTGAGACGTGAGAGTCTTGAAGACCTGCTGAAAAACGACATTCTCTGAGAGGGATAAAGCTATGAAATTCACAAAGATGCACGGCATCGCTAATGACTATATCTATGTCGACTGCTTCAGGGAGCACGTCGATGAGCCCGAGAAGCTTGCCGTCAGGCTCTCGGACCGCAGACGCTCGGTGGGCGGTGACGGCATAATACTTATCTGTCCGTCGGAGGTTGCCGACTTTAAGATGAGAATGTTCAACGCCGACGGAAGCGAGGGAAAAATGTGCGGCAACGGTGCGAGATGCGTCGGAAAGTTTGTTTACGACAAAGGTCTGACCGATAAGGAGACCGTCACGCTCGAGACCCTCGCGGGTATTAAGACGCTTAAGCTTCACGTCAGCGGCGGTAAGGTTAAAAGCGTGACCGTAGATATGGGAAAGGCGGAATTCAGACCGAAGCTTGTTCCGGTTGTGTACGACGGCGATGAAATGGTAAACGCTCCCATAGAGGTTGCCGGTAAGCTTTGGAAAGCCACGGCAGTCTCGATGGGCAACCCGCACTGCGTAATCTTTACAGATGAGGATATATCAAAGCTTGACCTTGAAAAAATCGGCCCGATGTTTGAGCGCAACCCGATTTTCCCTGACAGAGTGAACACCGAGTTTGTCAACGTCGTCGACCCTTATACGCTTCGTATGCGCGTATGGGAGCGCGGCAGCGGCGAGACTATGGCGTGCGGCACCGGAGCATGCGCAGTGGCTGCGGCTGCGGTCAAAATGGGCATTTCAAAAGCCGGCGAAAGGATAACGGTAAAGCTTTTGGGCGGCGATCTTGAAATCATATGCGGCGATGACTGCAAAATCAAAATGACCGGTCCTGCCGAGACCGCCTTTGAGGGCGAAGTAAGCATATAGAAAGGAAAACGTTATGAGAATAAATCAGAATTACGCAAATGTAAAAAAGAGCTATCTCTTTATTGAGATAGCGCACCGTCTGCGCGAATATGTGAGCGCCCACCCCGAGGCGGACATCATTAAAATGGGCATCGGGGACGTCACTCTGCCGCTCGCGCCAGCAGTCGTGGAGGCGATGCACAGGGCAGCCGACGAAATGGGCAAAAAGGAGACATTCCGCGGGTATGTCGACGACAACGGTTATGACTTTCTTATCAACGCTATCAAAAACTATTACACCAATTTTGGCGTATATCTCGATTACTGGGAGATTTTCGTGTCGGACGGCGCTAAGAGCGACCTCGGAAACATTCTTGACCTTTTTGACGCCGACAATACCGTCCTTGTTACAGACCCGGTGTATCCCGTTTATGTCGATACCAATGTCATGGCAGGAAGAAAGGTCATTTTTGCCGACGCTACAGAGGAAAACGGTTTTCTGCCGCTTCCCGACCCGAGCGTAAAGGCGGACATAATCTATCTTTGCACCCCGAACAACCCCACCGGCGCGGCTTATACAAGAGCACAGTTAAAGCAGTGGGTCGACTACGCCAAGGCTCAGGGCGCTGTGATACTCTTTGACTCTGCTTATGAGGCTTTCATCACCGACCCGGACGTTCCCCATTCGGCATATGAGGTCGAGGGCGCGCGCGACTGCGTGATAGAGTTCTGCTCGCTTTCAAAGACCGCCGGCTTCACGGGAACAAGGTGCGGCTACACGATAGTCCCTAAGACGCTTAAGGCAGACGGCGACCTCAACGCCATGTGGCTCAGGCGCCAGACGACCAAGTTCAACGGTGTGGCATATGTGATTCAGCGCGCGGCGGAGGCAGTCTTTACTCCGGAGGGACAGAAACAGATACGCGAAAATATAGCCTATTATCAGGAAAACGCCAAGATTCTTATGGCGGGGCTTGACAGATGCGGAATCAAATATTTCGGCGGCAAAAACTCTCCTTACATCTGGCTTAAGTGTCCCGACGGAATGGGTTCGTGGGAGTTCTTCGACAGACTTCTTTCGGAGGCGAATGTTGTCGGAACCCCGGGCGAGGGCTTCGGCGAAAACGGCAAGGGATACTTCAGGCTGACATCCTTCTCGACCCACGAGAAGACCGAAGAGGCAGTCCAAAGAATATATAAGATGCTGAAAGGGTAAATTATGAAGACATTAAAAAGCTTTTTCCCGCAGATTTTCGGGGGCATCGCATCCGGGCTTATGATAGGCATAGGCGGCACCGTGCTTTTAAGCTGCGACGACCGCTATATAGGCGCGATACTGTTCACGATAGCGCTTCTCACTATCTGCTTTATGGACTTTTATCTCTACACCGGAAAGATAGGCTTTACCGTTGAAAGCTTTAGCGCAAAGACGGCTGCTCAGCTCGGCGTCGGGCTGATATCAAACTTTGTCGGCGCAACGCTTACGGGTCTGATAATGCGATATGCCCGTCCCGCGATAGTTGAAAAGGCAGCCGCGAGCTGCGAGACAAAGCTCCAGAACGGCGTTTTGAGGGCGTTTGTACTCGGGTGCTTCTGCGGGGTGCTGATGTATGTCGCGGTCAAGACCTTCCGTCAAAACAAAACGGTGCTCGGCGTTATTTTCTGCATACCCGTATTCATACTCGCAGGCTTTGAGCACTCCATCGCCGATATGTTTTACTTCGCGCTTGCGGGAATGATGAATGTTCAGTACATAGGCTTTATTATAGCCGTTATCCTCGGCAACTCCGTCGGCGCTATGCTCATAGCTGCGCTCTTCCGCTTTAAAAACACGTCTGCGGAATAAATCCGGCTTTAGGGTTTTTAACTGGAGATGACGTTACGTCCGGTATATAAGGATATCGAAAAATGATTTTGTAAGAAAAGCAGATTAAATCAGGGAGGATGGTATTATGGCAACAAAGAAGCTTTATAAATCCCGCCGCAACAAAATGATATGCGGCGTATGCGGAGGAATAGGGGAATATTTCGGTATTGACCCCACCGTAGTGAGGCTGATATGGGCTGTGCTGATACTGTGCTTCGGCACCGGAATACTCGCTTATATCATCGCCGCTCTGCTGATTCCCGACATTCCCGACGGTACGACGATAGTAGAAGACTGATAAAAAATCTCCGGCTCTCATTTCAGCCGGAGATCTTTTTTTGTTATTATTCTGACGCCGTCCAGTAGTGATATGCGTTCGGGCAGTAATTCTTTTTAGCCGCTGCCCGAAGTTCCACAAAGCAGCCGCACTCGCGGCAGATGCCGTTTTCGAGACATTCGCAGTGACGGCATATATCAAGCCTGCGACTGTATTCGTCTGCGTTGGTCTTGACGTCCTCCGGCATCGCCTCTATGAGTTCGCTGACCTTTTTATACAGCCCCTCAGGGTCGATTTCAAGGAGCAGGCAGCGCTTGCAGATCGGCTTGCCCTCTGTCAGCACAGCTCTATCGAAACTACCGAGCATCTCGGAAGCTTTATTGCGAGCTTTTCGCCGTTAAGCTTTACGCCGCTGTAGTCGACAGGTGAGACCGCTTCGGGGTTCTCAAAGGTGTTCATAGCGTCGTATGCCGCGGTGAGGATTCTTGCGCTCGCGCTCTTGTATTCGCTTCTCGGAATCGCACAGTCGATATCGAAGTCCTCTTCAAGCGAGGCGTTTGAAATTGTTATGTGCATCTTTCCGGCGTCGTCTACTGATACGGACTGCGAAATCGCGGGCAGGTGGTCGACCTGAATGCCCGGGTGCCAATGCTCGGGCTGAGGCATCAGCTCGACGTTTTCGCAGTTGGAGTAAACGAGCGTTGCCTCCATATGGTCTTTGAACATATCGAAGACGTGGTATGTAGGAGTCTTTATCATCTTTTCGCCCTCGGTGAGCAGTATAGACTGCAAAACATTTATCATCTGGGCGATGTTCGCCATTTTCACGCGGTCGGAGTTGAGGTTAAAGAGGTTGAGGTTGATGGAGGCGAGAATAGCGTCGCGCATTGTGTTCTGCTGATAGAGGAAGCCGGGGTTTGTGCCGTCGATAACGTCGGTCCAGATGCCCCACTCATCAACTATAAGTCCGACAAATTTATTGTCGTCATAGCGCTGCATAATGCCTTTCTGGTCTCTAAGAATCCTGTCCATATTCCAAGTGTGGGCGAGGGTTTCGTAGTATTCCTTTTCGCTGAAAGCCATTGAAGAGCCCTTGTGCTGCCAGTTGTTGGTGGGAATGGTGTAGTTGTGGAGCGAAATGCCGCGCATCTGGTGCGGGCGGATGTTTTTCATAAGGGTCTCGGTCCAGTTGCAGTCGTTTCCGTTCGGACCGCAGGCTATCTGCTGCTCGGCGCCTCTTACAAATGTGTGGAACTGCTTGTAAAGGCTTGAATAGTATTCGGCTGTCATCTCTCCGCCGCAGCCCCAGTTTTCGTTGCCGATGCCTACATACTTGACTTTCCATGGCTTTTCACGGCCGTTTTTCTTTCTTAGCTCGGTCATCGGGCTTTCGTTGGAAGAAGTCATATATTCGACCCACTCCGCCGCCTCCTGAACGGTTCCGCTGCCGACGTTCAGCGAAACATATGCCTCGCAGCCGACAAGCTCGCAGAAGTCGAGAAATTCGTGGGTACCGAAGCTGTTATCCTCGGTGACGCCGCCCCAGTTTACGTTGACTATCTTGCGGCGGTTCTCGCGAGGGCCTATTCCGTCGCGCCAGTGATATGTGTCGGCAAAGCAGCCGCCCGGCCAGCGCACGACCGGCAGCTTTATGGCTTTGAGCGCCTCTATTACGTCGTTGCGGATTCCGCGGGTGTTGGGAATGGGGGAATCCTCCCCGACGAATATGCCGCCGTAGATGCAGCGCCCGAGATGCTCTGCAAAATGTCCGTAAATTTCCTTGTTGATTTTTGACATCCTGTTGGTCTGGTCTATTGTCATTTTCAAAGCTGACATAATTTTACCTCCGATACTTGTCATTGCATTTATTTTACACATTTTACAGACTACTGTCAACCCCTTTTTCATAAAATGGTATTAACTTATCCTTATTTGATTTTTAGTAATGAAAGCGATAAGTAAAATGCAAAAAATTATTTTTAAAAATCAGTTGACAAAACCCCGCTTTAGTGCTATAATCCCATAAAAGAAAAGCGATGACGAAGACGGAGCGCTTTAAAAGCGACTTTCAGCGAGTCGGCAGCGGTGAAAGGCCGGCAGTTGCGAGAGCGTATCACATCACTTCCGAGCTGAATGTTCCGAGTCGTAATGAGGTAGGAACATTCCGTGACTGCGCGTTAAAGCAGCAGGCTTGTCAGAGCCGTCGAGCGGCGCGGGTTTCAGCGCAATTTGAGTGGTACCGCGGGTACATATTTAACATTTGTTATTTATGACTCGTCTCAAAGTGATTTGAGACGGGTCTTTTTGCTCTTTATAACACAAAAAACAGAAAGGAATGATTTTCAGTGAGCACGAACACGGCATCGACCCAGCTTTTGGAGGTGGCGTCGCGAATCCGTGAAATGCGGGAAATTATGGGCTGGACGGCCGCTGAAATGGCGGAAAAGGTTGGAATAAGCGAACAGGAATACCTTGTGTATGAAAACGCTCAGGCGGATTTGCCGTTTACATTTATACATAACTGCGCGCTCGCGTTTGAGATAGACCTTACCGACCTTCTGGAAGGTCGCACCGCTGCCCGCCTTTCGAGCTACACTCTTACCCGCAAAGGTATGGGTCAGGTTACGGCGAGGGAGCAGGGAATAGATATCGCCAACCTTGCGCCGAAGTTCCGCGGCAAGATAGCCGAGCCCTACTGGGTAAAGTATGAATACAGCGAAGCCCAGCAGAATACCCCGATTCATCTGACCAAGCACAGCGGTCAGGAGTTTGACGTCATCATCTCGGGCAGTCTCAAGGTTCAGGTTGGCAACCACACCGAGGTGCTTCATGAGGGCGACAGCATCTACTACAACTCCTCTACACCTCACGGAATGATAGCCGTTGAAGGCGGAGACTGCGTGTTTGTAGCGGTGGTTCTGCCCGGTGAAGATACCGCCGAGGAAACTGTACGCACGAGTCTGATTCAGGCTAACAGACCCGAAAAGAACACCCTTCTGTGCGAGCGCTTTGTGGACACCGTGGAGGACGAGAGCGGCAAGCTCAAGAGCATTAAATTCAAGAACACCGAGAGCTTTAACTTCGGCTTTGACTGTGTAGACGCCATAGCTGACAGGTATCCCGACAAGCTTGCGATGCTGCATCTTGACAAGCACAAGGTCGAGCGCAGGTTTACTTTCAAAGACATCAAGCGCGCTTCCAACCAGACCGCGAATTACTTCCGCTCGCTCGGAATAAAGCGCGGAGACAAGGTAATGCTCGTACTTAAGAGGCACTATCAGTTCTGGTTTGCGATGGTGGCGCTTCACAAGCTCGGAGCCGTTGCTATTCCCGCGACAAATCAGCTCAAGGAGCACGACTTTGAATACCGCTTCAACAGCGCGAGCGTCTCGGCGATACTCTGCACCGCCGACGGAGACGTCGCCGATATAGCCGAACGTGCAGCCGCAAAATGCCCGAGCGTAAGGACAAAGATACTCGTAGGCGGGGCAAGAGACGGCTGGCACGACTTTGACAACGAGTACCCGCTCTTTACCGGAAAATTCGAGCGCCCCGAGGACTGCTCCTCGGGAAGCGATATGGCGCTGATGTTCTTCACCTCAGGAACCACAGGCAACCCGAAGATGGCGGCTCATGCCCATACCTATGCGCTCGGTCACTTCGTCACGGCAAAATACTGGCATTGCTGCGAGCGCGACGGTCTGCACCTTACGATATCGGATACCGGCTGGGGAAAGTCGCTCTGGGGCAAGCTCTACGGTCAGTGGCTCTGCGAGGGTGCGGTGTTTGTCTATGACTTCGACAAATTCGACGCCGCGGATATCCTGCCGCTGTTTGCAAAATATAACATCACCACCTTCTGCGCGCCGCCGACTATGCTCAGAATGATGATAAAGGAAGATTTGTCGGTATATGACCTCTCCTCGATTCACCATATGACCACTGCGGGCGAGGCGCTCAACCCGGAGGTCGCGAAACAGTTCAAGCAGGCGACGGGTCTTGAGATTATGGAGGGCTTCGGTCAGACCGAGACGACGCTCGTCATCGGAAACCTCTTCGGCGACGTACCGAAGTACGGCTCTATGGGCAAGGCTTCTCCGCAGTACGACATAGATATCCTCGACCCCGACGGCAAGTCCTGCTCAAACGGCGAGGTCGGAGAGATTGTCATAAAAACCTCCGATGAAGTGCCAATAGGTCTTTACAAGGAGTATTACCTCAACGAGCAGCTCACACTTGAGGCGTGGCACGACGGCTACTACCACACCGGCGACACCGCTTGGCGCGATGAAGACGGCTACTTTTGGTATGTTTCGAGGGTGGACGACGTCATCAAGTCATCGGGCTACCGCATCGGCCCGTTCGAGATAGAGAGCGTTATTATGGAGCTTCCGTATGTTTTGGAATGTGGAGTTTCCGCCGTTCCCGACGAGGTCAGGGGACAGATAGTAAAGGCGAGCATCGTGCTGACTAAGGGAACCGTAGGTACCGACGAGCTCAAAAAAGAGATTCAGAATTACGTCAAGAGCCACACGGCGCCCTATAAGTATCCGCGCGTCATCGCTTTCCGCGACGAGCTTCCTAAGACGATAAGCGGAAAGATTCAGAGAAACAAGCTCTGACGGAAAACTTAAGGTACCGTCGGAGAGCAGAAAGAGGGTATGACTTTGACGGATTTTAAACGCGTTACGCTTTTCGCCGGGCATTACGGCAGCGGAAAGACGAATTTGGCGGTGAACTGGGCGCTCAGGCTCAGAAAAGAGCAAAAGCGCGTCGTCATCGCCGACCTCGACATAGTCAACCCGTATTTTCGCACTAAGGATTCGGCGGAGCTGCTTGAAGAAAACGGAATAGAGGTAGTGTCGCCGGAGTTTGCAAATTCCAACGTCGACCTTCCGGCGCTTCCCGCAGAGCTGTATGGGGTAGTCCAGAACAGGCACAGATATGCGGTTATGGATATCGGCGGCGACGACAGGGGAGCATATGCGCTCGGCCGATACGCGCCATATATCCTCGAGGAAAACGACTTCGAGATGATATTCGTCGCAAACTTTATGCGACCGCTCACACAGACGCCGGAGGAAGCTCTCGAAGTTATGCGCGAAATAGAGAGCGCGGGCGGTATCCCATTTACCTCGATAGCAAACAACACCAACCTCGGCGCGCTCACCGAGCCTGAGACGGTGTCCGGCGGGCTTGAAAAAAGCAAAGAGCTTTCAAAGCTCTGCGGTCTTCCTATACTGTTCACTTCGGCAAGGAGAGATATAGTCTCAAAGCTTGATATATCGCCTCTCTTTCCGATAGACATACAGAGAAAGTATTACGAGATTTTATAACGATTGGAGAAGGATTATGGCAAAGCTGACTTTTGCGACCGACATCTGCAAGGGCTGCGGGCTGTGCGTAAACGCCTGTCCGCGAAAGCTCATAGTGATCGCACGGGATAAGATCAACAAAAAAGGTCACTCTCCCGCGGAGATCACCGACATTTCAAAGTGCATCGGGTGCGCCTGCTGCGCGGTTATGTGTCCCGACTGCGTGATTACGGTGGAAAAGGAGTGAGAATATGTCAAAGGTATTGATGAAAGGCAACGAGGCCATCGCCGAGGCGGCGATAAGAGCCGGATGCAGGCACTATTTCGGCTACCCGATAACTCCTCAGACCGAGATAGCCGCTTATATGGCTAAGAGGATGCCCAAGATAGGCGGTACGTTCCTACAGGCGGAAAGCGAGATTTCCGCGATAAATATGGTCTACGGGGTGTCGTCGGCAGGACTGCGCGTTATGACGTCTTCCTCAAGCCCCGGAGTTTCGCTGAAACAGGAGGGAATCTCCTATCTTGCGGGTTCTGACCTGCCGGCGCTTATAGTGAACGTCCAGCGCGGCGGCCCCGGACTCGGAGGAATCCAGCCTTCGCAGTCGGACTATTTTCAGGCTACCAAGGGCGGCGGACACGGCGACTATCACCTGATAGTTTTGGCGCCGGCGTCGGTTCAGGAGATGGCAGACCTCACAGTCAAAGCGTTCGAGCTCGCCGACAAATACCGTATGCCCGCGATGCTTCTTGCCGACGGAACGATGGGTCAGATGATGGAGCCGGTAGAACTTCCGGACGAAAATTCGGGAAAGACCTTTGAAAAGCCGTGGGCTGTCCGCGGAACCGAGTGCAAACGCGAACATAACATTATAAATTCTTTGTATCTTGTTCCGGAGCAGTTAGAGGTCAAAAATCTCGAAAGGTACGAGCGCTACAAAAAAGTCGAGCAGAACGAGACGCTCGTTGAGGAATATCTTACGGAGGACGCCGATATCTGCGTAGTGGCGTTCGGAATAGCGGCGAGAGTCTCGAAAAACGCTATAAACGCCGCCCGCGAAAAGGGGATAAAGGCAGGGCTTATCAGACCGATAACCCTCTGGCCGTTCCCGTCGGAGTCGGTAGCGAGGGCTGCGGACAGGGTAAAGGGCTTTATTTCGGTGGAGCTTTCTATGGGTCAGATGATAGACGATATCAGGCTCGCCGAGAATTGCAGGAAGCCTGTAGTCCTCTGCAACCGCGTAGGTGGAATGATTCCCTCACCCGAACAGGTACTTAAAGCTATTGAAGATATGGAAGGAGTAGAACGCTGATGGCAGTTGTATTTCAGAAGCCCAAGGCTCTTACCGACGCGCCGCTGCACTACTGTCCCGGCTGCACCCACGGCATAATCCACCGCCTTGTCGCCGAGGCGATAGACGACCTCGGAATCCTCGGCAGAACCGTTGGAATAGCCCCCGTGGGCTGCGCGGTTATGGCTTACGACTATTTTGCCTGCGATATGGTGGAAGCTGCCCACGGCAGGGCGCCAGCCGTCGCGACGGGTCTTAAGAGAGCCATGCCCGACAGGATCATTTTCACCTATCAGGGCGACGGCGACCTCGCGTCGATAGGTATGGCCGAAACCGTACACGCCGCCACGAGAAACGAAAACATCACGGTCATATTCGTGAACAACGCAATTTACGGAATGACCGGCGGTCAGATGGCGCCGACCTCGCTTCCCGGTCAGGTCACCCAGACCTCTCCCTACGGCAGAGACGTCAAAACCGTCGGCTACCCGATAAAGGTCTGCGAGCTGCTTTCGGCGCTCGACGCTCCCGAATATATCGAGCGCGTCGCCGTGAACAATGTCAAAAATGTTCTTAACGCCAAGAAAGCTATTAAAAAGGCGTTTCAGAATCAGATAGACGGCAAGGGATTCTCGCTCGTCGAGGTGGTTTCAAGCTGTCCGACCAACTGGGGTATGACCCCGCAGAAAGCGCTCGACT
Source organism: uncultured Clostridia bacterium (assembly GCA_947627235.1). GTDB lineage: Bacteria > Bacillota > Clostridia > Oscillospirales > Ruminococcaceae > Faeciplasma. The sequence continues at coordinate 46,571 of CANQVG010000004.1, read as the reverse complement.
GGGTAGAAAGCGATATGATTCCCTACTATCCGCTCGGCGTTTACCGCGACAAGTCCGCAAAGGAGGCAAGGTGAAATGGCTTACACTCAGATACTCATAGCGGGCTTCGGCGGTCAGGGCGTTCTCTTTGCGGGAAAGGTTCTCGCCTATAAGGGACTCGAGGAGGAAAAACAGATAAGCTGGCTTCCCTCTTACGGGCCCGAGATGCGCGGCGGCACCGCCAACTGCTCCGTTATAATCAGCGACACTCCCGTAGGTTCGCCGATAGTCTCGGAGCCGGACATACTAATCGTAATGAACCTTCCCTCGCTCGATAAATACGAAAACGCCGTACAATGCGGCGGCAGCGTCTTTGTCGACTCTACGCTTATAGAACGCAGGGTCGAAAGAACCGACATTAACGCCTATTACATCCCCGCCACAAAAATGGCGCGTGACCTCGGAATCCCTACGCTCGCCAATATGATAATGACCGGCAAGGTGATACGCGAGACAGGCGTGATAGAGATGGACGGTCTGAGGGACGCTCTCGCGAAGACCGTTTCGGCAAAGCATCAGGATCTAATAGACGCTAACCTCAAGGCTATTGAGGCAGGATATAACTACATTTAAAGGAGAGACGATTATGCTTGACATTAAAGTTATAAAAACGACTTCGCCCAAGAGAAAGCCCGCCAAGGGCGAGCCTCTCGGCTTCGGTCACATCTTCACCGACCATATGTTTGTTATGAATTACACCGAGGGCAAGGGCTGGCACGACCCGAGGATAGTTCCTTTCGGGGACATTTCGCTCAGTCCTGCGGCTATGGTCTTCCACTATGGTCAGACTATGTTCGAGGGTCTGAAAGCTTACAGGGGCGATAGCGGCGACATTTACCTCTTCCGCCCCGATATGAACGCCAAGCGCGCCAACACCTCGAACGACAGGCTCTGCATACCCCACATTCCCGAGGAGGATTTTGTTCAGGCAATCAAAGCCGTCGTCGACGTCGACCGCGACTGGGTTCCCTGTGAGGAGGGTACCTCGCTCTATATCCGTCCGTTCATCATTTCTACCGATCCCCACCTCGGCGTAGCGCCCTCGAAGACCTACCTCTTTATGGTGATTCTCTCCCCGTCGGGAGCATATTACGAGAGCGGTCTTGAGCCTGTAGGCATATGGATTGAGGACGAATATGTAAGAGCGGTGCGCGGAGGTATGGGCTTTGCCAAGACCGGCGGCAACTATGCGGCTTCGTTGGCGGCGCAGGTAAAGGCGCACGACGGAGGATATTCTCAGGCGCTCTGGCTCGACGGCGTAGAGCGCAAATACATCGAGGAAGTCGGCTCTATGAACATTGCCTTCAAGATAAGCGGCAAGGTAGTCACTCCTATGCTCAACGGTTCGATTCTTCCCGGCATCACCCGCAACTCTATACTTCATCTCTGCCGCGAGTGGGGATATGAGGTAGAAGAACGCAGGATTTCGGTCGACGAGCTGATAGAAGCGGCGCACTCCGGTGCGCTCGAAGAGGTCTTCGGAACCGGTACGGCGGCTGTTGTTTCGCCGGTCGGAAAGCTCAGATATAAGGACGAGGTAATCGAAATCGGCGGAGGAAAAATCGGCGAGCTCACCCAGCGCTTATACGACGAGCTTACCGGTATCCAGTGGGGCAAAAAGCCCGACCCCTTCGGCTGGAGAGTGACCGTGTGATTTCTTGCACGAAATCCGAAAAAGTGTCGTGAAAAGAAATTTGATTATAATTTACAAAAATTACTTGACATTTGCCGCGAAATATGGCACTATAATAAATGTAGATTCTCAAAATATTGAGGTCTTAAATGAAATTAGAAGGTCATTATAATGACAAAGAAGATTTTTGCAATCGTCATAGCCGCTATGATGGTTATGGCTCTCAGCGTAACTGTGTTTGCTGACGTCGACCTTTCTTCTGAGTTCTCCGGCAAAACCTATGACGGCGATAATGCGCGTGTTGTGCTTCCCGAGGGCTTGGATGTATCTGACGGCACTACCGTTACCGTTAAGGTCAAGGGTACCAGCGATAGCGCGAAAGTAAGACTGTACCTTACCGATGCCGGCGATGTAGGTATTGTTACCAATATTGCTGAAATTGCTCCCGAGGGCGGCGCTTTTGAGGCTACCGTTGAACTTGTTGTCGACCTCAGCGGCACTTATGCCGGAACCAACGAGCCCACTGTTCTTATGATCAAGGGCGAAAACGGTTGGACTCCTCTTGTCAACACTACTATCGAGTCTGTCGTAATAGTTGGTGCTGATGCTACTGCTGCTGCTCCTGCCGATGAGACTCCCGCTGCTGATGAGACACCTGCCGCTGACGAGGCTCCCGCTGCCGATGAGACTCCCGCCGCTGACGAGACTCCCGCTGCCGACACCACTCCCGCTCCTAACACCGGTCTTGCCCTCGCGGTAATTCCCGCTGTTATGGCTCTCGCGGCTGTTGCTGTTTCCAAGAAGCACTAAGTCAAAAACGAAAAGCGTCCCTGCGCGGGGCGCTTTTTTATTGCAAAAAGTCAGAAAAATGACAAATTATCAATAATCTGTTTATATACGTCATTGAAATTTTAAATTAAAAAGGGTAAAATAAATTCAAGGTAAGTAATTACCGAATCATTTAAGTTTGGAGGAATACAAAATGAAGAAAATTTTGGCAATCGTATTAGCGGCTGCTTTGGCTCTGAGCCTTTGCGTCAGCGTTGCTGCTGAAGGCAAGAGTGCTGAACTCGGTCTTTATGTCGGTCAGTGGGATGGCGGCGCTCCCTGCCTCGGAACCGTAACCATTACTGATGAGCCTGCACAGTACACTATTACCAACGAGAAGGATTTCTCCGGCAACGGAAAAATCGAAATGATCGTTCTTAAAACTCCTGCTGGCAATTCCGATCTTAAGAATGTCAAGATCAAGACCGTCTCTATCACTGTTGACGGCGTTGAGCTCGAGCCTAAGGCTGGCAACACTTGGGAATACACCTCTAATGGCGACGGCGTGTTCGAGATCCTTTTTAAGGGCGGTTGGACTACTGCAAATAACGAAGCTATTGTCCCTGATGATCTCAGCTACACTGCTAAGTCTAAATTGGCTATCACTTTCATCGTTGATCCTGATAACTATGATCCCGATGCTGCTCCTGCTGCTGACGAGACTCCCGCTGCCGACGAGACTCCCGCTGCTGATGAGACTCCCGCTGCCGATGAGACTCCTGCCGCCGATGAGACTCCTGCTGCCGACGAGACTCCCGCTGCTGACACCACCACAGAGACTACTCCCGCCCCTAACACCGGTCTTGCCCTCGCGGTAATCCCCGCTGTTATTGCTGCGGCTGCTGTTGCTATCTCCAAGAAGCACTAAGTTTCTGCACAGTTTTGGAAGCATAAAACAAAATATTGTTTTTCTCTCCGACATAACCTGTCGGAGAGCTTTTTTGTATAAAAAACACGGAGTACGTAAACCGTACTCCGTGTTTTGGAAAGGTATCAGCACAGCGGTGCAAAAATCCTTAATATGCCGTCGACAAGCCACTTGCCGAAGCCCGTTCCGATGTTCTCGGCGGTGCGTTCAACGCATTTTTCCTGCGTCGCGAGGAAGTCCTCTTTAAGGCTGTCGAGCAGCGATGCGCGGTAAAACAGCGAGTTGTTTTCAAAATGCAGGAACAGGCTGCGGTAGTCGAGGTTTACCGTGCCGACAGATCCCACAGTGCCGTCCACAATGCACGCTTTCGCGTGGACGAAGCCGGGAGTGTATTCGTAAATCTTCACGCCGGCTTCCAACAGGACTCTATAGAAGCTGCGCGACATTCTGTAGACGAGCTTTTTGTCGGGAACGCCGGGCATTATTATCCGAACGTCGACTCCTCTGCGCGCCGCTCTTACAAAGGCGTCAAGAAGCGCGTTGCCGGGCATAAGGTATGGGGTGAAGAACCAAGCGGATTTCTTTGCCTGTGAGAGAAGGTCGACATATAGCTCGTTTGAGACGGCTTCGGGACGAAGCGGCGAATCGTAGTAGCTGAGAATGAATCCGTCGGAAGCCTCAGAGTCCGTAGACACCCGCGCGGGGAGATATTCTTCGGGGACGTGTTCATCGGAAGCAAAGGCGTTCCAGAACTGCGTAAACATTCTCACATAGTTCCCGACGGCGTCGCCGGTCAGTCTGAAGCCGATGTCCTTCCAGTGACCGTGCTTTTCGATATGGTTGATGTATTCGTCGGCGAGGTTTACCCCTCCGCTGAAAGCTACTCTGCCGTCAATTATCAGCATTTTGCGGTGGTCGCGGCAGTTTAAGGTTCCTTTTACGGTGACGAGCGGGTTGAACGCGACGCAGCGTATGCCTTTCTTTTTCAGATCGGCGGCATCTTTTTTGGTATATGTGGAGATGCTTCCGAGGTCGTCGTACATTACCCTGACGTCAACTCCCGCTGCCGCTTTTTCCGCGAGGATATCGACCATCGAATCCCACATCAGACCGTCTTCGATGATGAAGTATTCCACAAATATGAATTTTTCCGCCTTTTTCAGCTCATCAAGCATATCTGGGAACATATCGTCGCCGAGGGGATAATACTTAGCTTCGCGGTTTTTGCAGGGCAGAAAGCCGGTCTTGTTTTCCACCCACTTAAAGGTCTGAGCGAGACGCTCGTTATCTGCGGACATCTCGCTGTATACCGCCGAGTCGTCGCTTTCGTCCTTTGGAAGCGGCGACTTATCAAGCATCTTTTTCAGAGGCTTGGTGGTGCGTTTGTTGCCGAAAAGAAGATAAAGCAGCGCTCCGGGAAGCGGGAAAGTGAGAATCACAAGGAGCCAGAGAATCTTGTAGGTGCTTTCGTCCTGCTTTGTGATGATGTAAAGGACAAACAGCAGAGCCAGAACCGACAGCGCGGCGTTGATGAGCGCCGCCCACGGCGCCAGCCAGACAAATAGAACGTAAAGCCACAGGCATTGCAGCAATACTGCGGGAAGAACGGTTAGGACTCTTCTCAGAATTTTATTCATATATTTTCCTCCGATTTCCGTCATGCGGTTTAAAGCAATGACACTTATATTATAACACGCAATTGCAATATGTCAATAATTGGCGGATTTCGGATGTAACTAAGCGGTCGTTAGCGAGGATTTTAGGTTTTACACAGAGGCAAGCGCCCGCGACTTTTCCTCGCAGGCTTTTGCGGCGTCTTGGATAATTTCTTCAAATCCCCGACCGTCGAGTACCTTTACCGCCTCTATTGTTGTGCCGCCGGGCGAGCAGACGTTTTCTTTGAGTTTCTGCGGGCTTTCATCGCTCATAAGCGCGAGCTTTGCCGAGCCGAGAACGGTCTGCGCCGCGAAAACTTTCGCCTGTCCGTAGGTCATTCCGCTTTCAATCGCATACTTCATAAGTCCGTCGATAAACGCGTAGACGTATGCAGGACCTGAACCGCTCACGGCTGTTACGACGTCAAAAAGCTCTTCTCTGAGGATTTCAGCGCGTCCGAAGCTGCGAAATATCCCGAGGACATAATTTAGCTCACCGTCGTCTACATTTTCGCTTCGGCAAAGTGCAGCCATTCCCTCGCCGGCGAGCGCGGGAGTGTTCGGCATCACGCGGATAATTTTCGCGCCTTTTCCGAAAAGCTCCGACAGCGTTTCGATGCGCTTTCCCGCGCAGATAGAAACGATTACCGCCCCGCCTATGCAGTCGCGGATATCCGAGGCAAGCCCCGCGAGGTTATTCGGCTTTACTGCGATTATTACAGTGTCCGCACCCTTTACCGCCTCACGGTTTTCGGCGCAGGTGTTTACTCCAAGAGCGGCGGCGCGATTTAGATTTTCCTCCGAGGCGTCGGAAACGGTCACGTCAGAAGCCTTGAGAACGCCGACGCTCAGCGCCCCCGCTATTATTGCCGAACCCATATGTCCGAAGCCGATTATTGTAAGTTTACTCATATTATCAGTCCTTTTCCGGTTTTTAATATAGTAGCATATTTACGTGCTGAAATCAACCGTTTGTCGGGGATTCTGCGCAAATTTTTATGTAAAAATCTTCTTTCAGTGATTGATTTTGTCTCGGATTTTTAGTACAATATAGGCGTAAGCAAAAGAACGACGATAAACGGAGGTAACTATGGAAATTTACAAGGACAGGACAAAATCTTTTGAGGAACGCGCGCACGACCTTGTTATGAGAATGACGGTCGAGGAGCGCTGTGAGCAGCTCAAATTTGCAGCTCCCGCCATTGAGCGCCTCGGCGTCGAGGCATATAACTGGTGGAACGAAGGACTTCACGGAGTGGCGCGCGCTGGCGTTGCCACGATGTTTCCGCAGGCGATAGGTCTTGCGGCTTCCTTTGACGACGAGCTTTTGAAGACCGTCGCCGAGGTGATTTCGATTGAAACAAGGGCTAAGTACAACGAATACTCAAAGCACGGCGACCGCGACATCTATAAGGGTCTGACGCTGTGGTCCCCGAATATCAATATCTTCCGCGACCCGCGTTGGGGCAGAGGTCATGAGACCTACGGCGAGGACCCGTATCTGACTGCGAGGCTCGGCTGTGCGTTTGTAAAGGGGATTCAGGGCGACGGCGAGAATCTCCGTGCCGCCGCATGCGCCAAACATTTTGCCGTCCATTCGGGTCCCGAGGCCCTTAGGCACGAGTTTGACGCCGTGGCATCTCCGAAGGATCTCGAAGAAACCTATCTGCCGGCATTTGAGGCGCTTGTCAGAGAGGCAAAGGTCGAAGGCGTTATGGGAGCCTATAATCGCACCAACGGCGAACCCTGCTGTGGAAGCGAATATCTCAGCGAAAAGCTGAAAGAATGGGGCTTTGATGGCTACTTTGTCTCCGACTGCTGGGCGATAAAGGACTTTCACGAGAACCACCACGTCACCGCGACTCCGGAGGAATCCGCCGCGCTGGCTCTTAAAAACGGCTGTGACGTAAACTGCGGAAGCACCTACATACTTGTCTACAAGGCTTATAAGGACGGTCTCATCAGCGAGGAGGAGATAACGTCCGCCTGCGAGCATCTGATGCGCACGAGAATGCGCCTTGGAATGTTTGACGAGACCGAATACGACGGACTCGACTATACCGACGTCGAATCGCCTGAGCATATTGCCGTAAGCCTTGAGGCGGCGAGAAACGCCTGCGTGCTTCTTAAGAACGACGGTATCCTCCCGCTTGACGCTTCAAAGATAAAGACCATAGGAGTTGTGGGACCAAACGCTCAGAGTCAGAGAGCGCTTATGGGCAACTATCACGGTACGGCTTCGCGGTATGTGACCGTTTTGGAGGGTATTCAGAACGCCTTCGACGGCAGGGTGATGTTCTCTGAGGGCTGTCACCTGTTCAGAAACAAGGTCGAGGGACTCGCGCTTCCGGGAGACCGAATCGAAGAAGCGGTAATAGTCGCCGAACATTCCGACGTAGTCGTTCTATGCGTAGGCCTCGACGAGACTCTTGAGGGCGAGCAGGGCGACGCCTCAAACACCGATGCGTCGGGCGACAAGCTCACGCTTCATCTTCCCGACCCTCAGCGGCTTTTAGTAAAGAGAGTTCTTGAAGTCGGAAAGCCCACGGTAGTGGTGCTGTTGAGCGGCTCGTCGCTCAATATCGAGACCGACAAGGAAAATGCGCTTTTGCAGGCGTTTTATCCCGGCTCAGAGGGCGGCAGGGCTATCGCCGAAATTCTTTTCGGCAAGACCTCACCGAGCGGTAAGCTTCCCGTGACTTTCTATAAGGACGTTGAAAAGCTCCGCGATTTTACCGATTACTCTATGGAGGACAGAACCTATCGCAACGAAAAGCCGGAGGACGACAACGTCCTCTACCCGTTCGGATACGGTCTCAGCTATGGCAAAGTTGAGGTGACTAATGTCAGCGCCGCGGTCGAGGGCGACTGCGTGAGAGCTTCGGTAACGCTTAAAAACAGCGGCAGGGCGACTAAAGACGTGCTTGAGGCATACTTTAAGTCCGGGTCTAAGGACGCAGTCCGTAACCACGCTCTCTGCGGATTTAAAAAGGTCTGTCTCGGAGAGGGCGAGCAGAAAACCGTTGAGATGAATATTCCGCTTTCCGCACTTACCGTCGTATCAGACGAGGGTCAAAGGTACCTCGACAAAACCGCCAAGACCGTGATATACTTCGGCACCTCTCAGCCTGACGCACAGAGCGAAACGCTCACGGGCCGCAAATGCGTCGGAGTGGAAATCAGGCTTTAATAGGATTCGGAGGATGTTATGAATATTGTTAAAGGAACAAACCCACTGACAAGGCTCGACTACCCTGACCCCGACGTCATAAGGGTTGGGGACACCTACTATATGTGCTCAACGACTATGTATTTTATGCCGGGCTGCGTAATTCTTCGCTCCTATGACCTTATTAACTGGGAGTTCTGCACGCACGTTTACGATAAACTGGAGGATACTCCGCGCGAAAACCTTGACGGCGCGCACGCCTACGGCAACGGAATGTGGGCGCCGACAATAAGATATTACAACGGCGTATTCCACATAGTTTTTGTCGCGAACGACACTCATAAGACCTATCACTTCACCGCGACCGATATTCAGGGGCCTTGGAAAAAGAGCTATATAGAAGGCTTTTATCACGATTCATCGCTCTTGTTTGACGACGACGGCAGGGTATACATAATGTACGGCAACCGCGAAATAAGGGTGACCGAGCTTGAAAGCGACCTTTCAAAGCCAAAGGCGGGCGGTGTGAATAAGCTCGTCATAAAGGACACGACGGGTGCGCCGCTCGGCTACGAGGGTTGTCATCTTTACAAGATAAACGGCAAATACTATGCCTTCTTCATTCACAGCCTGCCCGACAGATGGCTCAGAGTAGAAGCCTGCTTTATGGCGGACAGCATCGACGGCGAGTGGCGCGGCGGAGACGTCATAGTAAACCCGTTTGAGGGAACCTCAGGCGTGGCTCAGGGAGGAATTGTCGACACTCCGAGCAATAAGTGGTACGGAGTTATCTTTTCCGACAGGGGAGCGGTCGGACGTATTCCCAACCTTGTCCCGATGCACTTCGGAGAGGATCTTTATCCCGTTTTTGATGAGGTCACTAAGGAGGTAGAGTGCGAGACCACACGCGAGGGCTACGTTTACGCTCCGCTAGTTTGCAGCGACGGTTTCTCGGGCGAGAGTCTTGACGGCGCATGGGAATTTAACCACAACCCGGTAAACGACCATTGGAGGCTTTCGGACGGACTCGTTATCGACGCGCTGCCGGCTCCTGCCTTTGATATGTCTAAAAACACGCTTACTCAGCGTGCGCTCTGGCCTGCCTGCGCGGCGGAGGTAACGGTCGACGCGAATGAGCTTCCTGTAGGCGGCTTTGCGGGACTCGCGGCGCTCCAGTATCGCTACGGCGCGCTCGGCGTTGAGCGCCTTGAAGACGGGCTGCGCATAGCGCTTAAGCTTCGTGACGACGGCGAGGAATATCTCGCGGAAGCCGTCGACGCACCTGATGCAAAGGTGAGGCTGAAGGTGAGGTTTGAATTTGGTCACGGAAAAGACTATGCCGAGTTTTATGCGCTGGTAAACGGCAATTGGAAGCAGCTTGGTGGGCGGCACCGCATGACGTTTGACCTCAAGCACTTTACCGGCTGCCGCTTCGGGTTGTTCTGCTACACAACCAAAGAGACGGGCGGCTCGGCGAAGTTTACCGATTTTCGGTATATCGACGATGAAAACGGTTGAGCAAAGGCTTCGCGCTCTTGCCGATCCTAAATACCGCGAGTTTCAGTCGAAGCTCATTCCGACGGTCGCACAGGATTTGATTTTGGGCGTGAGAACGCCTGATATCCGCAAGCTTGCCAAGGAGCTTGACGTAAAGGAAAGAGCAGAGTTTCTGGGAGAGCTTCCGCATCGCTTTTACGATGAGAATATTCTTCACGCGGCAATCCTGTGCAGTGTCTCCGATTTTGCCGAAGCCGTTTGCGAGACGGAACGCTTCCTGCCGTATATCGACAACTGGGCGGTCTGCGACTTGCTTTCGCCGAAGTGCTTTTCAAAGCATAAAGGAGAACTCTTGCCCCATATACGCAGTTGGATACAGTCGAAAAGAACTTATACCGTGCGTTTCGGCACGGGTATGCTTATGAAGCACTTCCTTGACGACAATTTTGAGCCGGAGTATCTTGACTGGGCTGCGTCAGTGAGGTCTGAGGAATATTATGTGAATATGATGACCGCGTGGTTTTTCGCGACAGCGCTTGCAAAACAGTATGACTGTGCAGTGAAGTATATCGAGGAGCGCAGGCTCGGCAGACGGGTTCACGCTATGGCGATACAAAAAGCCTTGGAGAGCTTTCGCGTGACCGAGGAGCATAAGGAATATCTGCGCACTCTTAAGCAGTATTAAATTATGGAGGTATATAAAATGAAAAAACTCGGTTTCGGACTTATGAGACTTCCGCTTAAAAGCGGCGACGGAAAAGACATTGACCTCGAAAAGGTTAAGGAAATGGTCGACCTCTTTATGGCTCACGGGTATACATATTACGATACCGCCTATGTATATCACGGAGGCTTCAGCGAGGTGGCTTTCAGGGAGTGCGTTGTAAAGCGCTATCCGCGTGACAGCTACACAATCACAACAAAGCTCCCGCTTTTCGGCAAGCCCGACAGAGCGGGTATGGAGAAGATATTCAATGAATCTCTTACCCGCCTTGGAGTGGACTATATCGACTACTACTGGCTCCACGCGATGGGCAAGGACACCTATAAGCACGCGACCGAGGTCAAGGCTTTTGAGTACCTCAAAGAGCTGAAGGCGGCAGGAAAAATAAAGCACATCGGCTTTTCCTTCCACGACAGCCCCGAGACTCTTGAAAAGATTCTTACCGAGCATCCCGAGGCGGAATTTGTTCAGCTTCAGATAAACTACCTCGACTGGGAGGACGGCTGGGTTCAGGCGCATAAGTGTTATGACGTCGCGACCAAGTTCGGCAAGCCCGTCATCGTAATGGAACCCGTAAAGGGCGGCAGCCTCGCGAATCCTCCCAAAAAGGCGGAAAAGCTCCTAAAGGACTACAACCCCGACGCTTCCTGCGCAAGCTGGGCGATAAGATACGCGGCATCGCTCCCGAACGTTATGGTTGTGCTCAGCGGAATGAGTGAGCTATGGCAGGTTGAGGACAACGTGTCGTTTATGGACGACTTCAAGCCGCTCACCGAGGAGGAATATAAGGTGCTCGCCGAGGCGACCGAGAACATCAGGTTTGCGATTCCCTGCACCGCCTGCCGCTACTGCACCGACGGCTGTCCTATGTCAATAAGCATACCGGACATCTTCGCGCTTTATAACAACCTCAAGCGCGACCTGCGCAAGAGAAATGAATCCAAAGAAAAATACGCCGAGCTGATAAAGACCTCCGGCAGCGCCGATGGCTGTATCGGCTGTGAGCAGTGCGTAAACGTATGTCCGCAGCACCTCGACGTGCCGAAGCTGCTTGCGGAGTGTTCAGCCGAATTGGGGTGACAGTATGAAAAGCGTAGTATGGCTTTCCTCTCCCGCGCCAACGGAAGAGGATAAGGCTTTTAAATTCGGGTGGAACGAGGCTCTGCCGATAGGAAACGGCAGCGTCGGCGCGATGGTCTACGGGGACCCGACAAACGACATACTTCAGCTCAACGAAGACACCGTATGGTACGGCTGCGGCGGCAGAGACAGGGTCAACCCGCTTTCAAAGGACAACTGGCGAAATGTAAGGCAGCTACTTCTGGAAGGAAAAATCGGAGAGGCGGAAAAGCTCTGCGAGAAGACAATGTATCCTCACCCCGACCAGCAGCGCCACTATGACACCTGCGGTCACGTAAAACTCGAATTTAATCACGGTGAGTATACCGATTACCGACGCGAGCTTGACCTTGAAGAAGCGGTTTGCAGGGTGAGATTTACCGAAAACGGCGGCAGATTCGAGCGGGAGTATTTTGTCAGCTATCCCGATCAGGTTGTCGCGGTGCGCCAGCGTTCTATTGACGGGCAGAGATTCAGCGCAAAAATAAATATCGTGCCGTCGAGCGAGGAATATGAGCGGGACGTCTGCGAAGTCGGAAACTTTACCGTTATACAGCAGCCCGAAGGCGGCTGCCGCTACTGCGTTATGACCGCAGCCGACTGGGACGGCTTCGGTTGGACTGACGACCTGACCACTACGGTCGAGAACGTAACTGAGTTTACTGTTTTCATCGCGATTCGCAGCGACTTTTTCGGCGACGATATCAATGCGTGGTGCGAGGAAAAACTGACGTCGGCTCTCGCGCTCGGCTACGACGCCGTCAAGGCTCGTCACATAGATGACTACAAAAGCTATTTTGACCGCGTTAAGCTTGAACTTGACGGCGAAGACAAAAGCTCAGTCCCCACAAACGAGCGTCTGAAAAGCGCTTCGAGTGACCCGCAGCTTGCAAAGCTCTACTTTGATTTCGGAAGGTATCTGCTGATATCCTCCTCTCGCCCCGGGACGCGCCCAGCTAATCTTCAGGGCATCTGGAACAAGGATCGCTATCCCGCTTGGGGGTCTAAGTATACTATAAACATCAACGCCGAGATGAACTACTGGCCCGCGGGAGTTTCGGGGCTTTCCGACTGCGAAATGCCGCTTTTGGAGCATTTGAAGACTATGCTGCCAAACGGTCGAAAGGTTGCTATGGATATGTACGGTCTTGAGGGCTTCTGCGCCCACCATAACACCGACATCTTTGGTGACTGCGCTCCGCAGGACCTCTGCATGTCCGCGACGATATGGCCGATGGGCGCCGCGTGGCTATGCACCCATATAAAGACGCATTACGAGTTTACCGGCGATAAAGAGTTTCTCAGGGAGTATCTCGGCATACTCAAGGAAGCCTGCCGATTCTTTACGGGCTATCTCTTTGAATACAATGGCAAGCTCCTGACAGGACCTTCTATCTCTCCGGAGAACACCTATATACATCCGTCGGGCGAGAGGGGATGCCTCTGCGTAGGGCCCACGATGGACTCAATGATAGTACGTGAAATATTTGAAAGCTGTATCGAGTATTCTGAGCTTCTCGGTGAAGACGACGGGCTTTGCGACAAGCTTCGCGAGATGCTTCCTAAGCTCCCGAAGCCGACGGTTGGCAAATACGGTCAGATAATGGAGTGGTCGGAGGACTACGACGAGGTCGAGCCGGGACACCGTCACATTTCCCATCTGTGGGGGCTTTATCCTTCGGACCAGCTCAGCTATGAAAGAACGCCCGAGCTTATGAGCGCAGCAAGAGTGACCCTCGAACGCAGGCTGCAAAACGGCGGAGGTCACACAGGCTGGTCGAGGGCGTGGATAATCAATATGTGGGCGCGTCTCCGCGACGGCGAAAAGGCGGGGGAAAATGTGGCAGCTCTCCTTGAGCGCTCCACCTATCCGAATTTCTTTGATATGCACCCGCCGTTCCAGATTGACGGCAACTTCGGCGGAGCTGCCGGCATCGCCGAAATGCTCTTGCAGAGTCAGGGCGGAGTGATTACGCTTCTGCCCGCGCTACCGAGCAGCTGGAAGAACGGCAGCGTGAGGGGCTTTAAGGCGAGAGGCTGCGTTTTCGTCGACTTCGATTGGAAGGACGGCAGGCTCTGTCGGGCGAAATTTGTCTCGGAGCTTGGAAACAGCTTCAGAACCGCAGTCCCCGAGGGCTTTGAGCTTAAGACAACAGCCGCAGAGGTTGTGAGCGTTGAAAACGGTCTGATTGAATTTCGAGGCGAAAAGGGCTTTGAAGTCGAAATTACGGCAAAGTAAATCAGGACGCATATAAAAAATCACCGCTGTACGGGTCTTCCGTACAGCGGGTTTTCTATTTATCGGTCTTGCAGAGCCGTGCCGAGCAGCAAAACATTCCGTCTTCTTCGTAAAAGTCTCTTCTGCCTCCGTATTTTTCGGCAATCTCGCGAATTATTCCCACTCCGTAGCCGTGACCGACGTCTTCTTTGGTCGACTTCAGCTCAGGATTGCTTTCGAGGACGGATTTGGATATCGAATTTTTCACCGTGAAATAATAGCAGTTTTCGTCGCCGCGAATCGCAAGTGAAAGGCGGCGCTGTCCTGAACAACTTTTGCAGGCGGTTATGGCGTTGTCGAGCATATTTGAAAGCAGTCGGCAGAGGTCGTAGTCGTTTATGCCCGAAATATCCCTGATGACAAAGCAGCCGCACTCTATTCCGAGGGACTTTGCGGCGGAAAGCTTCGCGTTTGCGACGGCGTTTACGACCGGATTGTCGGTGTTTATGAAAATCTCGGTTCTTGTCATGGCGCCGAGACTGTCGCTGATTTGTTTACGCGCCTTATCGGCCTCGCCGTTTTCCAGAAGTGCCGACAGCATAAGGAGACTGTTTTTGCAGTCGTGGCGAAGTTTACTGACGGTCTCGTATTCGCTTTGCAGGTGCGTAATATACTGACGGTTGTATTCTTCGGTCTGACGCAAGAGGTTCAGCTCGTTGACCGCTTTGTTCTTTTTGACAGTGTCCGTCAGAAGCAGGAACACGAAGACGTCCGACATAACAAAGCTCGCGATGGTGATTCCGGTAAAAAGCGACAGCTTTATATAATTACCGTGATCGGCGTATTTTTTAAAAAGCAGCAAAGCCGAGAAGACGCTGACAGTAAGCGCTCCCGAGACTATCGCCCACTGAACGATAGATTTTCTGCCGGTTATATCTGTCTTATGAAACAGCATCAGCAGGACATACATTACGAAGTAAATCAGAACAGGCGAGATAAAAAGCACCGACCATAGCTCCTCTACTTCCGAGAAAATCACCCATTTCTCCAGCATTTTGCCGAGCTGTTCAACCGTCATCTGATTGCATAACGTTGTCACAACGAGGATTATTCCGTTCGCAGTAAGAGGAGCAATGATTTTTTCCGACCTTTTTCTGCCGCAGAACAAAAAGGCGTATATCATAAGAACGGACAGCAGCGGCAGAGCGGATATCAGAAGTCCGACGTTTTCAAACATTCCGCAGAAGAAATATTCGATCAAAAGTATCAGCGAGTAAAGAAGCGAAAATAAGATATTGCGAGGCTTCATAAGCTTTCCGTTATTTTTTCCGCCGCAAAAAGCGCGAACAAAATATACCGCCGCGAAACCTTTGTATATACACAGCGCAAGTTCAATAAATAGCCAGATTGTATTGAGAAGTTGGATGGTGTAAAAGACATGATTTTTTATAAACGAGTTATAAAAAAGTTCATACGGCGTCATAATTTTCTCCTTAAAAACAGGCTGTATTTTTCTTCTAAGTCGGATTTGTATTTTTTGCCTATAGGCACGGCTGTGCCTTCCGAAAGCACGACCTCGTGTCTGCCGTAATTTAAATATCTTATGTGGGAAAGGTTTACAATGAATCCCTTGTGAACCCTTGCAAAGTTATAGCTTTCAAAAAATTCCTGCCACTCCGAAATGCTTCCTCTCGATACAACCTGTCTGACGGTTCCTTTCTCTGCGATTCTGTAGTTAAGATAGTGAGCGCTCGACTCTATGCAGATTATATCGCGGATTCGCACCGGAATTTTATTTGAAAGCCTGTACTTGATGAGCAGGGTGTCGCCCTGTCTCAGGTTCGCAACGAGCTTGCTTACGATTTTCGGAATACTTTCCTCAAGCGGCATGTCCGAGTTTTTTCTTATAAAGTTGAACGGCTGGAAGTCGAGACTGTCATATACAAGCTCCGAGTGAGACGTCACAAATACTATCAGGCAGTCAGAAAAGCCGTCTCTTAAGATTTTTGCTATGTCAAATCCGCCCGTTTCGGGCATATCAATGTCCAGAAAAAGAGTGTCGAAGGGTGAAATCATATGCCGTTTCAAAAGAGACGAACCGTCGGTAAAAGCTTCCGTTTCAAAGCTGATTCCGTGAGTCGAAAACGCCTCGTTTATAATTCCGGCTATTTTTGCGGAAATTTCCGCGTTGTCGTCGCACACGCCGATCCTCGTCATTTTTAAACGCCTCCCTCCGATTTATTTTACCATATTACCGCCGATTATGCAAATACCGTTTGTGCCGCATTTCGGCAGTTTGCGTCAAGGCTGTTGACATTTTATGAACACGGTTTTAATCTGTAACATAGGAGGCGGAATTATATGAAATATGTAAGAAAAACCGCCGCTGCACTCGCGGCTCTGATAATGCTCTGCGGACGGTATTTTTGCTCAAGAAATACTGTGTGCTGTCGGTAATCCTGATTTTGTGATGTTTCGCGCGAAACCGCAGACTTTGGCGAGAGATACAGGCTTTGAAAAATCCCCGATTTCGCGATGCTTGCGAATCGGGGATTTATATAAGGTATTCCCATTCTTTAAAACCAAAGCCGATGTTTTCGCAGAGGTGGGCGTCGCTCGAAAGAATCAGGCTGCCGCCGTGCGCCTTGATATACTCGGCGATTTCGGGAGAGGGGTAAGGCTCGTCGAGGTATCCTCGGCTGATGCCGCCGGTGTTTATTTCAAACGGTACTCCGAGCTTCAAAAGCGCGTCTGCGGCGCTTTTCCAAGCCGAAACATAACGCGGTTCACGGCTGTCGAACGGTATAATTCTGCAAAATTTTTTAATCAAATCAAAGTGTCCGATGACTGTCGGACGCTTTTTTGCAAGTTGTTGGGTCAGCGAAAAATAATCCTCAGCGCAGGCGTAAAAGTCTCCACCGTAGTATCCGTCAATCATATCCTTGAGAATTTCGGGCGTATAATCAATCGGTATATACCTTTCACCCTGTTTTAAATAGTGTACTGAACCTATGATGTAGTCAAATCCGTCGCGTCTCTGCTCCGAAAAGATATCCTCTTCAAGACCGCATAATATGTCAATTCTTCCGTGATATTTTTCCTTCAGCTGCTTCACCTCAGACTGAAATTTCGCGATGCGTTCAGGCTGTATGCAGGAATCCGCGTCGAACGGCACATATGAGTGCGCAATGAGTCCTATCTGTTCAAAGCCCTTTTCAAGTGCCGACTTTACGGCGTCCTCAGGTGAGGATTTGCCGTCGCAATAGAAGGTGTGGACGTGAAGGTCGCGCAGAATCATACCATTTTCTCCTGCTTGACCTTTTTGTCGATGACGTGGCGCGAGGCAAGCTCCGCTTTGATTTCGTCCGGTGTTATCCCCATTTCTGCCATCATAACCATAACGTGATAGCATAGGTCTGCGGTCTCGTATATCGCTTCGCGTCGATCGCCGCCCTTTGAGGCGATTACCACCTCGGTACACTCCTCACCGACCTTCTTGAGTATCTTGTCGATTCCCTTTTCAAAGAGATAGGTGGTGTATGAGCCTTCCTTCGGAGAGGTTTTGCGCCCGCAGATAAGCTCGTAAAGCGCATTCAGGGTAAACGGTTCTTCGGCGTCCTCCGACTCGAAGACGCTGTTTGTAAAGCAGGATTCCGTTCCGAGATGACATGCCGGACCGTCCTTTTTCACCTTGATGAGAAGCGCATCGCCGTCGCAGTCGGCGGTTACAGATTGTATGTGTTGGTAGTTGCCGCTTGTTTCGCCCTTAAGCCAGAGCTCCTGACGCGAACGGCTCCAAAAGCAGGTCAGACGCTTTTCGAGCGAGATTTCAAGGCTCTCGCGGTTCATATAGGCAAGGGTAAGGACGTCTTTGCTCTCGCAGTCGACTACTATCGCGGGGATAAGCCCGTCCCTGTCAAATTTAAGGTCGTTAAGTGTCATAGTTAATCTCCTTTACAGTCTTACGGGTATACAGCATTTTGAAAGCTCAGCTTTCAGCTCCGGAATAGAAATCTCTTTATAGTGAAAGACCGAGGCAGCAAGTCCCGCGTCGACCCACGGAAGCGCCTTGAACAGTGCTATGAAGTCTTCGGTTTTTCCGGCCCCGCCCGACGCCACCACCGGAACGGAAATGTCTTTGCAGAGAGCTTCGAGCATTTCAATGTCGAAGCCGCACTTGACGCCGTCGGTGTCTATAGAGTTGAGCACGACCTCTCCCGCGCCCTCCGAGACACAGTATTTTATCCATTCCTCTGCGTCGATGCCTGTGTCGTCGCGGCCTCCCCGACCGTAGACGCGGTATCCGCCGTCCTTGCGGGCAACGTCGGCGGAAATCACTACGCACTGACTGCCGTAGCGCTCGGAAGCGCGTCTGATAAGAGTTTTGTCGGCAATGGCGCCGGAGTTGACGCTCACCTTGTCCGCCCCGCATTTGAGAACCCTGTCGAAGTCCTCAAGAGTTCTGATTCCGCCGCCTACGGTCAGCGGTATGAATACGGTCGAGGCGACCCGCCGCAACACGTCGGTGAAGAGCGCACGTCCCTCCGCGGACGCTGTGATGTCGTAAAATACAAGCTCGTCGGCTCCGCACTTGCTGTAAAAGTCAGCAAGCTCGACGGGGTCAGCAATATCGCGGTTTCCAAGGAAGTTTATGCCTTTTGTGACCTTTCCGTCGCGGACGTCGAGGCAGGGGATTATGCGTTTTCTGAGCATTTTAATACCTCACTTTGCGGCGGCGATTGCGTCTTCGAGGGAGATGAGTCCCTCGTAATAAGCCTTGCCGATTATCGCTCCGCCGGCTCCGCAGTCGCGAAGAGTTTTGATTTCGTCTATAGAGGTGACGCCGCCCGAGGCGACAATTTCCATTTTGAATCCTTGTGTGAGCTCCCGGTATAGACCGAGATTTGCGCCGCGCATTTCGCCATCGCGGCTAATGTCGGTGCAGATGAGCGTATTAACGCCGACGTCCTGTATGCGCACGGCGAAATCCCGCAGTGAAAGCTCCGACCGTTCGAGCCAGCCCCTGACCGCTACGAAGCCGTCCTTTATGTCTGCCCCGACGGCAATTTTTTCGCCGAAAAGTCTCACGGCTTGAGTAAGAAAGGCTTGGTCCTCGACCGCCGATGTTCCGAGAATCACCCGTGAAGCACCGGCTTCAAGATATTTTTCTACGGTTGCGAGGTTTCTTATGCCGCCGCCGACTTCGGAGAAAAACTTGCCTGACGAAAGTATGCGCTTCACGGTCTCAAAGTTTGGAGTGCCGCCGCTTTTTGCGCCTTCGAGGTCTACGAGGTGTATGCAGTCCGCGCCCTTTGATTTGAAATCCGCAGCGACGGAAACGGGGTCATCGCTGTAAACCGTCATTTCGGCGTAGTCGCCCTTTCTGAGACGGACGGCTTTCCCGCGGATGAGGTCAATAGCAGGGAAGATTTTCATTTTATCCTCCTAAAATTCGCAGAAAGATTTGAGTATTGCAAGCCCGACCGCGCCGCTCTTTTCGGGGTGGAACTGGCACCCCGCAACGTTTTCCTCGGCGACGGCAGCCGTAAGATTGGCGCCGTAATCGGTGGTCGCGATGATCGACGGACAGTCGGCTGCGAAGAACGAGTGTACGAAATATACGCAGTCGCCCTGACGGATATTTTTAAAGAGCGGATGCGGTTTAAAGCTTAGTCCGTTCCAGCCGATGTGCGGGATTTTCAGACCTTTTGGAATAACTTCCGCTATAGGTCTGACCTCGCCCTTTATCAGCCCGAGACCCTCAAAAGTGCCAAATTCAAGGCTTTTTTCGAGCAGGAGCTGCATTCCGAGGCATATGCCGAGAATCGGTTTGCCGGCTTTTGCCTGCTCCTTCAGTGCGTCGAACATTCCGGTTTCGCGGAGCTTTTTAACGGCGTCTCCGAACGCTCCCACGCCCGGCAGAATTATTCTGTCGGCGCGTTTGAGTTCCTCTGGGCGTGATGCAAAATAAGCGCTCTCACCGAGAGACTTAAGTGAGCTTTGAAGTGAAAAGAGGTTCCCGACGCCGTAATCCGCTATAGCGAGCATGCTTAAAGCACTCCCTTCGTTGACGGCAGGGCGTCGGCAAAGCGAGGGTCAGATTCCGAAGCGGCGCGCAGCGCTCTCGCGACCGACTTAAACGCGCCTTCAATTATGTGATGGGAGTTTTTGCCGGCAAGCTGGCGGATGTGAAGCGTAAGCTCCGCAGAACGCGTAAACGCCGCAAAAAATTCCTCGACCAGTTCGCAATCGAAGCTGCCGACCTTTTCGGTCGGGATTTCAACGCTGTACGAAAGAAAGCTCCTGCCCGACAGGTCTACGGCTGTCTGTATCAGCGCTTCGTCCATAGGAATAAGCGCGTCGCCGTAGCGCCGTATGCCGACTTTGTTTCCGAGAGCTTCCCTCAGCGCGAATCCGAGCGCAATGCCGATGTCCTCTACGGAATGGTGGTCGTCTACATAGGTATCGCCATCGCATTTGAGTCTGAGGTCAAAGCCCGAGTGTTTTGCAAAAAGGGTCAGCATATGGTCGAGAAACCCTACGCCGGAGCTGATTTCGCTCTGTCCGCTGCCGTCGCAGTTGAGGAAAAGCGAAATGTTCGTTTCGTTGGTTTTGCGGTTGATTTCGGCAGTTCTCATAGTAAATTCTCCGTTATAAGTCTTAATTTTTCAACGAGCGTTTTCATATCGTCCCGTGCGCCTATAGTTATGCGAAGCCAATCGTTTATGCGCGGCGAGTCGAAGCGGCGCACGAGTATTCCCTCCGACCTGAGCCTTTCGTAAAGTTCCCGTCCCGACACGCCCTCTTTTTTCGCAAAGACAAAGTTAGCCAACGAGGGAAGCACTTCAAATCCGAGACTTCTTAGGTCTTCAGTGAATTTTTCCCTTGTCGAGACGACTTCCGCGCAGTTTCGCCGCGTATACTCAGAGTCTTCCATAGCGGCGATACCGACAGCCATATTCAGCCGGCTGAGGTTGTAGGGGTTGGTAGAGTAAATCAGCCTGTAGAGGTCGTTTATAAGCTCCGGACAGGCAACGCCGAAGCCCAGCCTTGCGCCCGCCATAGAGCGGGACTTTGAAAATGTCTGCGTGACGACGAGGTTCGGGTATTTTTTTATGAGCGGCACGCAACTCTCGCCGCCGAAGTCGATATACGCCTCGTCGACTACGACAACATTGTCGGGATTGCTCTTTATGATTTTCTCAATATCGCTCACGGGAAGAAAAATACCTGTCGGCGCGTTGGGGTTGGCGATAAAAATGTTCTTATTTATGCCGATGTAGTCGCACGGATCGACGGTAAAATCGTCTTTAAGCGGGATAATTTCGTAAGGTACGCAGTTGTAGTTTGCGAAGACGGGGTAAAAGCCGTAGGTGATGTCGGCAAAGGCGGCGGGGGACTGCGTCGAGCAGAACGCTTTGAAGCAGAGGTTCAGCACCTCGTCCGAGCCGTTTGTGACAGCGACCTCGTCATACCCGACACCGAGATATTCGGCGATTTCCGAGCGCAGTCTTCCTCCGTCAAGCGCGGGATAGAGCTGTAAACTTTTTGCTGCCTCCTCGGCGGCTTTCACCGCTTTTTCCGACGGCGGGAACGGCGACTCGTTTGTGTTGAGCTTTATATATTTTCTGTCGCTTGGCTGTTCGCCCGGAATGTAGGGCGCAAGAGCCTTCATCGCGCTGCTAAGAAAGCGTGACATTTCGTTCTCATCTCCGATTATGTGTAAAGCTATATAGCTTTACAATGCGTAATTAAAAGCTGAAATTCGTTTGTTATTGCGGTTTTACAAATCGCTGTAAAAGTAATGACTCGGCATAATCCGTAAAGCAATAACACTTTACAGCTTGATTCTTGCCAAAGCGCTTCTCGCGTGGGCGCCAAGTCCCTCTTTTTCAGCGAAAGCTGCCACCTTCTCTGCAACGTCGGCAAAGGCGTCTTCGGTGAAGTAGGTGAACTGCATCTTTTTCACAAAGTCGTCCACCGAAAGCGGGCTTGAAAAACGTGCAGTGCCGCCGGTGGGCAGGGTGTGGTTCGGACCGGCGAAGTAGTCGCCGAGAGGCTCGGGACAGTTATGCCCGAGAAATACCGAACCTGCGTTTTTGATATCCGAAAGCAGCGCAAACGGGTTATCGGTGCAAAGCTCAAGGTGCTCCGGCGCGATTTCGTTCGATATTTCAACCGCTTCGGCGATGCTCTTTGCTACGATGATTTTCCCGTTGTTTTCAATAGATGTGCGGGCAATTTCCTGCCTTGGGAGCGCACAAAGCTGCTTTTCGGTCTCTTCGGCTACTTTCTGCGCAAGCTCGGCGCAGTCGGTTATCAGGACAGCAGTCGCGAGCCTGTCGTGCTCCGCCTGAGAGAGCAGGTCGGCGGCGAGAAATTCCGCCTTTGCCGATTTGTCCGCGATTATGAGAATTTCGCTCGGACCTGCAATCATATCAATTGCTACGCG
The DNA here is from genome assembly GCA_947627235.1 of uncultured Clostridia bacterium. Lineage (GTDB taxonomy): Bacteria > Bacillota > Clostridia > Oscillospirales > Ruminococcaceae > Faeciplasma. Next base: position 24,369 of record CANQVG010000004.1, on the reverse strand, counting down.
TCCGAAGACCTGCCTTTTTGCCTCCGCGACGTACTGGTTGCCGGGTCCGACTATCTTGTCGACCTTCGGGACGCTTTCGGTGCCGTAGGCGAGCGCAGCGATTGCCTGCGCGCCGCCGATCTTAAAGTTTCTCGAAACTCCGGCGGTCTTTGCCGCGGCGAGAATCTCAGGCATAACCGTGCCGTCGGGGTTGCAGGGAGTGACCATAATTATCTCTTTGCAGCCTGCGATTCTTGCGGGAATCGCGTTCATAAGCACGGTAGATGGGTAAGCTGCGGTCCCTCCGGGGACGTAAATAGCGACCTTTTCAATCGGCAGCACCTTTTGTCCAATAACCGTACCGGGCTTGTCGGCGACAACAAAGCCGCTTCTGAGCTGGTTGCGGTGGAATTTCTCGATATTTTCCGCCGCCTCTTTGATTATTTCAAGCAGCTTCGGGTCGACCTTTTCAAAAGCCTCTGCGAATTCTTTGTCCGTGACCTCAAGGCTTGTAAGCTTTGCTTTGTCAAACTTCTCAGTATACGCAAAAAGCGCTTTGTCGCCGTTTTTTACGACGTCTTCAATTATATTTCCGACCACCTCGGAAACGTCCGCCGACTGTATCCTGCGTTCAAACAGCTCCGCAGCGGTGGTTTCGGAGGTTTTTAATATCTTAATCATTTTTTGCTCCTTTCACGGCGGCAAGACCGTCCTGAATTTGCTTGATTTTTTCTCCCTTAAAGCGGTACGACGACTTGTTTGCAATGAGCCTCGCGCTGATTTCAAACAGCGTTTCATACACCTCGAGGTTGTTCTGGCGAAGAGTAGCGCCTGTCTCCACAATGTCCACGATGACGTCGGAGAGCCCGAGTATCGGTGCAAGCTCTATTGAGCCGTTGAGCTTGATAATTTCGATGTCACGTCCGAACTTGGAATAGTGCATTTTCGCGACATTCGGGAACTTTGTCGCGACCCTCAGTGTTTTGCGGGGGTCGTCGCGGAAGTTTTTGGGCGCAGCGACAGCCATTCTGCATTTGCCGAGGCCCACGTCCAAAAGCTCGTATATGTCGGGGCGGTACTCAAGCAGAATATCCTTTCCCGCTACTCCTATGTCCGCCGCGCCCTTTTCAACGTATATCGCGACGTCCGAGGGCTTTACCCAGAAATATCGTATACCGGAATCGTGATTTTCAAAGACGAGCTTTCTTCCCGGGTTTTCAAGCTCCGGACAACGGTATCCCGCCATTGAAAACATCTCGTATACGTTGTCGCCGAGGCGACCTTTCGGCAGGGCTATATTGATAAAATCATTTTTCACGGACGGCTTCACCTCCCGTTGAAACGCGGTAAACCTCGCGGAATTTCATATTTTGCGGACATTCTCTCATGACACAGACGCTTAAGCCGTCGCCTGCAAGCTTTTTCGCCGCGCCGTATATCTCCGCTGCGGAAACATCGCCGCTGTAAATCAGCAGTATATCCGCGTCAAAGTCATCCTGGGCCTCGAAAAGCGGCTCAAGCAGGTCGAGATAGAGCGCAAAGCCTATCGCGCGGGACGCCTTTTTGAGATTGCGCATAAGTCCGTTGTACTGCCCGCCGCTGAGTACTCCCGACGCCACGCCGTTCACATAGCCCTTGAAGAAGATACCGCTGTAGTAATTCAGGTCGCCGACCGTGGAGAAGTCTACCTTTACGGTGTTCGGAAACTCGCTGTGCAGAAAGTCACAGGTATCGCAGAAAAGCTCAAGCGATTCATCTGATACTACACCTTTGAGTAGTTCTCTCAGCCGCAGGGACGCTTCCTTTGCCTCGCAGTCGAGGCGGGCGATGCAAAGAATTTTTGTGCTTATTTCAACTCCGATTCCTTCGTCGGAAAGCAGCCTTTCAAGTTCTCCTAGGTTTTTCTCACCCATAAGCCTTATCGCCGACGTTTTCGATCCGGTCGAAAGTCCGGCGCGATCCAAAAGCTCACAGAGGATTCCGAGGTGAGAGATGTCAAGCTCGCAGTCGGGACTGATTTCGAGGAGACTTCTCGCCGCGAGACTCAGGACCTCGCATACGCAGTATTCGTCGACGTCGCCGATACATTCAAGTCCTGTCTGGGCTATTTCGCGAAAACCCAAGGTTCCGCCCGACGCGCGGTAGACGTTTTCGTGGTAGTAGACCTTTTCAAGCCCGCGCTCCTCGCGGGTGTTCTTAATTATCGAGAGCGTAACGTCGGGCTTTAATGCCATCAGTCTGCCGTCGAGGTCAGTAAATGTAAGCACGTTTTCCGAGACCAAGAAGTCCTTGTTTCTCGCGTAAAGGTCGTATTCCTCGAATTTGCTCATTTTGTACCTGCGGTAGCCTGAGCGTTCGTACAATGAACAGAGCCGCCCGGTGAGCCCATCCTGTGATATTGTCTTCATATCGTCTTCGCTTTCCTTTGTATGGTGAACCTATTTTATCATAGTAATATGCTAAAGTCAAGCATAAATTTTTGCTGAGGGAATTTTTGTAGAAATTAACAAATTAAGGTGCGTAAGGCGTTGCCCGGCGCACCTTTTTGTCATAAAACCGTCAGCGGAAATACTCAACAGCCGAGCGGAACATTCCGATATCGTAGTTTCCGGGGACGTTTTTGTAAAGTCCGTTTCCGACTCTTTCCGAGTGACCCATTTTGCCGAAGACCCTTCCGTCGGGAGAGGTGATTCCCTCGATTGCGTACATTGAGTTGTTCGGATTAAAGCGGATATCTGAGGTTGCGTTTCCTTCAAGGTCGACGTACTGAGTTGCCACCTGACCGTTTTCTATCAGCTCTTTGATGAGTTCCTCGCTTGCAAGGAATCTGCCCTCGCCGTGAGAAATCGGTACGTTGATAATATCGCCGACATTTACGTTTCTGAGCCAAGGGGATTTATTTGATACGATTTTTGTGCGTACAATCCTCGACTGATGGCGCGATATGGTGTTGTAGGTCAGGGTCGGGAAGCTTTCGTCGGCATCGAGAATTTTGCCGTACGGCACAAGACCAAGCTTTATAAGCGCTTGGAAGCCGTTGCAGATTCCGCAGATAAGACCGTCGCGGTTGTTCAGAAGGTCGGTAACTCCGTCACGCACCGCCTTGTTTCTGAAGAACGCGCAGATGAATTTGCCTGAGCCGTCAGGCTCGTCGCCGCCCGAGAAGCCGCCCGGAATAAATATCATCTGAGAATGCCTGAGCTCCTCGGCGAATTTTTCCACGCTCTCGCGGATTCCCGCCGAGCTGAGGTTGTTGATAACGATTATCTCGGGTTCGGCGCCGGCGTCGCGCATAGCTTTAGCGCTGTCGTATTCGCAGTTGGTGCCGGGAAATGCGGGAATCAGGACGCGCGGCTTTGCTGATTTTACGGCGGGGGAGGCGGGATTTCTGCCGTCGTAGCAAAGAGTCGGGATCTTCTCGCCTCCCTGCGCGATATTGCAGCTATAGACGCTCTCAAGCCTGTCCTCGTAGGTCTTTAGCAGCGAGCAGAGCGAAACGCTTTCGCCGCAGCCGCATATAACCTGTTCGGAGACGGTGCTTCCGACGGTTACGCCGATGCTTTCACCGTCCGAAAGCTCAAGAATAAAGCTTCCGCATCTGAGCCGGAAAATTTCATCGAGTGTAAATCCGGAATCAAATTCAAAGCCGATGCCGTTGCCGATTGCCATTTTGAGTACCGCTTCCGCTATGCCTCCGATTCCGGGGGTGTAGCAGGCAACAGCTTTGCCGCTCCTTATGAGCGAGGTCACTTTATTAAATAGCGCGATGAGCGAATCCGGCTTAGGCAGACCGTTTTCGTCGTACTCCGGCGTCAGGAGGACGACTTTGTGTCCTGCGGATTTGAACTCCGGTGAGACGACGTCGCCGACCTTGCCGGTCGTTACAGCGAAAGATACGAGCGTCGGCGGGACGTCGAGGTCTTCAAAGCTGCCGCTCATGGAGTCCTTGCCGCCGATAGAGCCGATGCCGAGATCGAGCTGCGCCCTGAATGCGCCCAAAAGCGCTGCGAGAGGCTTACCCCAGCGTTTTCCGTCGCGCCCGGGATGCTCAAAATACTCCTGGAATGTAAGGTATACGTCTTCAAAGCCCGCGCCGGTTGCGATGAGTCTCGAAACCGACTCCACTACCGCACTGTATGCGCCGTGATACGGACTCTGCTCGGTGAGATACGGATTGTAGCCCCACGCCATAAATGAGCAGTCGTCGGTGTGCTTTTGCTCTACCGAAATCTTCTGGACCATTGCCTGTATCGGAGTAAGCTGATTCTTTCCGCCGAACGGCATCAGGACGGTGCCCGCGCCGATAGTTGAGTCAAAGCGTTCGGAAAGACCGCGCTTCGAGCAGATATTGAGGTCTGAAGCCATTGAGGAGAGGTTTTCCGCAAAGCTGCCCGTCACCGGTCTTTCGATGAGAGCGGGAGCGGCGGGGGTTACGGTTATGTGTTTTTCAGCGCCGTTGGAGTTTAAAAACTCCCTGCTGAGGTCGACGATTTTTTTGCCGTTCCAGTTCATAACGAGTCTCGGCTCCGCCTGAACCTTTGCCACGGGACACGCCTGAAGGTTCTCGCTGTGCGCAAGTTCGAGGAACCTTTGCACGTCCTCGGGCGCAACCACGACCGCCATTCTCTCCTGAGATTCGCTTATCGCAAGCTCAGTGCCGTCGAGACCCTCATATTTCTTCGGAACAGCGTTGAGGTCGATTTCAAGACCGTCGGCAAGCTCGCCGATGGCGACGGATACGCCGCCCGCGCCGAAGTCGTTGCATCTCTTGATGAGGCGGCTCGCCTCGGGATTGCGGAACAGACGCTGGAGCTTTCTTTCCTCGGGAGCGTTGCCCTTCTGAACCTCGGCGCCGCAGGTCTCAACGGAATGTGAATCATGAGCTTTTGATGAGCCGGTGGCGCCTCCGATGCCGTCGCGGCCGGTGGAGCCGCCGAGGAGTATCACAACGTCGTTAGGCGAGGGGACCTCGCGTCTGACGTTTTCGGCGGGGGCTGCGGCGATAACGGCGCCGATTTCCATTCTCTTGGCAGCGTAACCGGGGTGATATATTTCATCTACGATTCCTGTCGCGAGACCTATCTGGTTGCCGTAGGAGGAGTAGCCCGCAGCGGCTGTTGTGACAATCTTTCTCTGGGGGAGTTTGCCCGGAATCGTCTCCGAAACGGGGACAGTCGGGTCGGCAGCGCCGGTAACTCTCATCGCGCCGTAGACATATGCGCGCCCTGAAAGCGGGTCGCGGATAGCGCCGCCTATGCAGGTTGCCGCTCCGCCGAAAGGTTCGATTTCGGTCGGGTGGTTGTGCGTCTCATTTTTAAAGAGCAGCAGCCACGGCGCCTTTTTGCCGTCTGCTTCGATTTCGATTTTAACGGTGCAGGCGTTTATCTCCTCCGATTCGTCAAGCTTCGGGAGCCTGCCCATCTTCTTGAGATACTTCGCCGCGACTGTAGCGAGGTCCATAAGGCAGACCGGCTTTTTGTCGCCGATTCTGTGCCTGACCTCGATGTATTCGTCATACGCTTTCTGCAAAAGCTCGTTCTCAAACTTCACACCGTCTATCACTGTGAGGAATGTGGTGTGACGGCAGTGGTCCGACCAGTAGGTGTCAATCATTCTGATTTCGGTAACTGTCGGGTCGCGGTGCTCAGACTTGAAGTAGCTTTGGCAGAACTCGATGTCATCTGCGTCCATAGCGAGCCTGTAGTCGGTCACGAATTTTTCGAGACCGGCTCTGTCAAGCGCGGTGAATCCGTCGAGGGTCTTTACCTCGGTAGGAATATCATATTTCACAACGAGCGTTTCGGGCTTTTCAAGAGCCGCCTCTCTCGCCTCCACGGGGTTGATGACGTATTTCTTGATTTCATTTATCTCAGCTTCCGAGAGCTTTCCGTAGAGGCAGTAAACCTTTGCCGAACGAATCAGCGGGCGCTCGCCCTGAGAGATTATCTGTATGCACTGCGCAGCCGAATCGGCACGCTGGTCAAACTGACCGGGGAGGTATTCCACGGCAAAGACGGTTGCGCCGTCAGTGTCAATTTCCTCGGTCGCGATGTCGAGCTGCGGCTCGGAAAAGACGTTTCTGACCGAGTAGTCAAACAGCTCGCGGGTGATATTTTCCGCATCATAACGGTTTATGACCCTCACATCTTCAAGGCCGTTTATCATCAGAAGACTTCGTAGGTCATTCTTAAGCGCCTTGGCTTCGTTTGCAAGCTCCGGCTTTTTTTCTACGTAGATTCTGTATACCATTACTTCACCTCATTTTTAAGAAAGTCAAGTGCTTTTTTGCCGATGTCGCGGCGGTAATAGGCGTTGCCAAAGTGAATTTTTTCGCAGTAGCTGTAGGCCTCGTTCACGGCATTTTCGAGCCTGTCCGAGACCGCGGTCACGCCTAAGACGCGTCCGCCGCTCGTAACGAGTCTGCCCGAATCGAGCTTCGCGCCCGCAACATAGACGTGTTCCTTAAGCTCTTCGGGAATATAAATTTCGTAACCCTTTTCGTACTTTTCGGGGTATCCGTTTGAAGCCATTATCACGCAGCATGCAGCGCCCTCCGAGAATTTTACCTGAACTTTATCGAGACCGCCGTTAGTTGTTGCAAGCATAATGTCAAGAAGGTCGGATTTCAGAAGCGGCAGAACTACCTGAGTTTCTGGGTCGCCGAAGCGACAGTTATACTCAACCACCTTAGGACCCTCGGGAGTAATCATCAGCCCGAAATAGAGGCAGCCTTTAAAGGGTCTTCCTTCCGCTTTCATCGCCTTAACGGTCGGCAGAATTATGGTTTCCATAGCCTTTTTCGCGACGTCCGGCGTGTAATACGGACTCGGCGCGACGGTTCCCATTCCGCCTGTGTTGAGTCCCTCGTCGCCGTCGTGAGCGCGCTTGTGGTCGGTTGACGGAACCATAGGTATTACGGTTTCGCCGTCGGTAAAGGAGAGAACCGTGACCTCGGGACCCGTCATAAATTCCTCGATGACGATTTTGTCTCCGCTCGCGCCGAACTTTTTGTCCTCCATAATCTCGCGAACCGCGGCATAAGCGTCCTCGCGGGTCATAGCGACTATGGCGCCCTTTCCGAGCGCGGGGCCGTCGGCCTTTACGACGGTCGGAATCTTGGCGGTTTCAAGGTATTTCAAAGCCTCTGCGGCATCGGTGAATACTTCGTAGTCGGCGGTCGGGATGCCGTATTTTTTCATAAAGTTTTTCGAGAACACCTTGCTGCCCTCGATGATAGCCGCCTTTGCGTCGGGTCCGAAGCAGGGGATGCCGATTTTATTCAGCGCGTCTACGCAGCCGAGCACCAACGGGTCGTCCTGCGCGACGACTGCGTAGTCTATTCCCGTTTTCGCGGCAAAATCGACTATCGCGGGGATATCTGTCGAGCCGATGGGTACGCACTCGGCGTCGGCTGCGATGCCTCCGTTGCCGGGCAGGCAGTATATCTTTTCAACGGCTTTGTTTTCGAGTAGCTTTTTTATAATTGCGTGTTCGCGGCCTCCGCCGCCTACGACCATTATTTTCATAGCTTTTTTCCTTTCGGACGGCGGCTTCTGCGGCATTATGCGCGAATACCTCCGCAAATATAAATCGGTAAGGGGTTACAAATTGAACTCAAAACGCTCAATAATTGAAGCGTCAGGTGTTCAGTAGCAGTCAGAATAAATCGGGAAGCTGTCGCAGAGCGCCTGAACCTCGGCGGAAACGCGGTCGCGGCTTCCCTCGAAGTCGGTGACGACGTCGTAGAGCCAGCCGGCAATCTTTTCCATCTCAGGCTCTTTGAAGCCGCGGGAAGTCACCGCAGGGGTGCCGACCCTGATTCCGCTCGTGATGAACGGGCTTTGCGGGTCGTTCGGGACGGCGTTTTTGTTGACGGTTATGTGTACTTCGTCGAGATTATGCTCGAGCTGCTTGCCGGTGATGCCGAAGTTCTGGAGATCAATGAGCATCAGGTGGTTGTCGGTTCCGCCCGAAACGAGGTTGAAGCCGCGCTTTTTAAGCTCGTCTGCGAGCTTGGCGGCGTTAAGGACTATCTGCTTCTGATATGCCTTAAATTCCGGCTGAAGAGCTTCTTTCAGTGCAACAGCCTTTGCCGCGATGATGTGCATAAGCGGACCGCCCTGTATTCCCGGGAAAATCGCTTTGTCTATTGCCTTGGCGTACTCTTCCTTGCAGAGTATCATACCTCCGCGCGGTCCTCTGAGGGTTTTGTGAGTGGTGGTGGTGACGACGTCGGCGTAGGGGACGGGGTTCTGGTGCAGACCCGCCGCGACAAGTCCAGCGATGTGCGCCATATCTACCATAAGATACGCGCCTACCTTCTTTGCAATCTCGCCGAAGCGCGCAAAATCAATCTCTCTCGGATAAGCCGAGGCGCCCGCGAGAATGAGCTTAGGTTTGCACTCAAGCGCGAGGCGTTCGACCTCATCATAGTCGATTCTGCCGTCGGCGTCGCATACGCCGTAGGGTACAATGTTAAAATATTTTCCCGAGATGTTCACGGGTGAGCCGTGGGAGAGGTGTCCGCCGTGAGCAAGGCTCATCGAAAGGACGGTATCGCCGGGCTGGAGCAGCGCGAAGAACACCGCAAGGTTGGCGGACGCGCCGCTGTGGGGCTGAACGTTTGCATGCTCGGCTCCGAAGAGCTTGCAGGCGCGTTCTCTCGCGATATTTTCCACCTCATCGACATATTGACAGCCGCCGTAGTAGCGGTGGGCAGGATAGCCCTCGGCGTATTTGTTGGTTAGAACGGTTCCCGCCGCAAGAAGAACGCCCTTTGAAACTATGTTTTCCGAGGCAATAAGCTCGATATTGTGCTGCTGGCGGTGAAGCTCGCGCTCTGTTGCCGCGTATATTTCCTCGTCATACTGTCTTAATTCCTTGAAATCCATTTCGGTGCTCCTTTCAAATCAGTGGTGGAAGAGTCTCATTCCGGTGAACGCCATCACCATATTGTATTTGTTTGCGGTCTCGATAACGACGTCGTCGCGTACTGAGCCTCCCGGCTCGGCGACGTAGCTTACGCCGCTGCGGTGAGCGCGCTCGATGTTGTCGTCAAAGGGGAAGAAAGCGTCGGAGCCGAGAGAAACGCCTGTTATGGAGGAAAGGTATTCCTTTGCCTCGGCGTCGGTAAGCGGCTCGGGACGTGATGTGAAGTAGCGCTGCCAGATGCCTTCGGCACATACGTCCTCCTCGTTTTTGTTGATGTAGCCGTCGATGACGTTGTCGCGGTCGGGACGCTTTATCTCGGGTCTGAACGGCAGGTTGAGAACTTTGTCGTGCTGGCGCATAAACCATGTATCCGCCTTTGTTCCTGCAAGACGGGTGCAATGTATTCTCGACTGCTGTCCCGCGCCCACTCCGATAGCCTGACCGCCATAGGCGTAGCATACTGAGTTGGACTGTGTATATTTGAGGGTTATCAGCGAGATAATGAGGTCGCGCGCGGCTTCATCGCTGAGGTTCTTGTTATCAGTTACGATGTTGCCCAGAAGCTCGCGGTTGATTTTGAAGTTATTCCTGCCCTGTTCAAAGGTGATGCCGAATACCTGTTTGCGCTCAATGGGATCGGGTACGTAATCGGGGTCGATTTTCAGAATGGTGTAGTTTCCGTTTCTCTTGGACTTGAGTATTTCAAGCGCCTCGGGTTCATAACCCGGGGCAATTATGCCGTCCGAGACCTCACGCTTTATCATCGAGGCGGTGGTGACGTCGCAGACGTCGGAGAGCGCAACCCAGTCGCCGAAAGAACACATTCTGTCGGTGCCTCTGGCTCTTGCGTAGGCGCAGGCGAGAGGGGAGTCGTCAAGACCCTTGATATCGTCTACAAAGCAGGCTTTTTTGAGTTTCTCGGGTAGCGGGATTCCTACGGCAGCCGAAGTCGGGCTGACGTGCTTGAAGGAAGTCACTGCGGAAAGACCGAGAGCCTCTTTCAGCTCCTTTACGAGCTGCCAAGAGTTGAAAGCGTCCAAAAGATTGATGTAGCCGGGCTTGCCGTTGAGTATCTCGAAGGGCAGGTCGCCGCCGTTTTCCATAAACACCCTTGAGGGCTTCTGATTCGGGTTGCAGCCGTATTTCAACAGTACTTCGTTTGCCATAAGAATTCCTCCTATTTATTGTATTTATTAATTATTTTCTGCTCGTATTTTCCGCTTTCAAGGTCGGTATATCTCACAAGGAGGGAGATTTTGTTGTCCTCGTTGAGCGAACTCCAAATCTGCTCGGCGAAGTCGTCAAGACTGTTCGGAATCTTTACGCGCTCGGGTTCGCCCTGAAATGTCGGCAGAGGACTGCCGTCGCCGACGTAGGTGTGAATGAAGTGTCCGAGACCGTTTATCGGCACGTAGGCAAAGGTATATCTTGCGCAGGCGCTTCCATCGGGGTCTTCGCTCTTGAGGATGTTCATTTTGTAGCTGAAACCGCCGTTAAAGTCAAGCTCGGCGCTTATTCTCGGGGTGAGGTTCGGCGCATCGGGCTCAAATTCGCGTGTTTCAAGCGCTTTTTCAAAGGTAGAGCCGAGGCGTATTCCCTCGACGGCAGTGTCGGTCTGGTCGCCGTTGGTGACGATTAGCTTATCGCCGATTTTTCTGACGGCGGCGTAGATAATTAGCGACGGATCCTCGACTTTTGACGCGTCAAACGGCTCGGTGAAGACCGCTCCGTCGTGCTCTGCGAAGACGCGGTTGCGGCTGTTGGCACTTCTGCCCATAATGAAGTAAGCGGCGACAGCGTTCTTTCCGTCCTCCGACTTTCCGACGATTATACCACGCCCGACGTAAGGGTCGCGGGTCAGCTCTTGTATGGTGTTGATTCTGTAAATGTCCATTTTATTCTCCTTTTGTCAGTCCGTAGACGTATTCGTTATAGAGCTTGCCGTTTTTGAAATATGCGTCTTTCAAAACGCCTTCAAGCTCAAAACCCGCCTTTTCAAGAACTCTGCGGCTCGCCATATTCGGCTCAAATGGGGTGCCTTCGATTCTTGAAATGTCAAGTCTTTCAAAGGCTTCCGTGCAGATCATCTTTACCGCGGCGGTCATAATGCCCCTGCCGTAATACTCGGGCAGCAGGCAGTAGCCGATGACCCCGCAGCGCTCATTTAAGCCGCCGAGCTTTTCGACCGAGACGTTCCCGACCGTCTTCCCGCCGACAGTGATTTTTGAAAAGACGCCCGTCTTTTCCGCTTCGCCCTTTTGCACCGTTTCGGTGATGAACCGTTCGGCGTCACTTTCGGTATAAGGGTTCGGCATACGGTCGGAGAGATATTTTCTGTCGATCTTTCCGATAATTTCGGCGAGCGTTGCCGCGTCCTTCCGCTCCCATTTTTCAAGGACTACCTCCGGCGTTTGCGGCTTTTTATCTCCTAAAAGCCTCCTGCAAAGTTTTTCCGCGGCCTCGGGCAGAAGCTTCCACTCCGCCTGCTCCATAATTCTGCGCTGGAGCTTTTCGGGCGTGTCGCCGTCCTTGACCTGCACCGCTTTCTGTGCGAGGATTTCTCCGCCGTCGCACACCTCGTTGACGAGATGAACCGTCGCGCCCGAGACCTTCACGCCCTTTTTTAACGCTTCCTCATGCACTTTCAGACCATAGTAGCCCTTGCCGCAGAAAGACGGTATCAGCGCGGGGTGTACGTTTATGATACGGTTGCGGTAGCGCCTTGTGAAGTCTTCCGACAGTATCGACATAAATCCCGCAAGGATAATTACTTCCGCGTTATGTTCTTCGAGCGCTTTTACGATTCCCGCCTCGAACTCCCCAAGGTCCGCGCAGTCCTTGCGCGAAACGGTAACGGCGTCGATTCCCGCGATTTTGGCGCGTTCGAGCGCATAGGCTCCCGCCTTTGAGGATATCACGCAGACTATCTCGCCGCTGACAAGAATTCCCGACCTTTCGGCGTCTATGAGCGCCTGAAGATTGGTTCCGCCGCCCGAGACAAGCACCGCGATTTTAACCTTTCTTTCCATTCGGACACCTCGGTCATTCGATGATGATTTTGTCTTCGTTTTTGATGATTTCTCCGATGATGTAAGCGTCCTCGCCGTTAGCTCTGAGGATTTCCAGCGACCTCTCGGCGTCCTCCGGCGATACTACTATGCTCATTCCGACGCCCATATTATAGGTGTTGAACATATCCCGCTCCGGGATATTACCCGTCTTCTGAATCAGTCCGAAAATAGGAGGAACCTTGATGCTCGACTTTGAGACCTTGGCGCATAAGCCGTCGGGAATGCTTCTCGGAATATTTTCGTAGAAGCCGCCGCCGGTGATATGCGAAATGCCTTTTACCTTTACTTCTTCAAGAAGCGCGAGTACCGGTTTTACATAGATTCTCGTCGGTTCGAGCAGTGTCTCGCCGAGCGACTTTCCGCCGAGTTCTTCAACCGGCGAGGTGAGGTCGGCGTTCTCGATGCCGAAAACCTTTCTCACGAGGGAGAAGCCGTTTGAGTGTACTCCCGATGAGGGAAGCGCGATGATAACGTCGCCCTCGCGCATAGTGTTGTTGTCGATTATCTTCTTTTTGTCGACGATTCCGGTACAGTATCCCGCGAGGTCATATTCGTCTTCAGGCATCATGCCCGGGTGTTCGGCGGTCTCGCCGCCTATAAGCGAAGCTCCCGCCATAACGCAGCCGTCGCACACACCCTTGACTATCGCCGCAATCCTTTCGGGGATATTTCTTCCGCAGGCTATGTAGTCGAGGAAGACGAGCGGCTTTGCCCCGCAGCATATTATGTCGTTGACGCACATCGCCACGCAGTCGATGCCTACGGTGTCGTGCTTATCAAGCAGGAAAGCGATTTTGAGCTTTGTCCCGACGCCGTCGGTGCCGCTCACCATAATGGGTTCCTCATAGCCTCTGAGGTCTGGGGCAAAAAGCCCGCCGAAGCCGCCTATTCCGCTGACTTCGCCGCCCGTTGCGGTGCGCTTTATGTCTGCCTTCATAAGCTCGACCGAGCGATAACCTGCGGTTATATCAACTCCTGCCTGCTTATAGCTTTCAGAAAAACTTTTTTCCATTTCAATTCTCCAAACTCAGTTGTCGTTGTCTTTCTTTGCAAACTTCGGGTTTGTGCTTATCTTGCGTTCAAATCTGCTCTTTTCGGAGTTGGTAGGCAGGGCGGTGGGGTAATTGCCGTCGAAGCAGGCGTAGCAGAAGCCGCTGCCGTCGGTTCCGGCTATCTTTTTGACGTCCTCTATGCTGAGGAAATTCACCGAATCCGCGCCGATAATCTTGGCTATTTCCTGTTTTGTGTGATTAGCCGCGATGAGAGATTCTCTTGAATCAATGTCGACTCCGTAGTAGCAGGGGTTCATAAACGGCGGGGCGGAGGAGAGAACATGAACCTCCGTGGCGCCGCCCTCGCGCAGACGCTTTACTATCTTGGCGCTGGTGGTTCCCCTGACAATCGAGTCGTCTACGAGAATAACTCTTTTGCCCTTTACCACCGACGGGACGACGTTGAGCTTTATCGAGACCATTTCCTCTCTTACTCCCTGCCCCGGGACGATAAAGGTCCTGCCGATGTATTTGTTCTTGATGAGACCGATGTCGTAAGGGATTCCCGAGCGGTGCGAGTAGCCTATCGCGGCGTCTGTTCCGCTGTCCGGAACGCCGACGACGATATCAGCGTCGATGGGGTAGGCGTCGGCAAGAAGCTCCCCGACTCTCAGTCTCGCTCCGTGGACGCTGCACCCCTCGCAGACAGAGTCGGGTCTTGCGATGTAGAGGTATTCAAACACGCAGAAGGATTTTTTCGCGCCGCAGTGGTCGCATATCGACTTGATTCCGTCCTTTGTGAATACAACCACTTCGCCCGGCTCGATATCGCGTATGAACTTGGCGTTCACTGCCGCAAGCGCGCAGGTTTCGGAGGCTACGATATAGGTACCGTCCTCGCGCTGACCGTAGCAGAGAGGTCTGAACCCGTGAACGTCTCTCACGGCAATGAGCTTTGAGGGGGACATAATCACGAGCGAATATGCTCCGTCAAGTTTCGGTATGGATGCCGCCACGGCGTCCTCGATGTTTTTGGAGTGAAGCCGTTCTTTGGTTATGGTATACGCTATAACCTCGGTGTCCGAAGTGGAGTGAAAGATGCTTCCCTGATTTTCAAGCTCGGTTCTTAGCTCGTAGGAGTTTACGAGGTTGCCGTTGTGGGCGAGAGCCATGTTTCCCTTTAGGTGGTTTACAACAACGGGTTGAGCGTTTCTGCGTTCTCCGCCGCCTGTGGTTCCGTATCTTACGTGTCCGAGAGCCATATTGCCCAGCCCAAGCTTCTGAAGCTTTTCAGAGTCGAATACCTCGCCGACGAGTCCGACGTCTTTGCGGTATGTAAAAACACCGTCGTCATTGACGACTATTCCCGCAGATTCCTGACCGCGGTGCTGCAAAGCGAACAGTCCGAAATACACGAGAGAAGCGACGTCGCGGGTCTCGGGCGAGAAAACGCCGAATACTCCGCATTCCTCATGAATCAAATTTTCCATAAATCCTCCAAGATTTTTAGCAGATTATTCTCCAAAAACGCGTCTCATCATTTCGTTGTATGCGTCTTCTACGCCGCCCATATCGCGGCGGAAGCGGTCCTTATCGAGCTTCTCGTTGGTCTTGGAATCCCAGAAGCGGCAGGTGTCGGGCGAAATTTCGTCAGCAAGAACTATCGTGCCGTCGGGAAGTCTGCCGAATTCGAGCTTGAAGTCGACAAGCGTGACGCCGAGACTCTTGAAGTATTCCTTCATAACGTCGTTGACCTTAAACGCCATTTTCTTTATCGTGTCGATTTCCTCCTTGGTCGCGAGACCAAGGGCGAGAGCGTGGTAGCTGTTGATGAGCGGGTCGTGGAGGTCGTCGTTTTTGTAGGAGAACTCGATAGTCGGCTCTGCGAATACGATTCCCTCATCCACGCCGTAGCGCTTTGCAAACGAACCGGCGGATATATTGCGGATAATTACCTCGAGCGGAACGATAGAGACCTTTTTGACGAGAGTCTCTCGGTCGTTAAGCTCCTCAACGAAGTGTGTCGGCACGCCGTTTTTGGCCAAAAGCTTCATAATGTAGTTTGACATGCGGTTGTTGATGGCGCCCTTTCCGACGATTGTGCCTTTTTTAAGACCGTCGAGAGCGGTGGCGTCGTCCTTGTAAGAGACAATGACGAGATTGGGGTCGGCGGTGGCAAATACCTTTTTTGCCTTGCCCTCATAAAGCTGAACTGTTTTTTCCATAATTCTTCCTCCTGTTTAAAAAGTAAAGCTAATGTTATTCTTCAATTCTTGCGGCGATGCCTGCGTCCTTTTCAAGAACCGCCTCGGCGTCCTTTTTGCGCTTTTCGTCGAGCTTTTCGGCAAGCTCCGGCTCGCTCAGAGCAAGTATCTGCGCCGAAAGAAGCGCGGCATTGACTCCACCGTCTATGGCAACGGCAGCCACCGGTATTCCGGAGGGCATCATAACCGTAGCCAGAAGGGCGTCAATGCCGTCTAAGGTATTTGACTTGCAGGGAATCCCGATAACGGGCAGAGTGGTGTTTGCCGCGATTGCCCCCGCGAGGTGGGCTGCCATTCCGGCGGCGCATATCAGCACCCCGAAGCCGTTTTCGCGTGCATTGAGTGCGAAATCGCGCGCTTCGGCGGGAGTTCTGTGAGCGGAGTAAACGTGGGTCTCGTAGGGTATGCCGAGCGAACGAAGGGTGCTTGCGGTCTTTTTGAGAATCGGCAGGTCGCTGTCGCTTCCCATAATGATTCCGACCTTTTTCATAACTCTCCTCCTAATACATCTTTATTCCGAGCGGTGCAATATTTCAGCCGCTGTTTCAACTAAAAAAGGGCGCTATTTTCCGAACAGGGTAAACGCGCCTCGCGACAGGAAGCCGATACGGTTTCCGCCGCCGTAAAAGCGTATATCCGCAGGTCTTAAGACATGGGCAACGCTATAGATAGAGTATAGCACCTGCGCGTGTCAAAGTCAAACCAAAAATAGCGGTTGTAACAGCCTGCAAATTGACATTTTTGTCAAAACCCGACGAAAGATTCTGTTGAATGTAAATAATCCGCTATTCCGCTTCCGAGGACGCCTTTGTTTCGCAGTAGACGCAGCGGTAGATGCGCTTCTCAGCGTTTTCGAGCCGGAATACATGAGCAAGCTCCTGTTCGGTCGAGGTAATGCAGCGGGGGTTCCTGCACTTTATCACGTTGGTGAGAATCTGCGGCAGACCTATCGACTTCTTTTCGCAGAGTACGCCGTCGCGGATAATGTTGATGGTCACGTTCGGCGCGACGTAGCCGATTATATCGAGGTTGACCTCTATATCGGCGTCTATCTTGATAATGTCCTTTCTGCCCATCTGAGAGCTTGCCGCGTTTTTGATTATCGCGACGGGGCAGTCGAGCTTTCCGAGACCGAGAAGCTCATAGAGCTTCATTCCTCTGCCGGCGGGAATGTGGTCGATTACGATGCCGTTTTTTATGGAATCTATGTTCATAGCCTGTCCTTTCTCAGATGGTTCCGGCTTCCTGCAAAAGCTTGAGTATAAGAGCCATTCTGATATATTTTCCGTTCAGCACCTGCTTGAAATAACATGCGCGCGGGTCCTTGTCTATCTCCACGCTTATCTCGTTTACTCTCGGAAGAGGGTGCATTATTGCAAGGTCTTCCTTTGCGTTTTTCAGCTTTGCCGGTGTGAGAATATAGCTGTCCTTCAGCCTTAGATAGTCTTCCTCATTGAAGAAGCGTTCGCGCTGAACCCTCGTCATATAGAGTATGTCGAGCTCTGGCATTACCTCTTCGAGGTTCGTAGTCTGGACATATTCGATTCCCGCAGGCGCGAGGATCTCACTTTTTACATAGCTCGGCAGCTTGAGCTCGACGGGGGATATGAGTATCACCTTGAGTCCCTTATAGCGAGAGAGAGCGCCTATCAGCGAGTGGACAGTCCGTCCGAATTTGAGGTCGCCGCAGAAGCCGACGGTCAGATTTTCAAAGCTTCCCTTTTCACGCTGAATGGTCAGCAGGTCGGCGAGGGTCTGGGTCGGGTGGAAGTGTCCGCCGTCGCCGGCGTTGATTACCGGCACCGTTGCGTTGAGCGACGCCACAAGCGGCGCGCCTTCTTTTGGGTGGCGCATAGCGATGATATCGGCATAGCAGCTTATGGTCCTCACGGTGTCGGCTACGCTTTCGCCCTTTGCGGCGGAGGAACTCTGCGCTTCGGAAAAGCCGATAACGTTACCGCCGAGTTCGTACATAGCCGCTTCAAAGCTGAGACGGGTGCGCGTCGACGGCTCAAAGAAGAGCGTCGCGAGCTTTTTGCCGCGGCAGCGCTCGGAATAGTTTCCGGGGTGGACGATAATATCGTTCGCGACACTGATAAGCTCGTCTATTTCCTCAACAGAAAGATCGAGAATGTTTATTATACTTCTCATTTTACCGCTCCGTTCACTGTGAGATATTTTCTGATTCTTTCGACGTTTTCAGCATTGGAGCCGCTGTCTTCAAGGTATTCGATTATGTCGTATACGTTTACAACCGAATAGACCTTCACGCCGAATTCCCGTTCGATTTCTTCCATAGCCGAAAGCTCTGTTCTGCCCTTTTCGCCGCGGTCGACCATAATGAACACCGCCGTGACTTTTACGCCGTCGAGCTTTCCGAGGATTTCCATGCTCTCCCTAATCGCGGTTCCCGCCGTAATGACGTCCTCGACGATTACTACCTCCTCGCCCGCCTTAGGCACGTATCCGACGAGCGTTCCGCCCTCGCCGTGATCCTTTGCCTCTTTGCGGTTGAAGAAAAAGGGAACGTCTACGCCCTCGTCGGCGAGCGCCGCGGCGGCGGAAACGGCTATCGGTATTCCTTTGTATGCGGGGCCGAACAGAACCGTCCTTTTTTTGCCGAGGTTTTCAAGGTACGCTTTTGCGTAAAATTCTCCGAGCCGGCGTATCTGCGCGCCGGTCTTGATGTCGCCGGCGTTAATGAAATAGGGTATCTTTCTGCCGCTCTTGGCGGTGAAGTCGCCGAATTTCAGCACGCCCGCGCTTTCCAGAAACGAGATAAATTCCTTTTTGTAGCTTTCCATTCTGATGCCTCCTGATTTTTATCCGATAAATTCTTTAACGCATCTTTCATATGCCGCGACGGGGTCGTCGGCAGCGGTGATCGGACGCCCGACCACTATGTAGTCCGAACCAGCCTTTTTAGCCTCGGCGGGGGTCATAACGCGCTTCTGGTCGCCTATGTCGCCGTCGGCAAACCTCACTCCGGGAGTGACGGTTAAAAATCCCGCGCCGCATCTTTTGTGGACCGCTTCCGCTTCGAGCGGGGAGCATACTACGCCGTCGAGACCGGAATTTTTGGCGTTCTCGGCATAGCTCATAACGGTTTCCGCCATCGGCGTGCCGATAAGCAGTTCGTTTTTAAGAGTTTCGCTGTCGGTAGATGTCAGTTGAGTGACTGCGATGAGAATCGGTCTTGTTCCGTCCGGACGCATAAGTCCCTCGAGCGCCGCCCGCATCATCTTGGAGCCGCCCGCCGCGTGCAGGTTGCACATATCCGCGTCGAGCCGCGAGAGCACGTTCATGCTCTTTTTGACGGTGTTAGGAATGTCATGGAGCTTGAGGTCGAGGAAGATTTTATGCCCTCTCTCTTTTATCTGTCTGACTATCTCTGGTCCCTCGGCATAGAACAGCTCCATACCGATTTTCACAAACGGCTTTTTTTCGCCGAAAAGACCGAGAAATTCCATTGTTTTCTGCCCGCTTGCGAAGTCGCAGGCGATGATTACGTCCTTGCCCATTACAGTGAACCTCCTGTTATATCCGAAAGCTTTTCTATACCGTATTTTTCCATAACCGTCGGCAGCGCCTCTATGATTCTTTTCGAAGCGAACGGGTCGACGAGATTCTCGGCTCCCACTTCTACTGCCGTGGCTCCGGCGAGCATCATCTCTATAACGTCCTCCGCCGAGCTGACGCCGCCCATACCGATTATCGGTATCTTCACGGATTTCGCGCACTGATAGACCATTCTCACCGCGACAGGGAAGACTGCCGGTCCCGACAGCCCGCCGGTTATGTTTCTAAGAAGCGGTCGGCGGGTTTTAAGGTCGATTCTCATAGCGAGAAGCGTGTTTATAAGGCTTATGCCGTCTGCACCCGCATCTTCGCAGGCTTTTGCTATCGCCGTGATGTCTGTCACGTTCGGCGACAGCTTGATTATCACTGGCTTTTTTACCGCCCTTTTTACCGCCGATGTCACCTCATATGCCGATTTCGCGCTTGTGCCGAAGCTCATTCCTCCGCCGTGTACGTTCGGGCAGCTTATATTGACTTCGAGCCAACCGACCTGTTCGCACTTATCGAGCTTTTCGCAGGTGTAAACGTAGTCGTCGAGCGAAAAGCCGCTGACGTTTGCCATAACCTTTTTGTGAAAGACCTTACTCAGCTTCGGAAGCTCCTCGGAAATCACCTTTTCGACGCCGGGGTTCTGTAGTCCGACGGCGTTGAGCATACCCGACGCGCACTCGGCGATTCTCGGAGTGGGGTTGCCGAAGCGGGGTTCCCGGGTCGTACCCTTGAAAGAAAACGTGCCGAGGATATTTATGTCGTAAAGCTCGGCAAACTCATATCCGTAGCCGAACGTGCCGCTTGCCGGGATAACGGGATTGTCAAGCACGGTTCCGCATAGCGTGACTTTTGTGTCGGTCATTGTGTTTCTCCCTTTCAGTCGTCAAAATTTATTTCCTCTTTGAACAGCACCGGTCCGTCCCGACAGATTCTCTTGTATCCGGTGACGGTTTTACAGGTGCAGCCCATACACGCTCCGAAGCCGCAGCCCATTCTTTCCTCGAAGCTGAACTGCCCCGATGTGGTTATGTTTTTATATACGGCCTTGAGCATAGGCTCCGGCCCGCAGGTATAGACGTGGGTATATTTTATTCCGCATAGCGCGTCGGTCACGAAGCCCTTTATGCCGTATGAGCCGTCGGCAGTCGCGACCCTGACGTCGCAGTCGAGCGCTTTGAAGTCGTCCTCATAAAAGATTTCGCTCTTTGTGTTGAAGCCGAGTATCACCGACACGTATTTTCCCTCTTTTTTCAGCGCTTTCGCGAGAAGATACAGAGGCGGCACTCCTACGCCTCCGCCGATGAGCAGCGGAGCGTTTCCCGACTTTTCGAGGTCGTAGCCGTTGCCGAGACCGCTAATCAAATCGAGCGTTTCCTCCTTCATCTGCGACATCTTTTCCGTACCCCTGCCGACTACCTTATATATTAAGGTAAGGCGGTCGCCGTCGACGTCGCAGACCGATATCGGCCGTCTCAGATACAGCCCGTCGAGCCTGATATTCACAAACTGTCCCGGAGCGGTTATCGCCGAGCAGTCGCCCTGAAGCGTCATTTTCCATACGTTTTGGGTCAGCGGGATGTTCTCCCTGATTTCAAATAGTCCCTGTTTCATAGCGTCCTCTTTATTTCAGATTTTTATAGACGGTTTTTCCGCCGCATACCGTCGCTAAGCAGACTCCGTAAAGCTTTTCGCCTTCAAAGGGAGTTGCCCTGCCCATTGAGAGAAATTTCGACGGGTCAACGGTGAAGCTCTCTCCGAGCCTGAAGACAGTGTAGTCTTCACCAAGCGGTATCCCGAACCGTTTCCGCGGGTTTATGCACATCAGTTCCAGCAGTCTTTCAAGCGTAATCACGCCCGTTTTTACGAAGTGCGTATACATTACCGCAAATGCGGTTTCAAGTCCGACTATTCCGAAAGCGCTCTTTTCAAGCCCGCGTGATTTTTCCTCGGCAGAGTGCGGAGCGTGGTCGGTGGCAATCATATCTATAGTTCCGTCAAGCAGTCCCTCTATGAGCGCCTCACGGTCGCGCGGGGAGCGGAGCGGGGGATTCATTTTAAAGCGTCCGTCCTCTATGAGATTCGTGTCGTCAAGAACGAGGTAGTGCGGACCGGTCTCGCAGGTTATGTCTGCTCCGTCAGCCTTTGCTTTTCTTATCAGTTCAACGCTCTCTGCCGTTGATATGTGGCAGACGTGGTAGGCACAGCCCGTCTTCTTTGAAAGTCCGATGTCGCGTTCAATCTGCCGCCACTCGCTTTCGGAGCATATTCCGCGGTGACCGTGGGCTTTCGCGTATTCGCCGTCGTGGATATATCCGCCGTGAAGAAGCCCGTTTACCTCGCAGTGCGCGGCTATAATCTTTCCGAGACGCTTCGCCTCGGTCATAGCCGCCTCCATCATCTCGTCGCTCTGTACTCCCTTTCCGTCGTCCGAAAACGCGACTGCGTCCGACGCCATACCCGACATGTCTGCGAGTACATCTCCCTGCTCCTTTACGGTTATCGCGCCGTATGGGTGTACGTTTATCACGGCGTCTTTATTTATGATTCCGAGTTGAACGCGCAGATTTTCGGGTGAATCCGGCACCGGATTCAGGTTGGGCATAGTGCAGACGTCGGTATAGCCTCCGCGCGCCGCGGCGAGGCTGCCTGAGCGAATGGTTTCTTTATATGAAAAGCCCGGCTCGCGAAAATGAACATGCACATCGCAGAAGCCGGGTAAAAATGTATATTCGTCGGGGTCGAAGGAAAAGCCTCCGACAGCTTTGCAAAGCTTTTCGGAGTATTTTTCTTTTAAGAGAATGGGGTCGTAAATGCCTTTCATACTTCCTACGTCCTTTCCCTGAGTCACGGGGCAAAAAAGCCCCGCCGGTGACGGCAGGACAGGTCGAATGTGCGGGAAAGCTCCCGCGCATAAGTATTTACGACTTATCGACCTCGCCGGGCCGCCTTAAAGCTCTTTTTACGGAAATCCGACACACTCGTAATTCCGACACGAATTACTATATCATACCCTCGCGTAAAAGTCAACCGAAAATTTAACGCAAATTTATGAATTGTTCATATTGTGCAAAACGGTGCCGCAGTTGTTACGGCGGATTTACTTTTCGGGCGATATAAATATACCGCGAACTCACATTTTATCCGTAATTCAGAAATTCCGTTTTCTGATTTCAGGCTGCCGTCTTGACATTCGGGGAATAATTTGCTATACTTTCGCGAGTAGTCTTTTTGACAAAAAGAAAGGAAATTATTAAAATGTGGTTCGTATTCACACTTCTGACGACTTTTCTCTGGGGTGCCGCAGACCTGTTCTATAAGAAAGGTGCGCGCGGCGGAGAGGAGAAATACAGTCATCTCCTGACCGGCATAACCGTCGGTCTTGTAATGGGCGCTCAGGCGATATTTATGCTCCTGTTCACCGACGTCGGCTATAACCCGATAAATATTCTCATCTACCTGCCCGTATCGCTGTTTTATATCATTTCGATGGTGGTCGGCTACCTCGGACTCAAATACCTTGAGCTGTCGATATCCTCTCCCGTGCAGAACAGCTCCGGTGCGGTTGTATGTATCCTCTGCCTCATTTTCTTGGGTCAGAGTCTCGACCTGCTTTCGGCGGCGGCTGTAGTTGTAATTACCGTCGGCATATTCCTCCTTGGCTGGATTGAGCGCGTAAAGCCCTCTGAAATCAGACCCGAGGACAAGAAATATTCAAAGAGCGCTTTTGCGCTTGTCTTTCCGCTCATCTACTGCGTGCTTGACGCTATGGGTACTTTCTTCGACGCGTTTTATCTCGACGACATTGAGCAGACACCTCTCGTGGGAGTTACACCTGAGAATTTCGAGAACGTCGCGAATATATCATATGAGCTCACGTTCCTCATAGCTGCGATACTTATGCTCATTTACATACTTGTTATCAAGAGGGACAAAATAGAGATTCCCAAGCAGGGCAACAAGCTTGTCGCCGCGGTTTTTGAGACCGCCGGTCAGTATTTCTACGTTTTCGCTATGAGCGGAAACGCAGTAGTCGCCGCTCCGACTATAGCCGCCTACTGTGTGGTTTCAGCGCTGTTTGCCGGAATCTTCCTCAAAGAAAAGCTCAAGCCGCTTCAATATGTCGCTATTGCGGCAGTGGTTGTAGGCATCGTTCTCCTCGGAATATCCGAGGGTTTGGCTGAGGTGTAAAGCCTCTTTGCATTACAACGCCGTTCCTGTACGGGAGCGGCGCTTTTTGTATTTCATAGCTCTGTGAAGCTATGATACTTTACACTATATTCCTGACAAAATCAGCCACGATTTGCTGTAAAGCGCAGTAGGTTACGGAAAGCTCACTACCTTTACAAAACACAAAATTTTGTGAAAAATTTTCGACGAACCACAATATTTTGTGTTTTGCCTATTGACAAGCGAAAAACTTTGCGGTATAATCAGCTTAAATTCCGCAGAGCAGGGCAGGTGATAAATATGCAAATTCATGGCTTTCAGAAGATGACGCTTCTTGATTATCCCGGCAAGGTAGCGGCAACGTTTTTCACCGCAGGATGCAATTTAAGGTGTCCTTTCTGCCACAACGCGCCGCTCGTCACAAAGATAAATCTTGCCGACTGTCTGGATAAAAACGGGCTTATGGAGTATCTTAAAAAGAGAAAAGGGATCCTCGACGGCGTGTGCATCACCGGCGGAGAACCGCTGCTGTCGGACGATGTCTTTGAGCTTATGAAAGAGATTAAGGACTTGGGGTATCTCATAAAGCTTGACACAAACGGCACTTTTCCGGAGAGATTGCGCAGAGCGGTCTTCGGGGGTCTTGCCGACAGCGTGGCTATGGATATCAAAAATTCAAAGGAAAAATACGCCGAGACGGTGGGCGTTGAGAATTTTGACATCACTCCTGTAGAGGAAAGCGTGGAGTTTTTAAAGAGCGGCGCCGTGGATTTTGAGTTCAGAACCACCGTGGTGAAGGAGCTTCACACCGAAGATGACATTGTGAGCATATGCGAGTGGATAAGGGGCGCACCGAGATACTACCTCCAGCGGTTTAAGGACTCGGGCAACCTCATTCGCGAGGGGTTTACCGAGCCGAGCATAGACTTTATGGAAAATCTACAAAAAATCGCTCAGAAATATATTGAAAAGGTAGAATTACGAGGCGTTTGACGGCTTAACCACAATATCTTGTGCTTTGCCCCTTGACAACCGCCAAGATATGCGATATATTATAAACTGTTCGACAGAATCCGAATTTAAAAATCATCATAGATAAGGAGAAGAAAAAATGTATAACGTAATCAAAAGAGACGGTAAGATAGTTGAGTTCAACATTTCAAAGATTTCCAACGCGATAATTCTTGCCTTTAAAGCCTGTGACAAGCAGTATAATCAGGACGTCATCGATTTTTTGGCGCTTAAAGTCACCGCCGATTTCGAGCCTAAGATAAAGGACGGAAAAATAGCCGTTGAAGATATTCAGGACAGCGTCGAAAGCGTGCTTATCAAGGCGGGGTACGACAGTGTCGCTAAGGCTTATATTCTCTACCGTAAGCAGCGCGAGAAAATAAG
>CANQVG010000003.1 GCA_947627235.1 uncultured Clostridia bacterium | reverse complement strand
CTTTTTGAAGCGCTGACGGAAACCGTCATGGTAAAAACGATTGCCACAGCTAACAGAATTGAAAGTAGCTTTTTCATGAAAGTAGCTTTTTCATTTTCATATGAAATTCCTCCATTAATATCATTTCTATGTAAACAAATAACATCGACTCCCATAGGTGCACCAATATGAAAATGATGCTATTTGCAACATACATACTAAGCATATGCGCTATTGAATTCTTTTTCTTGTCACTGAATTTGTTTATAGCACATCAAAGACTTCGATACTGTAAGTCATGGTTTATCAGGCTGAATAAAAAAGTAAATTTGTTAATTGCTTCTAAGTTCAATTACATAATAACACATGTCTTATTTTTTTCAATGCCTTTGTCGTAGGTGGTCGTTTTAGAGGCGTAGGTGGTAAGATGTAGAAAATTTAGCTGATATTTTGTACATTTTCACAATGAAAAACTCCCGACTCGGCAGCTGCCAAATCGGGAGCACTTCAATTCATTTAACCTTGCTCAATGTTATATTAACCACAAACTTCTCATTCTCAGATTTCTTCTGAACAAACCCGCCATACTTCTCAACGAACCGTTCAACGTTTTTCAAGCCGTATCCGTGAACGCCCATTCGTTGTTTTAACAGATGCTCCTTTGCATATGGATTTTCAATCATATAGTGCAAAATATTGTTCTGCATTTTCAATTTGAGATTTATGTAACGCCTGCCCTCCTCAAGCTCAGCGCAGGCTTTGATAGCATTATCCAAAGTATTTCCAAGCATAACATATAAGTCTGCCGTTGAGATAAACAGTTCAGGGGGAACGCTGACATCAAGCCTAAGGTCAATTCCTTCATTCCTCGCAAGGTTCATATACTCGTTGAGGATTATACTGACAACTCGGTTGCCCACGTCTACAACGTCGGGAATTTCATCGACCAATGCCTGCGCCTCTGCATAATTTTTCTCCGCTTCTGATGACTTTGAATCACTGACAAGAGCCTGCATAGCCTTCATATACTTGCTGATGTCGTGCCATAAGGCTCTTATCTGTTCCTTTTGAGCAAAGAATTGTTCGTAGTATTCTTTCTCCATATTGTAGTGATGTTCTGTCAAGTCGGATTCATGCTTCTGACGATCCTGCTCTCTTATACGGTTTACAAAGTAAATCATCAGGATATTTGTATAGAGCAGTCCGAGAATCACAATAAGATAGATGGGGTGGAAGTCAGCTTGAAGCTTGTTTGCTTGCGTTACCAAATCACAACACAGCGCTATGCAGGAAAGCCAACTCGGAAATAAAAATGCAACCGTTTGAATGGTAACAACGCCTTGCTTGCTTTTGTTAAACAATGAAATGAATAGAATAATCACCAAAAGAATCAGGTGAGAGATAACGATAAACAACGAACGTATATTACCGTATGAAAATAGTAGCTGAGTATCAACGTTAAGGACAGACAGCATTACAATCACCACAACATCTGTCAATGCATAGATCGTTAAAAATGTAATACCTGCAAAAATCGCAAAAAAGAATTTTGCCCTGAACAAGTAGATTGAAATTGCCGTAAGTCCTACAAAGCAATATATAATACGCAAAATAGACGCATCTGAAACAAAAGAGAGTGTAGCAAGAACGATTCCGAAAATACTGTAACAAGCAGATGTTACCAATCTGCTTCTTACTGATTTGCCGAAAAAACTCTGAAAGAAAATGTGACATACAGCAATCTCGACAGTTACACACAGGATCTCAACAAAATAATACATTCCTATCTCCCCAAATACATCTGAAGCGAGCGGCTGAAATCATGAAATTTTCGTCTGCTCACAGGAACAGCTGCACCGTTGGTCATTGTAACTCCCGTTGCAGTTGATGTGTTGACATGGTTGAAGTTTACAACATAGCTTTGGTGCGGCATTCCGAAATATCCCTGAGGAAGCTGTGACATAACTTCCTTTAAAGTAGCCCTCATGGAAAAGGTCTGATCCATTGTGTGCAAAATCGTGGTGTGGTTATATATTTCAAAATAATAGATGTCGTTAATACCGATAACGTAACGTTCGTCGCCAACAGTAAAGGTATATCTGTTGGCGTTTACCTCTCGAACGGCAGAATCTAAGGCTTCGGTCAAAAGCTTGAAAGACAGCGGCTTAGTGAGATAGCGATAAACCAACCCATAGCCCTGAACAGTATATTTTAAGGTGTTGGTCACAAAAAACATTAAGGGACGCTTGTCGTGAATTGACAAAAGCTTTGCCGCTTCGTAGCCGTTGGTGCCCTTCATTTCAATGTCTAAAAAGGCGATGTCAAAGCCGACATCATTGCAGTCCCTCAGAAAATCATCGGCGTTTGAGTATTCGTAGATAGTAAATGTCTTTTTGGCATCGTAGTCAAGGATAAGATTTTTCAGGCGCTGCAAGTCCTTCTGCTCGTCGTCACATATTGCCAGTTTCATTTAATACATCCTTTCGTAAAAGCTACAACAACCAACAAAGATTTGGAGGTTACATATCAGAATCAAGCAGAATTGCAGCGATTTTCACAAGGGATTTTCGATTGCTTTCGCTCATTTGAAGCATTAACCCATGAATTTTTTGATAATCTTCCTCAATTGATAAATCTGCTCCGAACAAATACCCTGCATCTAAACTGAGCTTTGTAATTATCAACTCTAATGTGTCGACTTTGGGACGAGTAACTCCTCTTTCCAACTGCCCTACAAACGCCGTTGACTTCTCAATCATTTCAGCTAACTGTTCCTGTGTAATGCCCATTTCTTTTCGTCTGCGTTTTAATTCCTCAGCAAGTCGTTGTTGAAACATTTCTTTCCACCTCGCAGATATACTATGTAACAGTATATCCTATTTGGAAAGAACATTAAATTAAGTAATGCTTCTATTATAACATAGTAACGCTATGATTTCAATAGTGAATTTTACCGCTTACGTCTCTAAAACGACCACTTACGACAAAAGCATTGTTTTTGTCGGTGATTTCTGGGATAATGATTATAAAGGAAGTGGTAATATGACAAAAAAACTTTCAGAATTTTTTGCTAATTTTTTGGTAGATACAGGCGCTGCCGCCCCAGATAAACGAGCAGTTATTCTGTTTGGAATGGAATTACTGCTTTCATCAATTATTAGTATACTCATTATTGTTGCTATATCCATTACTTTCGGGTTTCCATTTTTGTGGTTGCCGTTTTTGTTGGCGTTCATTCCGCTCAGAACTACAGCCGGAGGATACCACGCCGCCACCCATACCGGGTGTAACATAACTTTTGCTATTGCATATATCATTTGCATTGTAGTTTGCAAATATGTGGAGATACAACCAATCACTTATATAATTATATCTGTCATAGCTTTAGTGACGATATTGCTGTTTTCACCCGTAGAAGCTATTAGCAAGCCGCTTAATGAAGCAAGAAGACTTACGAACAGAGTGAGAAGTATAGTTATTATTACAATGTTTACCATAGCTTCGGTGATTGTATGGCTACTGTCAATACATCACATCGGAATCCAAATGTTTTATTTAGGTGTTTTTGCTGCAATGGTTTCACAGATTGCGGCATTAATAATAAACTATAAAGGAGAAAACAAAAATGAAAGCAAAGTTTAGCAAAATAATCTTCAAACTTTCGGGCTTGGTTGCAGGATTGGCAGTGCTTTTGGCAATCAGCAATGTCAACTCGACTTGTATGTTTGCGTCGTACCAGCCTGATGTTCCGGAAGAACTAAAGTAACGACAACAAGAAGCCTCTTTCATTGCTTTTGAATGAGGCTTCTTGATTTGTTAAAACTCCATTTCCTATAATCCAGACGCACGACGCAGCGATTATAGCAGAATATGAGGTGTATATGAACAAAAGTATCTTCCCCGAATCCCGTTGGCTCATTTGCCCTTGCTGCAAAAACAAAACAAAAACCGCATTAAAAACACCACCTTGAAGGTAATGTCTGTATTATAGCATATTTATTTTTATTTGTCAGCTGTTTTTCGTTAAAACGCCTAAACTCAAGGTAAATAAAGCAACGAATTGAGATAACGGAAATCTTGGAGATTTGAAAAATTTACAATAGCGAGGCAACAGATTGTATCTTTATACACTTAGGCATCAGAGATAGATTCCGATAAGGTGGACATTGCGGGAAATTTAGATTGGACTATTGAAAGAAGTATCTATACCAAAGCCGATTTTGCCGCTAAAGATATCATGCTGTCGATTATTGATGCAATGGAACAGGCTACAGCAGAGAACTCATCACAGAACGCAAGGCAGCAGTCAGCGGAGATTATTGAATCCATGCAAGCTGCTTTACAAAATGCCATCTCATCGTTAGATACACAAATCGCGGATGCAGATGCAAGCGTTACACGGGCAGAAGATTCCCTGATAAGTACACAGGATAGACTTAAAATGCACCAGACGGTACAGATTTAACGCCTTACCAAAACGCCATAAATACGGCAGCTCAGGCATATGAAGCAAGTATCACAAGGCAAAGCGAGCTTGTAAAGCAGCGTCAAGATTATCAGATTGCCCTTCAGCGTACAGTTTATTATTCCAACATATTAGATATGTCTGAGGAAGGTATGTCCAGTTACTCTATGGGTTCAAATCTCCGTGAAATCCAGCAGGAATTATTTAGAACGAGTCCTGATTCTGACAGGATGATGACGTTGGCGATGGAGATGTTTGAACGTTTACAGAGTGCCGTAGATTTGAAGGAAGATGAAACTGAGAACGAATATCAAACATTCTTTTCTATATTAGTTTGAATAAATCAATTAGAATTCCTGATAAATGCCAATTTTACTTGCTTTTCAACCAAAGATTGCATAATTATTGCTATAACTCGTAGGAAATGCTAAAATACACACAGTGTTTTGGTCATCTGAAAACAGACGACAGATTACATTTGTTTTGCCTGACGATGCTTGGAGCAAAGCACTTGGTGAAATAAAAGGAATTTTGATATGAGAAGCAAAAGCCAGATGTTCAACACAGAGCTATGCCATAGCGGAGGTACATAAAATGAACGATGACTCGAAAGACTCACGGTGGATACACTGTCCAATATGCAGGGGCAAGACAAGGACTAAAGTCTATGAAGATACAGCTCTTGTGAAATTCCCACTGTACTGTCCGAAGTGTAAAAAAGAAACAAGAATAGATGTCATACAATTCAAAATGGTAATCAGTAAATGAGCCTGACGCAAAAAGCGCGGAGCCGATTTCTACCACCATTCGGTGGAGAAGTCGGCTCATTTTTAGGGCGTGTTGACGCTAAACCGGTTACGCGTCCTTTCGGCAGATTTTTGCCATGGCTTCGTTAAAAATCCTTGCCAGACACAAAGTATGCCTGCGGATTTTTGTCTTGCCCTGACAAAAATCATCTCGTAAATCCGCGCAACGCCTCAGCTTCACCCCGCCCTAGATATGTAATGCGTTTTTTTCACGGTATGCGGTGAGCATGGCTTGAAAAACAGGTATCAATGCGGCAGCTTCTTCCTCGCTACATTGCTCTATCAATAGCCTAAGCTGACGAATAGCAGGCGTTTCCCTGAATATTTCGGGATAGAAGATTTCCCGTACGTCAATATTTAAAGCGCGTATCAGCGGGAACAATACTTCCATCTTTGGGTTTCCCTTATAGTTTTCAATGTTCAAAACGGTGCGGGAGTCTACATCTGCCGCCTCCGCAACCTCGTTTTGGGTAAGACCTAATCTTCCGCGCGCACGTTTTACGGCGTCACCTAACGGACGAGAGTATTCTGTCATTACAATTCACCTCAAATATATTCTACAATACACTGCAACGTGATTGTATTCGACATGATTCACTAATTATATGTATCAGAATACATATAATTGAGAGGGGGGTCGATATGCTGAAAATCGAAAACAATATCAAAAGTCCTTCACAGGTGTATTTCAATGTCCTATCATGTCAGAAAACAGCCGTATATCTGTATTGGCGTTCACTTATAACAGGAATTTCATTACCGTGCCCATCTGCTTCGTGCAGACGGGTGCTTTTTTATGCCGTTTTTCTGTTGGCTGTCAATTACCGCCGATTTGCCCAAAGGGAAGCTTTTTAATCGGACAAAAGGGGTCGTTATGGGACACATATAAATATTTTTTTATTTTTTTCTTGGGGTATTCGTCCAAAACGGCATTGGTTGCCGTTTTAGTATTGAGAATAGATGACAATATCCACCAATTTTTGCAAATGCAAAAGGAGGTGAGATAATGAAAACCAACTCAAACGATAAAAGCATTCAATGCACTTTTGATTCATTCTGCAAAAAGGTACTTCGCAACGAAGCGCGAGATTATTTTGATGAGCTTGGGCATAAAAGAAATAGGGAGGTTATCATTTCGGAACTGCCCATTGAAATTATGGAGCAGCTGTCAACTTGTGATCGCTATTTTGAAAAAGAGAAAACCTTTGGTGTATTGAATTATGCTGTTTATATCGACGACGATGATCTCGCCGAAGCTATATCAGAACTACCTGACAAGAAAAGAAAAGTCATACTTCTGTACTACTTTCTTGATAAGTCAGAGTATGAGATAGCAAATCTTCTGCATATACCCCGCACATCTATCGAATATCAGCGGACAAGCACTATCAAGCTTTTGAAGGAACTGATGGGAGGATAATCAGATGACAATCAAAAATGAACAAGCTCGTCTATTGCCTGTATCTATCATTCATGGAGCTGTAAAGGGTGATGCAGAGGCAATCAATACCGTTATCAATCACTATAAAGGGTACATATACAACTTGTCTTTGCGTGAGTTATATGACAAGGACGGTTGTCCCTTTTTGTGTATTGACGAAGAATTAAGGCGACGGCTTGAAACGAAGCTGATTACCAAGATTCTGACTTTTAGGGTAATACAACCCGACTGACCGAGCGGCGATAATCATATATCAAAGCTTAGGTTAGTAGCGCCTTGACAAAGAAAGCGCCGCAAGATAACGGCGGGGCAGCATAAGAGCAGATCGTTAAAGAGGATTTTTTAAATGCTCTTAAATCTCTTGAAAGTGTTTGTAAAACGCCTTCTAACTTTCCTTATTATATAGAGGGCAATTTTTGAAGCCTTTTGTAACTTGAAAATTGAATACTGCTTTCCCGAAACATAACCTCGGAATGCCGAAAGGCAAGCTACCGAGCGTGGAAGCGCCAAGATGTGAAATTATATCACGGAGCGATAAATTCCCGCAACGGAGGGACGTGTGAGCTGCGCCCCGCAAGCGATGACAGTTTCGAGAATAATGATACTTCTGCTTTTGCAGTCCGCCTGAGATAAAGGGACGGAATACGGCGTCGGCGATGGGGTCGCCGAGCCGTATATGGCTTTTGCTCTGAAAGCCGAGGGAGAGCGTTAAATTTGCCGAATAATACCCGGCAGTGGAACTATTGTGCAGGGGTTTGCCCCTGCATACCATTCTGGTGCTGGATTAATTCTAAAAAAACGGAGGAAGTCAAATGTTTGAAATTACTTTTACGGACAAAGATTTATTGGATGAGTTGGTCAAATCGAAAAAGGCATATTCGGGAGCCGTCTATGATTTTACATACGAAAACAGATTCTTGGTGTATCATGTCGAAATCCAAGAGCGTCTTGCGTATAACGTTATCGACCTTACAACGGGATATGCTTCGAGGGTCACAAACCGAAAGATAGGCGACGAGTATAACCCTAACGAACTCGGAAGGCTGATCCCGCTGATGTTCAGGTCCCTGCAATATTTAGGGAACGTCAGACAGGACAGCGGATTTAAGCTGAAGCCTTACGAAGCTATCGAGGACATTATGCGGAAGATTCTGCCTATGAGCGGTTATGATATCACCGAATCGCAGGTTGCCCTTTGCAGATCTATCTTCCGAAGCCTTACAACCACCAAGCTCACATACGGGACAACGAGTATGGGCAAAGCGGTTATTGTTCCGTACATAGTCGCGGGATACGTTGCAAGGAAATACAGAATCTCGGAATATTACAACGAAAAAGCTGTTGTAATAGTTGCGAACAAGCGACTTCACTCCGAGTTTTTAAGAACTGTTGCGGATATATCCTCTATACTTTACGGATCGGGAATTATAGACGCGCCGCTTAAAACCGTCGTCAGGAAACGAAAAGAAAGCTATGTCTGCCTTAAAAGATATATGAAGTTCAAAGACAAAGGCTGCCTCGAGGGAAAGGTGACAGAAAATATGCTTTGCCGAATGCCTGTGGATATGGACGGATTGAATCTTCCCGTTTATGCCGTCAAGAAGTTGTCGGTAGGAGATTCCTGCCGCGAATGCGACGAAAGAAAGAAATGCGGATTCAGGAAGTTTATCTCGGCGGTCAACGAGGACGAGAGTATAACTTTTCAAATTATGACTCATCGTTTCTATCTTAGGAGTATGTCATCGACCTACTCCGAAAATAATCACATTTCGCCCTTCGACGGATTTGCCATCATAGATGACCGAGATAAGCTCTATAAAGAGGCGGAAACCGTTTTCAGCGATAAGCTGGTCGAAAAGGATATACGAAAGTGCATTTCTGACGCAGTCGGCAAAACGGACAAAGACAAGCGGCTCATCAAAGATGCTGGGGAAACCGCCTATAGGTTATTTGAAGCGATTGAAGATATTTCTCGCGACAGCAAGGACGGTTACATCGTTTTCGATGCCGACGCTGTCGGGATTACGGACAAGCTGATTCGCCTGTTTGAGCGATTGAGATACGACGATACAAAAATGCCGCTTGCCGAGCTTCGCAATAAAAAAGTCCGCGAGAAGCTGAAAAAACTTAAATGCCAAAGGGCGGTGGATATTTGGACAGAGGAGCATAACCACTCGCTGTCGGTCTATCTTTCCCCGAAAGACCTCGACGCCGAGATGATGAGAACGCTTTGGTCGAAAGACGTTTCACATATAGTTATCGAACACACAAAGGAGGAAAAGCAGTGAACGACATAGCTTACATTCAGATAGTATCCGCGCTCAGAAAGTTGCGTGACAAAGGTCTTATCACCGAACTTGAGTATAGGCGAGCCAAGAGGTACTATGCAAAAGCGACCGGAACTTCGCTTTCGATTTTCGACTGAGTTAACAAAATTTTATCATATTTATTTCGTTCTTTCGCTGGATATTTGGATTTTTGGTGATATAATGTGCTTTGAAAGGAAGTGAACCCGGTGCCTAAAGTTACAATGATATCCCCCGCAACGAAACAGACCGTAGACAAAAAGCGTGTAGCGGCGTATTGCAGGGTGTCCTCAAGCTCTGCCGATCAGCTAAACTCTTACGCGAATCAGATTCGAGTTTACACTGCGATGATAAACGCCAGAAAGGATTGGCAGCTTGTAGAGATATTCGCCGACGAGGGCATTACGGGAACGAGCGCCGAAAAGAGAAGCGAGTTTCAGCGAATGATAACGATGTGCGAGCGGCACGAAATAGACCTTATAATCACCAAGTCGGTTTCGAGGTTCGCAAGAAACGTCAAGGACGCTTTGGAATATGTCCGAAAACTGAAGCTTCTCGGGGTAGAGGTCAAGTTTGAAAAAGAGGGAATCAGCACACTTTCCCTTGGCGATGAAATGCTGCTGAACACATTTGCGGCCATAGCGCAGGAGGAGTCGGTTGCTATTTCGCAGAATCTTCGGATGTCTATAAAAAAGAGAATGGAGAATGGGACATATATTGGTCCTCACACTTCGTATGGATATACCGGCAGCAGTAAGAAGAACACAACTGTATCAAAGGAAGAAGCGAATATTGTTAAACGAATATTTTCAGAATATCTTGACGGGAAATCCACTGTGGAAATAGCAAACGGACTTAATTGCGACAATATCACCGCGCCAAAATCAAAAAAGAAGTGGTGGCCGTCAGCGGTAACCTACATTCTCACCAACGAATCATGTATCGGAGATACCTTATTGCAGAAAACATGTTCAACTGAAACGTTTCCGTTTAAAAAAATGAGAAACAACGGCGTAGAGGATAAATTCTATGTCGCCGGAACTCACGCGCCGCTGATAGATAAAGAACAATTCCGTACCGCCGAAAAATTGGTTGAAATACAACGGGACAGATTTGCAAGAAACAAGGTCAGAACAAGATACGCATTTACAAGTATGATCACTTGCTCTCTATGCAATTCCAAATTTAAGAGACGAATTAAAAACGGCGAAATCTGCTGGGCTTGCTCCAAAAAAGTTGATAATGCAGAAAGCTGTAAGTCACATTATTATAAAGAGGAAGAAATAAACGCCGCTATAGTTTTACTCTTCAACAATCTCCGCTTCGACGATAAAATCCTCCTCCGGACCGAGCAACTGCTGACCGAAGCGGTCAACCTGTCCCGCCGAGGCAGTGCGGACATTTCCTACGCAAACACCTCTATCGCCGAGCTGAACGCCAAGCTTCTGAGCATCGAACAGCTTAAATCTAAAGGCTACTTATCCCCGGAGGTTTGCCAAGCCCAGACGAAATCTATTGAAAGAGAGCTTGCAAGGCTCAAAGAGAAGCGGCAGAAACTGTACGATTCCAAGGTCAGCACGACTCTTGATGAGGTACAGAAGCTGAGAGCGACATTAAATCAGATAAACGAACCCCTCGATGAAATCGATGAACAGCTGTTCAAAGATGTTGTCGAGGGGCTTTCTATTGATACGGACAGCAATTTAACAGTCAGATTCAAGTGCGGATTGAGATTCAGAGAAAGGCTTGAGGGATAATGAAAAAGAAAAGAAATCTTACTTTTGGATATTGCATAGTAGGCGGCAGAATCGCACTGTGCGAAAAAGAATCCGAAACGGTCCGCAAAATCTTCAGTATGTATCTGAGCGGACAGCCGTTAGGTAAAATCGCCGAACAACTCACTCGTAAAAACATTCCTTATTCGGATATGACGAGCGAGTGGAACAAGTCAAGGGTATCAAGAATCCTGAGTACAGAAAAATATGTCGGTCATGGCGGCTATCCGCAGATAATATCCGAGGAAGATTTCAACACCGCCAATTCGATCAAATCCTCCCGAAAGGGTACTGTGCGAACGGACATCAAACTGTTCTGCTTAGAGTGTGGGAAAAGACTGCATAGTGTAAGCTCCCGCGGAAAGCTGTATTGGAAATGCTCAGACTGCGGCTGTATTATACACTTAACGCCCGATGAAATATCTGCTCGCCTTGACGATCTCTATGACGTCATTTCCTCAAATCCGAACCTACTGATTCCTGCCCTCACTCCCTCCGAGCCTTCAATAAAACCCGATCTAAAGCTCTACGAACTCCGAAAGGAACTCTCTCGTCAGGACTTCGACCAAGACGAAATCCTCGCGAAGATATTCGAGATAGCC
Source organism: uncultured Clostridia bacterium (assembly GCA_947627235.1). Taxonomy (GTDB): domain Bacteria; phylum Bacillota; class Clostridia; order Oscillospirales; family Ruminococcaceae; genus Faeciplasma. The sequence goes on along the minus strand of CANQVG010000003.1, from coordinate 89,597 downwards.
GGGATTGATTATAACGCCTCGACTGTCGGACCGGAGATTTACGAGAAGCTCTTCCGCAAGAAGATAGAGCGAGCTATGGTAGCCGGAAAGCCTCTCACAGATTTCATTAAGGATCACATAGACAAAACATATTTGGATCGCGACGGTTTTATCACCCTCCGCATGACGACAGGCGCCGAAATATCCGAAAGGAGTCAGAAATATGGAAGTCATAAAAATACCGAAAAAGACGGTCACGATGATTGAGCCGAAAAGCTCTGTCGATGGGTTTTCAAAATTCAACAAAAAGCGCGTGGCGGCATATTGCCGAGTATCCACCGATTCGGCGGAGCAGCTCACGAGCTATGAAACCCAGAAGCGAGTCTACACCGAGATGATCAACTCTAATGTCGAATGGACGCTTGCGGGAATTTACGCGGACGAGGGCATATCCGGCACGAGAGCAGATAAACGAACCGAGTTCAAAAAGATGATAGACGCTTGCCTGGCTGGGAAGATCGACTACATAATCACCAAGTCGGTATCCCGTTTTGCCCGCAACACGGTTGACTGTCTTGAGTATGTCAGAATGCTCAAGGCCAGAGGCATTGGTATCATCTTTGAGGAGCAGAATATTGACACTCTAAAATGTGACAGCGAGCTGTATCTGGTTATATATGCGGGATTTGCTCAGTCGGAATCCGAGAGCATGAGTAAGAATATTACTTGGGCCTTCAGAAAGAATTTTGAAGAGGGCAAGGTGCCGTTTAACTATTCCAAGCTCGTAGGCTACCGCAAGGGCGAGGACGGCAAGCCGGAAATAATCCCCGAGGAAGCGGAGATAATAAAAGCCATTTTCGATATGTTCCTCTCGGGCGCGACGCTTCGGGAAATAGTTGATTTATTGCTCGCCGACGGCATACAGAGCAAATGCGGCAAACAAAAGTGGTCGGTGTCGACGATACAGCGCATTCTTAGAAACGAAAAATATTGCGGCGACGCCATACTGCAAAAGACGGTAACAGTTGACTGCATATCTAAAACGGTTAAGAAAAACACCGGCGAAGCGCCGATGTATTATGTCCGCAACAATCACCCTCCCATAGTTTCGAGAGAGGTGTTTAACAAGGCGCAGGAGGAGCTTGCAAGGCGCGGAAGCCTTACGCCGACATCGCCGAAAGGGGCTGTTTCCGCAAAAGGCAAGTATTCAAAATACGCTCTAACTAACCTCGTCTACTGCGACGAGTGCGGAGGCAAGTACAGGCGTGTCACTTGGGTCGCCAGAGGAAAAAAGAGGGTGGTCTGGCGTTGTTCAAACCGCCTGCATAACGGTCACAAATACTGCAAATGCTCGCCGACTGTTTCCGAGGATTACCTAAAAACCAAGGTGGTCGGCAGAATAAACGACCTTTGCCAAAGCGATCCTAACGGCTACATCAAGCTGATGAATGACACACTTTACGACGCAATCGGGCTGAACGACGGCAAGACCGAGATAGATCTGCTGACTTCGCAGATAGAGGTTTTGAATCAGCAGATACTTGACTTGATGAACGAGAGCATCGAAACCGGCTCCGACCTGTTTTCGGACGGCCGCGAGGGCGAGTTTGCCGAGCTTTCAGCAGAAATAGAGCAATTGAACCGAAGAATAGAGGCAATAAAAGAATCCGCGCTTCGCGACGAATCCTCCGCCGAACGGGTCAAGGAGCTTCAAACCGAGCTTGCAAAGTATCGCGGCGGGATAAGCGAGTTTGACGAATCGGTGGTAAGGAGCCTTGTGGATAGGATAATCATTCATCACGATAAAGAGGTTGAGGTTGTTCTCAAGAGGACTGGAATATAACAGAAAGGAAACATAGTATGTTTGAGTATTTCAAGAGCTGCTGAGTCATCTGAAATGGTCAGATTATGTACATTTTTTAGTCGTTCAATTTGCTCTGAATATGTCAAAGCAGGCTTTAATTGCGGCATATTCTTCCTCCGTAAGCAGAAAAAGTCCCACCGTGGTCCGCAGTGCGTTTCCGCCTTATGCGTGGTGGGCTCTGTCAATATTGTTATATGCGGAAAACGGAGAAATGTCAATAGTTTTGTGAAAAAAGTCAAAAGATAACAGGAGGCGAATATTATGAAATATCGTGGATTTGAAATCACAGCCTGTCCCGATAACGGGATAGAACGGTACAACAGAGCCGAAAGTCGAGATGAGTTATGCAACGGATTCTTTTGCGGGGTTTATCCGGCGAGCGATGAGCAATATGCCAATCAGCTCGATACCTTCTGCCTTGCGGAAGGTTATGAAATCTCCGACACAACGGACGCGTCGCTTGTCGATGGGGTGATAAAGTATGTAGATGAACATTATTATGAGCTGTCAGAATCCAAAAATGAAGTCAAGCAAAAACGCACGGAAGAGTTGCTCGGCATTCTTGTGTGTTGGCTTGGCGAAACCGAAAGTGGCGCAGAGCTGTACGATACCCTCTTCAATACCATCGGAATGGCCGACGAGGAAATCCGTGAGATTGGATTTACCTCTCTCGCTCCGTTTTTTGACCGAGAACGATATGCTCAGACAATAGCCGACCGGCTGATTGAAAGCGGAACGGAAAACACACGCTCCGGCAGTTGGGTCGTACACTATGAAAACATATCTGAACGTTTCGGTGTGAATCTCAAAACCGATGAAGAACTGCGTGATATGGTCGGTCGTTACTTATACGACCGTTCAGACGCTGTCGCAGATTTTAATTTGGAGTCGGATAAAGTGACGTTGGATTTCTTTTATTCCCATTGTCCATACGTTTACAAACGCTCTATGCAGGAGGAAGCGGAGCAGGGTGAAAAAGAACTGCTTGCCGCAGAGGATGTTGACGCTTGCCACAACATGGACGAGCAGCAGACGATGATACTATGACACACTTATTGCAGGATTTTCCGCACCGGCATACGGACATTGGACAACAGAATTTGAAATTTAAGCTGAATCACCTATCGCCGTCCTAACTCTTTAAGGTTTGACAGCGATGGGTGATTATCATTGTAAAAGTTTTCAGATCAGAACAAATGGCAAATCCACTTAACCGTAATCATTCCGTTGCTCTCCGCCAAAGAAAAACGGTGTCGCAAGGTGTCTTTTTTCTTTGGTGAGATGTTGTTGGGCGAAGAAGTCATGTCAAAGCGCCGACAAAGTTATGAAAGTCGCAGGCAAAGCTGCAAAAACGATAAATCTGTTTAACTGTCATCTTTTTTGTTCCTTAAACTCACCCCGTCGCGAACTTCGTATTGTTCGCGGCGGCATTTTTATGCCACCAAAACTAAAATAAGACCACCCTTGCGGCAGTCTTATTTTTTGCTCCGGTTTGTCCCGCGCTTTGAAACGCACTTATTCTGCTTTCCGTCCTACGGTTTCTGCACACTGCCTCGCACTCTATTTTATCAGACAGTGCAGATACTCCAATGTTTTGTCCGCCTTGTGGGAGCGGTTTTCATCGGCGTCAGCCTTGAAACGGCGGTAATCGGTGGTGAATACCTCATACCTGCCATACTTTTTCATTATTTCCTCAATCACACCGAGCGGCAGAAGTCCCTCGTTGTTATAGCTCAAAAATACATATTTGTAATCCGCGGCTCTTATAATCTCTTCGAGCGCGGACGCAGCGGTTTTCAAAGAGCAGAACTCACTTTTCTGCGCCGTATACTCACGCAGACCCGTTTTTCCCTTTAAAACAGGGTTATCGTATCTCGCGACAGTCTCAAGAACGTGATAATTCGCACAGTACTGGCGGTCGTTGTACGGCGGGTCGAGGTAAAGAATGTCCCCTTTTACGCGCTTTATAAGCTCCAGAATGTTTTCGTTATAGACCTTTCCGCGCTCCCCCTCGACGAGCGGGAGAGGTTCAAGGCAAAAGTCCTTGGCGGCGGCTTTTTTTATTTTTTTGAGAAACGCTCCGTATACCGACGCGGTGTTCGCATATTTGTCAATAGAGTTGATAAGGCTCGCGAGCGTCCAGAAGTATACGTCCTCGCCAAGCTGCGGACGCATACGCTCTATCTCCTGCCTGACGGCGTCGCACCGACGACCGTTTGCGTCCGAAAAATAGCTCCTCCCGCTGCCTGAGCCGAGACAGTAATTTTTATATACAAATCCGTCTACGCCCTCAAGACCGTTGAGATACTCAAAAACCCCCGAATCCGGTGACGCAGAATTTTCAATCAGATGACGGTTGAGAACATAGCTGTAATACTGAATGTCGTTGGCGACAACACGGCAGCCCATAGCGCGAAAAGCGCTCCCGACGGCGCCCGTTCCGGCAAAAATGTCGGCAAAGTCGCATCCCCCGACCTGTCCCGCGACGGAAGTTATCGTCTCGGTGATAAAGCCGAGCAAAGAATGTTTGGAACCTATGTAATTCATTTTACGCCTCCGCCTGTATCAACGCTTAAATCCCGTCAACCGTTTTCCGCTCTCTTATAACTAAAAGGACTTGCCTCAGCAAGTCCTTTTTGGTGACCCGTACGAGAATCGAACTCATGTCTCCGCCGTGAAAGGGCGGTGTCTTAGCCGCTTGACCAACGGGCCGATGGTGGCTGTAACTGGATTTGAACCGGTGACATTCCGGGTATGAACCGGATGCTCTAGCCAACTGAGCTATACAGCCGTATTAGACAGCTTGATAATTATACCCGATTTGTTTTCGTTTGTCAAGCCTTTTTTTCTTTTTTATCTCGGTTTTTCAGAATAGTAGAGGTCAATGCCGTTTTTTTCAAAAAATGCAAGCGTCTTGTCGAGCCGAAGCCCGTATATATAGTGCTTTGTTTTGACGTCGGAACTGGTGTAGATTATCACCGAGCAGGCTCCGCTCATTCTCTGCATCGGCGACTGCCTTATAACCGCTTTTGTTATGCGGTCCTTCGGGGCGACTATTGTGTGGAACGTGAACAGTCTTGAATATCTCATAGTGAGATATTCGCCGCTGAAACCGAGTCCGGTTATGAACATAGAAAGGGTCTTGCACATCGCGAGCCATATCGCGGGGATAACCGTTATCGCTACAGCGGGGTACGCCACGACATACCAGCTCGGCAGGAGGTAGTATATGGCAATAAATCCCGCCACCGGCAGTATCGCCATAACAACGGGCCAGAAATAGAATCCGCCGTAGCTGCGAGGGTCGGCTTTAAGCTCCACCTTCGGACGCGGATACTCCGGAAATACCTCCTTGAGCGCGCCGTTTATCTCTTTTCGGGTGGTTATCGGAAGGATAACCGTCATCTCGTTGCGTCCCGCCGACCCGTAGCCGGAACAGTTGACATGAAGCGAGCTGAGATTAAAAACCTTGCTCGCAAAGCTTTGCTTTAGGTCAAAATAGTTTATCTTCGACCTCAAAATGACATGACGGCTCTTTGTTAATATGCCGCTCTTTACATAAAGGCAGTCGGTACACTTTGTGAGGATAAATCCCCAAAATCCGGTGAGGTTGGCAAAAAACGAAAGCGCCCACCCTCCGGCGAGAACTATGATTATCAGCGAAATTATCGGCGGCAGATACTGCGCCACTCTGTTCACGGCTTCGGTCAGGGTGTCCAAAAAGATACGAGCCTCTATCTCGCGGTCAAAGACCTCCCCCGTCTCCAAAAGAAGCGCTATTATTATCAGCACGCCGGAAAGAGTAGAGCTGAAAAGCAGCGAGAATAAAAGCAGCCTCAGTTTGTTCGGCGAAATAGAGTAGTTCAGACTCTTCTGGCGCGAACCCTTTACCGCCTCGTAAAAACGGTCGGCGTCGGCGCGGCTCATAGTCACGGTGACGTCGGCAGAGTTGAAATTGCCGGCGTTGGTGGCGATGTATACCTTACTTGCACCCAACAGTCTGTATATTATATTCTGCTTTATACTCAGAGTAGAGATTTGCGTGTAATAAACGGTGTCCTCGACGTTTAGATACACTCCTCTGCGCAGGACTATCTTTTCGCCGTCGAAAGAGAACCAGACGCTGAGCCACCTTATCCACGCGAAGCAGACTATCGCCGCAAGAACCAAGAGGTCGAGCCAAGCACCCTGTATCCACGCCCGAAACGCGTCGATTTCAAGGCTCAGCGAGTAAAGGCTCCTGATTAAAGGGATTATCAGAAGCCAGAAATACCTTGTCGTATAGGATAAAAGCTTTACAGGATGCTGCCTGCCTACGCGTTCCATCAGTCCGCCCCCTAACTAACCGCGGTGTTCGGTTATTTCTATTTGCAGAATATCGGTTATGCTGTCGCTGTCTGCCGCGCTGAGAAACGGCAGCACAATGCTTCCGCCGAGCGCCCTGATTATGATGAAATTGAATCCCAAAAGCGTGAGGATCGGCACGGATATTCGTGTGACATACTGCACCGCAGACATCTTCATATGCACCCTCCGCAGCATTATTAGTCCCGTATGGACGGTTATTTCGCCCGTGGAAACGTATATGACGGTGCGGCGGAAATACATCGGCACAAGGATAATTCCGAATAAAACCGAAAGCCCCCAGAATAATCCGACGAGCGAATACATAAGAATTTCAAAAGAGACAAGATAAGCCCGCAGAAGCAGAGTCGCCGCGACGGAAGCCGCAAACATAGCGCCTCCGATAAAATAAAGCGCGGCGGGCTTCAATGTATACTTACGCATATGCGGTCTCCTTTCGGTCGGTGATTTTATGTTAAATGATATTCTCGTATTTATAAGCGACTCGGTATGGGGTCTGCCGACGGTTGCACTGATTGTAGGCGTCGGCGGGTTTTATACCTTAAAGCTCCGCGCGCCTCAGTTCCGTTTAAAAAGAATATTCACAAGCTGGCGGGATGATTCAAGGCGCGGCAAAAATACCGCGTCGCCCTTTCAGGCGCTTTCAACCGCGCTCGCCGCGACGGTCGGCACAGGGTCTGTCACCGGAGTCGCGACGGCTCTCACCCTCGGCGGTCCGGGCGCAATATTCTGGCTGTGGGTCTCGGCGTTCTTCGGAATGGCAACCTCTTATGCCGAGGGCTATCTCTCGATAAAATACCGGCGCGTCCTGCCCGACGGCTCCCGCAAAGGGGGAATATGGTACGCTCTCAAAGACGGTCTCGGCGCAAGGCGCACTGCGGCCGCCTATGCGCTGTTCTGCGTTCTGGCTTCTTTCGGAATGGGGTCTATGGCTCAGACAAACTCGGCCGCGGAAGCGCTTTTCGGGGAGTTTTCTCTCCCGAAGCCCATATGCGGAATAGCGGCGGCTGCGCTCATTGCCTGCTGTATGTTCGGTTCCGACGGCTTTGCGTGCAGGCTATGCGAACGCACCGTTCCCCTGCTCGCAGGACTTTATGTTGCGGGAGCGGCGGCTGTTATCGCCGCAAATTACACCGCCCTGCCGTCGGTACTCGGGGAAATCTTTCGGGGAGCGTTCGGCATAAGACAGGCGGCCGGCGGAATAACCGGTTTTGCCGCGGCTGTGAGCGTGGGGTTCAGAAGAGGCGTCTTTTCCAACGAAGCCGGTCTCGGCACCACGGCGCCCGTTCACGCCTCGTCGTCGGTAAACGACCCCGAACGTCAGGGAATGATGAATATGCTTGAAATAATCATCGACACCTTTGTGATATGCACCCTCACTGCGCTTGCGATTCTCTGCTCGGGCGCGTATTCGGGCGGCTCGGACGGAGCCGAGCTTGTGGCAGAAAGCGCAAAAATGGTCTTCGGGGAATTTTCGGGAAAGCTTGTGGCAGTGGCAACGGCGGGATTTGCAATCGCGACGTCGGTAGGCTGGTCGCAGATAGGTCTTGCCGCCGCGGATTTCCTTCTTCCAAAAGGCAAAACGCCTTACAAGGCGGCGTTTATCCTCTCGGCTTTTTTGGGAACGGTCTTCGGAATGAAAGCCGTCTGGCTGCTAAGCGACGTCTTCAACGGGCTTATGGTAATACCCTGCATGTGCGCGCTTATACTTCTGCAAAGACAAATCCGCTTCACATCCGACCGCTTGAGCCGAAGCCGCGAGTGCCGCGCTCGGTCTCGGGAAGCTCTTGAGCCTCGCACACCTCGGGAAAAATCACCGGCAGAGTGACAAGCTGCGCCATTCTCTCGCCGGGCATCATAACATACGGCTCCTTGCCGAGATTGATTATCGGAACGCTGATTTCGCCCCGGTAATCGGAATCCACCACTCCGACGGCGTTGGGAAGCGTAAGCCCGAATTTTGAACCGAGTCCGGAACGCATAAAAATCAGCATAACAACATCCTCGCGCTCGGGACAGACCGCAAGTCCTGTCGGGAAACTTACGATTTCGCCGGGGTTTATGGTTTTCGGCTCCGAAATACAGGCTCTGAGGTCGAGACCCGCGCTCTGCTTTGTCGCACTTGCGGGGATTACTGCCTCCTCGCGCAGCTTTTTAAAGGTTAGTTTCATATTTTGTCCTCTCTTGTACTGTCAGGAAAAACAGTGTTTTTTTAATTAAGCGTCGGAACTAAAGCCGTACTTAGTGCTATGCCGACGCTCTTTTACTCCACGCCTCTGTAATACATTCCCCTCGTAAACTCTCCCTGCGGCTCCGCCTCGGAGCGGTATGCCCGAAGCACCCGCGCCGCCTGTTCGGGGGTCTCGGTGGTAAACATAAGGTCGCCGAAATCAAGATTGAAGTCGTCAAGTTTGTCCGCAAGCCATATCGGTCTCGAATTGAGCAGCTCGAAATAACCGCTGTCGCGGCGGCAGAGTATCGGGAACTCCGCCCCGGTACGGTCAATAAGACGGCGAGCGCAGTTTTTGCAGCCGGTCTGCGCGGCTATCGGACAGTTGCGCGTGAGCATAAGCGGCAGTCTGCCGTAGATGACCGCTCCGAGACGCCCGGGACACGCAATTCGGGAACACTGTCCCGCCTTAAGCTCAGGCGAGAGCAAAAGGGTTTTGAGTCCCGCAAAAAAGTAATGCCTCGCCGACAGCGAATTTGTAATATTGAGTCCGAACCCGCCCTGAATCCTGAATCCAAGCTCCGAAGCAAGCTCTATACTACCTATGTTACCACATTCTACCGCCGAAAAGCCGAGACTTTTGACGAATTTAAGCCTCTCGGCGGTATTTTTTTCGCACAAATCAAACCTCGGCAGCGCTATAACCGCACGCTCGGGATTATAACCCGCCGCAAGGTATTCCTCCTCTTTCCCGAGGGGAATCACAATTTCCTCACTTCGCAGCTCCATCTTCGAGAGTTGCTCTATTTGCTCGACGCGTATCCGCAAAAACGGATGCTTTCTAATCAGCGGGTGCGGAAAAACGAACATCAGTCCGCTTCCGTCGAACCGCTTCGGCGCGGAAAGCTTTTCAACGCGCATTTCGTCAAGCCGGCACACCGCCTGACGCCTCATTTCGTTTATCTTTGAAAGCGGTATCGCCAGTCCGCTGCCGATATTTGCCTCTATCTCATCAGCCTCGTAAAGCGTACCTCCGAGCTTTGAAAGCTGCGCCTTTGCTTCCTCGCAAGACGTTTCCCGCACGCGGGCGTCCTCGGGAACCTCCCCCAAAACCTCGGAGCACAGTTTTCCGTCCGACACTTCAAGCAGCATCGGTTCACCCCTGTTCGCGGTAAACGTCATTTTAATTCCGAAGCGCTTTTCGGTCTTTTCGTAGAGCTTTTGCAGCTTGGGCAGCGCCGACGCTGCCGCCGTAACGTCTTCCTTTTCCCTTGCGCCGAACATTTCGGCGCCGAGTTTTCCGGTGAGATAGCCGTCGGTAAATCCGCTCCGCGAAAACACCGCCCGCAGAGTCTCATAGTCTGCCTCCGAACCGTTTCGGGCGCGGTTAAGTGCGTCGGTCGCCGCGGCGACGTATTCGGGGCGCTTCATTCTGCCCTCGATTTTTAAGGAGGCGACTCCGGCGTCCTCAAGTTCTTTTATATGGCGGCAATAAGACATATCCTTCAAAGACAGCGCAAAATCGCGCTCCGACGGCTTTCCCGCCGCCGAAAACGGCAGACGGCAGGCTCCCGCGCACAGTCCGCGGTTGGCGCTTCTGCCGCCTATCATCGCGCTGAGGTGGCACTGTCCCGACACGCACATGCACAGCGCGCCGTGGGCAAAGACCTCAATCTCGGCTCCCCTGCCGCAAAGGTCTTTTATCTGACTCAGACTAAGCTCTCTCGCCGCGACAACCCGCTTAAAGCCGAGCTTAACCGCAGCGTCCACGCCCCGAGGCGTGTGAACGGTCATCTGGGTGGAGGCGTGAAGGGGCATATCCGAACAGGCGGTTCTCGACATCTCGTAAACAGCCATATCCTGAATTATCAGACCGTCGACTCCCGCCTCGCAGGCGAGATTCAAAAGCGACGCGGCTTCTTCAAGCTCGGAGTCGCGCAGAAGGGTATTGAACGCCAGATAAACCAAAACGCCGTGTCGGTGACATTCCCGAACGGCAGCGAAAAGCTCTTCGTCCGAAAAATTGACGGCGTTATGCCTTGCGGAGAATTTACGGGCTCCCAGATAAACGGCGTCGGCGCCGGTGCGCAGGGCGGCGTCGACCGACTCCGGCCCTCCGCAGGGTGAGAGAATCTCAATTCTTTTCATATCAGAAAACGCTCTTTTGCTCCATTCTGTCCTCAAGCTCCTCTATTCTGCGCTTGAGCGAGGATATCTCGCGCTTATAAGTCTCGACGCTTGCCTGCGCTCTTTCGGCGGACGAGAGATATTCCCCAAGTTGGAGTCTGATATTGTCGGCATTGGCGCCCGCCCTGCGGGACTCGTCCATAGCGTCGAGCGCGCAGAGTATCGCTACGTCTATTCCGCTAAGGGTCTTGCTCTCGGAAAGCATGGCGTTCATTTTTTCGTCAAGCTCGGCCGCGAGAGCCTGAGTATATTCGGGTGTGTTGTCGGTGCCGAGGGTGTATTCCCTGCCGATTATTCTCACTTTCACCTTGTTTTCCATTTTACCGTCCCTTTCAATGTATATATATTATTAGTATACTACACTTTCCGCATTATTGCAATATTTTTCGAGAAAAACCTCAAAAATAGACCTACGTTCACGCTCTGTAAAAAAATAAAAGGGCGGCTGCCCGCCGCCCTTTATTCCTTACTCATTCTTCCGTCAGCTCGAAATACTCCTTTATCTCGGTCCTGAAGTCCTCGCCGACCATAAAGTATCCCCTCGCGTCCCAGATTCCCGACGCCATTCTGTAGGTCGCCGGTGAGGGATTTGACGAAATCAGATTCTCATAGGCGTCGCGGACATCAGAAAAGCTCTTTTGTGTTATATCGGTGTCGGAATTGTTGAAAATTTCATTGAAAATGGTCTGAATGTTGCCTACAATGCTGCCGGAATTATGTGTGCAGGCGGAGTTTATAAGCGATACCACAAGCTCGCCCAACACCTGTACCTTAGTCTCGTTTCCCTTGTCATAAAGAGGATAGGTCACTATCTTGCGGATGTCGTCGCCGTAAAGAGTGCGGGTAGCCGCGCCTTGAGCAAAGCTCGTTATCTCCCCCGTCGCTTCGTCGCGGTAGTAAAGCTCCTGCGGGAAATTATAGCTCGATGTCCCGCCGAGATAATCCACAAGACTCTTGAATCCGTCGTTCGATATTTTTATGTATCTGTCGCAGGTAATGCCGTATGCGTTTTCAACCGCAGTCTTGAGATAAGACATTCCCCCCGCCTCAAACAGCGAGGCAACGGTTCCTTCGGTGCTGCCTACTATCGACCACGTGTACTGCGACACCGGCACTACCTTTACGGTCAGCAGGTCGGGCAGAACCCTTATAAGCGCCATACCGTTTATGGTACTCCCCTCCGCGCCGACAAAAAGAATCGTTTCGCGCGCCTGCGAATAGTCCTTTTCCTCAAAAACTTCGGCGCCGGTACTGTTTCCGAGTTCCGCCGCCGCCTGACGCGCCTGTCTCGGCTGGTTCACAAACACCTCGAGCAGAATCATAGCGACCGCGCCGAACACCAGAAGACATATCAGCATAGTCAGAACGTATACAATAAGAACGGGCGCCTGTGACGAACGCTTAACCGCCATTTGGGGTCCTCCTTTTTTACAAAGTTTCAAAATGCCGTTGCAATTTCACGGCGTATGGTGTAAAATGTTTTTGGGCTTTAAATTCCGCTGCGAATTTTGCGCAGATGCTCCACAAATCCCGATAAATCCATTACCTTGACCCGCAATCCCGCTTTTTTGGCATAAGAAATGGTCTGACCGGTGCCGCTGTGCATATCCGCTACCGCGGCAAACAGCAGCGAGGAATTTTCCACCATAAATCGGTTCCTTCGCTGATAACACCCCGTGTAATACTCTTTGCCGAGACTGATGAAGCGGTCACACCCGTCGCGCAAAGCTATGTAATCCTCTCTGTCTTCACCGCGTCTGCTGTAAATCTCGTTTGAATACGGGCTGACGCATATGAGCTTTATATCCGGATACGACTGCTTGGCACGCATAACCGCCTGCCCCGCCCATATGTCTACCCCGCGCTGCATACCGCAGATGAAAGTGTCGAACCCCTCTTCATAAAGGTTCAAAACGCAGCGGTGAAGCAGCGACTTCATCGTTTTAAGGTAAAATTCGTTGTTGACGTCAAAGGGCGTCTTTTCGGGACGGTGCCCCGAAAAGCAAGCCGTCCTCTTAGGGTCGGAAACAAATCCGTCCGCTACTTGATAATCGTTATTCATAATACTTCCCTCAGACTTTGATTACTCTTTATGATAACATATCCCCCGCTTTTTTTCAAGCCCTGTTACTGTATTGTTAATATTTTTATATTCGGAGGTCACCGATGCAAAAGCTCAAAAAAGAAGCGCTTAAACGCGCTTGGGCGGAGATTAACCTCTCCCGCCTCAGAAAAAACGTTGAAAACTGCCGCTCGCTCCTGCCCGATGGCACACAGATGATGTGCGTTGTAAAAGCAAACTGCTACGGCCACGGAATCGAAAATATAATCCCCTGTCTCGAACTTGACTGCGGAGCGGATTGGTTTGGCGTTTCTAACCTTGTGGAGGCAATCGAGCTGCGCGACCTCGGCGTCGCGGGGGAAATCCTGATTCTGGGCTACACTCCCCCCAAAAACGCCGCAGAACTCATAGAATACGATATAATTCAGGCGATTACCGACCTCGACTATGCCGCCGAGCTTTCGCGGTGCGCACCCACCGGCGAAAAAGTACGATGCCACCTCGCCGTCGACACCGGTATGACAAGAATAGGCATCCGCGGCGAAACCGTCGAACTCGCCGACGAAGCCGAAAAAATCTTCCGTATGCCGTCGCTTTCCTGCGAGGGAATCTTCACCCACCTGTCTGTCGCCGACAGCTCCGCTCCCTCCGACGTCGAATACACAAAGTCGCAGATTCAAAAGCTCTGCGACCTCAAAACCGCCCTCAACAAGCGTCTGATAATCGTAGAACACCTGCATTTTCTTAATTCCGCCGGCACGGCATATCACCCCGACCCTCGCTCGGACCTCGCGCGCTTCGGCATTATGCTATACGGTCTGAAGCCGAACGCCGAGCGCGAACTGCCTGTCGGGCTTGAACCGGTTATGGAGCTGAAAGCGGCGGTCTCGCAGGTGAAAACCGTCGAACCGAATGTAGACGTGAGCTACGGGCGCACCTACACCACCCGCCGCAAAACCACCATAGCGGTCGTCACCATAGGCTACGCCGACGGCTACCCGAGGCTGCTCTCGGACAAAGCCGAGGTTCTCATCAGGGGCAGGCGCGCACCCGTCGTCGGCAGGGTGTGTATGGACCAGCTTATGATTGACGTGACCGACATCGAAGGCGTGCGCGAGGGAGACGTTGTGACGCTTTTCGGCACCGACGGCGACGAACAAATCACCGCCGACGAACTCGCGGAAAAAATCGGCACCATAGGTTACGAAATCGTCTGCGGTATAAGCCCCCGCGTGCCGAGGGTATGTATTGACTGATTCTCATTTCCGTGCGCTGCAGTTTTTTGCCCGCATTACGCTTTGGTCATCAGCAGGCGCGAGCTTTAGATTCGCAAACCCGACTGCGCTTCCCTGACCGACCGCGGCGAGCGCCTTGGTGAAAGGTTGCTGAAAAATATTCTTTTGCGCCTCGGTGACGGCAAGCCCCGAGCTGCCGCAGGCAGCCGCGCGCGGGCGAAGCCCGCGTGCCCGCGCTTCGCGCGGCGGGGCTCGCCCTCAGGGACGCATAACTTTTCCCGCCGCGTGCAAAAATATACGCTTCGTATATTTTTGCACAAATATGTCAGACCGTCGCGAAAGTCGCCGCGCCAGCAAGTATAGACTATGCTTAATTTTACATATCGGATATAATCGGAGGCTAAAATGCCGGAAATCAAAAGATACAGAGTAGGAGGATTCACTGTCGCCGAGTATGATAACCTCGACTCTACCAACAATCTCCTGAAGAAACTTGCCTCGGACGGCGCGCCGGACGGTACAGTTGTAATAGCCCGCTCCCAGACCGGAGGCAAGGGGCGGCTCGGCAGAAGCTTTTTCAGCCCCGAAGGCTGCGGGCTGTATATGTCGGTTCTGCTTCGGCGGAATGTACCCGTCAGCATTGCGAAGCTTTTGACTCCTCTTGCGGCTGTCGCGGTCGCCGAGGCACTTGAAAGGTGCGGCTCAAAAAGAATCGGCATAAAGTGGGTCAACGACCTCTATGCCGACGGTAAAAAGGTTTGCGGAATATTGACGGAAACTCAGGTGCGTCCGAACGGCGGCTCGCTTGTTTGGGCGGTCGTTGGCATCGGAATAAACCTGTTTGAACCGTCGGGAGGCTACCCCGAAGACATCATCGGACGCGCCGGAGCGGCGTTCGCGGAAAACGCCGACGGGCTCAGGGAACGCGTCGCGGCAGAGACTCTCCTCTCTTTTGAACGCTGCCTCGGCAGTATTGAAAGCAAGGCATTTCTCACCGAATACCGCGCCCGCTCGATACTTTACAACCGCGAAGTTACCGTGCTGCCCGCGGGAATCACGGCGCGGGTCGTCGGCATTGATGACGACTGCCGCCTGATTGTCAGGACCGAGTCAGACGAGCTTTGTCTCGAGAGCGGCGAGGTCAGTCTGAAGCTATAAAACAAATCGCCCGCCCCTGTTGGGACGGGCGCGCTGTATTTTTAGACCTGTACGCTGTAGTTCGGCGCTTCCTTGGTGATATAAATGTCGTGCGGGTGGCTCTCCTTGAGACCCGCGCCGGTGATGCGCACAAACTTGGTTTTCTCGTGAAGCTGAGAGATGTCCTTGCAGCCGCAATAGCCCATTCCGCTTCTGATGCCGCCGCAAAGCTGGAAAAGGGTCTCGCTCAACATTCCCTTATAAGGTACGCGTCCCTCGACGCCCTCCGGAACGAGCTTTTTCGAGCCGGTCTGGAAGTATCTGTCCTTGGAGCCTGCCGCCATCGCGCCGAGGCTTCCCATTCCTCTGTAGACCTTGAAGGAACGTCCCTGATATATTTCGACCTCGCCGGGAGCCTCCTCGCAGCCCGCCAAGAGCGAACCGAGCATAACGCAGCTCGCGCCTGCGGCAAGAGCCTTTACGATATCTCCCGAATACTTGATGCCGCCGTCGGCGATTACGGGGACTCCGTACTTCTGGGCGACGCACGCCGCATCGTACACCGCGGTAATCTGAGGCACGCCAACGCCCGCGATAACTCTCGTTGTGCAGATAGAGCCGGGTCCGATACCTACCTTAACGCAGTCGGCTCCCGCTTTGATAAGAGCCTCGGTGCCTTCTGCGGTGGCTACGTTGCCGGCTATAACCGTTACGTCGGGGAATTTATTCTTGACCTTATCAAGGCACTTGATTATATTTTTGGAGTGACCGTGAGCCGAATCGAGAACCAAACAGTCGACCTGAGCGTCTACGAGGGCGCCGGCTCTGTCTAAAACGTCGTCGGTCACGCCTATAGCCGCGCCGCAGACCAGTCTGCCCTGTTTATCAATCGCGCGGTTGGGGTATTTCACGGCTTTTTCTATGTCTTTAATGGTTATGAGACCTTTAAGATGACCCGCAGCGTCGACCAGAGGAAGTTTTTCTATCTTATACTTTCTGAGAATCTCCTGTGCTTCCGAAAGAGTTGTGCCGTCGGGCGCGGTGACAAGGTTGTCTTTGGTCATAACGTCGCTTATTTTCATAGTGTAATCGGTGACAAAACGCATATCACGGTTTGTGATAATTCCGCAAAGTCTGCCGTCGGCTCCGACAATCGGAACGCCGGATATCTTGTATTTTGCCATAAGCTCGTCGGCGTCGGAAACAAGGTGGTCGGCGGAAAGGTAGAACGGATTTCCGATAACGCCGTTTTGCGAGCGTTTTACCATATCGACCTCATCTGCCTGACGCTCAATGGTCATATTCTTGTGAATAATGCCGATGCCTCCCTCTCGGGCGACGGCAATAGCCATTTTCGACTCTGTGACGGTATCCATAGCGGAGGTCATTATAGGTACGTTCAGCTCCAGTCCGTCTGAAAGCTTTGTTCCCAGCTCCACCATGTTCGGAGTTACGTCGGACTCTGCCGGAACCAGCAGGACATCGTCGAAAGTAAGACCTTCTTTGCCGAATTTAATTTCTGCGTTGGTTTGAAGCATAGTTTTCTCTCCTTTTTAATTATTATATTGAATTGCGAACTTTGGGTAATCAGAGTAAATTTTATCTATTTTATCACACGGACAGGAGATTGTCAAGGGCAAAATGAACGCGGTGCGTTCGCTCCGCGCGTTCGTCAGGGAATCCCCGTGAGGATTCTCTATCTGAAAAAGAAAAGAACCGCAACGGCAGTTCCTTTTCTATTATTTTGGTCAAAAATCAATTACTCTAAGTAATGCTTCTTTTTGTTTATACTCCTCGTCGAACAAAAGCGGGAAGTTTTCCCTGCCGGTGCGGTTCTTGAAGAAGCTCAGCCACGAATGTTTGTCCGACACTCCCCAAAGCGTCACGCTCTCAACAACGCCTTTCAGTCCGCGGAAGATGCCGAAAACTTCCCCGTAAACCTCAGCCACACGCTTTTGAAGGTCTTCGGGCGGGAGCGCGTCGGGGTTTTTCCAGTCGATGCAGTTGACGTCCATCTCGGTGATGTGAATTTTCAGCCCCGTTTCGGCGTACATCTCGAGCGAACGCTTGATGTTATCAAGCTGTTCCTGCTTCATCAAGGCGTTTATGTGGCACTGGCAGCCGATGACGTCTACCAGCCCGCGCTCTTTAAGTCCGTTTACGAGCCGCAAAATGCTCTCCCTTTTTTGAGGGACGTACTCATTATAATCATTGCAGACAAGCTCCTGCTTCGGGAAATACTTCCGTGCGAGCGCATATATCTCAAAGAGATAATCGTCGCCGAGCTTATTTTTGAAGACGGTTTCACGCAGATAACCGCCGTGATCGTCTACAGCTTCGTTTACGACGTCCCAGCAGAAGCACTCGGGAAAATGCTCCGAAACCATTTTGAAATGCTCCTCGGTATTGATGCGAATCTCCTCGGGAGTGAGCTGCTCGAAGATTCCCCAAGGGTAGTTGCCGTGCCACATAAGGGCATGACCGCGTACTCCAAGTCCGTTTTGCAGCGCAAAATCATAGATTTTGTCGGCGGGGGCAAAGTCGGTTTCCATAGAGGGGTGAACGAATCTCTCCCGACGGGTCAGCTCGGGCAGCGGTGGCGGTTCGCGCTTTTCGCCCGGCTTCGGCGGACGCATATGCCTGAAATCCGGCTTTTGATAATCGTGCGGGTGAATGGGGTTATACTTCATCTCGTTCTCGCAGGTAACGGTGTCGAAGTGGGTCTTGAGGGTTTCCGCAGCCTCGTCGAGCCAATGTGCAGCCACAGCCGCACCGACCTTGAAATAGTTTTTATAGGCTTCTTTTAAGGTCTTCATAATGTCTCCTTTCGGGTTGTCTCGGTTGGTGTGCGATTAAAATGATTAAGCTTTTTGGAGAGGGCAAGTGACAAGGGAGCTTTTTCTTCCATACCCCCTGCCCCCTCTCCCTTTTCAAGGAAGAGGGGGTTCCACCCCGTCACCCGGTCGCTCGCCGTTCGGCGAACGACACGACCCCTCCCCTCGAGGGGAGGGGTATTAGGGTTCCTTGAAAACGCGTTCGACGGTCGGAATTGGCGCGGCTCTTTCGGGCGCGAATGCGCATCGCCGCGCCGTTTCCCTCTGTGACCGCTTCGGCAAAAGTCATTTAGCAGGCGCGGCTGCTGATAGCGTTTTAAGGAGAGAGTTAAAGTCGGGTCGAGAGCGAAGCGAACGACGAAAGCGACGGAACCAAACGTAACCTTTATATCACTCTTTGCGTCGCTTTTCCTCTCTGGCGGGCTCTTTTCGGTTCACTTTTCTGCCCGAACAGAAAAGTGAACAAACCTTTCCCGTCTGTAAGGGGGTGGGGAGAGGATGCATTGGCGCTTCTGCGTTCGCAAAATCCCCTGCTCCGGGCGCAACTTACCAAGCTTTAAAAGCCTTTACTTCTTGACTATCTTCTCCATACCGCCGACATACGGTCTCAGCGCTGCGGGGATATTCACGCTGCCGTCGGCGTTGAGATTGTTCTCAAGCAGCGCTATCAACATTCTCGGCGGGGCTACAACGGTGTTGTTCAGCGTGTGGGCAAAATATTTGCCCTTTTCGCCGTTTACCCTGATTTTCAGACGCCTCGCCTGTGCGTCGGAGAGGTTGGAACAGGAACCTACCTCGAAATATTTTTTCTGTCTCGGACTCCAAGCCTCTACGTCCACCGACTTCACCTTGAGGTCGGCGAGGTCGCCGGAGCAGCACTCGAGCGTGCGGACGGGTATGTCGAGCGAGCGGAAGAAGTCGACGGTATTCTGCAAGAGCTTCCAGAACCACTCGCGGCTCTCCTCGGGCTTGCATACCACTATCATTTCCTGCTTTTCAAATTGATGTATTCTGTAAACGCCGCGTTCTTCGATGCCGTGAGCGCCTTTTTCCTTGCGGAAGCAGGGCGAATAGCTCGTGAGGGTGATGGGCAGGCTCTCCTCGGGGACAATTTGGTCGATAAACCGACCTATCATCGAGTGTTCGCTGGTTCCTATGAGGTAGAGGTCCTCGCCCTCGATTTTATACATCATAGCATCCATCTCGGCAAAGCTCATAACGCCCTTTGCAACGTCGGAGCGTATCATAAACGGCGGAACTACGTAGGTAAAGCCTCTGCCTATCATAAAGTCGCGGGCGTAGCTGAGAATCGCGGAATGAACCCTCGCGATATCGCCCATAAGATAGTAGAAGCCGTTCCCCGCAACCCTGCGGGCGCCGTCGAGGTCGATTCCCGAAAGGCTCTCCATAATATCGGTGTGGTAGGGAACCTCAAAATCGGGCACTTTAGGCTCGCCGAAGCGCTGAAGCTCGACGTTTTCCGAATCGTCCCTGCCTATCGGCACATCGGCGTCGATGATATTCGGAATCACCATCATAATGTCGGTGACCTTTTTCTGAAGCTCCTCTTCGAGCTTTTCAAGCTCTTCAAGACGCTTTGCGCTCTCCGCGACCTGCTTCTTGACCTGCTCGGCCTCCTCTTTCTGACCCTTAGCCATAAGTCCGCCTATCTGCTTTGAAAGACGGTTGCGGTCGGCTCTGAGACCGTCTGCCTCGGTTATTGCGGCGCGGTACTTCCTGTCCAGCTCGATAACCTCGTCGACAAGCGGTACCTTGTTATCCTGAAACTTTTTTCTGATGTTTTCCTTTACCGCCTCGGGGTTTTCCCTGAGAAACTTAATATCTATCATTTTTTTCTTCCTTTCTGTTAATCGGCGCGGAGTTTTTCCAGAAGACGCGCTATCGCCATAAGGTCGTCGCGGTCGTAAAATTCTACCGAAATTGTTCCCCCGCCGTTTTTTGTCTCTTTTACGGTGCATACCCTGCCGGCGGTCTCTCTGAGCGACAGCTCCACCTCGTGGTAGATGCTCTCTCGACGCTTTGGCGCGGGTTTTTTCTTCTCTGCCAAGGCACTTTTTGCAAGCTTCTCCGCCTGCCTAACCGAAAGCCCCTCACGGCGTATCCGCTGGGCAAGCTCGGTTCTGCGCTGAGTATCCTCAACCGACAGAAGCGCTCTTGCGTGTCCCGGGGATATCTCTCCTTTTTTTACAAGCTCCATAGTCGGCGCGTCAAGGCTCAGAAGCCTCAGCGAATTTGCAATCGCAGACCGCGACTTGCCTATCGCCTTTGAAATTTCATCCTGAGTCGCACCGGTGTCTTCCATCAGTGAACGGTAGCCCATAGCCTCCTCAATCGGGTTCAAATCCTCGCGCTGCAAATTCTCTACAAGCGCGAGCTGCGCGGTTTCGGTGTCGTTGAGTTCCCTGATGTAAACCGGCATCTCGTCAAGTCCCGCAAGCCTTGCCGCCCTGAAGCGTCTCTCTCCAGCGACTATCTGATAGCCCCCCGAGACCAGCGGACGCACAAGTATCGGCTGCAAAACTCCGTGCTGCTTTATGGATTCGGTAAGCGCCTCGAGTGCTTTGTCGTCGAAATCACGGCGCGGCTGCGACTTGTTAGGCGTTATCTCGGTGATGCGCAGCATCTGGGGATTCTGCTCCTTTGAGCCGTTCTCCGAAAACAAAGCCTCCATTCCCATTCCGAGCGCCTTTGATTTTGCCATAAAATCACCTCCCGTTATTGTTAAACAAGCTTACTTTTTCCCTCTTGCCTTGATTCTTTGCAGAAACTCCACGCAGAAGCTCTCGTATGCCTCGGCTCCGCGCGACGTGCGGTCGTAATACATTATCGGCTTGCCGTGGCTCGGCGCCTCGGAAAGCGCGATATTGCGCGGTATAACGGTCTCGTAGACCTCTTTAGGAAAGTACTTTTTAACCTCGCTGACAACCTGCGCCGTAAGATTGTACCTGCCGACGTACATCGTGAAAAGTATGCCCTCGATATACATTCTCGAGTTGTAGCCGTCCTTGATTCGCTTGATGGTGTCCATTAGCTGGACAAGCCCCTCGAGCGAGTAAAACTCGCACTGAATCGGTATCAGCACAGAATCGCAGGCGGTGAGCGCGTTCAGGGTTATCAGACTCAGCGACGGCGGGCAGTCGATAAGAATATAGTCATACCTGTCCCTGACCGACAAAAGCTGCATCTTCAGCCTCATCAGACGGTTTTCAAAGCCGGCAAGCTCGATTTCGGCGCCGGCAAGCTTCTGCGCCGACGGTATCAGCGATATGCCCTTAAATGCCGTGGGAATAATGGCGTCGGACGCCCTGCAAGCGCCTATTATCACCTCGTAAACCGTCTGCGTAATGGCTCTCTTGCGCACTCCGAGACCCGTAGTAGTGTTGCCCTGCGCGTCAATATCCACTACCAGAACATTTTTGCCCTTTCCTCCGAGAGCCGCCGCAAGATTGACTACTGTAGTCGACTTGCCGACGCCGCCCTTCTGGTTGGAAACGGCGATTATTCTTCCCATTTCCCGACCTCCTTGTCTCTTTTGAATACGATTATCTCAAGTATACCATATTTTCAGAGGATTGCAAGGGGGCAGGGTAATTTTTTTGTGTTTCACGTGAAACAAAACGGCGCCGGTCAGACCGACGCCGGGACTGTGTTTTAAAAGTTCTGCCTGCCTGACCGCGAAACGGGTTCGGCAGGCAAAAATAATCAAAGAGACGCGTGACTCTTCCGCCGACAGGCTGCGCTTCACCTCATTTGTTCAGCGGCACGCGGATATGGTACTCCAAGAAGTCCTCCGACTGCTTTTTGTCGACATTTACCTCGACACCCGCAATCTGCATTGTCTCTACCGCTTTGTTCACGGTGTTCATAAACAGCCTGAGATCTTTAAAAATCGCGCTTCCTTTGCGGATTCGCTCCTTATACTTGTCGTACTCTATCATCGAATCTATGAGTCGCTCGGTGTTCTCGACATTGAGTTTTCGCCTCGCCGCCTGATTTATTACCGATATCCGCTTGTCCGGGTCGTCAAGGCGCAAAAGTGCTCGTGCATGACGTTCGGTCAGCCCGTGTTCAGTGATGAGCCGACGCTCTTCGTCGCTGAGTTTACGAAGTCTGAGCTTGTTTGCGAGCGTTGACTGCGCGTACCCGAGCCGCAGCGCCGCGTCCTCCTGCGTCATTCCGTAAAAATCTATCAACCGCGCAATCGCGTCTGCCTCCTCGAAAAATCCGAGGTCCTTTCGTTGAATGTTCTCGACAAGCGAAAGCAGCGCCGAGTTGCGGTCAGACATCTCCGAAACGATGCACGGAACTGAGGATAAGCCCGCTAAAATGGCCGCTCTGAGCCGTCTTTCACCCGCGATCAGCTCATATCCGTCGCCCCGACGCCTCACCGACAGCGGCTGCAATATGCCGTCGTTTTTTATGCTTGCGGCAAGGCTCAAAAGGTCGTTTCTGTCAAACTCCTGACGCGGCTGATAAGGGTTAGGTGCAATCTGTTCACAGGGTATTTCTATTACCTTTGCGACCGCTTTTTCGTGCTTCTGTTGAAAAATTACCGGCATAATTTTCACTTCCTTTTATAAAATTGTAGCACTCTTTTCCTGATATTTCCAGAGGAAAATATCGATACGCTTCCCTTTTTTGCACGAAAAAAACAGTCCTGACGCCAAAAAGCGTCGGACTTCGGCAGGATATTATGTGTTTTCGGGTCGGTTCGGGACGAAATTTTCGCGCTTTGCCCGCCGCCGCGGCAGGTTTGGCTCTCCGAACCCGCGTTTTCGCAACCGTCACAAAGTGCGGGGCAAAATCCCGAAACCGCAAGCGGTTTTGCCCGCGCCAAAGCGCGGGCACAGCGGCGCCGACAGGCGCCGCGCGGGATTTTGCCTCACCGCAGGCAGCAGTGCGCGGCGGCTCAGGGAGCATTACAGAGGTTTCGACTTGATCTTGCTCTGCGATCTCGGGTACGCCTTTGGCGTGGACGCGACTTTGCGTATTATAATGAGAGTGCGGCGGTCGCCGCCGGGAAGCGAATATTCCTCGACCCGCTCAGTCTTTCCGCCGAGAGTTTTTATCGCGGTATAGGCTTCGCGAAGTTCTCCGGCGCAATCGGCGCCTTTGAGCGCCAAAAACGCGCCGCCGACCTTGACGAGCGGCAGACAATATTCGCAGAGCGCCGAAAGTCGGCTCACCGCTCTCGCAGCGGCTATATCAAAGCTTTCGCGAAGCTCTCCCCTGCCGGCGTCCTCGGCGCGGAGGTGCAGACATTCGGCGCTAATACCAAGTTCAAAACAGACTTCTTTCAAAAAAACCACACGTTTGTTGAGGCTGTCAATCAGTGTAAAGTGCAGATCGGGCCGACAAATTGCAATTGGCAGGCTCGGAAACCCCGCGCCCGCACCGATGTCTACGAAGCTCGCGCCGTCGGGGATATCAAAAAGCTTCAGCGGCAGGCAGCTATCCAAAAAATGCTTTTCCGCAATCTCATACGGCTCTGTAATAGCGGTAAGATTCATCACAGCGTTTTTTTCGGTGAGCATTTGCGCATAACGCGAAAACTTTCGATACTCAGCGTCACCGACGGTCAATCCCGCCGACGCAAAAAGCGCGGTAAAGTCGTTTTCCGAAATCAGCATCACATCGGCCTCCTTTGAATTTATACGTCGGCTCCCCGACACCGTGCAGTCAGCAATGCGCCTTGAAGCGCCGCAAAGGAAAAATTGCTCCTCGGTGGGGCGCAGCCCGGGCAGCCGCGAAGCAGCTGCCGTGCGCGAAGCGCACCCGCGCGGAACGCGCGGCGGGCTGCGCCGTCATAGCGCGAAGCTGTCCTTTTGCAGCAAAACTTCGCCTGCGCTCCCGACTCACTCCTGCCGACGCGACTGTTCAAGGTAAATCAGCAGCACAGATATGTCCGCGGGATTGACACCGGAAATTCTCGACGCCTGACCGATACTGCGGGGTCTCACCTTTTCGAGCTTCTCGGCGGCCTCAAGCCGCAGCCCGCGAATCGCGCGGTAGTCGATGCTCTCGGGCAGAAGCCTGTCCTCAAGCTTTCGCATCTTCTCAACCTGTTCAAGCTGCAATTTTATGTAACCCTCGTATTTTATCCGTATCTCCGCCTGTTCCCAGACCTCCCGAGGGAGAGTCGGGCGATCGCTGTCAAACGGCGCCAGCCCCTCATAGGTTATCTGCGGGCGTTTCAAAAGCTTTGCCATTGAGGTGCTTTCGGTTATCGGCGCTGTTTCACGTGAAACAAAATACTCCGCAAGCTCATCGGTCGGGCTGAGCTTTGTTTCTTCAAGACGCTTCGCCTCGGCGTCAATCGACGCGAGCTTGCTTAAAAGCCGGTTATATCTTTCTTCGGAAACAAGACCGACGCGATAACCAATCGGTGTAAGGCGTTCATCGGCGTTGTCCTCGCGCAAAAGCAGCCGATATTCGCTCCTCGACGTCATCATTCTGTAGGGGTCCTGAACGCCCTTTGTGACAAGGTCGTCTATCAGCGTGCCGATATAAGACGACGTTCTTTCGAGCACAAGCGGCTCTTTTTCCAGAATTTTCAAGGATGCGTTTATTCCGGCTACCAAGCCCTGCGCCGCCGCCTCCTCGTAGCCCGAGGTTCCGTTGAACTGCCCTGCGCCGTAAAGTCCCGGAACAGCCTTAAATTCAAGCGTAGACAGAAGCTCAAGCGAGTCGCAGCAATCATACTCTATTGCGTAGGCGTTGCGCATTATCTCGACGTGTTCAAGTCCCTCAATCGTCCGTAGGAATTTTAGCTGGACGTCGACGGGCAGCGAGCTTGACATTCCCTGCAAATAATACTCCTCGGTATCAAGCCCCATCGGTTCGATGAAAAGCTGATGACGCGGCTTGTCGGAAAACCGCACGACCTTATCCTCAATGGACGGGCAGTAACGCGGCCCGACTCCCTCAATCCGCCCGGAAAAAAGCGGCGAGCGGTCGAGGTTGTCAAGAATCACGCGGTGAGTCTCGGCGTTAGTATAGCTGATGTAGCAGGAAACCCGATTTTTCAGTTCTCCGTCGGTCTCAAAGGAAAGCGGTCGGATATTTTCGTCGCCGTCCTGACGCTCAAGCTTTGAAAAGTCTATGCTTCTTTTGTGAACCCTTGCGGGGGTACCGGTCTTGAAGCGGCGCAGCGTAATGCCGAGGTTTTTCAGGCTGTCCGACAGCCCCACCGACGGCAGCGTTGCGTCGGGGCCGCTGTCATAAGAAGTCTCGCCGACGTATACCCTGCCCTTCAAATACGTACCCGTGCAGACAATAGCGGCTTTGACGTCGTACCGCGCGCCGAGCTTGGTCACGACATAGGAAACTCTGCCGCTTTCGTCGACGCCGATTTTAGTGACCTCTGCCTGCTTGATATCGAGGTTCGGCTCCTCCTCAAGCACACGCTTCATATATGCGTGATATTTCACGCGGTCCGCCTGAACGCGGTGGCTGTGTACTGCCGGTCCCTTTCCGAGGTTGAGGATTCGGCTCTGCAAAAAGGTCGCGTCGGCGGCTTTTGCCATTTCGCCTCCGAGAGCGTCAATCTCTCGGACAAGATGACCCTTTGCCGTACCGCCGATGGACGGGTTGCAGGGCATATTCGCGATGCTGTCAAGGCTTATCGTGAACAGCACCGCCTTAAGACCGAGCCGCGCCACGGCGAGAGCAGCCTCTACTCCTGCGTGACCCGCGCCTATGACCGCTACGTCGTAGCTGCCGATATTCACAGTTTTACTGTCCTCCATAACATCACTTCCCCACGCAGAAACGCGAAAATACGTCGTTTACGACCGCGTCCGAGACTCTTTCGCCGCTAAGCTCCAGCAGCGCCTCCGCCGCCCCGTCGATGCAGACGGTCACGGCGTCAAGAGTCTCGCCGCTGCCGAGCGCGGCAATCGCAGTGCGAATGTGTCCGAGCGCGCGGTCGCAGCAGAGCTTCTGGCGCTCGTTCGCAAAGACGGTCGGGTTCTCGGCACAGCCCGAAAGCCCAAACATTTTATACACCTCGTCTCGGATTTTATCGACACCGAGACGCTCTTTTGCCGATACTTCAAGTATAATGTCGGCGTTTATATACTTTTTGTCTAACTTTTGCGGCAAATCCGACTTGTTAATGATAACGATGCTGCGTTTTGTTTGCAGCTTTTCAAGGATTTCGCGGTCGGCGTCGGACAACTCCTCCGAGCCGTCGAACACCGCAAAAACGAGCTGCGCACGCTCAATAGCCTTATTAGCCAGCATTACTCCGATGCGCTCAACCTCGTCCGACGTCTCCCTCAGACCTGCGGTGTCGGAGATTTTCAGCAATACGTCACCGAGCCGGAGCGATTCCTCTACCACATCGCGGGTGGTTCCCTCAACGGCGGTCACAATAGAGCGCTCGTAGCCCAAAAGCGCGTTCATAAGCGTAGATTTTCCGACGTTGGGCCGCCCTACGATGACGCAGTCGATGCCCTCGCGAAAGACCAGTCCGCAATCGTAGTCCCGCAGGATTTTTTCGAGCACGGTTTCGCTTTCACGCAAGGTTTTAAGGATAGTCTCAGGGTCGGTTTCGGGAAGATCCTCGTCGGGGTAATCGGTCCACGCGGCGAGCGCACCGAGGAGCGATACCAGCCCGTCCGAGACTGACTTTATCTCCTTAAAAAGCGCTCCCTCGCTCATAAGATTTGCGCTTGCAAGGGCGCTCTGTCCCTCGGCCGAAATGATGTCGGCAACCGCCTCCGCCTGTGTCAGCGAGAGCTTGCCGTTCAAAAAGGCACGTTTTGTGAACTCCCCCGCAGCAGCGGGCTCCGCTCCCAAAGAAATTACTTCGCGCAAGATTCTCCGCGTCACATATATTCCCCCGTGGCAGGAGATTTCAACGGTGTCCTCACCGGTGTAACTGCGTGGCGCGCGGAAAACCGTCAGCAAAACATCGTCGAGCGCCTCGCCGCCCGAGACTATGCGTCCGTAGGCGCAGGTGTGACCCTCCATATCCCCGACGCGCTTTGAACCGAACGGACAAAAGAGTTTTTCGGCGATATCAAGGGCTTTTTCGCCCGAAATCCGTATGACGGCAATGCCGCCCGCGGCGGCGGGAGTGGAAATTGCGGCAACAGTGGACATTTGCGCCTCCCTATAAAATTAACAGGGCTGACGCCCTGAGACTGATATTTCTTTACAATAAATTTACATTACTACCTTTCCACAGGGGAAAGCTCCGTCACTTTTTACTGCCAAACAAGATTTCGGAGAGCTTTAAATACCCCTCCCCTCGAGGGGAGGGGTCGTGTCGTTCGTCGAACGGCGAGCGACCGGGTGACGGGGTGGAACCCCCTCTTCCTTGAAAAGGGAGAGGGGGCAGGGGGTGTGGAAAAAAGTTCCTGCGGTGCTATAAAACTATTCCCCGCCGTCAGGCGGCGTACTTTTCACAAGCAGGGTCATAGGAAAGTAAAACCGGGTCAAAGGTTTAAAAACTTTCCTTAAAATTCAATCTTCGAGTAAAGCCCCGCGCCCATATCGTCCTCGGGCTTCGGCTTCTTGTAGTCTTTCTCAAAGCTCGACGAGATATCAAGGCTGCGCGCCTTGAACTCTTCGCGGCGGCGTCCGCCCTTGCGGCCGTTGTTCCTGCGGTCGCCGTTTCCGTGGTCGTTTCTGCGTCCGCGATAACCGCCCTCTCTGCGCTCGGTGGTGCTGATGAGTACCTTTCTGTACGGCTCCTCGCCGACGGAACGCGAGCTTGCGTTTTCAATCTCCGACACTGCCGCGTGAATGATTCTGCGCTCGTAGGGGTTCATCGGTTCAAGAGCAACGGTTCTGCCGGTTCTTTTTGCCTTGGCAACCATCTTCCTCGCAAGCTCCTCAAGCTGAACCTTTCTTTTTGCCCTGAATCCGCAGCAATCGGTTGCGATGCGGTAATAATTCTTATCGGCGCGGTTTGCGACGAGCGAAGCGAGATACTGAAGCGAGTCAAGAGTTTCGCCTCTGCGGCCGATTATTCCTTCTGCGCCTTCGCCTTTGATTTCAAGCAGGGAACCTCCCTCTATCTCCGAAATTTCAACGGTGGGGTTCTCAAAACCCATCGACTCCATAACGGAGACGATGTAGTCCGCGGCGATTTCGGGTTTTGATTTTTCATATTCCGCCTCGACCTTAGCCTCGCCTTTCATTCCGAAAAGTCCCTTTTTAGGCTCTTCGAGAACCGTAAAGGTTATTTTTTCGACGTCGGTTTTGAATGTCTGAGCCGCCAGAGCCTTGGCCTCTTCGACTGTTTTACCGGTAAATACCTGCTTCATTTTACACTCCTCCTGTGTAGGTCTTTTCTATTTACAACTCCTGTGCTGAAGTTATATCCTTATTTATTCGGGACTGCCGTCACCGTATTTTTCCGCCATTCTCTTTCTCGCCTCAACGACTCTCGGGTCTTCGTCCTCATCGTCGTCGGCAAGGCGCTTTCTGGCTTCGTTTATCTTCAGACGCTCAATCTCCTTGCGTTCGTTTTTGGAGAGTTTAACCTCGGCGTCATCAAGGTCGTCGAGCAGACTTCCGGAGTTTGAACCCTGCTGAGCCTTCTGCTGCTCAAGCGCGAGCTGATAGAGCGACGGTCTTCTGCCCTTTTTCTTGGCTTCCTTGGCGAGGATTTTGTCGAGCCTCTCGGGGGTGAAGTAGAGCTGGAGCGCCACCGACTGCGCCAGCGACAGCACCGAGCTGAATATCCAGTAGATACCGATACCGGCAGGGAAGCTGAACGCTATGATGAACGAAATAACAGGCATTGCGTAGAGGAATCCCATCATTCCCCTGCCCTGCTGTACGTTCATTCCGTTGCGCTTCTGGAAGACCTGCATAACTATCGTCAGCGCGAGCTGCGATATCAGCGAGACTATAGGTATGAGAATATAGACCGTAGACCAACTCGGGTATTCTCCGAGATAGAGTCCGCAGAACGTATAGTTGAATCCGTCGCAGAACTCCGCGACTTCGGGGTCAAAGAGCTGCGGGTAATCCTTTGCGATTGAAAGAACAATGAGCTGCGCTCTTGTGGTTCCGCCGGCAAGAAGCCTTGCCGAGACCTTTTTCGGGTTGTTGAAGTACTCGTCGAGCCCGGGGTTCTCCTCAAAGATGACCGCAAGCTCTTCGAGCCTTTCCTCGGTAAACGGAGGGTTTTCCCCATCCTTTGCCGGAACGTTATAGCTCGCAAGAAGCTCTCGGAGGTCGGTTCCCTGTTCAAGGCGTTCCGAGATGGTAAAGCCGGTTTCGCGGTCTTCGCCGTGGTCGTTTTTAACGGCTGACGATATCTGATTCAGCTCAACAACGGTCTGCACGGCCTCGTTGACCTTCTGGGAGGGAAGTCCCGAGATGTAGCTCATAGGGGCGTAAACAACCTCGATAACCGCAAAGAGCAGAATATAGGTTATAATCATAGAGCCGCAGCCGCCGGTAGGGCTTACGCCCTCCTGATTGTAAAGCTCCATCGTGGCTTCGTTGAGCTTATCGCGGTTGTTGGCGTATTTTTTCTTTATCTGCTCGAGCTTGGGCTGAAGCTTTGCCATTTTTGCGGACGATTTCTGCTGTTTTATGCTCGAGGGGAGCATAAGAAGCTTTGTCACGAGCGTGAACAGAAACAGCGCGACGCCGTAGTTTTTAAAGAGCGTATAGCAGAATTTCATTATCCACCCGAACGGGGTGGCGAGTATTCTCATCATAAATAATTTTCCGACCTTTCAGTCATATTTTTCCACGACGGCGCGCTTCTCCCTTTAGAGTGTAAAGATGAAATTTTTCCGGCACATAATCTACCCCGCCGCCGCTCCAAGGGTTGCAGCGCAGAATCCGCCACAACGCAAGAACCGTTCCCTTTGCGGCGCCGTGCTTTTTCACCGCCTGCTCCGCATATTCCGAACAGGTGGGATAGTATTTGCACAAAGCGGGTTTATGAGGCGAGATATATTTTTTATACAGACCGATTATACTAACGAGAAGCTTTTTCACAGTTTTTAATCATTTCTTTGGAAAGCTTTTTCATAAAGCCGTCGAGCTCGGTTGATTTTTTTTGGGCGATATCCGGTCTCGCCACTATGACAATATCATAGCCTATGGGGAGTAAAAGCTCGTTTTTTCGGTATGCCGCGCGGATTATTCTCTTCGCGCGGTTGCGCTCCACGGCGCAGCCGACCTTTTTTCCGGCAGTGATGCCGAAGCGGTTGTAGGGGCGGCGGTTCAGGGAATAATACGCGGCGGCGCCGCAGCCCGAGGTGCGGCAGCCGTTTTTATAAAGACGGGAAAAAACTCCCGCATCTTTTAATATTTCGGTGTAAAGCATACTGTTACCGCCTGTTAAAAATAAAGACCACATTCAAAGGATGTGGTCAGTCAGCGATTAGCGTTCGGCAGAAAGCAATCCCGCCCCCGATATGATTTTGTCATCCGCTCACATAATATGAGCGTTTTAAAGCTTTGTTTCACTCTGCTTTTAAAACCGATTACTGACAACCGAGCACCAATAACTAATAAGTGAGCCTTGCTCTGCCCTTTGCGCGTCTGCGGGCCAAAACCTTGCGGCCGTTCTTGGTGGCCATTCTCTTAAAGAAGCCGTGCTCCTTTTTTCTGTGTATTTTCTTAGGCTGATAGGTTCTTTTAATCTGAGCCATTTTTCTTGCCTCCTTGTCCATAAAATTATGGGCAAAAGTCCTGACCTGTACGGTCGGACACCCTTACAAGGTAGTATTATATAACAGTCGACGGCAGATTGTCAATAGGAAACCGCGCAATTTTTTGAAATTTTATTCCAAAACCGCCCGTTCACACCGGTTTTGTTGAAAAAAGACAAAAACCGCCGTCGCGGAAGATACTATTTTATAATAAGCAACTTTTGAAAAAGTCTTGAAAAAACGGACAAAATGTGGTATCATATTTTATAGATAGATACTGGGCGATAATGCACTTTATTCCCCGATAAACGCGATAATAAAAAGAAAGGAAAATACAAATGGATTCGTTTTTTGAACTGTTGGAAAACGTCAAGCGCGCCTGTCAGGCAGACCCGAGAGTGAGTGAAATTGGCTATAACAAATGGATAAAGAGCCTTGAAGCCGTAAAATTTGAAAACGGCGTAGCGGTTCTCGGGGCGGCAAACGATTTTATGCGCCGCACCACCGAGGAAGCCTACGGCGAAACCCTTAAAAGAGCTTTTGAACACGTACTCGGTTTTCCGGTGGACGTTCAGTTTGTAGTCAGCGGAAGCAAGGAAAGCGTCGAAGCCTCTGACGGTTTCAGCGATATCGAGCAGAGAATGGCGGCGCTTTTATCGAGCCACCAAAAAAGCGACTACGAACTCACCTTTGAAAACTTTATCAAAGGCAAGTCAAACGAGCTTGCCTACGCTTACTGTACCGCCGTTTCGGGCAAAAGCAACTCAAATCAGGAGAGCAGAACCGTTTTTAATCCGCTGTTTATCTACGGCGACTCGGGTCTCGGAAAAACCCACCTTTTAAGAGCGATAGAACATGAGGTGAGAAACCGCAGACCCGAGCTAAACGTCATATATACCACAGGCGAAAGCTTTACAAACGAAATAGTTAAAGCCGTTTCCGACCGCGACACTTATTCTTTCCACGAAAAATACCGCAAAGCCGATTATCTTCTGCTCGACGACATACAGTTCATCGCCGGCAAGGAAATGACTCAGGAAGAATTTTTCCACACCTTCAACGAGCTTTACAATTCCGGCAAACAGATCGTCATTACCTCTGACATCTCGCCAAACCGCATCAAAAAGCTTGAAGAGCGAATCAAAACAAGATTTGCTCTCGGCGTTCAGGCCGACGTCCAGCCGCCGGACTTTGAAACGAGAATGGCAATAGTCAAGCGCAAAGCCGAGCTTTTGGACCTCAATCTGCCCGATCCGGTGGCGAGAATTATTTCCGAGAAAATAAAAAACAATATCCGCCAGCTCGAGGGCGCCGTCAACAAGATGAAAGGTCTGACTATGTTCTCAAACGAATCGCCGTCGATCTCTATGGCTCAGAGGGTTATAAAAGAAACTCTCATAGACTCACAGCCCGCCGAGATTACCGTCGACAGGATTCTCAACGACGTAGGCGCGGTATTCGGGGTTCAGGCTGAGGACATCCGTTCAGCCAACCGCAACGCTCAGATTTCAACGGCGAGAAAGGTAGCCGTATACATAATCAGAGAGGTAAAGGGAATGTCGTTTACGGCTATCGGCGACGAGTTTCACCGCAACCACTCCACTATGACCATAAGCTACTCTGACATAAAGAAAATGATGCAAAAAAACAGCGACCTTAAAGAGACCGTCGACGAAATCATAAACAATCTGAAAGTAGTGTAACACAAAATTTTCAGGTTTTCAACGCTTTTTTCAACGTCTCAAACGCGCTTTATTCCTCACTTTTTCAAAGTTATCAAAGGAACTCACAGTCAAGTTTTCAAAAACGCGCGTTTTTTAAAAGAGTTTTCAACTTTTAACCGACAGACTTTGCGATTTTCAAAGCCGAAATTTTCTTTCAAAGATTCCGAAAAAACGTGTTGAAAGAATGTTTGTCCGCAAAACCGCGTCTGCAAATGAAATCTGAGGGTTTTCAACTTTTCGGCAGCCTCTAATACTAATACTAAATTTTTATATTCATGTATTCATTTATTTCTGAAAAAAACCATTCGGTTTTCGGAATGTTTTAACAAAGCTGAATTTTACATTTACTATCGCACAGGAGGTATATTATGAGAATTATCTGCAACAAACAGGCGCTTTACGAAGCCTTGGTAAACGTTTCAAAGGCAGCGGCCGATAAATCTACGATACCGGCGCTCGAGGGCGTGAGAATCAAGCTTTCGGATTCAACTCTTATGCTCACGGGTTATGACCTTGAAATCGGCATCAATACCTTTATTCCGGCGATTTCGTCGGACAGCGGCGAGTTTGTGGTTAATTCGCGGCTTTTCTCTGATATAATCAAAAAAATGCCGTCGGACGAAATTGAAATTGAAATATCCGAAAACCTGAATGTCACAATTTCAAGCGGTCAGACTCATCTTGCGATAAACGCTCTGAGTGCTCAGGAATATCCTGCTATACCCGAACTCGGCGACGGCGAAGCCATAAAGATTTCACAGGCAGTTTTAAAGAGCCTTATTTCGGAGACGGTTTTTGCGGTTTCAACCAACGACACAAAGCCCATTCTGAAAGGCGAGCTCTTCGAAATTTCCGACAATAAGCTCAATGTTGTGGCAATCGACGGTTTCAGACTTGCGGTGCGTACCGAGAGCATAAAGCACGACGGCGACCTCAAATTTATAGTTCCGTCAAAGACGCTGCAAGAGGTATCGCGTCTTTTAAAGGACGAGGACGGCGAGACCTGTGAGATAAGAGTCACAAAAAAGCAGGTTGTTTTTGATTTTTCGGGCTACACCGTATTTTCAAGGCTTTTGGAGGGAGAGTTCCACAACTATCGCGGCTCTATTCCTCAGAACAGCGTGACCGAAGTGATAATTTCAAAGCGCGAGCTTATAGACTGTCTCGACAGGGCGTCGCTTCTGATAAACGAGAGAATAAAGAATCCGGTCAAATGTCTGTTTGACAGCGGTTCGCTCAAGCTGAGCTGTCAGACCTCAATCGGAAAGATAAATGACGAGATAGCCGCAGAAGTCACGGGACCTAAAATAGAGATAGGCTTTAACTGCAAATTCCTGCTCGACCCTCTCAAGGTGATAAAGGACGAAAAACTTAAGCTTTTGATGAACGGCGGAAATCTGCCGATGAAGATAGTCCCGATAGACACGGAGGAGTATACATATCTCGTTCTGCCGGTAAGACTCAGGAACGAATAACGTAATAAAAATAGTTTTGAGGTAACAAGATGGCAGATTCTGAAAAAATTTCAATAACCGGAGAATATATCAAGCTTGACTCGCTTTTAAAGTTTTCCGGAGTTACCGAGACCGGCGGCATCGCAAAAGAAATAGTCCAGCAGGGAAAGGTAAAGGTAAACGGCGAAGTCTGCACTCAGCGCGGAAAGAAGATTCGCCGCGGCGACAGGGTGAGGATAGACGAGATAGACGTTGAGCTTGAAGTCGTCTAAGATCATACTTTCGCATAAAAAATAATTTTTATCGGGTTTTATATGATAATCACAGAATTTACCGCCGACGGCTTTAAAAATCTTAAAAATATTTCCATAACGCCGTCTGATGGCGTGAACGTTATCCACGGCGAGAATGCGCAGGGCAAAACCAATCTTATCGAAGCTGTCTGGATTCTTTCGGGCGCACGGAGCTTTCGAGGCTCCAAGGAAAAGGATATGGTCGCCTTTGACCGCGATTTTGCAAGACTCGGTCTTAAACTCAGAGACAGTTGGCGCGAGCAGGTTATTGAAGCCGTCGTTTCAAAGAACCCGCGGGAGAGAAAAATTACTCTCAACGGCGTGAGGCAGCGGTATCTTTCGGGACTTTTCGGCACGCTGAAATGCGTTGTTTTCACGCCGGAGGATCTCGAACTTTCCAAAGGTTCGCCCGAAAATCGCCGAGATTTTATAGACCTTTGCATTTCGCAGATAAAACCCGCTTACTCAAAAACGGTCGCGAAGTATGAAAACGTGCTTTTGCAGCGAAACGCTCTTTTAAAAAATATATCGCTCGGCGTCTGTTCTCAGAATGACCTCGATGTCTGGGACGAACAGATGGCTCGTCTCGGCGCGTACATTTCGGTGCTGAAATATCAGTACACCAAAAAGCTGAGCATCTTTGCAAAGCGCCTTTACGACGAGATTTCTCAGCACAGGGAGGACTTTTATCTAAGCTATTTTTCTACAGTTTACAGCGACCTCGACAGACTGGAAGACTGGTCGGGCAAAATGGCGTCGGAATATCTTGAGATGCTGCGACGTAACCGAAGCGAGGATATTCGGGTGGGATTCACCACTGCGGGCGTTCACCGCGACGACGTCAGTGTGGTTATAAACGGCGCGCTCGCAAAGGACTTCGGTTCTCAGGGACAGAACCGCTCGGCGGCTCTCGCTATGAAGCTCGGGCAGGCGTTTATTCTCAACGAGGAGACCTCGGAAATGCCGGTAATTCTGCTCGACGACGTGCTTTCCGAGCTTGACAAGTCGCGGCGAGAGTTTATAATTTCAAAGCTTTCGGGAATGCAGGTTTTTATAACCTGCTGCGAACCCGCCGGAAGACTTAAGGGCAGACGCTTTGAAATGAAAAACGGTGAAATTTTAAACAAGCGTTCAAGGCGTGTTGAAAAAACCGGCGCAAAGGAGTGAACGGCGTGGTTCTGCATCTCGGAAACGGGTTTTTTGTTTACTCGAAGGACGTCGTCGCGATAATGGATATAGAAAAAGCCTCGACCCAGCGATATACCCGCGAATACCTTGCGGCGGCGGGAAAGGCAGGACGGGTGGTCACCTGTTCTTACGACCTGCCAAAAAGCTTTGTCGTGAGCCTTGACAAAGACCTCACCGAGCGCGTGTATATTTGCGCCGTCGCCGCGCAGACGCTGATAAAAAGATTGAAAACAAAGGATTTGAAATAAGGTTTATTTTATTTTCTAATACGCTGTTAGGAGAGAGAATATCCCGCGCCGTCAGGCAAAATATGCAAACTATTTGTATAAAAATGCGTTAATATAACTAAAAGTAGAAAAGGAGAAAGAAATTTTGGCTGAATTTAACGAAATCGACGTCAACGCAACGGCAGTTGACAAATCGAATAACTACGACGCGAGCGAGATACAGGTTCTCGAAGGTCTCGAAGCGGTCCGCAAGCGTCCGGGTATGTATATCGGTTCGACAGGTCCGAAAGGTCTTCATCACCTCGTCTATGAAATCGTCACCAACTCCATCGACGAAGCCCTCGCCGGCTATTGCGACCGCATAGACGTCGAGCTGCTGCCCGAAAACGTCGTCCGCGTGACCGACAACGGGCGCGGTATCCCCGTCGGAATACACCCGAAGGAGGGCGTTTCGGCGGCGACGGTCGTCTTCACGGTGCTTCACGCCGGCGGTAAATTCGGCGGCGGCGGATATAAGGTCGCCGGAGGACTTCACGGCGTCGGCGCTTCGGTCGTCAACGCTCTCTCGGAATGGCTCGAACTTACCGTCCGCGACGGCAAAAATATCTATTTCCAGCGCTTCGAGCGCGGTCATTACGACAAGGAGCTGGGAGTTGTCGGCGAGACCTCCGAGACCGGAACGACCATCGTCTTCAAAGCCGACCCTCTCATCTTCGAGCAGTCGACGGAATACGACTATGACACCCTTTTGCAGATGCTCCGCGAGCAGGCGTTTTTAAATGCCGGCGTGCGCATTATCTTCACCGACAGGCGCGAGGGCAAGGACGAGCCGGTAGAGCTTTATTACCGCGGCGGTATCCGCGAGTTTGTCACTCATATTCACAACACCCGCGGTCTCGACGTTCTGAACCCCGAGGTAATCTATGTGAGCGGCACAAAGGACGACTATACCGCCGAGGTCGCGATGCAGTATAACGACAGTTACAACGAGCTTGTGCTTTCGTTTGCAAATAACGTCCACACCCCCGACGGCGGCACCCACGAGACCGGCTTCAAAAACGCTCTGACAAAGGTAATAAACGACTACGGCAAGAAATTCGGTCTTCTCAAGGACGGCATAAAGCTTTTGGGCGAAGACGTCCGCGAGGGACTGACCGCGATAGTTTCGGTAAAGCTGACCAACTGCGAATTTGAGGGGCAGACCAAGGGACGCCTCGGCAACCCCGAGGTGAGACCTTTTGTAGAGGCGCTCGTCACCGAAAAGCTGATGAACTACCTCGAGGAAAACCCCGCGATTGCGAGGACTATATTTGACAAATCCGTTCAGGCACAGAACGCCCGCGAGGCGGCAAAGCGTGCGAGGGAGCTTACAAGGCGCAAATCGGCGCTCGAATCGGCGTCGCTGCCAGGCAAACTCGCCGACTGCTCGGAGCGCGACCCCTCTCAGACCGAAATATTCATCGTCGAGGGAGACTCGGCCGGCGGCTCCGCTAAGGAGGGCAGAGAGCGCAAATATCAGGCGATACTGCCGCTCTGGGGCAAGATGCTAAACGTCGAAAAAGCGCGAATCGACCGCGTTTACGGCAACGACAAGCTCACGCCGGTGGTCACGGCGCTCGGAACCTCAATCGGCGAGGACTTTGATATCAGCCGTCTGCGCTACGGAAAAATAATCATAATGGCTGATGCCGATGTCGACGGCTGCCATATCCGCACGCTGCTGCTCACCTTCTTCTTCCGCTTTATGCGGCCGCTCGTCGAGCAAGGTCACATCTACATCGCGCAGCCTCCACTCTTTAAGGTCACCAAGGGCAAACAGGTTCGGTATGCGTTCTCCGACCCCGAGAGAGACCGCTTTATCGAGGAGCTTGGCGGAAAGTGCGACGTACAGCGGTATAAAGGTCTCGGCGAAATGGACCCCGAGCAGCTCTGGGAAACCACTATGGACCCCGAGACACGTACCATTCTGAAGATTACCCTTGACGACGCTGTCAAGGCGGACGAGACGTTTTCAATCCTTATGGGCGATAAGGTCAACCCCCGCCGCGAATTTATAGAAAGGAACGCAAAATTTGCTCAGAACCTTGATTTCTGAGCCGCGAAAGGTCTATGGAAAATACTGTTTTCAGATACGCTTTTTCCAAGGAGGATT
Organism: uncultured Clostridia bacterium; assembly: GCA_947627235.1. Classification (GTDB taxonomy): domain Bacteria; phylum Bacillota; class Clostridia; order Oscillospirales; family Ruminococcaceae; genus Faeciplasma. The sequence continues at coordinate 52,073 of CANQVG010000003.1, read as the reverse complement.
GGCTCGAGGGCTACGGCGTCGCCTATAAGCTCTATAAGCGTAAATTTACCTATATTAAAGCGGCACTGTTCGTTATACCTCTGATTTTATTTATACAAGGCGTAATTGTTGACCCAAATTATACTATGGGATATATATGTATAGCCGTCTGTGCGGCTGCCGTTTTGTGTATTCTGGCGACCCCGAAGCTTGAGCGCCGTTCCTACGAGCACGCGGCTGAGTATCTTGAGGGCGACAGCTACGAGCTGAGCGTCGAGGGAAGCAGACTTGTCCTCACTACGGTGAGCGCTCCCGATTCCGAGATTCCTAAGCAGCCGACGGTCGTCGAGCTTTCGGACCGAAGCTTTAAAGGCGTCGAGACCGAAAATATCTTCGGAGCGTTCACAAAGGCGGCGAGTATAGTGGTGCCGAAAAAGAGTCTCTCAGCCGACGAGCAGGAAGCGTTGAGGTCGGTGCTGATTACAAAGCAGGAAAAGACGGAAAAATAAGAAAGAGTGTGATTTTTTGTTTGCTGAAGATAAAAAGATAATTTTAAAAGAGCTTAACGACGAGATGCGCCAAAGCTTTCTCGCCTACTCGATGTCGGTAATCATACAGCGCGCCCTGCCGGATGTTCGCGACGGCTTAAAGCCCGTTCACCGCAGGATTCTCTACACGATGTATGAAGACGGTCTGACTCCCGACAAAAAATACTTAAAATGCGCGACAACCGTCGGCGACACACTCGGACGATACCACCCTCACGGCGACGCTTCCGTCTATGACGCTATGGTCCGTCTGGCGCAGAAATTCTCGATGAGATATCCCTTAGTCGACGGTCACGGAAACTTCGGCTCCGTCGACGGCGACCCGCCGGCTGCATACCGTTATACCGAGTCGAAGATGGCTAAGATGGCGATGAATATGCTCACCGACATCGACAAGGACACCGTGGACTGGATGCCCAACTATGACGACCGCTTGCAGGAGCCTGTTGTTTTGCCGTCGAGGTATCCGAACATACTGGTAAACGGTTCGGTGGGTATCGCCGTAGGTATGGCGACAAATATCCCGCCGCACAATTTGGGAGAGGTCATAGAGGGCTTAAAGCTCGTCGCCCGCAACCCCGACTGCACTCTCGACGAGCTTATGGAGAAGATAAAGGGTCCGGACTTCCCGACTGGCGGCATAATTATGGGCAGAGCGGGCATCCGTGCGGCATACGCCACCGGACGCGCCAAGATAACTCTGCGCTCGAAGACCAACATAGAGGAAGTTCACGGCAGAAACTGCATTATCGTCACCGAGATACCCTATATGGTCAACAAGGCGAGGCTGATTGAGTCGATAGCCCAGCTCGTCAAGGACAAGAGGGTCGACGGAATCCATAATCTGCGCGACGAGTCCGACCGCTCGGGTATGAGAATCGTCATCGAGCTGAAAAAAGAGGCGAACCCGCAGATTGTGCTCAACAAGCTGTTTTCGTTCACCCAGCTTCAGGACACCGTAGGCGTCATTATGCTGGCGCTCGTCAGGGGCGTTCCGAAGGTACTGAGTCTTAAGGAGATACTTGAGGAATACCTTGATTTTCAGGTCGAGGTCATCACCCGAAGAACGAGGTTTGACCTCAAAAAAGCCCGCGAACGCGAGCATATCTTGCAGGGACTCGTTATCGCGCTCGACTACATCGACGAGGTCATAAAGATAATCCGTGCGAGCGCGGGTCCTGCCGAGGCGAAGGCGGCGCTTGTAGAGCGCTTCGGAATAACCGATATTCAGGCTGAGTACATCGCGAATATGAGACTGATTCAGCTTTCGGGTCTTGAAAGGCAGAAGATTTACGACGAACTTGCCGCCCTTGAGGAGAAGATAGCCGACCTTGAGGACATTCTCGCGAACCACCAAAGGGTTGTCGACATTGTCATAAGCGAGAGCGAGCAGATAGCCGAGAAGTTCTCCGACGAACGCAGAACCGAGATTCAGTCGATAAGCGGCGAGGTAGATATCGAGGACCTCATTCCGGAGGATATGAACGTCATCGCGCTCACCAACAACGGCTATATCAAGAGGACAAGCTCTTCGGAGTATACCGTGCAGAAGCGCGGCGGCAAGGGAGTTTCGGGTATGAAGCAGCGCGAGGAGGACTTTGTCGCCTCGATGCACGTCTGCTCGACTCACGACAACGTGCTGTTTGTCACCGACCGCGGAATTATGTATAAGCTCAAGTGCTTTGAGATTCCCGAGGGCTCAAAGGCTTCGAGGGGAACCAATATTATCAATCTCCTGCCGCTCCAGAACGGCGAGAAAATAGCCGCTATGCTTTATTGCCGCGACTTTGACGAGGATAAATATGTGATAATGGTCACACGCGACGGAAAGATAAAGAAAACCCGTCTTGAAGACTATAGGAACGTCCGCAAGAACGGGCTTATAGCTATAGGTCTCGACGAGGGCGACGAAATCAGAGGCGCGCTGCTCTGTTCCGACGAAGATGAGCTTTTGGTCGCGACGAGAGGCGGAAGAATTATAAGATTTGCGGTAAAGAGTCTGCGCAATATGGGACGCTCCGCCCACGGCGTGAGAGCGATAAAACTCCGCGACGGCGACGAGGTAGTCTCGATGGAAGCGGCAAGAGAGGGCGCGGCGGTGCTTACCGTCACCGACAGGGGCTACGGCAGGCGGGTGGAGCTTTCGCAGTACCGACCGCAGAACCGCGGCGGCTACGGAATCCTCAACTACCGCACCGGCGCCAAGGGCGAGGTTTGCGGCATAAAGGTTGTCGACGACGACGAAGACGTCATTTTAATTTCAAACGACGGCATCATCATAAGAGTCCGCGCGGCGGATATAAGTATGATGGGCAGGTATTCGGGCGGCGTGACCATTATGCGCACAAAGGGCGTCGAGTACAGGCGTGTGGCTGCGTTTACCGCCGCCGAGCACGACGACGAAGCCGAAATCGAGCAGGTAGAGCAGCTCAGTCCGGAGGAGCTTGCCGAGATTGCCGCCGCAGAGGCGGAAGCGGAAGCCGCCGAAGACGCGGTCAGCGACGAACCCGAGGACGAAAGCGAAGAATAAATGAAAAAAGCACCCCAAAAGGGGTGCTTTTTTGCGGCTCAGTCTCCGGTATATTCCACCATTACCGCGCTTATCACGCCGTCGACGGCGTTGAGCTTTTTGAGCAGGTCGCTGTCGCGCTTCACCTTTACGTCGGCGGTAAGCTCGTTTTCGTCTTTGTATTTCGCGCGTCCCCTTACTTTCGGGCGCGCGGTTTCAAGAACCTTGTTCAGCTCCTCTTCCGCCCTGTCCTCATACTTCACGACGACGGCAAAGGTGCGTCTGCCCCTGCCGAGAACGGTAAAGAGTATGTATAAAATCGAGATGGCGGCGGTTGCGATTATCGCAAACGGATACAGCCCCGCGCCGGAGGTTATTCCCACGGCGATTCCCCAGAAGAGAAAGCCCACGTCGAGAGGGTCCTTGACCGCCGAGCGGAACCTGACTATCGAGAGCGCGCCTACCATTCCGAGCGACAGGACGAGGTTAGAGCCTATAGTAATGACGATAAACGCCGTGACCACCGTCGTGAGAACGATGAGCAACGCAAAATTTTCGCTGTAGACTGCGCCTCGGTAGAAGATTCTGTAGACGAGATAGATAATCAGCCCGCAGAGGGCGGCGCAGACAAGCGACACCAAAATATAGGCGACTGTCAGATGCTCGACGAGGCCGAGCTGTTCGATTGATTCGCGGAGGACTGAACGGATTGACTGCATTTTAATTTTCCTTTCATACGGTTTTTGCCGGTTTTACGGCTTATTTTTTATAGAGTTTCTCTATTTTTGTAACGATTTTTTCTCCGCCGCTCTCCTTGACATCGCAGGAGAGCACCATTCCCTCATAGAGATTGTATTTTTCAGCGAGCTTTTTCGGAACGGTCAGCGAATATGACAAATCCTCTCCCCATATGTCGCTTGCTTTGAGGCTCAGATCTCCGCTTTCCGCAACTGAAATTTCGTCGACGTTGACGCGAAGATCCCAGTTGTGCTGATAGCTTCCCTGCGCCCACTCGGCGGCAAAAACCGCGCCGACCGAAAGTATCACCGCGGCGATCGGCACTATCACCGCGGCCTTTGATTTCATAAGGACGCCGCACAGAGCCGCTGTACCGCAGCCGATAAGTCCCGCACCGAAAAGTGCAGTTGCAAGAAGCAGGATGTATGCGTTTTCCGCCGACGCGTCGCTACCGGGAGTCATAAAGCATAACGCAAGCGCGACCGCCGATAAGACCATTCCCGCCGCGCAGATAATGGCGGGAAGCAGTTTAATAACGCGTTTTTTCGTTTTGGAGAGCAGCGCGGTCTGCAAAACTGCGGCAGCCGTAAAGCCTATGAGTGCCGAAACCGTAAGATCATACATAAAAACACGTCCTTTCGCCTATATGACTTCGGAAAACATAAAATCTTACAGCTTCGGCTTAAGTCTGTGCAGTTCGTCGAGACAGAGGGTAAATTTCGAGAGCGCGAGCCGCTGTCCGCGAACGCCGGAGATGACCTGCTGCAAAAATTTGGGCAGAATATCGTCGTATTTGACCTCGAAGATAACGCTTCCGTCGGGGAAGACGGGTAGGCTCAATAAGCTTGAGTCAAAGATATCGGCGCTTTCGACTACGGCGTGAAGCGCCTTGTCAAATGTGAGTCGGACGTTTGAAACGGGGTGAAGATAAGCTTCGCGGTCGTAGTCGACTATAACCGACGGTTTAAGTCCCTTTCCGGTCGCGAGACTCAGGACCTCGCAGCAGAGAGGGTCGTCGCAGCCGTAGAGAAGCGAGAAATCGCCTTTCGACATAGCCTCGGCGCACTCTCTTGTTACCGAAGCCGAGCGTTTTCTGATGCGGTCGCCGCGCTTTTCCTTACATTCGAGCTTTATGACCGAGTCGGAGCAGTTGTAAACGCGCAGACGGTATTTTTTGCGGTCGCTGACGCCGGCAAGCTTCTCGAAGTATGAGGTGCGGGAGAGGTCGTCGAAATACAGGCTGCGAATAAAGTATTCGCCCTTTTCGCCCGAGTTGGGGTCAAGGGGTAGGAGAGCCCGCAGCTTTGTGCGCAGGACTGCGGCTTCGGCGGGGGAAAGCAGCAGCTTTATTTCGTGTCGAAAGCCGTTCATACGGGACGCCTCCTTTTTGAATTTCATCAGGATTTTATAATAGTATATAGTATTTTGGCTTGAGGTGCAAGAGGAATTGAAAAAGATGTATACACTCCGCAGACATTTCAGGGAACCCCCGGCGAGGGTTCCCTACGGCAAAACAGTCCACCGGACTGTTTTGCCTACCCTCCTGCGCTTCGCTTCGCAAGGATTTCGCAGCCTGCGGGCTGCGCCGAGGGGCGCCGCCCCTCGACCTTGCAAGCCTTTTGAAAAAGGCTTGACCGAAAACTTTTTGTTTTATGCACTCATAACGAACATATTCTCAAAAAGCCGTACCCATCCGAAAGCGAAAGCTTTGGACGCGGATTTATTTTGCCGCCTGTAATGCCGAGGCTTTTTCCTTCTCCTCAATCTTATGCAGCTCTTCCGTGGCAAAATGTATCTTTGTCAGTACGTTGCGGGCGGTCAGCGGGAATACGAAATATGTGTCTTCGAGGGTGCAGAGGTCTAAAGCGTCTCCCCTGCCCTTGAAGTCGTACTCGATATGCACAGACCGCATCGACGCCACCGTGCGGTTAAAGTCAAAGGTCTGACCGTCTCCGAAGTCGCCGTGCATAGTGAAGCCGTTTTTGTCGTGAGTGAGCGTCACGGTGCCGATGGTCTTGAAGCCGATGCTGCCGTTTTCCATTCTTTCGAGACGTGCCATATCCTCGAAACGGTATCTGCCTTCCTCGACCTCTTTGCGGACGTTTTCGCGTTCCCAGCGGTACCAGTCGGGGACGTGGGTGAAAACGTCGGGACCGTTTTCGCGGTGGAGCCTGCCGAAGTCGTCCATCTCCCAGCTCGCGCCGCAATGGGAACACCAGATTCGGGAGTCTTTTGAGTCGGTTGAGAACTCGGTGTTGCAGACGGGACACTGATAGAGTATCTTGTGGATATTCTGGGCGCGTTTGTCGCACTTCATCGACAGCCTGTTGTCGCGGATATAGGCGTAGTCGTCATAGACAAATTCAGACTCGATGCGCTTCTGGATTTCGGCGGCGGAGAGCTTGGCAACCTCCTCGCGGGTGACTATCTGTTTAAAGGTACATTCTATCGGGACTTTTCGGTAAGGGTGCTTATTCCACTGCGGCGAGCGGATGAAGTTGCCCTTTGAAATGAAGATTACAACCGGTACTTTCGCGGTTTTCGCGAGCTTTCCGAGGGCGCCGTCTATCTGTTCGTTGATTCCGGCGAGGGAGAATCTCGCCTCGGGGTAAATCGTGCAGCAGACCTTTTGACGCGTGAGAGCGTTTAAGATGTGCTTAACGACGGTGAGGTCCCGAGTGAATTTGCGCTTATAAATGCCGCCAACGCCTCTCATCAGCCACTCTCTGCCGATAAACTCCTCAATTGAGATAACCCAACTGCATCGGTGCGGGAAAATCGCCTTTACTACGAGCGGGAAATCAAAGAACGAGCCGTGGTTGCAGAGAATGAGATAGGGCGGCTTGAGGCCCTCGCAGTTGATGCGTTCAATTTTTGCGCCGCCGGCGATTTTTGAAAAATATGCGGTGCCGCCCCATTCTATCGGCATCAGATAGGGCTTTGCCTTGCAGGGCTTGCGCTTGGTGTCGAATTTTTTATCGGACATTCTATTACCTCTTTTCAGTTTGATATCACGGTTTTTGGGATTGCTGCGCCCGCAGGACGTCGAGCATATCCGGCGCGTTTTTATGAGTTACGGCGAGCTTAAATGTCAGCGCCGCTTCGAGCAAAAAGTCGGCGATCACAATAATTACCGCCGTGAGAAGTTCCACGATTGCGGGAGCGGTGCGCTCGGAAAAACGAGAGTGGCAGATCTCGATCAAGCAGAGAATATTCACCGCGAGCGCAATAAGGCCGATGATTAAAGCTCCCGAGCGCGCAGAGTCGCGCACCGACGGCTCTTTGAATATGCAGAAGCCGTCTTTTGTAAGGACAAAGCAGCTTAAAACGCACGCGGCAGAGATCGCCGCGACGGTGAAAACCGCGAAGAGAGCGCCGAAAAGGCTGTATTCCGCGGGCGGCGACTTCATACAAAATACATATGTGAAAAAGGCAAAACCGACGGCATTTAAAAGCGACGGAATCGCACTGAGGGCCGTCACACCGAGAAATTTTCCGAGTCCAAACCGCCCCTTTCGGTAAAAACGGCTCATAGCCGCGCTCTGCAAAACCGAAAGCAGTATAAGCACCGCGGCGAGAGTTAAACCAAAGTAGGGGTATTCAGGGTAATATTCGGCGAGGCTCGCGGCAATATAAAGCCAGACAGCCTTCAGAAAGTAAACGAAATAAATAGATTTCATATTTTCCTCCGGAGCTTATGGTTTTATCGCCTTGGCGCGGACTTATTTTTTAAAGAACATTATCCCGAGGGTTCCGGCTCCGCAGTGGCTTGAAATGGTGCTTCCGGCCTCTGTTGCGTAGACGGTTTCAAAGCCGTACTCCTCTTTTACTATCCTTTTTACTTCCTCGACCGTCTGAGGGTCGGCATAGGTGTTCACTACGAATATAACCGATTTGTCGATGTCGTCGCGACCCTTGAGTCTGCCGTGGACGTAGTCGATAATGGATTTTTCCGCGTTTCCGCGATACTTTCTGCCGACGTCCATAGAGCCGTCGGGCTGGAGGACGATTTCGGGTCTGAGCTTTAAAAGATTTGCGCCGAAGGCAAGAACGCTTGAACAGCGACCGCCTTTTTGGAGATATTCAAGAGTCTGCAAAACAAAGCTTACGTCCAGAAGTCCGCGAAGCCTTTTAAGCTCCGATGCGATTTCGGGGGCTTCAAGACCCTGCGCTCTTAGCTCCGCCGCCTTTAAAACCAACATTCCCGAGCCGCTCGAAAGACTGAGCGAGTCTATGGGATAGACGTTTTTAAGCTCCGATGCAGCCATCATCGCGTTCTGGTGGCAGGCGGAAATCGCGCTTGAGATGTTGATATGTATGATGCTGTAGCCCTCGTCGATGTAGGGCTTCCAGCGCTCGGCGTACTCAAACTGCGATATCGCCGATGTTTTCGGCAGAACGCCTGTTTTAGCGACGTAGTCGTAGAGTTCCTGAACGCTTACGTCGACGCCGTCGCGGTGAAGCTCGTCGCCCAAGAGCACTCCGAGCGGGATAACGTCGGCTTCGCAGCGCCGATACAGCTCGGCGGTAAGGTCACAGGTGGAATCGCAGGTGATTTTGATTTTTGACATATGGTGATACCTCCGTGGTAAATTGTAACGATTTAATTGGCGGGGGGGAGGGAGAAGCTACTTCCTCTCCCCAAACCCCTCCCCCTCATAGAGAGGAAGGGGCTTCACCCCGTCACCCGGTCGCTCGCCGTTCGGCGAACGACACGACCCCTCCCCTCGAGGGGAGGGGTATTAGGGTTCCTTGAAAACGCGTTCGACGGTCGGAATTGGCGCGGCTCTTTCGGGCGCGAATGCGCATCGCCGCGCCGTTTCCCTCTGTGACCGCTTCGGCAAAAGTCATTTAGCAGGCGCGGCTGCTGATAGCGTTTTAAGGGGATTCCAAAGGGGGAAATCGCAATCCCCCTTTGGAGTGTCTTTTCGGTTCACTTTTCTGCACGAACAGAAAAGTGAACAAACCTTTCCCGTCTGTAAGGGGGTGGGGGAGAGGAAGCGTTGGCGCTTCTGCGTCCGCCAAACCGCCGTCAGTCGGCGCACCCATACCCCGCAGGGCATTTGCGGTAGAAGGCAATAAAAATTACCAACCCCAGCCGCCGCCCCAGCCTCCCCAGCCGCCCCAGTTCCACTCGGGCAGCTCGGCTTCGAGAATACGGTCTTTATAATTGCAGGAAGCCTCTATGTAATTTCCGCTGTAAGGGTCAAGACGCAGCGCCGTGTGCCGATGCGCCTCACGCAGTTCCACCCGCGAAAGCACCTCTCCCTCCGCCGAGGTAAGCGTCAGGGTTTCGCCCTCTTTGAGATTGAATCCGCACTCAACGCTTCCTATGGCGTCGGGACGGGAGTAATTCTTGCCGATGATTTTCAGCGTCTTACCCGCGGGGATAGCCGTCGTGGGCAGGACGAAGTCGTTCGATCCGTCGCTCAAGGTCATTCCCGAGGTCGAGGCGGTCTCGGAGCCGAAGTTTTTTAGAATCACGCAGTCGCCGCCGGCGCTGCCTTTATATGCCGTCTCATATATCTTTATGCCGCCCGTCCGCTTTACATTCAGCCTGATTTCGACCCTTTCCCCGTAAAGCTCCGAGGATATCACGGTTTCCGGACGGGTTATTTTGCTGCCGTTTATCTCCCAGCTCACAAATTCCGCTCCGTCTTCGAGAGTGCAGCTCAGCGGAACCTCTATCCCGTCGAAATACCACCCGCCGAACTCCGCGCCGTCGGGGACGATTTTCGCGGTGTTCAGATTTATGACCGCGCCGTCGGCGGGTTCGCAGTAAACGGTGTAGTAATTCTCGCTTCCGTAGACGGGAAACGCCCTTGACATATGCAACCGCGCGGCGTAGGGACGTTTCTGAATCCATTCCTTTGCGGCGTCAAGCTCTCCTGATACGCTCCAGACGTTTGCCGCTCCCGCCTCAGACGCCGCCACAAGCTCGTGCAGCCTCAGTGTGTTATATCTGTCGAGATAGTCGGAAGTGCGTTCGGCGTTGAGGTAATAGCCCGAGATGTCCGAGAGGATTCCGAGGAAACGGTCTCTTATGTCCTCACGCTTGCAAAGGGAAATCAAAAGGTCGCTACGCTTGTATTTTTCGCTCTGGTCGTGAACGTCGTCGCGCCAGTCGTTGGGATAAAGTCCGAAATACTCCTCGTCAAAGAGGTCGAGCATATGCTGCGAAAGGAAGTCTTCGCCGTAAAGCCCCAGTCCGAAATCGGTGTCAAAGAGCATAAACCGCCATTTACCGTCGAACGGCGGCTTGTCGCTTTTGGGTACCGAGCCCGACTTGTACCGGAAAACTTTATAGTTGTTTGTAGGCCAGTCGCCATTGCCGACATATGACTCAAAAGCATAGTAAGTCAAAAAGTTATCAATATCCAGAAGCTCCTCAAGCTCGGCAAAAACGGCGTCGTCGGTGAGGTCTTTATAGGCGTAGTCATACATTTTGTGCCAGTCGTCGTTCATCTTTGCCCATTCGGGGTCTTCGGGGTCCTCGGTCATAAGGTACTCGCTTCCTTTGAGGATGTCCCACTCTCCGTCCTCGACGTTGTATTTGTGATCCAACAGATCCTCCGAAAACACCTGTTGGCACCACGCAAAGCCGTAATATTCGCCGTTGAGAAAGACTGCCGCAGGACGGCTCTTTTTGACCTCGAGACCGGTCGCCTCCGCGAGTGCGGATATGGCGTCGTCGCGCTCGAACATAGCGCCGTTATCGTTGGCGCAGGCGCGCAGCGACAGCTTTTTATATGAGACGATCTTGTTTCCTTCGGAGTCGAGAGCGTCCGGGAAAAACTCATAACGGAAGCGGTTGTTTACGCTGTCGTACTCGGAGCGGGCGTACAGACGCAGATTTTTCTGGCTGTTTGAGCGGCTCCAGCCGCCGAAGATTCTCAGACCGCAGTCCTGTGATATTACACATTCGCCGTCATACTCAAACACCTCGACATATGCCGGACGTTCCCCCGCCCTGCCGCGCTGGTTCCAGTTAGCGGGGTCGGTGGGCTGGATTTCGCGCTGCGGGTCGGTTGCAAGGTAGTCGTCCCGCATTTTTCCCGCGATAAATATTCCGTCTTCGTAGTTATACAGGTAATCCGGGTCGATTGATACCGAAAAGACAAGACAGTCAAAGCGGCTGTCGACACCGTTTCCGCAGATATATGAGCGGGTGACCGGTTTGCTGAAGCTGCCGTCGGGATACTTAGCCGCTGCCGAGATAGTATATATTCTGATTTCGTCGCCGCACTTAAGGTCTATCACGTTGTAAAACTTGCTTCCGTCTTCAGTGGGGTCGGAGCCGTCGCGGGTGTAGTATATCGCTTGGGCGCCCTCGGCGGAAAGCGTGAGCTTCTGGGAAGTCGAATAAAAACCCGCGCGCAGTGAAAACTGCACAGCGCAGCCGTCGGTGGCGCCGACGAGGATTTCAGCCGCGGGCTCTTCCGCCTCGGGGTCTGCGGCGGTATTCTCGACCGGCAGCGGGTTTGCAAAGATATAGGAGTCCGCCCAAAGCGCGGCAAGAGAGACGGTCAGAAGCAGAGCCGCCAGAAAAAGCACGAGTGCGATTTTCTTAGCTTTTAGCGATTTCATCGGGGGACACCTCCGTAAAGCTGTGATTTCACATATATAAAAGTATAGCATAAAATTTCGACTTTGTAAACAGGCAGATTTTAAAAGTAGGCGTCCGCGCGGTCAGTGACCTCTAACCTTTTAATTACATACGCAAAAATCCCTCCCGATTGTTCGGGAGGGATTCTCGGAAATCTTTTACTTCGCGAGTTCTACGAGGTGGTCGTAGGTCTCTTTCGCGGTTTCAACGGCGTTGTTGAAGAGCTTTTCGGCTCTTTCGGGGTTGGAGCGCGCGAGCGAATTGTAGCGGACTTCGCCCATAATGAAGTCCTTGTAATCGGCAGTGGGAGCCTTGGAGTCGAGCTGGAACGGGTTCTTGCCCTCGGCGGCGAGCCTCGGGTCATACCTGTAAAGGTGCCAGTAGCCGGCTTCGACAGCCTTCTTCTCCTCGGTCTGAGCTATGCTCATACCGCCCTTGATGCCGTGGTTGATGCAGGGCGCGTAGCCGATGATGAGCGACGGGCCGTGATAGCTCTCCGCCTCGGCGATGGCCTTGATGCACTGGTTGTAGTCGGCGCCCATTGCGACGTGAGCGACGTAAACATAACCGTAGGTCATAGCGATTCCCGCGAGGTCCTTCTTCTTGGTGACCTTGCCGGCAGCCGCAAACTGCGCAATGGCTCCGGTAGGAGTCGCCTTGGAGGACTGTCCGCCGGTGTTGGAGTAAACCTCGGTGTCAAAGACGAAGATGTTGACGTCTTCGTTCTGAGCGATGACGTGGTCCAAGCCTCCGAATCCGATATCGTAAGCCCAGCCGTCGCCGCCGAAGATCCATACCGACTTCTTGCGGAGGTAATCTTTGTCCTTGAGAATCGCCTTTGCCTCGGGCTTATCCATCTTTTCGAGGACTTCAATAAGCTCGTCGGTGGCTTTGGAGTTGGCGCTTCCGTCGTCGACGGTAGCGAGGTAGTTTTCGATAACGCCCTTGCAGTGCTCGCACTCTACGGTCTTGGAAAGCTCAAGAATCTTTGCTATAGCGCGGTTGCGGATGGTGCTCTGGGCGAGGAACATTCCGTAGCCGTACTCGGCGTTGTCTTCAAAGAGGGAGTTCGCCCAAGCCGGACCCTTGCCCGCCTTGTTGGTGGTGTAAGGAGTGGAGGGAGCCGAACCGCCCCAAATCGAGGAGCAGCCGGTAGCGTTGGCGATATACATTCTGTCGCCGAAGAGCTGGGTAATGAGCTTGGCGTAAGGAGTTTCGCCGCAGCCGGCGCAGGCGCCGGAGAATTCGAGAAGCGGCTGCTTGAACTGCGAACCCTTGACGGTGGTCTCCTTGAATTTTTCGTGAACCTCGGGCTTATCGGCGAGGGTGAGGGCGTAGTTGAAGACCTCCTGCTCGGCGAGCTGTTCGTCGAGAGGTCTCATAGAGAGAGCCTTATTGCCTTTCTTGCCGGGGCAGACGTTTACGCAGCTTCCGCAGCCGGTGCAGTCGAGAGCCGACATAGTCATCACGAAGTGATAGCCGGGCATACCGGTGACGGGAACGGCCTTTTGCTTTGCAAGCTCGGGAGCGGCTTCAAGCTCGGCGTCGGTCATAATTACGGGTCTGATGACCGCGTGCGGGCAGACGTAAGAGCAGAAGTTGCACTGAATGCAGTTTGAGGAATCCCACGCGGGAACGTCGATGGCGATGCCGCGCTTCTCATAAGCCGCGGAGCCCTGCGGGAAGGTGCCGTCGGCGGTATCCACGAAGGTGGAAACGGGGAGCTTGTCGCCCTGCTGAGCGTTGCAGGGAATGAGAACGCCGTTGATAAATTTCACGAGCTTCTCATTGTCGCCGGTGACGGCGGGCATACCCATAGCGGTGTCGGGAGCGGTCTTCCAGGACTCGGGGACCTTGACCTCGACGACTTCCTTATAGCCGGCGTCGATGGCGTCGTGGTTCATCTTTACGACGGCTTCGCCCTTCTTGCCGTAGGAAGCGGTGGCGGCGTCCTTCATATACTTGACGGCGTCTTCAATCGGGATGATTTTCGCGAGGCTGAAGAACGCGGACTGCAAAACGGTATTGATTCTTGAACCGAGACCTATCTTGCGGCCTATCTCAACGCCGTTGATGATGTAGAACTTGACGTTGTTCTGAGCGATGTATCTCTTTACCTGACCGGGAAGTCTGTCTTCAAGCTCGCTCTCCGACCACTGGCAGTTGAGGAGGAAGGTTCCGCCCGGCTTGACGTCCTGAACCATATCGTATTTTGTGATGTAGGACTCGTTGTGGCAGGCGACGAAGTCGGCTCTGTTTATAAGGTATGTGGACTTGATGGGAGTGTCGCCGAATCTGAGGTGAGAAACGGTTACGCCGCCCGACTTCTTGGAGTCGTAGCTGAAGTAGGCCTGAACATACTTGTTGGTATGGTCGCCGATGATCTTGATGGAGTTTTTGTTGGCGCCGACGGTACCGTCGGAACCGAGACCCCAGAATTTGCAGGAAACGGTGCCTGCGGGAGCGGAATCGAGAGAGCCCTCGGTCTTAAGGGAAAGATGAGTGACGTCGTCGTCGATGCCGATGGTGAAGCGGGGCTTGTAGTCCGCCTTGCAGTGGCAGTTGTCGTAAACAGCCTTGATCTGGTCGGGGGTGGTGTCCTTAGAGCCGAGACCGTAGCGTCCGCTCGAGACGGGAACGCTTTCAAGCTCGGTACCCTTGAGAGCTGCGACAACGTCGAGCCAGAGGGGTTCGCCCATAGAGCCGGGCTCTTTGGTTCTGTCGAGAACGGCTATCTGCTTTACGGTCTTCGGAATGGCGGCGAGAAGCTTGTCGGCGCGGAAAGGTCTGTAAAGGCGTACCTTTACAAGACCGAGCTTTTCACCCTTGGCGTTGAGGCAGTCTACGGTTTCCTCGATGGTGTCGCACACGGAGCCCATAGCCACGATGACCTTTTCGGCGTCGGGAGCGCCGTAGTAGTTGAAGAGCTGATAGTTGGTGCCGATTTTCTTGTTTACGACGTCCATATATTCCTCGACAATGCCGGGAACGGCGTCGTAGTAAGTATTGCAGGCTTCGCGTGCCTGGAAGAAGATGTCGGGGTTCTGTGCGGAGCCTCTGAGGACGGGGTGTTCGGGGTTAATGGAGCGGCTGCGGAAGGCTTCCACGGCGTCCATATCTATCATTTCCTCGATGTCCGACTTATCCCAGGTTTCGATCTTCTGAATCTCGTGGGAGGTTCTGAAGCCGTCGAAGAAGTGGAGGAAAGGAACTCTTGCCTTGAGGGTGGCGAGGTGAGCGACGGTGCCGAGGTCCATAATTTCCTGAGGGTTGGTGGAGCAGAGCATCGCGTAGCCGGTCTGACGGCAGGCATAGATGTCGGAGTGGTCGCCGAAGATGTTGAGCGCGTGAGAAGCTACGCATCTTGCCGAAACGTGGATAACGCTCGGAAGCAGCTCGCCCGCGATCTTGTACATATTCGGGATCATCAGAAGAAGACCCTGCGAAGCGGTATAGGTGGTGGTGAGAGCGCCTGCCGACAGCGAGCCGTGAACGGCGCCCGCTGCGCCCGCTTCAGACTGCATCTCGGCAATTTTGACGGGTGTGCCGAAGATGTTGGTCTGACCCTTAGCCGCCCATGAGTCGGTGACTTCCGCCATCGGGGACGACGGGGTGATAGGGTAGATGGCTGCTACTTCGGTGAACGGATAAGACGCCCACGCGGCGGCATTGTTGCCATCCATAGTTTTCATTTTTCTTGCCATTAAAACATCCTCCTTAGAATGAGTTTAAAAAATAGATTTTATGGCGTTACGGTTTCCCGCATAACTTTGCACCCTATATATTAACATCTTTTTTACGATTTGTAAAGAGGGAATTTGAATTTTCGCGAACAAAAAAGCCCCCTAAGGGGGGCAGATTGTAAATAGGTATTATTTTCGGCAACCAAGAATCTTAATAGCTCTTACTCGAGTATATCCCCGCTTTTGCTTCACCACAGAGACCCTTGAATCATCTTGCTGATCTTCACTCCTTGTGGAAGAACGCCCTGAAACCGTTGCTTCGTTAGTGTTGGTTCCTGTCATCGAAAAACCTGTTAATATAGTGGTATGCGTCCAATCTGAATCATCGTAATCAATATCGAATTGAATTATGTCTCCCTCGTCGAAAAGAAGGCTATTATCAAGTGAGTCAGAATATGCAAGCGCTTTACCGTAAGGACCGGTAGACTTGTTGTTAACTAAAAAATTATAAAACTTATCTACATCTGACCACGAGGTGGAGCGTTGAGACGAACTCGCTCCGTAATAATACCAGGAATCGCTATTCATAATAGCCCCGCCGTAGATAAGAGCATGAGAGGCAAAATTTGTGCAATCCCAGTTCTTAGGGGCAGTTGGATCATCATAGTCATTCCATTGGCTAAAATCGCAATAGTCTACACCGGGAATAGCTGAAGTGGGAGGGTTTTTTGTACAGTTTTGAGTTGCCCACCATGCAATTAGATCCTTGTTTAATGTTATACTGCTACTTTCTTCCATTATACTTGGCTGCTCCGTGTTTTCGCGCGAATACTGAGTCATCAAATTATTCTGTGCCTGTTCCCAAATTGTTTTCAGACCGATTTCCCGTTCCTTGCGCGCTCGCGCGAGCACTTCTTTTGCGTTGTCTTCGTCGAGCCAGTAGTCGGGATCAAAGCAGACATAGTCCTTGCCTCTGAATCTGTATTCATAACCGTTATTGTCTAATGACCAGTCCCTTATCTCGAGACCGCCGCCCTCTTTTTCGGCGACAATGACATAATAATAATCGCCAAACGAGCTTGTGCCGCCATTCTCCTCTTCATAGGAGTGGACCATAATACGCACATAATCGCCGTAGTCATGATACTCTTGGTTTTTATACTCAGCTACCGAAACCGTCACTTTGAAGGTGTCGTCGTTGACGCTTGGCAGTCCCCCGCTCTCCTGTATTTCAGCGACTATAGAATCGACATATTCCACAAGATAATCAATGCTTGTGAATTGAGAAAAATCATGCGGTCGGTTTTTTCGCGTGGCATAAATGTATTCTTCGGTCATAGCGACAGCGAGCGCCTTTGCCTCCTCCTCGTCGATGCCCGAGGCGTAAGCGGGAGCCGCCGATATAATTGTCATTAAAACAATAAGCGCCGCCAGCAGCATCGCGCGGACGGAAGTTTGCGTCTTAATAGGCATAAAATTCCTCCTTTTAATTTGATTATAGCATGTTTTCTGTGCGTTGTAAAGAAGCGCTGTTTTCAGACGGGGTTGGCATACGGCAGGACGTATAGCTCAAAAGCGTTATGGTCAAAGCCGAGACTCAGAATATATTCGTCAAGAGCGTCGGCGTCCTCAGCGGTCGTTTCGGGTGCTTCGGTTTCCGCAGGCTCAGCAGCCGTTGTTTCGGGAGCTTCGGTCTCGGGCGCGGGTGTCAGTGCAGATGAGGGCTGAGCGCCGCAGGATACGAGAAGCAGAACGGAAAAAATAACGGTTAAAACAAGATGCTTCATATTTCTTGCCATTAAAATATCCTCCTTAAAAAGTAAGTTTAAAATAGATTTTATGGCGTTACGGTTTCCCGCATAACTTTGCACCCTATATATTAACATCTTTTTTACGATTTGTAAAGAGGAAATTATAACTTTTTGGGCAATAAAAAGCCCACGATGGAGCGTTCGCAGACGTCATCGCGTCAATAACGGTTGCATTTTTCCGCGCAATGTAGTATAATGACATAAAATTGCAAAAAACAAAGGAGTGAAGCGTATGCTTTTCGGAAAAAACAACAGAGCGCACGCCGAAGCGCCCGTGGGGCTTGTAGACCTTCACTGCCACATTCTTGCGGGAGTGGACGACGGCGCCCGCGACGACGCGCAGATGTATGACCTGATTCGCCTCGAATACGATTGCGGCGTGCGGCATCTGTGCTTTACGCCTCACTACAACCCGGCTATTTTCACTCCCAAGCCGGAAAAAATCGCGGAGTCATTTGAAAAGGCAAAACTGTTTGTGAGCGAAAACCTCCCCGATATGAGCGTTTATCTCGGCAACGAAGTGTTTATGCGGCCTGATACCGTAGAGCGTCTTCGCGACGGAAGCTGTCGGGCTCTCGGCGGCACCCGCACCGTGCTGACCGAGTTTTCGCCGTCGATGACCTACGACGAAATGCGGCTTTATGTCGTCAAGCTTCTCTCAAACGGTAAAACGCCGCTTCTCGCGCACATTGAGCGCTACGAAAAGCTCACCGAACCGAAGGATATAATGGAGCTGAAGAGTCTCGGTGTGAAGTTCCAGATAAATACCGAGGCGTTTTCGGGACCGCGAAAAAAATTTGTATCAAAACTTGTCGAGCGGGGTATTATAGATGTGGTTGCCGACGACAGGCATAACCACACGCGCGGCAATCCGGATATGGCCGAATGTTATTCCTTTGTGGCGCAGAAGTTCGGCGAAAGAGCGGCTCATGCGCTGTTTGTTTCAAGACCGTCAAGCATTTTGAACATAATTGAAAAATAGCAAGGGGTATATTTGGCTGATTTGACGAAAATGTTTAAATTTCGGTTTAAAGGCTTGACATGAGAACGGCTTCGGGTGTATCATAAGCGTGGATTCACTTCGGGGCATTGTGTCGTGACAGTTGAATTTATCGGCGCGGAACGCCGTATAATGTTCCGAAGAATTTCAAATTTATACGTAAATGAAAGTGGGGACTAACTCATGAAGAAAATTCTTGCAATCCTTCTGGCTGTATGCCTGACTCTTTCGCTCAGCGTTGTTGCTTTCGCGTCCGAAGTAAGTCCTAGCCCTGAGCCCGAAACTCCCAGCACTCCCGATATAAGCAACCCTGAAATAGGCAAACTTGTTTCAAGCGCCACCGCTGCCAACGGTTCTCGCGTTGACGCGAGCGTTACCGTTCTTCCCTCTGCAGATCCTATTGCCGCAGAGCTTAAGGACAACACTCCCGTTGCCGTATATGCGATCGACATTCGTTCCGCTGTAGACGACGGTGTAAACGTCACCTTTGATGTTTATGCTCCCGGCGCAAGCGAAAACGATATCGTTCTTGTCCGCGACGAGTGGGACGTGCTCGAAGGCGCCAACCTCAAGGTCAACGGCAACAGAGCTACCTTTACCGTTCCTGCCGGCACCGTAAAGCAGTGGAAGTACTTCGCCATTGTCAAGGACTTCAACACCGTTGAAGTCGAAGATCCCAAGCAGGACACCGGCAACGTCACCGACGATCCCGCCGACGGCGATGAGATGAACGCCGGCGATCAGACCGAAGATCCCAAGGAAGAAGACAACACTCCCGCTCCCTCGGAGTCGGAGAACCCTCCTACGGGCGTTGTTCTCGCGGTTATTCCTATGATCGTTGCTGCTGCCGCTATCGTTATCTCCAAGAAGAGATAATTTATAGCCCGACCGAAAAACAAAACAAACTAATGAAGTCAGCAAGCCCTCCGGTTTGCTGATTTCAATAAGTGTATATTTTTGAGGTATTTATGGATCAGAATCAATATCAGACCGATGCCGCGCTCGCCAAGCGCAATGCCGTGAGCGGCGCGCAGGCGGAGGAAACGCAGGAAATTGACCTTCTGATGCTTTTCAACGCGCTTAGAAGGCATATTCTTGTCATCATCGCCGTGGCGCTGGTGTTTGCGCTTGTCGCGGGAATAGTGGTGCAGTTCTTTATCACTCCGCTTTATGAGGCTACTACATCCACCTATCTTGTTTCGACGAGCGGCTCGTCCGGGGCGATAGGTCAGCTCCTCTCGGCAGCCGACCTCAGCCTTTCAAACAGCATCATAGGCGACTATTCCGACATCATTAAGAGCAGAACGGTTCTCGAGGCGGTCATCAACAAGATGAATGCCGATTACGACGCTCAGACTGCTGCCGGTCTGCCGACAACTATGAAGGAGCGTCTTGACTACGAATATGAGGAATTTTACAATAAGATCTCGGTTGTCAACCCGACCGATACGCATATCATAAAAATCACCGTCACCGACGCCGACCCGATTCTGGCGCGTGACATTGCCAACACCCTTACTTATTACGTCGTAGACCGACTCGCCGATATTATGGGCATTTCGGTTCCTAACGTTTACGATCAGGCGGTCGCGCCGGACGAGCCGAGCTATCCGAGCCTGACGAAAACGGTCGTTATCGCTTTTGTGCTCGGCGCAGTGCTTGCCGCAGGCGTTATAATCTTCATTGCCGTTATGGATACCACTGTCAAGACTGCCGAGGATATTGAAAACCGTTGCGGAATGGTCACGCTGACAAAGGTTTACTATGAAGGCGGAAAGAAGAAGAAAGGCTACGGCTACGGCAGCTATGGCAGCTACGGTTACGGATACGGCTATTACGGCAAGGGAAGCGGAAGCACCGATAAAAATGCCAAGTCTGACAAGAACGGGGGTGCGAAGAAATGAGAAGCATAACGATTGCCGACATAAAGGACCCCTCCTATGAAATGAGCGAGGCTATGAACGTTCTTCGTACCAACGTCTCCTACTCGGGCGAAGGCGTGAAGCTTGTCGCGATAACAAGCGTCGACGAAAACGCCGGTAAGTCCATCATATCCTTTGAGATGATGCGCAACTACGCCAACGCGGGTCTTAAGACCCTGCTTATCGACGCCGACCTCAGAAAGTCGGTCTTCTCGGCGAGATACGGAGCCAACGTCGATGATGAACTTCCGTTTACCGGTCTCGCGGACGTGCTTTCGGGCAAGGGAGAGATAAACGATGCCGTTTATAAAACAAACATTCCGAACGCCTATGTTCTGCCTGTCGGAAACTACGTTCTCAACCCCACCCCGCTGTTCAGCGGAAAGATTTTCAACGCAATGCTCGAAGTATTGAAAAAAGCGTTTGACTTCATCATTATCGACACTCCCCCGCTCGGCAGAGTTATCGACGCCGCCATCATCGCCCCCAACTGCAACGGTGCGATAATAGTAGTGGGCGCGAACGAAGTCGATTACCGTCAGGTAAACGATGCGAAAAACCAGCTTCTCAGAGTAGGCGCCAATGTTCTGGGCTGTGTGCTCAATAAGGTCGGCTCCGAAAATTCGAGATACGGCGGAAAATATAAATATTACAAGAGGTATAATTCCGAATACCGCTATTAAAAGCAGGTGTTAATATGGCAAAGGCTCCAAAGCCCAGAAAGCGTGATTTTCTTTGGGCGGCGATAGCTGTCGCAGTCGTTCTGGTGATAGTGATAGCCGCTTCCGAAATAATAGAGCACAGTCAGTCGAGGCCAAAAGTCGACCTCGGCACCCCGTCGCAGGACGTGACTGCCGCTCCTGAAGATACCCAGCCGGAGCAGTCTTCGCAGACCGCTCTCCCCGCGATAACCGTAACCGGCGAGCCTTCGGCGCCTGCCGTCACCGACCCGTCTCAGGCGTCCGACACGCCTCAGACCACCGGAGAGACGTCTTTGGAAGGCGAAAGGGCAGATACGGTATCTGCGTCGGCAAACGACCTTGTTATGCCGGAAGACACCGGTTCTCCGCCCGATGCAAGACCTACTGCCGTCACAACGGCTGCGGAGAGCGGGGAAAAGCTTCCCGACAGCGACGCCGACAAAGGTTACAATTATAACATCAAAAACATCGTTCTTCTGGGAGTGGACAAGCAGGAGCTGGGCGAAAACCCGATTTTCAGAACAGCCGGGCAGAGCGACGTCATTATGATTCTTTCGATGAATCTTAAAACCAAAGAGTATTTTATACTCTATGTAAACCGCGACCTCTCGGTACCGGTTGAGAACTACTCCACCATCGGTTACTCCTACGGCTTTGTAGACGAGCAGATTGCCCTTTCCTACGCCTATGGCGACGGAACCCGTCTGAGCGGCAGAAACACCATAAAGTCGCTCAACGCGCTTTTGGGCGACGAGATTTCGTTTGAGGGCTTTATCGCCGCTCCTATACCGATAGTCCAGACTCTTGCGGACGCCGTAGGCGGAGTTGAAGTTACGATAAAGGACAACTTCGAGGGTGTTGAAGACTCGTTTGTTATGGGCGAGACGGTTCTTCTGAAAGGCAAACAGGCAGAGACTTTTGTCCGTTCGAGGATGTATATGCCGGACGACACCCATAACTCGGCCAGAATGACGAGACAGATTGACTTTATGAACTCTTTCGTCAAAAAGGCAAAGCAGACCCTTACTGCCAATCAGGCTGTCGACCTCTTTGACGACCTTATGGATACGGTCGTGACGGATATGAGTCAGTCGGAAATAACGAAATGGATTCTGACCGGTTACGACTACGAGTTCAAGGGCTTCTACCGCATAGACGGAACGGAGGGCGAGCGCAAGCACGGCGCCCGCTGCACCTATCCCGACTACGACGAGGTAGGCAAGCTGGTTCAGGAGCTTTACTACAAATAAGCTTTATGCGGGAAGCCGATGCGCTTCCCGCATTTTTTGCGCGCGTTTATTGACAACGTCGCGCGATTGCGCTATACTTGTCTAAAATGTTAAAAGGAGACTTTATATGAAATCTACGCTTTTAGTGCTGGCGGCGGGACTCGGATCGCGTTTCGGCGGCGATAAGCAGATATCTCACGTGGGGCCAAACGGCGAATTTTTGATGGAATATTCTATATACGACGCTTTAAACGCAGGGTTTGAGAAAGTTGTTTTCATTCTCAAGAACGATATGACGGAGATTATCAGACGGGAGGTCGGCGATAAGATTTCAGACCGCGCCGAGGTGTGCTATGCGGTTCAGGATTATTCCTCTCTGCCGGCGTGGTACAGCGTCCCGAAAGAGAGGGTCAAGCCTTTGGGGACCGTTCAGGCGGTGCTTTCCGCCAAGGAATATCTCACCGAGCCGTTTGTTACGGTGAACGCCGACGACTATTACGGAGCGGAGTGCTTTAAAATTATGATGCGTATGCTCCCGAAGGCGGACGCGGACTGTGCGTCTATGGTGCCGTATATCCTGAAAAACACCGTCAGCGAGAACGGCGGGGTCACAAGAGGCGTCTGCAATATATCCGACGGAAAGCTTTTAAGCGTGACCGAGACGGGCGGAATACTCCTTAAAGACGGCAAAATTGTCGGCGAAAGCGGAGAAATCGACCCCGACGCGCAGGTCTCGATGAACTTCTGGGGCTTCAGCCACAAGACAATCCCCGCGATGGAGCGCTATTTTGAGGAATTTTTGCGCAGGATAACCGATATCAAGTCGGAGTGTCTGCTGCCGATTATGGTCAACGATATGCTGGCGTCGGGCGAGCTTGAGGTTCTCGCGGAGCCGTCGAACGACAGGTGGTTCGGCATCACCTACAAGGAAGACAAGCCCGACACCGAGAGTAAGCTTTTGAGGCTTCACGCCGCGGGTGCGTACCCCGAAAAACTGTTCGGATAAAGTGTCCCCCTCCTCGGAGGGGGATTTTTTGTGCCGTGGGACGGCTTCGCGGTCACGGTAACAAAGAGGCTTTTCACCTCCCCTCCCGCCCGAGCATATTATACTCTCGGGGAGACCCCGAAAGGAGCCAGGGTATGATAAGCCTATGTATGATAGTCCGCGATGAGGAACTCGTTCTTCCGCGCTGCCTCGACAGCGTGGAGGGGATTTTTGACGAAATAATCATCGTCGACACCGGCTCGAAGGATTCCACCCGCGAAATCGCGGAGGAAAGAGTCGGCAAAGTTTATGACTTCAAATGGGTCGACGACTTCTCGGCGGCACGCAACTACGCGTTTTCGCTCGCAAAGGGCGACTGGCTGATGTGGCTCGACGCCGACGACGTCATCGAGGGAGAAAACCGCGCGCTGCTCAGCGAGCAGATTGCCGCGCTTGACGCGGATATGCCGGACGTCGTGATGCTGCCGTATAACGTCGGATTTGACGAAAACGGCAGGGTGACATTGAGCTACGAGCGCGAGAGGATAATACGCGCGTCGTCGGGGATGAGATTTGAGGGAGCGGTTCACGAGGCGATAGCGCCCCGCGGAAAGGTGATTCACGGTCGGGCGGCGGTTTCACACCGAAAACTGCGTCCAAATCCACCCGGCAGAAACCTGAGCATACTTGAAAAGCTTGCAAAACGCGGTCTTGAGCCGCGTATGAGATACTATTACGCGCGGGAACTTTTCGAGGCGGGACGCTTAGGCGAAGCTGCGGAGAATTTCAGACTTTGCGCCGAAGACGGCTCAGCGTGGATTGAAAACCGCGTGTCTGCGCAGAAAGAGCTTTCGGACTGTCTGCTGTGTCTCGGCAGACGGGAGGAGTCGGACGAGGCGCTGTTTAAGACGCTTAGGCTCGGAGCGCCGAGAGCCGACCTCTGCTGCGAAATAGGGCGGCGCTTTCTCGAAAAGGGCGACCTTGCGGCGGCAAAGTTCTGGTATGAGCTTGCGCCGAAGCAGTTCGGAACAAATCCCGGCGGATTTGTTCACGCCGACTACGGCGGCTATATTCCCTATTTGCAGCTTTGCGTGATATACGACCGCCTCGGAGAACACGCCGTCGCCGAAGAATATAACGAGTCAGCCGGAAAAATCAGACCCGACAGCGAAGCCTACCTTGCAAACAGGGCTTATTTCGCGGGAATAAAGGCGGTCTCCCCCTTTAAAGAGGAAGTTGAAGCGACAATTTCTCAGAAGGAGGAAAACTAATGGCAAACAATAATTGCCCTAACGACTGCGGACAGAACCTCCCGAACGGCACAAACGTCTATAACTTCGGCTGCGGCGGAGGCTGCGGCTGCGGCGGGGGTATGGTTATAGGTCCCACCGGCGTGACAGGCCCCGCAGGTCCCACGGGGGCTACCGGAGCCACCGGCGCCGCGGGTGCGGTAGGTCCCACCGGCCCTACCGGTGCGACCGGCGCTACAGGCGCAACAGGCGCAACCGGACCTGCCGGTCTTGCAGTAGTCGGACCTACGGGTCCTACCGGAGCAACAGGCGCCACGGGCGCAGACGGTGCAGTCGGACCTACCGGACCTACCGGGGCAACAGGTGCCACGGGCGCAGACGGTGCAGTCGGACCTATGGGTCCTACCGGAGCAACAGGCGCCACGGGCGCAGACGGTGCAGTCGGACCTACCGGACCTACGGGTCCCACCGGGGCAACAGGCGCCACGGGCGCAGACGGCGCAGTCGGGCCTACCGGTCCCACCGGGGCAACAGGCGCCACGGGTGCAGACGGCGCAGTTGGGCCTACCGGTCCCACCGGGGCAACAGGTGCCACGGGTCCCACCGGTCCTACGGGCGCTACGGGTGCTACAGGCGCAACCGGCACCACGGGTCCGTCCGGTCCGACAGGTCCTTCCGGTCCTACCGGACCTTCCGGCGCTACAGGTCCCGCCGCAGTAAGCGACATCGCTCAGCTCTACAGCACCGCCGCACAGACGGTCGCCCCCGGCGCGGCAGTCGCGCTTGCACAGACAGGTCCAGTCGCTGGGAGAATCAGTCCGGCAGCCGCCTCTGACGGCGTAGTTCTTGGCGAGACGGGAACCTATGTCGCCTGGGCTCAGGTTGAGGGTACCGATGCAGGTCCGTTCGCTTTGAGGCTCAACGGCGCCGACATTCCGGGCGGAGTGCTGCCCGTAAACGGCAGTTCGGCTTCGGGTCTTGTGTCATTCACCGCAAACGCCGGCGACACTCTCACCCTTGTGAACGCCTCAGCCGATACCTCGGCAACGCTTCCCGCGTCCGACCCCGCGGGAGCGGTAAACGCTTCGCTGCTCGTTCAGCGTATAGCCACGGCAGTAGCGTAAACTCGTCGGAATACCGACCGTCCGTTTTTCGGGCGGTCGGTTTTTGTATCTGCCATTGTGACTTTTTTACTAACGGGGGGGGGTAATGTTGTTGATTGTGACAATTGTAAAAAATCTATACATATGTTATAATAATTAAGTCAAAATATCAAAAAGCGGAAGCTTATGATTCCGCGATTAAATATAAAGAAAGGTAGGAAACTATGAAAAGATTGTTATCTTTAGCGCTTGCCGCCGTTTTGATAGTCGCGCTTGTCGGCTGCGGCAGCAATAAGCGCAAGCCCATTCAGCTCACGCTTAGCTCAGAGGACTCTACGGCAATCCTCAACGCTGCGGGAATATATCTTCCCGAGCCGGAGACCGCCGTGGGAGCAAACTCTATTGTGACGTGGCTGGGTTGGTTCGACCCGTTCCAGAACTACAGCGCAGATGAGATCATTCAGACCGGCTACTGGACTTTCCAGCAGAGGTACGGCGGAGGTCTCGACTATGTTGAGTGTACATATTATGATTTTACCGATAAACTTGCAGCGCTTATGGTCGGAGGCACCCCTCCCGACCTGACTATGCTGGGAATTTCACAGATATTTGTATTCCCGATGCCCTGCGTCAAGGGTACTTATCAGACCGTAGACGCTTGGATTGATTATGATAACGATCCGCTTTGGGCGCCTATGAAAGACGCCGCTGAGTATTTTGCCCTTGGCGACCGCCACTTCGGCATTGTCACCGACGTCGCCTTTAAGGACGTAGTCCCCTACAACCGCAGAGTCATAGACGAATACGGTTTTGACGACCCCGCCGACCTTTATGCCAATGACGAGTGGACTTGGGACGTCGTCACCGAAATGGCTATCGACTTCTCCGACCCCGACGACGACCGCTTTGCTTTCGACGGCTGGTATGTTCCGAACGCCTGCGTTGAGCAGTCGACCGGACAGTATCTAATTCAAAAGGATGAAAACGGTCACTATTACTCCAACATTGACGACCCGCTCATCGAGGTTGCGGAAAACCTTGTTTACTCGTGGGTCAAGGAAGACCTGTTCTACCGCGAAGGCACCTACTACTGGGCAAACCGCAACGAAGCGCAGTACGGCGCCGGAGTAAAGGACGGCAAGTGCCTCTTCTGGATCAGCGACATAAGTAAGGATCATTTCCTTCTTCCCGTAGCTGAGTTCGAGCAGGTCTGGGGCGACCCGAGAAAGGAAGAGGTCATGTTTGTTCCCCTGCCGAGGCACAAAGAGGGCGACGGCACCTACTACCTCTCCGCCAACCCCGACGGCGCGATGCTCGTGAACAACGCACCGAACCCCGAGGGAGCTATCCTGCTGCTTCAGTGCCTGAGATTTAAGATTGTAGACCCTGTTGTAGTCGATATCGACAAGAAACAGCTCAAAGAGGTTTACCTCTGGACCGATGAGATGCTCGAAATGTATGACCACTGCAAGGAGCTTGTTCAGGCAAACACCAGAATATTCAACACCGGCGCCCTTGACGAAAACCTCCGCGCCGCTTATGACGCCCTCGATTACAATATCCGCCGCTCCGGCGCTTCCAAAACATGGGCGCAGCTCAAGGAGCAGTACAGCGATCAATTGGACTACTACTGCGAAGAACAAAACAAGATTATAGACGATTACATAGCAGAAAACCCATAATTTAGGTAAATACTACACACAGTCCCCCGACCTTGGAGTCGGGGGATTTTATGTATAAATGTTGGAAATCTTATAATAAAAAGTCAATTATTTACGAAAAATTTCCGCCAATTAAGCAGTGTAGACAAAACACCGCATTAAAAAATGTCAATAATTACTCTTGCGGGCGACCGATAATAATGGTATAATGATAGTGGTATTTTGTCACCAACCCTTTTAAAAAATCAGGAGGCAATATTATGAAAAGATTCATTTCGCTTGCGTTTGTCTTGCTAATGATAGTCGCGCTTGTCGGCTGCGGCAGCAATAAGCGTAAGCCTATTCAGCTCACTCTTTCGAGTGAGGACTCCGAGGCGATACTTAACGCCGCCGGCGTCAGACTGCCGGACAAATCGGTAGCCGCCGGTGCGGATTCGGTAGTAACTTGGTTCGGCTGGGGCGACCCTTTCCAGAACTACAGCGAAGGTGAGCTGGTAAACACAGGATACTGGACTTTCCAGAATAAATACGGCGGCTCTATCAGTTATCACGAGACCACGTATCAGACCTTTGCTGACGAACTTGCACAGCTTATGGTTGGCGGTACCCCTCCGGATATTATGACCGGAGGAACCAACTCCACCGCATCCTTCCCGATGAGAGCCATCAAGGGCACCATACAGCCCGTTGACCCGTGGATTGATTATGACGATCCGCTGTGGTCGCCGATGAAGGGTCTTGCCGAGAAGTTTTCCATCGGAGGCAAGCACTATCAGATATGCATTAAGACTACTCCCGCGAACGTCGTTCCCTACAACCGCAGAGTTATCGAGGAATACGGCTACGACGATCCCGCCGACCTCTACTGGAACGACGAGTGGACTTGGCAGAAGTTCTACGAAATGTGTATGGACTTCTCTGACCCCGACGAAGACCGCTATGCCCTTGACGGCTATGCCTATGAAGGAATGTTCATTGAGTCTACCGGTCAGCAGGTTCTTATGAACGATGAGAACGGCAGATATTATTCAAATATTGACTCGCCCGAGATCGAGCGCGGTCAGGATATGCTTTATCAGCTCCTGAAGAACAACTGCATCTACAGCAAGGGTACCTACAACCTCCGCGATAACGGAGCGTGGGGCGCCGGCGTTAAAGACGGTCTATGCCTGTTTTATGTAATAGGCGAAGCGTTCTGGACCGACCGCGCCTGCACCGTCGAATCTCTTGGCAAGACTTGGGGCGACCTGACACAGCATGAGCTTATGTTTGTTCCTCTGCCGCGTGACGAAAACGGCGACGGCGTATACTACTGCGCTTCGAGCTTCGACAACATCAGAGGCGCTATGGTCATCATTACCGACGCTCCCAACCCCGAGGGCGCTGCGCTTCTTGCTTCCTGCATCCGCTTCAAGGATATCGACCCCATTGTAAGACAGATAGATGAGAAGCAGCTTAAGGAAAGACTCTGCTACACCGACGAAATGCTCGAAATGTCCAAGGAATGTCAGAGAATCGCCGACAGTAACTTCCTTATTGACTACACCGGCAACCTGCCCGACGGTCTCGGCGAAGCTTGCTATCGTCTCTGCCAAAGTATGGTTCGCAGCGGAATGGAAGGCTCGTCGTGGGCTCAGCTAAAAGAGGCAAACCGCGAAAGCTTTGACTATTACATAGAAGAACTCAACACTATGATTGATGATCTTGAGGCATAAAACTCCGCCCAAAGGAACATTATAGGAGAAAACGCATGAAAAGATATGCGGCAATTTTGCTTGCACTGCTGATGATAGTTGCGCTTGTAGGCTGCGGAAGCAACAAGCGCAAGCCGATTCAGCTCACGCTTTCGAGCGAGGATTCCGAGGCGATACTTAACGCCGCCGGCGTCAGACTTCCGGACGAATCCGATGCCGCCGGCGCGGGTTCTACGGTAACATGGTACGGCTGGGGCGACCCGTTCCGCAACTATGACGAAGATGAAATCGTCAACACCGGATTTTGGACGTTCCAGCAAAAGTATCACGGAAATCTCGACTATATCGAAACGACGTACGAAGACGCTCCCGACGGTCTGGCGGCGCTTATCGTGGGCGGGACCCCGCCTGATATCTACACGGGCGGATATTCTTTCCCGATGGGCGCGATAAAAGGCACCATTCAGCCCGTAGACCCGTGGATAAATTACGACGACCCGCTTTGGGCGCCGATGAAGAGCCTTGCCGATAAATTTTCGCTCAACGGTAAGCACTACTACATATGTATAGAGACCGCACCGTCCAATGTGTGCGTCTATAACCGCAGAGTTATCGAGGAATACGGCTACGACGACCCCGCCGATCTTTACTGGAACGACGAGTGGACTTGGGATAAGTTTTACGATATGTGTGTGGACTTTTCGGAGCCGGACGCCGACAGATTTGCCCTCGACGGATACGCGTTTCAGGGGATGTTTATAGAGGCTTCGGGTCAGCAGTTCCTCCAGAGGGACGAAACCGGACTGTTCTATTCCAACCTCGATTCTCCCGAAATCGAACGCGGTCAGGATTACCTCTATAACCTCATTAAGAACGATTGCTGCTACGGTCGCGGCACTTGGAGTATCCGAGGCGGCGATTTCGGAGTCGGACTTAAGGACGGTCTCTGTCTGTTCTATATCATCGGAGAGGTTTTCTTCCAAGAGCCGGTTGATGAAGTATCTGCCAAATGGGGAGATATCGCTAACAACGAGGTTATGTACGCTCCCCTGCCGCGCGACGAAAGCGGCGACGGCGTTTACTATCTTGCTTCGAGCTTCAACGATATCAAAGGCTCGATGGTTCTTATCAGCGAGGCCCCCAACCCGGAGGGCGCCGCCTTTCTCGCGTCATGCATCCGCTTCAAAATTATTGACCCTGTTGTTCAGCAGATTGACGAAAAACAGCTAAGAGAGATTTATCTCTGGAACGACGAAATGTTAGAGATGTCCAAGGAGTGCCAGAGGCTTGCTATGGCAAACTTTACCACCGGAGTGGGCGGCAATCTTCCCGACGGGCTTCAGGCTGTTTTTGACAAATTCAACAACAGCATCATGCGCAGCGGAGGAACCAATCCCTCCACATGGGCTCAGCTCAAGGAGGCAAACAAGGAGAGCTTCGATTATTATATCGAAGAACTTAACCAAATGGTAGCAGACTTTTCTGCTGAAAATTAAACTAAAAAAAGGAGATATTCAATGAAAAGAGCTTTAGCTGTCGCGCTTGTGCTTTTAATGATCGTTTCCCTCGTCGGATGCGGCAAAAACAACAAGCGTAAGCCGATTCAACTTACACTCAATTCAGAGGACTCGGAAGCGATACTTAACGCCGCCGGCATAAGGCTGCCCGACGAAGCGACCGCTCCCGGCGCAGGAAGCCACGTAATCTGGTATTCTTGGTATGACCCGCTTCAGAACTACGAAGAAGATCAGGTCGTAAATACCGGTAACTGGACGTTTACCCATAAATACGGCGGCTCCGTAGAATGGCTTGAGTGCGGATACTTTGACTACTACGACGACCTCGCGAGGTATATCGCTTCCGGTACCCCCCCCGATGCAACTCAGGCGTCTAACGGCGTTATGGCGCTCTACCCGATGAACTGCATCAAGGAAATGATCCAGCCGGTTGATCAGTGGATAGACTTTGACGACCCGCTGTTTGCCCCGATGAAGGCAGCCGCCGATTATTTCGTCCTCAAGGGTAAGCACTATCATATCGTCACCGATTTCGGCGTAAGCAACGTTGTCGTTTATAACCGCAGAGTAATTAACGAATACGGCTATGAAGACCCTGCCAAACTCTACTGGAACGACGAGTGGACTTGGGATGAATTTTATGACATGTGTCTGGATTTCAACGACCCCGACACCGACCACTTTGCCCTCGACGGCAACGCCTACGCGGGAGGACTTTTAGAGTCCACCGGTCAGTTGTTCTTCGGCATCGACGAAGAGACCGGCAAGTTTGTATCAAATATAGATTCGCCGGAAATCGAGCGTTCGCAGGACGTCATCTATAACCTCGTAAAGAATAACTGCACCTATCAGTCTCTGAACGGCTCATGGTCCTTAAGAGGCAGCGGAGATTTCGGCGAAGGTATGAAAGAAGGTCTGACCCTCTTCTACATAATCGCCGAGTGGGGCTTCACAGACACGGTTGATGTGGTGTCTTCACGTTGGGGAGATGTTGCGCAGCACGAGGTAATGTTTGCCCCGCTTCCGAGAGACCCCAACGGCGACGGCAACTACTACATGCGAGCCGGTATTGAGGGCTACAGCATAGTAATGCACGCAAATAACCCCGAGGGCGTTGCGCTTTTGGCGATGTGCGACAGATTCAAGAAGATTGACCCTATCGTCATTCAGATTGACGAAAATCAGCTCAGAGAAAAATATCTGTGGACTGATGAAATGATTGAGATGCACAAGGAGTGCTACAGGCTTGCCGCCGAGCATCCTGTTCTCGATATCAACAACAACCTGCCCGACGGTCTCGGCAATGCGCTTGCTCATATGTCGAACGACATTATACGCTCCGGTACCAACCCGTCATCCTGGGCTCAGCTCAAGGAGCAGTACGGAGAGCAGATTGAGTATTATGTCGAAGATCTCAACCAAATGATAGAAGACTTCAATAACGAATAAGCAAATTTTGCGTTCCGCCCGCCGAAAGTCGGCGGGCGGAGTTTTGTCCTGAAAGGGGATTTTTAATGAAAAAGCTGTTTGCGTTCATAGCTGCGATTGTGATGGCGGCGTCGCTCGGGTCAAGCGCCGCAGCGGCTGAGGAGGATCTTGTCAAGGTCGACTTCGGCACAAAATATCAGACCATAGACGGCTTCGGCGCGTCATATACATGGTACGGCGACTGGCTCACCACCAACAACAACGCCGAGGAGGGCTATGACTGGATATTCAACGACACCGAGTTCAACATTCTCAGGTTCCGCGACCTCAATCACGTCGGCGAGGAGTATCAGAACGCTCTCAACGGATATCCCGCCTATTATGCCTATTACAAGGCAGCCTTGAATCGCGGTATAAAGCCGATAGTTATGGTCACATCGTGGGGTCAGTATGACCGCGACCTCCCGTGGATCGCCTATACCGAAAAGCCGGACGACGGTCTAAGATACTACACTCTCGCAAAGGACGAAAACGGCGAGTATATGTATGACGAGCTGGCAGACTTCTGCGTGGAGTCGATAAAGCTTTTCTTCGACGCCGGAATACCCGTAGATTACTTCTCGATATCCAACGAAATCGAGTTCCAGGAGCGCAATTTTGAAGAGACGGGCGACCCGAAAAGCGCCGGCTTTTTCTTCGGTCAGGAGGAGAACGAGGATCACTGCGCCTACTGGAAGGCTCATATCGCCGTCTACGAGGCGTTTAAGGAAGCTTTCGGCGAATACGCCCCCAAGCTTTTAGGCGCCGAGACTATGGCGGGATTCCCCGACCTTCTCAAGGGTTATCTTGACCCGGTAATAGAGAACTGTCCCGAGAGCCTCGAAGTAGTCGCGCATCACCTCTACGGAATGGATCTCGGCGAAGCCAATATGACAGCCGTTAAAAACGCTATGGAAGGCTACCGCATCTGGGAGACCGAGTGGTGGAGCGACTTTCCGTTTGAGCACGCCGAAGTCATTATGGATGAGCTGACGTATGAAAACGTAACCGCATATCTCTACTGGAATGGCGTCTGGGTATCCGACCTCGGCAGATGCCTTATCGAGATAGGCGGCGCCGATGCAGACGCCGCCATAAAGCGAAACGGCAATCACTACATAATGCAGCACTACTCAAAATTCATAAAGAACGGCTATCAGCGCGTCGACGTTCAGGAGAGCCTCAAATCAAAGGTCGCGGCGTTCAAATCGCCCGACGGCTCGAAGCTCGTGGTGGTAGTGATGAACCCCTCCGAGACCGAGGAGTATATGACCCTCGACCTCGGCGGCAAAACGATACTTGATTCCGCCTGTTGGCTCTCCACCGAGGGCGAGAACCGCTTTAAAAACAAGTATATGCTGGACAACGGCAAGTACGAGGACGAACTTTTAATTCCCGCAAGGAGCCTTATGACTATCGACATCGACCTCGAAGCCGATCCGAATTACACGGCTCCCGTCGTTGAGGAAAAGGTAAATCCGTTCGTAAAGGACCCCTCCAAGAGCGCGGGACTTTCGATGCAGGTCATCATAGCGCTTGTATGCACCGGAGCAATCATCGTTGTCGCGATAATTATGACGTTTGCAATCACCTCAAAGCACACCAAAAAGATAGCAAAAGCCGAAGAAAACGAGAATAAAGGAGAATAGTATGAAGTTTGTATGTTACACCCGAAAGCCGGTCAGTGAGGCGGAATATGCCCCGCGGCTCGGTTTGAGTATGCATCTCGGCTATGAAAAGGACGGTGCTTTCGCGCCGCTCAACCACAACTACGGTGTTCTGTTCGTCAAGGCGACGCAGGACCCCGTCAGTCACGCGCTTCACCCGAAGAGCCTCAAAAAGCCCTTTGTGATGCCCTGCGATGGCGGTTTTAAGGTCATCGCGGTACGCACCGAGGCAAACGGTGAGCCTGACCCCGAGTCCAAGGGCTGCGCAGTGGTCTTTGAGACCCCCGACCTCGTCCACTATACCGAGCTGGGACTTCTTAAACTCTGCGACGAATACCTCGACGACGTTATGCTCAAGGTCTGCCCCAACTGTCAAAGCCTTGTCGCGAAGTTTGAAGCCGGCGGGAAGATATTCCGCCGCAAGCTTAAATCCCTCACCGAGCCCACCGATGACGTAAAAGAAATCGGAAACGGCGAGGGCTGCTGCCATCATCACGGCGGGCATTTTGAGTATGTCGAAACCGGAATCGAGGGCGCTTATGATGCGAGGACCTTTGAGGTTGCGGACGATAAAGCCGACTATGCCCTTAAAAAGCTGCTGACGCCCGTGGCGGTGTCGCTCAAATACGAAAAAGAGGTCGAGGCGGATAAGCTTGCGGACTTCAGAGTGACTGTACGCTACTCCGACGGCTCGACCCATTCAAAGCGCGTCGACTGGGAGACCACAGCAAACGGCGAGGCAAAAGGACGTATCCACGCCGACCACTATGACTTCCCGATTGCCGTCAACCGCGCCGACCCCTGCGTTTACCGCTACAAGGGAGACTACTACTTTATCGCTACCAACGACGCCGACGGCAACCACACCATCTACGTCCGCCGCGCGAAGACGATTCCCGGGCTTGTAACCGCCCCCGAAAAGCTTATTCTCGATTCCGAGACCTATCCGCACGTCGGAGGGCTGCTCTGGGCGCCCGAGTTCCATAACGTCGCGGGAAAGGAATACATCTTCCACGCCTGCACGCCGAAAGAGTTCGGCGACGAGCAGTCGCACGTAATGGTTCTGAAAGAGGGCGGCGAGCTGGACGACCGCGAAAGCTGGGAGGCTCCCCGCAAGGTGCTCAAAAAGGACGGCACCCCGCTCTACGACAAGGGCATCACCCTCGATATGACGACGATTGAGAGCGGCGGAAAGGTGTACGTCGCGTGGAGTCAGCGTCAGTTCAACCCTATTGACCTCGGCGCGTGGGTATACATCGCCGAAATCAACCCCGACGAGCCTTGGAAACTCGTAAGCGACCCAGTTCTGCTCACGCTGCCCGAATACGGCTGGCAGAATAACCACACTCTTGTCGACGAGGGACCTTTTGCCCTTTACCGCGACGGTATGATTTACCTGACTTTCAGCTCCGCGCTTGTAGATACGACCTACTGTGTAGGTATGCTGACCGCGAAGCAGGGCGCCGACCTTCTGGACCCGTCTGTCTGGACTAAGGGCAACTACCCGCTGATGCACTCGCTCGTGGCCCCCGGCGAGTACGGCCCCGGTCACAACGCGTATGTTACCGACGAATATGGCGACGTATGGAACACCTACCACGCTCGCCCGGGCATACACGCACCCCGCTCGTCCGGGATAAGGCGTGTACACTTCGGCTTCGACGGCGAGCCTGTACTTGATTTAGTTGAGGAAAAGGATTTGCCCGAGAATATGAGGGATATCACGGTAAAGCTTAAATAAGAATAAAAGCGCCCTGTAAAAAGGGCGCTTTATATTGCTTTCAGAAATCCTCCGAAAGTCCCGTTGCCGCGCAGATTTCCGTTACGCGGTGACAGTCGGGACCGACGGTGTAGTCGTTTTTCTGCGCGAGCTTCGCCATAGCGCGGGCGGTATAGTCGTCCTCAAAAATTCTGCCGCCGTCCGGCGTCTTAAGGACGTGTCCACAAAGCCGAAAGAGCCCGTCTCGGTGACGCAGCCGTTCTTATTTGAAACGCAGGAAAGCCGCCGAGCCTTGAAGCCAAGTCTTCTTTGCTTCTGCGAGCGGCGAAAGCTTCCAAAGCTCGGAAAACGTGTAGTAGAGCCGTTTGAATGTCTTTTTCGTTTTTCGGACCCGTTGAGTTTATTTTACCAAATGCGCGACGGGTTGTAAACATATCGGTTGGACAATTCGGCGGTAAAAAATTCTCCGTTTGTTTGGAAATAAAATGCTCGAGAAAAACTTTTGTGAAAGCGTTGACATTTCAGCGAATTTGTGGTATTATATTCGAGCGGCTATTGAAGCCGTTCAACGAGGTGTGGCTCAGTTTGGTAGAGCGCCACGTTCGGGACGTGGAGGCCGTGGGTTCGAATCCCGTCACCTCGACCAAATCCCCTCTGTACAGTCGGCGGACTGTTCAGGGGGGATTTTTTGATAAGATTCAAGGCGCCGACACCCGTCGGAGCCTTTTTGCGCGCTTCACACCCGGATTTTCACCTTTCGTTTTTGTCGACCGACAGGTATATGGTATCACGGGTTTTCGCCAAAGTGAAGCGACCGGCGGTTTAAATTTGCGGTTTTTGTGAACTGTCGGTTGAAATTTCACTAAACTGTCGGTTTAACAAACGCCGTGCGGCAGCATATTCTGTTAAAGAGGTGGAAAATATGAGACAGATACAGTATGACCGTGCGGCTGCGTCGGCATATGCTCAAAGGTGGGCGCTCGGCAGGAATCCCGCTTACTACGACTTTGAGGATATCGGCGGCGACTGTACGAATTTTATTTCACAGTGCGTCTATGCGGGGGCGGGGGTTATGAACTACACCCGTGACGTCGGGTGGTACTACCGTTCGTCCTACGACCGTGCGGCGGCGTGGACTTCGGTGGAGGACTTTTTCAGATTCATCACCCAAAACAGGGGCGCTGGGCCTTTTGGTCATACAGTCGCCGAGGGAGAAATCATTCAGGGCGATGTGATTCAGCTCGGAACGGCAAGCGGCAGTTTCTACCACTCGCTGCTCGTGACGGCAGTGCGACCGAGGATTCTTT
Source organism: uncultured Clostridia bacterium (assembly GCA_947627235.1). Taxonomy (GTDB): domain Bacteria; phylum Bacillota; class Clostridia; order Oscillospirales; family Ruminococcaceae; genus Faeciplasma. Next base: position 15,976 of record CANQVG010000003.1, on the reverse strand, counting down.
TGTGCGCGCACACTTACGACGCGTTGAACGTTCCGCTCAGCGATTACTACTTTGCGTCGGCGAGGTACATACACATAGACGGCGTGAGGATACTTTGACGCAAGCGCGTCAGGCTCAAATGTCGCGGCGGCATAGCAGTGAATAAAAGCCCCCTTTAAAGGGGGCTTCAGCTTGTCGATAAACCCTGTTTACGCACAGCTTTTAAAAATTATAAAAATCGGGGCTTTGCCGCGATTTTTATACCTTAATCGCCGCAGCTCATAAACCGCACAAGTGCGCGGTTTATGAGCGTGAGCGTATGCGCAGGCGATGCAGGAAAAGATTACGGAAAAACCAACAGGGGTGATAAACGCTGGCTTTGTCCGCGAGCGCGAGCAATCAATCGTTTACGATTGCGAAGCGCAAGCGGATACAAAACCAGCTTTTATTTCCGTCAGAGGCTGTCGAATTTTTTCGACAGCCTCAAACGCGCTTTCACTCGGAAAGCGCGTTTTGTATTCAGTTAAGCAGCTTTGCACGCCTGAGTCCCGCCATTATCGCGGGAATAAAAATGAGCTGCAATAAAAGTCCCGGCAGAGCTTCCAAAAAGCCGGAAGTGATAAAGTAGCTGAAGCTGAAACTCGCCGTTTCGGGACCGCTCAGACCGAGCATCACGGTGCGGGCGACACCCCATACAAGTCTGCCGAGAAGCATAGAGGGAATCAGCGCGCCGTAGACCGCGCCGACGTTTTTCTTTTTAAAATGCTCGTATATAAGTCCGACGAAAAAGCCGTAGGCGGCAAGCTCAAACGCCATACCGAGAGCGTTTGGGTAAAGCGAAGGCATATGTATGATGAGACTTCTGAGCATCGGAGTCAGGAAGCCGACCGCAAGACCGTATTTTTTGCCGCAGATGAGTCCGCAGAGAAAGACGGGAATGTGCATAGGGCAGAGATAGCGTCCCACCGTCGGGATATTGCCGGTGACAAACGGCAGCAGGAAGCCTACCGCCACGAACATTGCCGAAAGGCATAAAAGTTTAAGGTTTTTTGACATTATTTATTCCTTTCTCCGCGGTTTTATGCGCTTTTGCACTGCGGTAAAAATAAGTCCGTTGAGCGCTCCCGCCGCTGTGCCGAAGGTAAGCAGCACGGGAAGATATAACATCAGCGCCGGGGTTCCCGTCATCAGAGCCGCCACGCCGAGCTGACCGATATTGTGGGCGGCTCCTCCTGCGGCGCTCACGCCGACAGGTGAAAAAGCTCCGGATTTTTTCAGCACAATCATTACGCCGAAGCTGAGCGCTCCGCCGGCAAGACTGTATAAAAGTCCGGTGAAGCTGCCGAAAAGCAGCCAGTTCAGAAGTATTCGCGCGAGATTTACCGCAGCCGCCTCCCACGGACCGAGCAGGTAGAGCGCCGCCACTACGCAGATGTTGGCAAGTCCCGCCTTAATCCCCGGGACGCCCACCGACAGTGCGGGCAGCATAAGCTCCAAATATGACAGTCCGAAGCAGAGCGCCGTCAGAAGACCTAAAAGCGCTATCCTGCGTGTCTTGTCAGACATAGAAGTCAGCGCCTCCCTCTCCTGCCACTCTCACCGTGACGCCGTTTGGCAGGCAGGCGATGGTCTCGCCCGCACGGCTTATAGGGGGGTGCCTTTGGCATATCTTGTTCCGGCAGGACGAGTTTCTGACATATGCCCCGCCGTCTTTTACGACTACCGTGCAGAGGCCGTCTACGTCAAGTTCGGCGTCTCGCGAGAGCGGAAGCTCGGCGTATAGCTCCCCGCGAAGCCTCACCTCTACAGTCTCGCCCTCTTTTGTAAGTAGCGTTGACGCCGCACCGAGAGCGAGAGCGGTCAGAACAATGGCAAGAATCAGCGCAAGGTCGTGTCTAAAAAGCTTATTCATAGCCCGAAAAGCCCTCCGTTCTTACGACGCCGCCGTCGGGCGAAACCCAAAGCGCCTCAGCGCCGAATTTCTCCGCAAGCGCCTTTCCGTCCTCGAGCGGAAGCAGAAAGAGCGAGGTCGAGAGAGCGTCGGCGTCGGCGGAATTTTCGGCTATTACAGTCACCGAGCGCCAGAGCGACGCGGGATAAAGCGTATCCGGGTCGATGATGTGGTGGTACTTCACTCCGTCGACCTCGTAAAACCGTTGGTAGTCGCCGCTCGTGACGACCGCCTCGCCCGACACCTTTACCGTGGTTAAAAGACCACCGTCGGGGTTCTGTATGCCGATTTCCCATTTTCCCGACGGCTTTCTGCCTCGCGTAACGACGTTTCCGCCGACCGACAGCGCAAAGCTTTCCCCACCCATACCCGCGGCAAGCTCCGCCGCTTTCTGCGCGGCATAGCCTTTTGCAATCGCGCCGAAATCAAGGCTCATCACGGGGTCTGCGAGAGTAACACCCTCGCCGCCGACATCGACAAGCGAAATGTCGCAGTGCTTCGCGCGCTCCGAAAGCTCTTCGGGGTCGGGTAGTAAGCCCTCCTCGCGGCAGCGGTGCCATAGCGACAGCACGGTACCAAAGGCGATATTAAGCTTCCCGCCCGAAAGCGAGTACCAGTCCCTGCCGGCCTCAATCAGTCCGACAAGCTCCTCGGGCGGAAAGACGGTTTGTCCCGCGGCATCGTTGAGGGTCTTGGCGTTGTCAAGACCCTCATAGTTGTTATATATGTCAAAAATTTCGTGCAGACGCTTAAGCTCTCCGTGAACGGCGCCGGCGAGGGCTTCAAACTCCTCCTCGGAGCCGCAGTATGCCGTAAACTCGGTCACGGTGTCAAAGACGTCGGTATAGGTCGCGCTGAAGCGCTTCGGATAGGCTTCGCAGCCCGTCAGGAGCAGCAAAACGACAGTAACGCAGAGTAATTTTTTCATTATATATTACGCATAGTAATGATTTTGCAGGGGCATTTTTCGGCGCACTTGCCGCAGCCGGTGCATTTTTTGTAATCTATCTTAGCGAGGTTGTTCTCGACGGTTATCGCGCCGCTTTCGCAGACCCTTGCGCACATCGAGCAGCCGATGCAGCCGGTGTCGCAGGCAGCCTTTACGTCCTTGCCCTTTGAGCGGGACGAGCAGGCGACGGCGTAGGGTGCGGAGTCGGGGATGATTTCTATAAGGCGGTTCGGGCAGACAGAGACGCATTTTCCGCAGGCTTGGCATTTTGTGCGGTCGATTTTTGCAAGACCGTCGACGATGCGTATGGCGTCATAGGGGCAGACGGAGGCGCAGGTGCCGAGCCCGCAACAGCCGTAGACGCACTTTTTCGCGCCGTGTCCGGGAGCGGAGTAGGCGATGCGGCAGTCGCGTTCGTCGCCGTAGTTGTAGTTGCAGCGGGTGTTGTGACAGTTTCCGTTGCACTTCACGAAGGCGACCATCTTAGGTCCTTCGATGACGCACACGCCCATAACGTCGCCGATTTTCTTTTTGTCCGAGGAGGGACAGAGGTTCATCGCCGCACCTTCGTAGACGATTGCGTGAGCGTAGGCGTCGCAGCCGGCATAGCCGCAGCCTCCGCAGTTAGAGCCGGCGAGGCAGTCGCGAATCTGCGACTCGCGCGGGTCGACCTCAACCTTGAATTTTTCCGACATAAACCCGAGCAGCAGACCTATAGCCACGCTGATAATCGCGATAACGGCGGCGGCGAGTAAAATTGCGTTCAACATTTTCTCTCCCCCTTACGCTATGGTACCCTTGAAGCCGAAGAAAGCGATAGCCATAAGTCCCGCTGTCACGAGGACTATCGGCATACCCTTAAAGCTCTCGGGAATGTCGTTGTTTTCGATTCTTTCCCTTATGCCCGACATCAGCACAATCGCTATAAGGAAGCCCACCGCCGTGCCGACGGAATAAATCATCGTTTCGGCGAAGCTGTAGTTTTTCTGGGCGGAATCTATCGCCACGCCGAGAACCGCGCAGTTGGTGGTTATCAGCGGCAGGTAGACGCCGAGCGCCTTATAGAGCGAGGGAATCTTTTTCTTGAGGATTATTTCGACGGTCTGGACGAGCGCCGCGATTATGAGGATAAAGATTATCGTCCTAAGATATACGAGCTTATCCCTCAGAACGACGTGGTCGATGACGTAGGTTATTGCCGAGGAAAGCGTGATGACGGCGATAACGGCGGTTCCCATTCCGAGAGCGGTTGACGTTTTCTTCGACACTCCGAGAAACGGGCAAAGTCCCAAGAAGCGGCTCAGAACTACGTTGTTTACGAGCGCTGCCGAAATTATTCCGATGAACAGAGTTGATAAAAAGTTCACTTCTCATCTCTCCTTTCGGTGATATTGCAGGTTTTGTCCATACAGCCGGCACAGTTGCCCGAGCAGAACTTATCGCTCTTGTTGGTGGCGGAGGGCGCCTTGAATTTATTCTGAAGAGCGGTTAGCACCGCGAGAACGAAGAACGCTCCGGGAGCCATTATCATTATGGATATCGGCTCAAAGGCGTCCGGCATAACCTTGAGTCCGAACAGCTCCCCGGCGCCAAGAAACTCGCGGACAAGACCGATTATCGTCAGCGCGGCGGTGAAACCGAGTCCCATTCCCAAGCCGTCGAAGAAGGAGGCGAGAGGCGGATTTTTCGAGGCATAGCTTTCGGCTCTGCCGAGGATGATGCAGTTGACGACTATTAGCGGAATATAAAGCCCGAGCGCCGAGTAGAGCGGACGGAAGTATGCCTGCATTAAAAGGTCGACCACGGTCACAAACGACGCCACGACCACTATGTATGCCGGCATACGGACGCGGTCGGGGATAAATTTGCGCAAAAGCGATATGATGAGGTTTGACATCATAAGCACCGCGCAGGTCGAAAGACCCATTCCGAGACCGTTTATTGCGCTTGTGGTGACGGCGAGGGTCGGACACATTCCGAGCATCAGGACAAAGGTCGGGTTTTCTCTGATGATGCCGTTGTAAAGGCGTTCAACGGGCGTATTGCTTTTCACTTTGCTTCACCTCCGGCAAACAGTTCCGCCGCGGTGCTCAGGGCACCGTTGACGGCTTCGGTCACGGCGCGGGTTGTGAATGTCGCGCCGGATATCATATCAATTTCGTTGGGGGCGGATTTTCCGCCCTTGACGTATTCGACCTCTCCGGCGATTCCCTTAAACTGCGCCTGAAAGTCTTCGTCCTGACAGTGGGAGCCGAGTCCCGAGGTCTCGCTCATCGAGGTGACGGTCATTCCGGTTATAGTTCCCTCCGAGTCTATTCCGACGGAGAGCGTGATGTCGCCGACGTAGCCGTTGGCGGAGGTCGCCGAGATAACGCAGCCTATGCGTTCGCCCGAGGCGTTTACGGCGTAAAGGAGATCGCCTATCGAGACGCCTGCGGGAAGCTCGGGCAGCGGATAGCTTTCGGCGGGCTCAAACGACGCGGCTTCGGGAAATACCTGTCGGTAGGACGCCGCACGTTCCTCTGCCTTCGCAGCCTCTATGGTTTCGGCGGTGATTTCGTGTACAAACGAGAGGCAGACCGCCGCGCAGAGGGTTATGACAACAAGACGCAGAGTGTCTTTTACGATTGTCTTCATCATTTTTCGGCACGCTCCTTTCTCACGCCGAAGGGTCTCGGAGCGGTGAGCTTTTCAATAAACGGCGTGAGCAGGTTTGAGATGATTATGGCGTAGGAGACGCCCTCTACGCCGCCGCCCACGCAGCGAATCAGCGCGGTTATGAAGCCCACGCAGCAGCCGAAGATAACCTGTCCCCACGGGGTGACGGGGGTGGTTGCGTAGTCCGAAGCCATAAAGACGGCTCCGAGAAGCATACCGCCGCCGAGCATATGCACCGCAAGGTAGTTGAGAGTTACCGGTATTCCCTGAATAAGACTGAAGAGAGTGACGAAAACGCCTGTCGAGATTATGACCGACAGCGGTTCGCGGGGCTTGATTACTCCGCGGACGCAGAGGTATACAAAGCCTATGATTATCGCTATAGCCGAGGTCTCGCCGATGGTGCCGGAGTGGGTGCCGATGAGCAGGTCGCTTATCGGGACGACCGTCCCCTGCTTTGCGAGGACGAGCGGGGTCGGACTCGAAACGCCGTCAATTTGGGGATAGTCGGTCATAATCCGTGAGAAGCTCAGAAGCAGGAAGCATCTTGCGGCGAGGGCAGGGTTCATAAAATTCTGTCCGATGCCGCCGTAAAGCATTTTCACGACGATGATCGCGAACGCCCCTCCGAGGACGGGCAGCCACCACGGCGCTGTGGAGTAGAGGTTTACCGCGAGAATCAGTCCGGTCACGACGGCGCTGAGGTCGGTTATTGTAATCGGCTTTTTGAGGAGTTTTTCGTATATGTACTCCGACGCTACGCAGCTCACGATCGAGAGGACGGTTATCGCGAACGCCCTCGCGCCGAAGACGTATACCCCGACGGCGACTGCGGGCAGCAGCGCGACGATTACGTCCGCCATAATGGTGGCGGTGGTTTCGCGGGCGCGGATATGCGGCGAAATCGAAACGTTTAAGGTCTTGCTCATTTTGCCGCTCCTTTCTTTTTCTCGGCGAGGACGTAGCGTTTCGCCATAGTTATTGTCTGAGACAGGCGTCTGCGCGCGGGGCAGACGTATGTGCAGCAGCCGCAGCCTATGCACTCAAGTCCGTGTGCGGCCTCAAACGCGGCATAGTCGCCGGCGTCGGCGGTGTTTTTGAGCTTTATCGGCATAAGGTGTTCGGGACAGGCGTACAGGCATTTTCCGCACCTTATGCACTCCGACGGCTCCAGACCCGCAGTCTCGTCTTTCTTAAGAGCCAGAATGCAGGATGACGCCTTTGTTATCGGGAGGTCTGCGGTGTACACGGCGGCGCCCATCATAGGTCCGCCGAAGATGAGCTTTTCCGGCTCCTCGGTATATCCGCCTGCCGCTTCAATCAGTTCGGCGGCGCTTATTCCTATCGGCACGTCGAAGTTGGAGGGGTTTTTGACGGCGTCTCCCGTGACTGTCACCACCCTGCGCACAAGAGGTATGTTTCTGGACACGGCGTCGGCGATAGCTATGAGGGTGGAGTAGTTCACGACAACGCAGCCGGCGTCGGCGGGGAGCATTTTGGAGTTGATTTTGCGTCCGGTAATTGCCTTTATAAGCATACGTTCTCCGCCCTGAGGGTATTTCTTTTTGAGCGGGACAACGCTTATTCTCTCCGAGCCCTCGCAGGCGTCGGATACGGAGGCGATTCCTGCGGGCTTGTTGTTTTCGATTCCGAAGACCCCGACGGCGTTTTCAAAGAGTTTAAGAAGAATTTTCATTCCGAGGACGGCGTCCTGCGGTTTTTCAAGCATCAGACGGTAGTCGCAGGTGATATACGGCTCGCACTCCGCGCCGTTGCAGATGACGTAATCTATCTTGGAGTCGTCCTTGACGGTGACCTTGACGGCTGTCGGGAAGCCGGCGCCTCCCATTCCCACGATGCCCGCGTTTTTGATTGCCGCGCGGATTTCGTCCTTTGACATCGAGGCGTAGTCGCGAGGCTCGCCTAAGCCCTCCACCGCCTCGTATTCGCAGTCGTTTTCGACGGTTATCGCCATAGCTTCGTCGCCCGACTGGGTCATTTTAAGCCCCACCGACTTTACGGTTCCCGATACCGACGCCGCGACCGGCGCCGAAACGAAGCCTCCCGCCTCTGCGATAATCTGCCCGAGCAGAACTCTGTCGCCCGCCTTTACAAGCGGCTTTGCAGGAGCGCCGATGTGCTGGTTCATAAGATATGTAAGCTCACCCTTTGCCTCAAGCCTTACGGTCTGCGAGTTTTCCGAAAGCGCCTTATGACCTTTCGGGTGAACGCCTCCGCTGAAGGTTTTTGCAATCACGGTTATTACCTCCCTGTATGTAAAAAATATCTGTATTCTTTAATTATATATAGACAGTATATCACAAATGCCTGAAATAATCAACGCATATCCGCAAAAATATCCTAAAATATTTGTATTTTTGCAGACCGCAGTCCGTCTTTTGCCGCTTGACACCTGCTTCTGCCGGATGTATAATAACATAAAAAGGAAGATTTTCAAAGGGAGGTTTAAAGTATGAGCAGCTATGTAATTTTTGCAGACACCGGAGCCGATATTTCGGTATCGCGTCTTAGCGAATGGAAGGTAAAGCACTGCCCGCTTACGTTCACGTTTGAGGGCGAGGGGAAATCCCACAACGGCGGGGATATGCCCGTAAAGGAATTTTATGACCGTATGCGCGCGGGCGGAATCGCAAGGACTGCGGCGATGAACATTGAGACCGCGAAGAGCTATTTCGAGCCGGAGCTGAAGGCAGGCAACGACGTGTTTTACCTGACGTTTTCGTCGGGACTAAGCTCTACATACGCCTCCGCCTGCACCGCAGCCGAAGACCTTGCCGAGCAGTATCCCGACCGCAGGATTTCGGTTGTCGACTCGCTTGCGGCGTCCGCAGGCTACGGACTTCTTTTGTGGCTTGCGGTCAAAAAGAGGGACGAGGGCGCGACTATTGAGGAACTCACCGAATACTGCGAAGGAATCCGTCTGAAAATATGCCACTGGTTCACGGTCGACGACCTTGTCTATCTCAAACGCGGAGGCAGGGTCAGCGCGACGGCGGCTCTTGCGGGTGCTGTTCTCGGAATCAAGCCCGTGCTTCACGTCGACGACGAGGGGCATCTGATAAATATGGCGAAGGTGAGAGGCAGAAAGGCATCTATAAAGGCTCTTGCCGACAAATACGGAGAACTCCGCGACGAATCGGGTGATAAAACCGTTTTCATCTCAAACGGAGACTGCCCCGCCGACGCCGCGGCTCTCGCGGATATGCTTGCGGAGCGCTTCGGGGTAAAAGCCGAGCTTATAACCGACATCGGACCGGTAATAGGGGCTCATTCCGGCCCCGGAACCCTTGCGGTTTTCTTCGTGGGAACGCACAGGTAGCAGAAGTTATTTGACCGAAAGGAGCGAACAAAATGGAAGAATCGGGAGCGGAAGTCAGTCAGGAACAGGTGCTTGAAAAGCGTCCGTCGAATAAAGTACCGGCAAAGCAGCAGCAAAAGCAGCAGATATTTCTCCTGATTATTCTCATAGCTGTCATTGCGGGAGTGCTGTTTATATTCTACAGAAACGGCGTGATCGGCGGCGGTTCGGGCGAGAAGCCTGTTGAGCAGTATCTTCAGGCGATAGCCGACAAGGATTTCGAGGCGTATACCTCAGCGATGCTTCCGCTTATGGCGGAGGATTACCGAAACGACCTCGCCGAGCGCGGCATAACGCCGGTTGAATATATGGAGCTGCTCTACAGCGACTATTACGGCGAATTCGGCGACGACCTGAGCATTGATATCGAGATTACGGGGCGTTCGAGGGTGGACGCGGAATTTGTGGATATGTTCAAGGAGTCGTATGAGGACATTTACGGCGAAACGCCGAAGCTCGGCAGAGCGCTTGAAATAGACGTAGCGGCGTATTTCAGCGGCTCGAAGTCGGCGGACCTCATTGAGCTTGAGTGCTATTCGGTCAAGAGCGGCAAAAGCTGGTATATCGTCGGCTGCGATTATAAGACCGACGACGCAAACCTTTCGGCAGAAGAATAAAAAAAGGCGCCCAACTGGGCGCCTTTTCATATGCCGGAGACGTCGCCGTCCTTGTGAACGGTCTTTTGCCGCAAGCGTCGGCTTTTTACCTATTATTCAGTCCCGCGCGGCGGATTATCGACTCATAATCCTTATACGCCACGTTTTCGTCGAGCCTGCCGCCGTATACCTTGGGAAGCATAAGCGACGAGCTTTTCTGCCAGATGCCGATATTGCCGTTGTAAAGCTCGTCACGGCGCTTTTCGTCGGTGTAGCAGGCAAGCCACACGTCAAAATGTCTGAGCCGGTTTTGCTCAAGCATTTTGCTGAACCAGTTCGCCGAGGAGTATATCATTGTGTAATACCCCGCGTCCTCGACTTTGCTCATAAACGCGAGAGCGATGTCGGTGCGACGGGCGTCGGAAAGCGACTTCTGTGAGGCGTCTTCGATGTCAAACGCGACGGGATATTCAAGCTTTTTTCCTTTTATCCATCTGAGAAAGCAGTCCGCCTCGCGCTTTGCCTCGTCGGTGTTGAGGGCGTAGCTGTAGTGATACGCTCCGCGGCACACCCCCGCCCTGCCGGCGGCTTTCCAGTGTTCTTCAAACGCGGTATCATACTGAGCCGGATACATGCCATAGCCCGCGCGAATCATCACAAAGCCGTAGCCCGCGTCTTTCAGCGCTTTATAGTCGAGCTTCTTCGGATTCTGGTATCTCGAAACGTCGATGCCCTTTATCTGCATAAAATCTGTCCTTTCAATCGGGCTGTTTAATGCCGAGCGCGTACAGCTCCGCCTCGACGAGCTTTTCAAGGCTGTCTCGGTCAAGTCCGAAGCCGCGGCTTTCAAGGAAGTCGAGTACGTATTCAAGCTTCTCGCCTCCGCGTCCGGAGCCTTTGTATAGCTGCTCTGCGGCGGCAGCAGCCGCACGTACCCATACCTTTATCCGTTCAAGACGCTCGCAGCCGCATTTTTCCCTGAGCCATGGTACCAAAAAGGCTGCGATAAGCGAAGCGGCTATGGTTATGAGGGCTTCAAAAATCGGTGTCAGGTCAATCATTATCTCACCTCTCAGTTGCTATGCGCGCGTTCGAGAAGATAGCGGTCGAGCTTTTCCTTTTCGTCGGTGACAGAGTGGTTTGCGCCGAGCTGTGTGAGACCGTCGAGGCAGGCAGACAGCGCCGACACTATCATCATATTCTCTTTTTTGATGTTTTGTATATCGCAGTCCTGCTTCGACTGACGGTCAAGCCACCGCACAGCCGCAGTGACCGCTCCTATTATTGCGGCGGAGCCTCCGAGCGCCGACGCCGCTGCGGCGATACCGGCTAAGATTTCGTTCATACGGCTTCGCCCACCTTCGAATTGCCCTCGCGCGCGCCCTCGCAGAGCGGCACAAGCAGCGCCTTTGTGTTCTGAAGAACATTTCCTTTTTTGCCAAGAAGCCCGATAAAAAGCTGACCGTCCTCCGAAAGAGCTTCGTCAGGTATGCGGCAGGTGTCGCCTTTGCCGAGCGGGACTTCGTATCTTTTGTCGGCTGTCTGCCAGAATACCGCCGACTTTTCAAGTCCGCCCCAGTCGTCCTCCGAAACAATGAACATGCAGGAGTCGCAGCCGCGGCTTCCGGATACGGGAAGACTTCCCGCCGCCAACACGGGCGTGCGTTCCTCTACCCTGATTACCAGTGTGTTTTCGATTATTTTTATCAAGTCCTTTCATTGTGATGAATCTATGTCAAGGCCGAAGCCGTTAATTACTATTATAGTCGCGAACAAACGTTCGTCAAGTCTTTTGAGTCCGTACAAACGGACGCAAAATGTGGTATATATAAAGGGCAGGCTGGAAAAATTGCAAGCGGTTAGGGTTTTGGAATGGGAAAAAGGATTCGGGCGCGAGGGCAAAAATCAGCGGGTCTTGAAATTCACGAAAAAAGTGTATATAATAGTGCGGAAGGAGGCGGTGAAGTGCAAAAAATCATGTCGTTTATAAAAAGACTGCTGTCGGCGCAGTCGGTGAGATATTTAATCTCCTCTTGTGTTGCGTTTGCGGTCAGCTACTGTGTAGCGCTGGCGCTCGACGCCGCGCTCGGCGGGGTCACTGCCTTTTCTGTCGAAGCGGCTACGGCGGCTGCGTTTATAATAAGCTCGCAGGTCAATTTCTGGATGAACCGCTCTTGGGTCTTTAAATCAAAAAAACCGCCGCTGCCTGAGCTTGGGGGCTACTATTCCCTTGCACTGGTGAGCTTTGCGGTCAAGACCTATGTATTTATCGAAATTATGGTGAGGCTGCTCCGACTGTCCCTCGCGATTGCGATGCCTATATCGGAGGCGGCGATGTTCGTCATCAACTACGTTGTTCAGAAAAAGCTGATTTTTAAGAAGAAAGATTCGGAGAAGCCGCAAAAATAGGCGTTTTTTAACTACTTAATTCAATTTTTCAGCGAAATTAAAACCGCGTCGGACGGTCTTGTCCGGCGCGGAGCTTTTGTTTTTATTCTTCTTTCGCGAGATAGTCAATGAGCGCCGCGACGTTTTCGTCGTCATGCTCAATCTCACGCGAGACGAGCTTCACAGCCTCTGCATAATCGCCGCAGAGCGTCTCTGCAAGGCGGTAGAGAAGCCCGATAAACCGACACTCGGTCAGGATATCCTCGGTGTTCACCGCCTTGAGAAAATACCTGTAGACGAGATAAGTAAGGTAATTTCTACGCTCGTTGGGGCTTCCCGACGCGTTTTCACCGTCGTTTTTGAGAAGTCCGCGCCACCTTTCCGAGAGTATCTCGGTATTTTCGAGAATAAACCGCTTTGCTTCTCCGAGGTTTGGGGAAGGCTCGCCGCCGTCGTAAAATTCCGCCTCGCCGACAAGCTCAAGTTCACCGTAGTCGATGAGTTCCTGAAGCTCGCCGCCGTAGAAAACAAGTTTTCGCATGGCGGCGTCGGGGTCAGGCTCGGAAAAAATCATTTTCATAGTGCGCTCTCTCGCGCGGCACAAAAATCCGAGAAGCTCGTCGGAGGTCTCGCGCCTGAGGTCGGGATACGGATTATCGGTCTGCGAGAGTATGAGAGCCGCCGCAGTCGGACAGGAAACCGACAGTCCCGTCTCGGAAAAGCCGTCGTATTCCTCAAAAAAGCGGGGATATTTTGAGCATATCTCACAAAGCCGACCGTCTGTTTTTGTGTAAAGCGTGCAAAGACCGTCGGCGTCGAGGTACGGGCAGGAGCGGTCGGGGCGGAGATTAAAGACGCGGTCGCCGTCGGAATCGGTGAAGGTGTTCGATTCAATATCCGCGCCGACGGTTTTATAATGCTCAAAGGTGTCGGCGTCGAGCGGAATGAGCCATCCGGCACGGCAGCAACTGTCGGTGCAGCGCCCCGCCGAGCAGGTAAAGGCGTCATAATAATTTGGTCTGAGATAATTCATAGCCATTCCTCCGTGAAGATTATAACTCACGGCGGTGAAAAAGGCAATAGCCCCGAGGACACAGTTTCTTGTGCAGGCAATATTTTCCTGCACATTTGGCGGTACTTGATTTTTTAATCGAACCGTGATATAATGATGTAAATTTGTTACCGTTTTGTAATTATTAAGAAAGGAGGCGGGGTGCAGATGGAAGAAACAGTCGCAGAGCTGACGGGTGAACGCGGGGCTGCGGAGGAAGCGGCTTCCTTAGCCGACGGGGACGCCGAGAAAACGCTTTCGGTGGATTCGACGGAACCGAAACCCGAGGACAGCGGTTTTGCCGAATCGTCTGCGGAAACCGGCGAGGCGGAAAAGACTGAGCCTGCGAAGAAGCGCAAAAAGACCGGGTTCGGCACGAAAACCGTACTTACTGCCATAACGGCGGCGGTAATGTTTCTCGGAAAATGCGCGTCCGTCTCTTATAAATGCGTAAAAGTGAATCTCGCCCGAATATTTACCGGACTTGTCGGATTCCTGTCATACATAGGCTCTGCCGTGTGCAGAACCGTATATAAAATTTTCGCCGGAATCTTTTACGGAAGTCTCGCGGCGGGTTTATCGGCGTATTTGTCGGTAAAGAAGCATCTTGGGGCGATAATGCCCGCGGCAATCGGTTTTCTCGCGGGAATTGGACGCTGTGCGTGGGAAATCCTGCGCGCCTTTGCGGCATTTGTCTTTAGACTGTTCGCGTCGTTTATGTCGGCGACATTCGGCAAGATGTTCCGCTGGTTTGCGAAAAAGCTCAGGCAGCCCCTCTACGACATCTGGTGCTTTTTGCTGACTCCGTTTGCCCACGCTTACGGCGAAGCGGCAAACTGCGTCCAGAGCTTCAGAAAAGCTTGCAAGCGAGGCTTCTTCCCGGCGGTAGGTTCTGTTTTTTCGGCGCTGTGGAAGCTTCTCTGCGGAATTTTCGAGATACTCAGGTTCACGTTTAACTACGTGGCTCCGGCGGTTGCAATAGTGTTCTTAATATCGCTTGTAAGGTATTCCTCTACCCTACAGTACGCCATAAACCTTGAGTACAACGGCAGCCAGATTGCGACAATAGAGAGCGAAGCTGCCTATAACGAGGCCCAGCAGCTGATTCAGGACAAAATCACCTTCACCGAGGACGATAAGCCTATTCTTACCACGCCGAAGTTCACGGTCACGGTCAGGAATATGCAGAACCCGCAGGATCAGCCCGTTTCGGATATCGACGCTCTTTCCGAGATTATGATAGAGACCGGCGAAGTCCCGATTGTTTACGCCTACGGACTGAATATAAACGGCGAGCTATGGGGAGTTTATTCCGATGAGGATATGGAGAAGATACGCTCGGCGCTTGACGCCCGTCTTGAATATTACACCGAGCCCAACTCTGTAAACGTGTACTTTGAGGACGACATCTCGATAACTCAGGGGCGCTTTATAGAGACTACCCTGACATCTCCCGACAGCGCGCTCGAACTTATAAACGGCTCCACCGAGGTAGAGGCGTATTACGTTGTTCAGAAGGGAGACAGCATTTCGTCGGTCTGTTCTGCTCTCGGCATAACCCGTGACGAGTTTGATGCCGACAATCCGTCGCTCAAAGGCGGCATAAGCAGGGGCAATATTGTAACGTACCACTATCTCGAACCGCATCTGAACGTCATTTCCACGCATTACGAGAACTACGGTCAGGTCATCGAGAGGACGGTACAGTATGATTACACCTCCCGCAGGGAGCAGTACTGCGAGGTTCTGAGACAGCACGGCTCGGACGGCTATGAAAACGTCACCGCGCTCGTCACCTCCACCAACGGCAAGGAATCTGACCGCGTTATAGTTTCGAGGACGGTCACCGAGGCGATGGTTCCTATGATAATCCGCACCGGAACCAAGGAGAACACCTATATCGGCGACGACACCGATATTCTTGACACGCTCGGCACGTTTATCTGGCCGGTTGGCGACGAGGACTGCTACATAAGCTCGGACTTCGGCTACCGCAGCTGGGACCATTCCAACCACCGCGCCATAGACATAGCGGGAATCCCGCGCGGGACGGATATCTATGCCGCCTGCGACGGCAAGGTTGTATTTTCTGGTACCAAGGGAGCATACGGCAAGCTGGTTATTATCGACCACGGTCACGGCTATGAGACCTATTATGGTCACTGCAACGAGCTTTTGGTCAACGTGGGAGACAGGGTTGAAAAAGGCGACGTGATTGCAAAGGTGGGAATGACCGGCAACGCATCGGGATATCACCTGCACTTTGAAGTGCGGCATAACGACACCCGCATCAATCCGCTGATAGCTCTCGGCGGCACCGGCGGGCACAGGTACAATATGGCGTAAAAGCAGATAAAAGGGAACTCCGAGGGGGTTCCCTTTTTTGCGAAGAAAAAAATTTGCGCAAACCCCTTGACAACACCGAAAAGCGGTGATATAATATGAACGCTCTCTTTGAGGGAGCTTGAATATGCGGCAGTGCTGGAATAGGCAGACAGGCACGTTTGAGGGGCGTGTGTCGAACGACGTATGGGTTCAAGTCCCATTTGCCGCACCACGTCGCGGCGAGTCCTTTTGGCTCGCCGCGATTTGCTATGCAAATCACGGCTTCGCTTGACGGGCTGCCGCTCCTTTTCCCCAAAACGCTTCGCGTTTCGGGGCCCCTATTTCTCTTTCCGTACCCTTTTCACAGACGAAAATCTAAGAATCCGCGTATGCGGATTTTTTCTTTGTGCGCATAGACGCGATTATTTCTCCGTGAGCTCCGCGAGCCAAGCCGTAACGGCGAGCGAGATCGAACGGCAAGAAATAACGCTTCTATTGGCACCACGTCGCGGCGAGCCCTTTTGGCTTCGCTCGACAAAGATGCGCCTAAAACTCTTTGAGGGCGAGCAATCAATCGTCTACGATTGCGAAGCCCGAAAAGCAAGTTTTAGCGCTTCTTTTGTTGCCGCTCCTTTTCCCCAAAACGCTTCGCGTTTCGGGGCCCCTATTTCTCTTTCCGTACCCTTTTCACAGACGAAAA
>CANQVG010000002.1 GCA_947627235.1 uncultured Clostridia bacterium | reverse complement strand
TTCGGAGAGGATAGGTATATCGGCAATAATTTTGCCGTTTTCGCGCGCCAATATTCCCCATATTATCAGGCTTTCTGTCTTTTCAAGAAAAATAGTGGAAATGTTGCACTCCTCGACGGGTATGCCGTTAAAAAGTCCCCAGAGCAGGTTTGCAAGCGAATCGTAATCGCCGATGTGACACCAGCGGTGAGGGTTGTCGTAAAGGTCGGTGTCGAACTCGTGCATCCTAATAACGATGCCGTCGGGCAACCAGAAGCAGGAGTTTCTGAGCCCCGAATATCCGTAGGAGCCTATATGATATTTTCCTATTTTCAGGCTTTGGTCGTTAAAGAATTCGCTTTCTGAGCCGCCAATGAACCAGCGCCTGCCGTCATTTCTGAGCGGACATTCGAAGTTGTCCCCGAGGTCGAGGAGGTCTTGGCGGAAATTCTGCAAAAGCCTCATAACCGCCCAGCGCTGAAGCTTTTTGAGCTGACGCGGATTCAGCTTTTTCGCGATATCCGTCTTTTCGACGTCGCTCATAAGCCCGCTCATCGCTTTCCAGAAGACGTCGAAATTGCGCTTTACAAATTCGTTCTGCCAAAGTGCGGAGTTGTAGTTGAATTCCGCTTTTTTGATAAGGAAATCGGTGTAGTATTTTCCGTCGGGGGTCTTTGCCATAACCTCGTTATCTGCCAAAAAATCAAGCTCGCTCTCGACATAGGGCGCGGGAACGCCGAGCGCGCGGGCGATCTCGGAGGGCTTCAGCGGCTTTTCATAAGCCTCGTATAAAATGTTCTGCTCCAAAAAGTTAGTTTCGATATGAACGGTAAGGTCGTTGCCGCTCGGAAAAGTCGGAAAATCGCCGCTGTTCCATATATTGAGCCTGCGGGGTATCTTATTCTCCTGCGTATTCATCTGTTCAAGTCCTTTCTTTAAGGTCTGCCTGCCGTCAAAAAGCCGCCGTTTGATAGTCCCCTCGGGTACGCCGAGTTCGCGGGATATTGTGGGAATATCCTCGCCGTTGAAGTAATACCTGATAAGCACCTCTCGGTAGAGCCGAGAAAGCATCAAAAGCTCGCGGCGCAGCTCTTTCGCCTCCTCACTTTGAATTAGCTCGCGCTCGAAGTCTTCGTCTGAGGAAAGAGAGTCGCCGAAGTCGTCTATCGAAACGAAAGTGCGGCTATACTTACCGCGAAGCCGACTGTTGAGCTTGTGCATAAGGGTGCTTACAAGCCATGTCTTCGGGTATTCTATCTTCCCTCCGCGCTTAAGATACGCAAAAGCGGCAAGGTAGGTGTCTGCTACGAGGTCGTCGGCGTCGTCCTGCGAACCGAGCTTTGCGCCGGCAAGGCGGTTGAGGTAGCCGTAGTGGCACAGCAGTTCGTCTTTTGTCATTTTTGGAAGCTCCCTATCGAATATTCACCCATATAGTCGCGTAAAAAGCGGGGCGGTTCGGTAAAAAAAGACCCGAGGACGGCTCGGGTCGTAAATTTATCTGTTCAGCATCAGAATTTGAGATTCTTCGGCGTCCTTGAATAGGCCTGAACGTCTCGGATATTCGCAACGCCGGTGACATACATCAGAAGTCTCTCTAACCCAAGCCCGAAGCCGGAATGTACCACTCCGCCGTAACGCCTGAGATCGAGATACCATTCGAGGGTCTCACGCTCCATTTTCAGCTCGTCCATACGCGCCGAGAGCTTTTCATAGCTCTCCTCGCGCTGCGAACCGCCGATGAGTTCTCCTACGCCCGGCACGAGAAGGTCGCAGGCGGCGACAGTCTTGCCGTCGGGGTTGAGCTTCATATAAAACGCCTTGATATCCTTCGGGAAGTCGATGAGGAAGACGGGACCCTTTGCTATCTTTTCGCAGATGTAGACTTCGTGTTCCTTGTTGAAGTCCATTCCCCATGAAACGTGGTTCTCAAATTTTTCACCACTCGCTATAAGCGCGTCAACCGCCTCGGTATAGGTTATGACCTTAAAATCTGAGCTGACAACGCTCTTGAGCTTCTCTATGAGGTCGTGCTTTTCGGCGACAAAGCTGTTAAGAAATTCCAGCTCGTCGGGGCAGCTTGTCAGGACGTCGTTTATGACATATTTGAGCATAGCCTCCATTACCGCCATATCGCCCTTTAAGTCGCAGAAAGCCATTTCCGGCTCTATCATCCAGAACTCGGATGCGTGATACGGTGTGTTGGAATTTTCGGCACGGAATGTGGGGCCGAAGGTGTAGACCTTTCCGAACGAAAGCGCAAACGGCTCGACGTGAAGCTGACCCGAAACGGTCAGGCAGGCGTGTTTGCCGAAGAAGTCCTCCTGATAATTGCCGTCGTTGCGTGTGGTGACGGTAAAGCACTCGCCGGCACCCTCGGCGTCATTGCCGGTGATTATCGGGGTGTGGATATAGGTAAAACCGTTTTTGCGGAAGAATTCGTGAAGCGACTGCGAAACCACGGATCGTATCTTGAAGACCGCCATAAAGGTGTTTGTGCGAGGTCTGAGATGAGGTATCTCGCGCAAAAATTCGAGGCTGTGACGCTTTTTCTGCATCGGATATGAAGCGTCGCAGTCGCCTAAAAGCTCTATTTCGGAAGCATTGATCTCAAAGGGCTGCTTTGCTCCCTCGGTGATGACGAGCTTTCCAGACACCTTGATTGAACATCCGGTGAGAAGCTTAGAGATATCCACATAATTAGCGAGTTTATCCTCCTCGTAGACTATTTGACAGTAGGAAAAGCAAGAACCGTCGCTTAACGATATGAAACCGATTTTGTTCGAGGAGCGATTGGTTCTTATCCAGCCCTCGAGTGTAACGTCCGCGCCGCCGCAAAGCTCTTGCTTCGGCTCCAAACCACGGACGCTTTTATAAATTTCGTCAATCAAATATTTCATTTGAGACGCTCCTTTCAAAAAAATACAGGAAATATTATAGTGCCTTAAAGCGGAAATGTCAAGTGTACACCGCACAAACCGGTCTTTACAGCGCATATGCTTCGAGGGCGAGCCCGAGCCGCCCGCAGGGCGGCTGCGCGCCGAAGGCGCGCCACGCGCGAAGCGCGGCGGGCTTGCCTCACCGAGGCGCAGACCTTAAATGAGCAAAACTTTCACCGAAGCGTTAGTCGAGGCACACTGTTTCAGCGATATACGCCCGACACAGAGCCGTGAGCTTTGACATATCAAGCTCCTCGGGACGGCGCACCGGCTCGATACCGGCGCGTTCAAGCACACGAGAGGCAGTCGGCTTGTCTATTCCCATAGAACCGCTCAGCGCGTTTAAAATCGTCTTCCGCCGTAAAGTGAATATACCTCTAACTATGCGGAAGAAAAGAGCTTCGTTAGGCACGTCCGGCGTGTTTTCACGGATACTGAGCTGTATCACCGAACTGTCGACCTGCGGCGAGGGCATAAAGCTTCCGCGGGAGACATCGAACAGCTTTTTTGCCTCGCTGTAAAACTCCACAGCGACTGTAACCGCACCCGCTTCTCTGCTTCCGAGAGGCGCACAGAGACGCGCCGCCGCTTCGCGCTGAACCATAGTCGTTATTGTTCGGATTGGCAGCCTGTCCTCCAAAAGCTTCATAATTATAGGCGAGGTGATATAGTAGGGCAGATTCGCGCACACCGAGACCTCAAGTCCCTCAAATTCCTCGGCTATCAGTCTACGTAAATCGAGGTCAAGGACATCGGCGTTGACAACTTTTAGGTTCCGATGCTCCGAAAGCGTTTCGCCGAGTATCGGAATGAGACGGCTGTCAAGCTCTATAGCGACAACTTTATCCGCACACTTGCACAGCTCGTTTGTGAGAACTCCGATGCCGGGTCCTATCTCGATTATGCCGCTCCCCTCGCGAGCGTTTCCAAGCTCGGCTATGCGCGGACAGACAGTCGGATTTATCAGAAAATTCTGACCGAGCTTTTTTGAAAAAGTAAACCCGTGACGCGCAAGCAGCGATTTTATGACCGCAGGGTCGTGGAGATTCTGCATTTTATCACCTCTTTTTCTATCAATGAAAACGGCGCTCCGAATAGGGGCGCCGTCACATATGAACTGAAATTACTTGACCATCGAAGCGACTTCATCCGCAAAGTTATCTTCTCTCTTTGCGATGCCTTCGCCGCGCTCATAGCGGACATACTCGGCTACCTTGATGCTGCCGCCAAGTTCTTTGGCGCACTTATCGACATACTTGCCGACGGTCAGGTCGCCGTCCTTGATGAATTCCTGATCGACGAGGCAGTTTTCACTGTAATACTTGCCGATCTTGCCCTCTACAATCTTTGCGAGAACCTGCTCGGGCTTGCCCTTCATCTTGGGATCCTCTGCCATCTGAGCGAGCATTATCTTCTTCTCGCCCTCGAGAACTTCGGCGGGAACGTGGTCGCGATCAAGATACGATGCGTTCATAGACGCAACCTGAAGCGCGACGTCCTTGCCGCAGACAAGAGCCTTATCACCGAGGTCGGTGTCGAGCTTGACGAGAACGCCTATTCTGCCGCCGCCATGAACATAGGAAACGAGTGTTCCCTCAAGACGGGCAAATCTGCGGATCTGGATATTTTCTCTGATTTTGAGGAAGAGCTCCTGAAGCTCTTCGTTGACGGTCATGTCGGAGCCGGAAGCCTTGGCGGCTTTCAGTGCCTCGACATCGGCAGGGTTAGTCTCGATAACCGTCTTTACGACGGTGTTTACAAAGTTCTTGAAATCGTCGGTGTTGGCGACAAAGTCGGTCTCGGAGTTGACCTCGACGATAGCGCCGACATTTCCCTCTACAGCCGCGATGACAAGTCCCTCGGCGGCAACTCTGCCTGCTTTCTTTGCCTGAGTGGCAAGACCCTTTTCACGGAGAATAACTATAGCCTTTTCAAAGTCGCCGTCAGCCTCGACAAGCGCCTTTTTGCAGTCCATCATACCGACGCCGGTTCTCTCGCGGAGAGTCGAAACGTCCTTAGCGGTAATATTTGCCATAAAGTTTACATCCTTTCGGTTTTATTTCGATTCGGGGCAGGTTTTGCCCTGCCCCCCTGAGTTTACTGATTACTCCTCGGTCTCCTCGACGGGAGCGGTCTCCTCCTCGGCGGGTGCCGAAGTCTCGCCCTGACGTCCTTCAATAATAGCGTCTGCGATGGCGCCGGAGATGAGCTTGACAGCGCGGATAGCATCGTCGTTGCCGGGGATAACATAGTCGACCTCATCGGGGTCGCAGTTGGTATCGACAATCGCAACAACGGGAATACCGAGCTTTCTCGCCTCGGATACTGCTATCTTCTCCCTCTTGGGGTCTACGATAAACAGAGCCGCAGGGAGCTTCTGCATATTCTTGATGCCGCCGAGATATTTTTCAAGCTTCTCGATTTCGAGCTGGAGCTTGACAACTTCCTTCTTGGGAAGAAGGTCAAAGGTTCCGTCGGTCTCCATCTTGTGGAGCTGCTCGAGCCTCTTGATTCTTGTCTGAATGGTCTTGAAGTTGGTCATCATACCGCCGAGCCAACGGGCGTTGACATAGTGCGCGTTAGCTCTGAGGGCTTCCTCACGGATAGAATCGCCCGCCTGCTTCTTGGTGCCTACAAAGAGGATTTCTCCTCCCTCGGCAGACAGGTCACGGACGAACATGTAAGCTTCCTCAAGCTTGCGGACCGTCTTCTGAAGGTCGATGATATAGATGCCGTTTCTTTCTGTGAAGATGTAAGGTGCCATCTTCGGATTCCATCTTCTCGTCTGGTGTCCGAAATGGACGCCCGCTTCGAGAAGCTGCTTCATTGATACTACTGACATTGCAGTAACCTCCTGTTTGGTTATTTATTGTTATCCTCCGCCGCCCTTGGCTTGCATACACGCCGGAGTCCGGCGACCTCTGCAAAAGAGCATGCGTGCGAATTACCGATGCATTATAACACGCTTCGGGAAAAAAAGCAAGTCTTTTTGAGAAATTTTTCTCAAAAACCGAATTTTTCTTCCTTACGGTCGCTGTTTCCGTCCTCCCGCGGCAGGTATTCCGACGCGGTGACTAAAATCGCGTCCTTTCCGATGAGGCTTATGTCCTCAAATTTCACCGAAAGGTCGCTGTCGCGCCCCAGAAAACCGAACAGCTTCGGTCTGCCGTAGACTATCATCGAACTTATCTCGGCGGTCTCGGTGTCAAAACTGATGTCGTCCGCCCTGCCGAGAATGGTTCCCGTTTTTGTGTCGACTATTTCTTTTCTTCTCAAATCAGACAGTGTACACAGCATGAATTTATCACCCCGTCAAAATATATGACGGGGCGATAGATTTTATAAGTGCCTGACCGGATTATCCCATGTCAATAAATTCCGTCAGTTGCTGTCGCAGTTTGAACAGCCGCAGCCGCCCGCAGCGTCTTCAAGACCCTTGGGGAAAAACTCGCTCGTCGGGAAGCTTATTTTGTCGAACAGCTCGCAGGGACTTTCGGTAGACGAAGTGCATTCTTTTGACGGAACCTCATAGTCAAACGAGGGAACCATCACCGGAACGCTTCTCGAAAGAGAAACAATAGAGAACATTCCGAGAGTCACACAGATCATCTTGCGAGACGGAACAGTGACCGCCGAATCGCAGGTGGCGTCGGTGCAGGCGCTGAACGCGGGAATAGTAACAAGCCTCAGACCGAGAACTATCGGGTCGGCAACCGCTACCGTAGCACGCGGCGGGTTGTTGTAGCAGCAGCCGTTCTGGGTGACTGCTCCGTTGTCCTCAGAGGTGAAGAGCTTGGTGCCGCCCTCACTGCCGTAGAGTATTACTTTTTTCGTAAACGCTGCCGTGCCGTTGACCACGTTGGTAGGAACGGCTGCCGAAGTGCTTGTCGAAAGCTCTACTTCGATGTTGAAGGTGTAAGTAATATCCACCGAATAAAAGCCCTTGTTGAACTGGATAGGCTCAATCGAGAAATAGGCGCTCGTGACCTCGCAGCAGCGAGCTTTAGCATACGCCGCTTCATTTACAAGCTGATTTGACTCGAAGTCCGGAAATACTACCTCTAAATCCTCAAGGCAGTCGCGGTCTGAGCAGCTATCGAATACGCGTTCGGCCTGAATCGTAACCGCTTCTTTGAAGCCGTACGGATTGTTAGCAAATTCTGCCATATGAATCCTCCTGAATAAGTATTAAAGTTCTAAAACTTCTCTACATATTATTCAGACGGGGACGGAATAGTTACTTCAAAAACGGACGAAGTCAGAATAAAGTCATCTGGGAAGTCTCGGGCATATCGCCGAAAGCCCCGAGCGACGCAAGCTGCTCAATGACAGTCTTGGATACCCCGGACTCAAGCGCAAACTCCTCGACCGATACAAAGCTCCCCTTCTGCGCGGCGGCATAGAGCGCCTTCGCAGCCTTTTCACCCACGCCGGAGAGCGATATGAACGGAAGCCTGAGCTTTCCGTCCTCTATTTTATAAACCGTAGCATGTGACTTGTAGATATCTATAGGCAGAAATTCGTAGCCGCGGCAGAGCATTTCGTTGATTATAAGCAGAGTTTCCATAGTGCCCGTATCCTTTGCGGTACGCTCCTTGCCCATCTGCTGAAGCTCGTCTATCTTGTATCTTGCAGCGAGCTTTCCTTTGATTGCGGTCTCGGCGTCGAAATCTTCGCCACGGACCGTAAATATCGCCGCGTAAAATTCGAGCGGACGGTATACTTTGAACCACGCGAGCCTTATTGCCGCGATTACATACGCAGCCGCGTGAGCCTTCGGGAACATGTATTTTATCTTCATACAGCTCTCGATATACCACTCGGGAACGTCATGGTCACGCATAGTCTGCTTCATCTCGTCGGTCAGGAGCTTGGGCGCGTTGCCCTTTCGGACTATCTCCATTATCTTGAACGACAGACTCTCCTCTACCCCGTGGTAGATAAGATATGTCATTATGCTGTCGCGCGTGCCGATGACCTGGTCTATCGTACAGGTGCCGTTGTTGATGAGATCGCGCGCGTTGCCCTGCCACACGTCGGTTCCGTGGGAAAGTCCGGATATCTGCAAGAGGTCGGCAAAGCGCTTCGGCTTTGTCTCGCGCAGCATATCACGCGTGTTCGGAGTACCCATCTCGGGAATGGCAAGTGTACCATTAGACCAGCCCAACTCCTCCTCGGTCACTCCGAGCGCCTCGGGCGAAGTGAACAGCGAATAGACTTTTTCATCGCTCATCGGCGTATCGGTGATTTTCAGACCCGTAAGGTCTTCAAGATATTTGTATATCGTCGGAACATCGTGTCCGAGCTCATCGAGCTTGAGAATGGTATCATGCAGAGAGTTGAAGTCAAAGTGAGTAGTGATTATATCCGAATCCGTCTTTTCTGCCGGGTGCTGTACGGGAGTGAAGTCGTAAACCTCGTATTCCGACGGAATAACCACCATTCCGCCCGGGTGCTGACCGGTAGTGCGTTTAATGCCGGTACACCCCTTGGTAAGACGGGAAATCTCGGCGTTGCCGACGGTCTTGCCGTGTTCCTCGAGGTACTTCATAACGTAGCCGTAAGCGGTCTTATCGGCGACGGTGGAAATGGTTCCCGCCTTGAAGACGTTTTCGGCGCCGAAGAGAACTTCCGTAAATTTGTGCGCTGATGACTGATAGTCGCCCGAGAAGTTGAGGTCTATATCCGGCGATTTGTCGCCGTGGAAGCCTAAAAACGTCTCAAACGGAATATCGTGACCGTCGCGGTGCATATCAGTGCCGCACTCGGGACAGTTTTTCGGAGGAAGGTCGAAGCCCGAGCCGTATTTGCCGTCGGTGAAGAACTCGGAATGGTGACACTTCGGGCAGACGTAGTGCGGGACGAGCGGGTTTACCTCCGAGATTCCGCACATCGAAGCGACAAAGCTCGAACCTACCGAACCTCGCGAGCCGACCTGATAGCCGTGCGCCACAGAATCCGCGACAAGTCGCTTCGCAATTACGTAAAGAACCGCAAATCCGTGCTCGATAATAGATGTAAGCTCCTTGTCGAGGCGCTTATATACGATATCCGGCAGAGGGTCGCCGTAAATCTCCTTGGCTCTGCGCCAGCATATCTCGGTGAGTTCCTCGTCGGCCCCGTCGATATGCGGCGTAAACGTCCCCTTCGGGAACGCCCGAAGCTCGGGGTCGGTCATATCCGCGATGAGATTGGAATTTGTCACAACGACCTCGTATGCCTTTTCCTCGCCGAGATACGAAAATTCCTCGAGCATCTCTTTGGTGGTTTTGAGGTAAAGCGGCGCCTGAGTGTCGGAATCGGCATACATAACAGAGGTGAGAATACTGCGGAAGATGCCGTCTTCCTTGTTCAGAAAATGAACGTCGCCCGTCGCGACAACGGGTATGCCAAGCTCGTCGCCGAGCTTGACTATCGTGCGGTTGAAGTCCTGAAGCTGCTCTACGCTGCTTACGCTTCCGTTTCGCAACATAAACATATTGTTGCCTATCGGCTGGATTTCAAGATAGTCGTAAAACTTCGCGATTTCAAGAAGCTCGTCCCACGGCTTGCCCTGAAATACCGCTCTGAAAAGCTCTCCCGCCTCGCAGGCGCTCCCGACGATAAGCCCGTCGCGGTGTTTTATGAGCTCCGACTTCGGGATTCGGGGATATTTGTAGTAATAGTTGAGATTGGAATATGAGACGAGCTTGTAAAGGTTTTTCAGCCCGACCTTGTTCTTAGCAATTATTATTTGGTGGTACGTCGGCAGATGATTGATGTCACCGTTAGCCAAAAGAGCATTGAGGTTTCCTACGTTCGCCGAAGGGTCGCGCTCCAGAAGCCTCTGCGACAGCACTATGAATATATTTGCGTTGACCTCAGCATCATCGCAGGCACGATGATGGTTGAAAGCTCCGAGTCCGAGAACCTTTGCAACGGCGTCAAGTGTGTGCTTCGAGCTGTTGGGAAGCATAGCGCGGGAAAACGGCACGGTGTCGATATATGTAAAGCTGAACGCCTTGCCGTTGCGCTCTGCCGCCGCCTTAATAAACGAAGTGTCGAACGATGCGTTGTGCGCTACGAGAACGGGGTTATCGCCGCAAAATTCCATAAACCGCTCAAGCGCTTCTGACTCCTTGGGAGCGCCTTTTACCATATCGTCGCGAATATTAGTCAGCTCGATGATACGCCCCGGAATGGGACGCTCGGGGTCAACGAAGATATTCATACGGTCAACAACTGTAAAGTCTTTTACCTTTACCGCACCAATTTCTATAATGCGCTCGTTTGCGGCGGAAAGACCTGTCGTTTCAAGGTCAAACACAACAAACTCGTCGGAAAGCTCTCGCGAATCCGGTCCTACAGTAACCGAAACCTCGTCATTCACCTGATATGCTTCGATGCCGTAGATTATCTTGAACTCCCCGCCCTTTTTGCGGATAGAGTCGGTCTCGTACATAGCGTCGGGGAAGCTCTGAACAACGCCGTGGTCGGTAATCGCGATTGCCGACATTCCCCATTCGTAGGCGCGCCGCACGATATCGGTCACAGGCGATATACCGTCCATCACCGACATATTTGTGTGGCAGTGTAGCTCGACGCGCTTTACCTCGGCGTCGTCTACCTTTTTGACCCTTTTTACTATACTTATATCACGAGGCTTGATATTGATGTCGTTGTCATATGAGTCGAATACAACTTCTCCGCTTACCGCAAGGGTCTGCCCGATTTTGAGCGAGTCAAGAATTGCTTCCGCCTTTTTGGTCTGCTCGATTATTTTAACGGTAACTGAACCCTTGTAGTCAGTAATAAGGACGGTGATTATCATTCGCTTTTCGTCGCGGGTGGTACGGAAGTTGAGGTCAAAAACATCCCCGACAACCATTACCCTGCCGCTCTTGTCGTTTATCTCCGCCATATTTGCAGGAGGAACATCACTGCGTATTTCCCTGCCCATAACGGCAACGGCGTCGCTTTCAAGCTCCGTTCCGGGAATATCGACGCTGTATTCCGTCATCGGCGCCTGACTCTCGTATTTCGGCTGGCTGCCGAGACCCGTCGGCGGTGGCGGCGGAGGAGGCGTGAGCTTTTCGAGCATTTCGTCGTGTATGCGCAGATGCTCGCCGCTGTCGACGCTGAGATTTCCCGACAGCGCAACTGTCACTCTGACTGAAAAATGGCTGTAGATTATCTTGGAGAGCGCATCTTCAAAGCCTGCCGAGCGCAAAAGCTGCTCTCCGCCGTTTTTGAGGTCGATTTTCAGCTCGCCGTCCGAGACTTCAAAGTCCGCGTTGTCCAGAAAGCCGTTGACGGGAACACGACGCTTCAGCTCCTCGATGATGTCGGGCATCGCGGAAGCCGAGAAAAGTTCGCTCGGATATTTCGGTACGACATAAGCCTCGCGCAAACCGAGATTTGTTTTTAAAACGTCGGCAAAAGCCCTGATATCGCAAAACGGAACAATATATGAAAAATCGACTTCCACCGCAATGGAGGTTTTGTCGCGCGAAAACGCCAAACGGCGTATCGTTCCGTCGCAAACCGATTCGGGTATCGACCCGATATATGCGGCAAAAAAGTCAGCTACTCTTTTTTCCATTGATTTTACCAGCCTTTAAATACGTCAGAGTTTTTCTATTTCTGCGAGAAGAGCGTCAAGAGCGTCTTGCTCGGAATATTTTCCTATGATTTCGTCCTTTTTGAAGATGACAGCACAGCCGTCGCCGCCCGCAAGACCTATATCCGCCTCTCTTGCTTCGCCGGGACCGTTCACTACACACCCCATAACAGCTATGGTGATGTCCTTGTCGAGACCCTTGACGGCGTCCTCAACCCTATGGGCGAGAGATATAAGGTCGATTTTGGTGCGGCCGCATGTGGGACATGAGACGATTCTCACGCCCTTGGCAAGACCGAGCGCACGGAGAATTTCATATCCCGCCTCGACTTCGCGAACCGGGTCGTCGGTGAGCGAAACACGGATTGTTTCGCCGATTCCGTCGGCAAGAAGTGAGCCGATTCCGATGGCGGACTTGACAAGTCCCATATTATATGTACCCGCCTCGGTGACACCGAGATGAAGCGGGTGGTCGGTCATCTCTGCGATGAGACGGTAGGCTTCTATAGTGCGGCGGACATCGGAGGACTTGAGCGATACCACTATATCCTCAAAATCGCAGCGCTCAAGCTCGCGTATCTCCCGCATCGCGCTCTCGCAGAGCGCCTCGGCAGTCGGAGAGCCGTATTTTTCAAGCAGAGATTTTTCAAGTGAACCGCTGTTCACACCGATTCGTATAGGTATGCCGCGCTTTCTGCACTCGTCGGCGACAGCCTTTACCCTCTCGCTTGAACCGATATTTCCGGGGTTGATGCGAATTTTATCTATGCCGCGCTCAGCAGCTCCGAGCGCAAGTTTATAATCAAAGTGGATATCTGCCACAAGAGGAACCGATATCTCGTTTTTTATCGCAGGAATAAGGTCAAGCGCCGCGGCGTCGGGAACCGACACGCGGATTATCTCACAGCCCGCAGCTTCGAGCTCCTTGGCCTGCTTCACGTTCCCGACGATATCGCATGAAGGAACGTTGAGCATCGACTGGACATAAATATGACTGCCGTCAAGCGTAAGGTTATTTAGCTTTACAGGTATTACTTTTCGCATTTTTTGGTCCTCATAGGAGTTTCATAATGTCAAGCACGGTGACGACTATCATCAGTCCGAAGAGAAGCATAAGCCCGACAAAGTGTATCGTTCCCTCAAGCTCGGCTTTTATCGGCTTGCGTCGGATAAGCTCTATAAGCAGGAATATGGCGCGCGCACCGTCGAGCGCGGGAATCGGTAAAAGATTGAATATTCCTACGTTTACGGTTATAAATACCACAAGCGACATAAGATTTAAAAGCATCTCTCCGACTGCGACGCCCTGTGAAGTCGAGCCGACAACGTCGCCTATCGCGCCGACGATTCCAACTGGCCCCGAAAGGTCGTTTATCGTATACCTGCCGCGCAGGAGATCAAAGAGAGTGAGCCATATCATTCTCGCTACCGAGACAAATTTGCGTCCCGCATAGCTTATGACTGTCAAGGGAGTTACCTTGTCGCCCACTACGTAAAAGTCGATGATTAGCCCTGAGGTGCCGTCGTCGGTATCGGTTCCGTCAAAGTGTACGGCGGGAAGAGTGACGCGCTGACCGTTACGGATTACCTCCATTTCAAAGGTGCGATCGGCGTCGAGCTGGAACTGATAGGAGATGTCAGTGTCGCAGAAAACGCGCAGCCCGTTTACTTTTACTATTTTGTCCCCTACCTCAAGACCGCTGACGTGAGATGGCGAATCGTCGGAGTAAAAGCCGGCCACACGGGTGGTGGTGACGGCGTCGCTGAAAGAGGTGACTATCAGCAATATTACAAAGCCCAAAACGAGGTTCATAACAGCGCCTGCACAGACAATTATCAGCCTCTGCCAGACGGGTTTTCTGCCGAATGCCCGCGGATCGCTTGAATCGGCGTCCTCGCCTTCCATAGAGACATAGCCGCCTATAGGCAGAAGACGAAGCGCGTATCTCGTCTCGCCCTTGCCCCAGCCGAATAATTTCGGACCCATACCTATAGCAAACTCATTTACCCTTACCCCGCACGCTTTCGCGGCGGCGAAATGTCCTGCCTCGTGGATAATTATTATTACTCCGAAGACAAGAATTGCCACAATGATATAAAGAACAGTCAAGTGAATACCTCTTTTCTTAGCTTACAAACCGCTTATGTACGCGCTTCTGACATATTCTCCCGCCGCTTCCACGGCTTCAATGACGTCCGAGACCGATTTGATTTCTTTGATTTCGGCGTGTTCAAGCGCTCCGCTGACAAATCTTCCGATATCCAAAAAGCCGATTTTGCCATCAAGAAACAGACCCACTGCAACCTCGTCCGCACCGCTTACAGCGGCCGGAGCCGTTCCGCCCATAGCTGCGGCTCTGAGTGCGGTTTTGATACAGTCAAACGCCTCAAAGTCCGGTTTATAAAAAGTCAGCTTTCCGTAGTCAAAGAGAGAAAGGCTCTTAGTCGGGCTTTCAAGGCGCTCGGGGAAGGTCAGCGCGTATTGTATCGGGATACGCATATCGGGAACTCCGAGCTGCGCTATCACTGCGCCGTCGCGGAACTCTACTGCCGAGTGGATAACGCTCTCACGGTGAATCACGATTTCGACTTCGTCGGCAGAAACCCCGAAAAGCCTCATTGCCTCTATATACTCAAGACCCTTGTTCATAAGGGTCGCAGAGTCAACGGTTATCTTTTTACCCATCTTCCATGTGGGGTGCGCAAGCGCCTGCTCTACTGTCACGCCGCGCATATCGGCCTTGGTCTTTCCGAAGAAAGGTCCGCCGGAAGCGGTCAGTAGTATCTTTTTTAAGTCACGTCTTCTTGAACCTTGCAGACACTGGAAAATCGCGGAGTGCTCACTGTCAACGGGGTAAAGGTTTACACCTTTACGTTTGACGGCGTCCATAACGAGGTCGCCGCCGGCAACGAGAGCCTCCTTATTGGCGAGCGCAACGTCTTTTCCCGCATCAATGGCTGCTAAAGTCGGCTTCAATCCGATTGTTCCGACAACGCCGTTCAGAACAAGCTCGGCGCTGTCAAGTGAAGCAGCTTTACATAGCCCGTCCATTCCGGTGAGTATCTTCACGTCGGTATCCTTTACGAGATCATAAAGCAAATCTGCCTTTTCTTCGTCGTAAACACAGGCGTACTCCGGCATAAACTCACGAATCTGCTCGGCGAGCTTATGTATATTCGACTTTGCGGCGAGCGCAGCAACCCTGAAGCCGTGCATCTTCACGACGTCAAGCGCCTGAACGCCTATTGCTCCGGTTGAGCCGAGGATAGAAACGGTTTTCACTGCGTCACCTCAATTCATACTCATATATGTGATAAAAAGCATAAACGGTGCTATGTAAATAAGACTGTCGAATCGGTCCACAGCGCCGCCATGTCCCGGCATTATGTTGCCGAAGTCCTTGATGCCGGCGTCGCGCTTTATCAGCGACGCGGAGAGGTCGCCCAGAAGCCCAAGAAAACAGCAGCAGACGCCCAAAAGCGCAAAAATCACGAATACCAATGCGTTTAATACCGTGTCGAGGAAAAGCGGAATGAGCGCAAAAACTACCACATTTGCCAAAACCCCGCCGATAAGTCCCTCAACGGTCTTTTTCGGGCTGATTTCGGGGCAGAGCTTATGCTTTCCAAAGAAAGTTCCGGCAAAATATGCGCCGCTGTCAGCCACCCAAGCTCCGAGACATGTCATAATTATCGGCACAAGGCTGTACGGACCGGCAAGCCGCACCATCTGCGCAAGCGAAGTGGTGCAGACAACCGCAATCACCGTGTATGCCTCGCAGATAAAGAATTTTCCGGCGCTAATTGACTTATGCCTTAAGAGCAGAACCGTCTGACAGATAACAATATATGCAAAAGTAACGGCAATATACGGTAATAAGCCGCCAAAGTGCTTTGTGTAGGTCAAAAGCGGACACGCAAGAGAATAAATTATCCCTGCCGCGAGCAAGGCGTATTCCTTTTCGAGCTTTTCGGCGCGGCAAAGCTCATATGACATCAGCGCCCCCGCAAGCGCAAGCGCTATGTTAAAAACAACTGTAGTGCGAAGCAGCAGCAATACCGCCAAAAGCGCTATTCCCACCGCTCCCGAAATTATTCTCGTCTTCATTTCGCGTCTCCGAATCGGCGGTTTCTCTTTGAAAACTCTCCGATCGCCTTTTCAAGGTCTTTTTTATTGAAGTCGCACCAGAGGGTGTCGCAAAAATACAGCTCGGCATAGGTGGTCTGCCAAGTGAGAAAGTTTGACAGCCGCAGCTCGCCGCCGGTACGCACCATAAGGTCGACAGGAGGGATATCTTCGGTCTGTAAAAAAGTCTCGAACATCTCCTCTGTAAGCTCCTCCGGCTTCAGAAAACCGTCTCTGATGAGCTCGGAAGCCTTTTTAGCGGCTCTAACAATGTCGTCCCTGCCGCCGTAGTTTATCGCAAGTGTGACCGTAAGCCCCGTGCGGTCGCGCGAGCGGCGCTCCGCCTCAGCCATTTTTTCTTGCAACGCTTCCGACAGACGCTCCCTGCCGCCTATAAAGCGAAGCCGTATGTTCTCGTTCTCGTAGTTGATAAGGTCGTCAAGGTTTTCCTCTAAAAGATTCATAAGCGCAGAGACTTCCTCGTCGGAGCGCTTCCAGTTTTCGGTGGAAAAGGCATAAAAGGTGGCGTATTCGATTCCCATATCGTCGAGGTCGCGTATAAGCTTTCTAAGCGTCTTCGCGCCCTCACGGTGACCCGCCGTCCTCGGAAGACCGCGCTTTTTTGCCCAACGCCCGTTGCCGTCCATTATAAAGGCTATGTGCCGCGGGAGAACGGTCTCGTTTTTTGAAATCAATGCCATACGGCACGCTCCTTGCATAAAAATCAGAAGTCAGAAGACAGAAAACACAGGTCAAACCGTCTTCCGTATACTCCAAAGCAGCCCCTCTGCGGGGCTGCTTAAAGCCTTTGAATAATGCCGTCAGACGGTCATTATTTCCTTTTCCTTGACTGCCACGGCGTCGTCTATATTCGCAACGTATTTGTCGGTAAGCTTTTGAATGTCTTTGTCAAATTCCTTGACGTCGTCCTCGGTGAGATCGCCGTTCTTCTTCATATTCTTTATCTTGTCGTTGGCGTCGCGGCGAATCGCGCGTACCGCAACCTTAGACTCCTCGCCGAGCTTTTTTATCTCCTTGGAAAGTTCCTTGCGGCGCTCCTCGGTGAGCTGCGGGAATGTAAGACGGATAACGGAGCCGTCATTGGACGGGTTGATTCCGAGATCCGAAGCCTGAATCGCCTTTTCAATAGCTTTAAGCGAGGACTTGTCCCACGGCTGGATTACAAGCACCCTCGCATCGGACACCGAAACGGCTGCCATCTGCTGTATGGGAGTGGGGGTTCCGTAGTAGTCAACGGCAATACGGTCGAGTACGGCGGGGTTGGCCCTGCCGGCTCTGATGGCCGCAAAGTCAGCGGCGAGAACCTTCATTGTCTTCTCCATTTTTTCCTTAGCGGTATTCAGTACGTCTTTCATTTTTACTGCTCCTTTCAGATTTCGTATTTTATAATATAATGTTCAATTTTTATTCAACAAGAGTGCCGATATTCTCTCCCATACAGGCGCGGTAGATGTTTTCGGGGTCTTCTATGGAGAAAACGATTATCGGTATGGAATTGTCGGCGCACATAGCTGCGGCGGTGCTGTCCATAACCCCGAGATGCTGATTGAGAACATCCTCGAGCTTGAGATTTGTATACTTTACGGCGTCGCTGTACTTATGAGGGTCTTTATTATACACGCCGTCGACCATTGTCGCCTTCAGCATTACATCTGCCTCTATCTCGGCGGCGCGAAGCGAAGAAGCGGTATCGGTAGAGAAGAAAGGATTGCCGGTGCCGCAGCCGAAGATAACTACCCTGCCCTTTTCAAGATGCCTTACCGCCCTCGCACGAATGTAAGGCTCGGCAACCTGCTGCATAAAGATTGATGTCTGCACCCTGACGTCAACGTCCATAGACTCCAGAACATCGGCTACCGCAAGGGCGTTCATAGCGGTTGCAAGCATTCCGATGTGGTCGGCTCTCGTGCGGTCCATAGTTCCGCTCGAACGGCCTCTCCAAAAGTTTCCTCCGCCCACGACAATTCCTATCTGCACTCCCGCGTTGTAGGCTTTCTTTATGCTCTTGCATATATCTGTAATTACCTCAAAATCGAGCCCCGTCCCCTTTTTGCCCGCAAGAGATTCACCGCTGAGCTTTAAAAGAACTCTTTTATAAGCAGAAGCCATAATATCACTTTTCCTTTCCACGGAGTTTTTCTCACATAAATATAATACACTAAAAATCGGAAAATGTAAAGACGCTTTTATAAAAAAATTGCCCGATAGGAAAATATCCGTCGGGCAAAAACCTTTTTGTCACTCTGCGCCTGTCGGACGGCTCATAAGGTCGTCTATGCCCTGACGCGCGGGCTGAGCTTTAAACAGAATCTGATTTATCTCCTCGGTTATCGGCATTGACACTCCTAATTTTTTTGCAAGCATAAGAGTAGCTCTCGCACAAGCGTAACCCTCGACGGTCCCAACCTGACGCACAGCTTCCTCGGGGTCGGTCCCCTTGCCTATAAGCACGCCGGCACGGTAATTCCGGGAGTGTATGCTCGTACAGGTGACGACGAGGTCTCCAAGCCCCGCAAGACCGGAAAACGTCTCTTTTCTGCCGCCAAGCGCGACTCCGAGCCGGGTTATCTCACTGAGTCCCCTTGTGATAAGCGCAGCTTTGGTGTTGTCGCCGAGACCGAGACCGTCGGTGACGCCGCAGCATAGCGCTATGACGTTCTTGACCGCCCCGCCTATCTCACAGCCTATCACGTCGGAGTTGACATAAAGCCTGAGAGTATTGTCGGAAAAGACGCGCTGAATAAATTCCGCGGCATCTTTATCCTCCGAAGCAACCGCTACAGCGGTAGGCACCCCGAGACCGAGCTCCTCAGCGTGAGAAGGACCGCTCATAACAACTATCCTATGACTTGGGAAGACCTCTGAGATTATCTCGCTCATTCTCTTGAGCGACGGACTTTCAAGTCCCTTTGCGGTGCTGACAAGAATACTCTCTGAACTGATATAGAGCTTTGCCTGCTC
Source organism: uncultured Clostridia bacterium (assembly GCA_947627235.1). Taxonomy (GTDB): domain Bacteria; phylum Bacillota; class Clostridia; order Oscillospirales; family Ruminococcaceae; genus Faeciplasma. Next base: position 96,183 of record CANQVG010000002.1, on the reverse strand, counting down.
GCATACCGAGCGCACGAACGCCGACGGTATACCTACAAGCACTATGTCCGCTCCGGCAACACAGGAAATGTCGGTCGTCAGCCCGACCGTCTTAGGTATCTGCACGCCCGGAAGCTTAGCCTTAAGCTCACCGGTGCGCTTTATAGCGTCTATCTCGTCGGAAAAAGCGCTCCAAACGGTCACACTGTGACCGAGCCGCGCACATGTGCAGGCAAGCGCAAGTCCCCAGCCGCCCGAGCCGAGAATTACAATGCTGTTCATAGTATCGCTCCTTTACTCGTTTTCACCCTTTTTATGAAGGTAAAACTTTTTTTCTTCACCGCTCCAAAGATGCCGGATATTGGAAAAATGCCGAAGATAGCATAAAAGGAACATCGGCAGTATTATCAGGACGTGAAGCCCGATGTTTTCGTAGCTTCCGCCAAAAAACGCGTTTGAAAGACTCTGCCACAAAAGCGTAAATATCGGGTAGCTGATGCACGCCGAAAGCGAACCGACGGATATATACTTCGTCGTCGCTACCATTATCACAAACATAACTGCAACGCACAGAAATACTACGGGGTCAGTCAAAAGCATGCACACCGCCGCGAGAAGTATCCCCTTGCCGCCTTTAAAGCGGTAAAATACGGGGAAACAATGCCCCAGAACCGCAAAAAGAGTACTCATCATACAGACCGAGAGCGTGTCGAGCGGAAAACCGTCGAAAATACTCAGCGAGCAGACGGCTCTTGTGCCGAAAACCACGACCACGCCCTTCATCAGATCCATAATCAGCGTCACAGCGGCGGTGACGGGTCCGAAGCAGCGGTAGACGTTTGTCAGACCTGCGTTAAAGCTGCCGTATTCGCGTATGTCTTTACGCTTCAGAAGATAAGTTACTATTATCGCGGAATTGAGACTCCCGACAAGATATGACGCGGCGAAGACCGCGATCAATATAAAGTAAACCGTGATGACACATCCCTTTCGCTACTTGGTATCGGAGCTGTCGCGCTCGCGTACTAAAAACCTCACCGGCGTTCCTTCAAGACCGCCGAAAACCTCGCGAATCTGATTCTCAATGTAGCGTCGGTAGCTGAAATGGAACAGCTCTGCCGAATTGACAAATACCACAAAGGTCGGCGGACTTGTAGACGGCTGGGTCATATAGTATATCTTGAGCCTTCTGCCCTTGTCGGACGGCGGCTGAACTCGCTCGGTGGCATAGGAGAGAATATCGTTTAGCTTGCCGGTACTGATTCTGAGACAGTTGTTGGCGTGGACGGTGTTCACCAACTCAAAGAGCTTGTTGAGCCGCTGACCGGTTTTCGCGGAGATGAATACAAACGGAACATAGTCCATAAAGCCGAGATTCTTTTTCAGATCCTCGGTGAACCTGTTCATAGTGTCGGTGTCCTTTTCAACTATGTCCCACTTGTTTACTGCAACTATGCAGCCTTTTCCCTGCTCGTGGGCATATCCCGCGACCTTGGAATCCTGCTCGGTAAAGCCGACTGTCGCGTCTATCACAATGACCGCCACATCCGCCCTGTCGACCGCCATATAGGAACGCAGAACGCTATAGTGCTCTATATTCTCGTAGACCTTTGACTTGCGGCGTATTCCCGCAGTGTCGATAAAGGTATATCTGCCGTAGGAGTTTTCCACAAGAGTGTCGGTCGAGTCGCGGGTGGTACCGGCGATATCGGTCACTATCGCACGCTCTTGTCCCGAAACGGCGTTGATTATCGAGGATTTGCCGACGTTAGGCTTGCCTATCACGGCTACCTTTACGGTGTCGTCGCCGCTATCCTCGGAATCCGCCTCGGGAAGACTCTCTACCACTTTGTCGAGAAGGTCGCCGGTTCCGTATCCGTGAACCGAGCTTACCTCAACAGGGTCTCCGAGACCGAGATTGTAAAACTCGTAGAAATCCGGATCAGTATCGCCGACGCGGTCGCATTTATTCACACAGAGAACTATAGGCTTTCCGCACTTCTGTAACATCGAAGCGACGTCGTAGTCGCTCGCAGTGACCCCGCACCTGATATCGGTCACGAGGATTATCACCGAGGCGCTGTCTATAGCAACCTGAGCCTGACGGCGCATCTGAACGAGAAGCTTATCATCGGAGGCGGGCTCTATTCCGCCGGTGTCGACAAGCATAAATTCCCTGCCCGCCCACTCGCACTTTGAATAGATGCGGTCGCGGGTGACTCCGGGGGTGTCGTCAACTATGGAAAGACGCTGTCCTATGAGTCTGTTAAAAAGGGTAGACTTGCCGACGTTGGGTCGTCCGACCACGGCGACAACGGGTAAAGCCATTTTTTTACCTCCTTGGATATCCATTTTTTAAAAAAACAGAGAAGGATTTGCTCCTTCTCTGAATTTTGAAGAAGATTAAGCTTCTTTGTGAATGACCTCTACGCCCTTATAGTAGCCGCAGTTGGAGCATACTTTATGAGGTGAGGTAAGGGAGCCGCAGTTGGAGCATCTCGAAAGCGCGGGGGCATCGAGCTTCCAGACGGCGGAACGCCTCTTGTCTCTTCTCGATTTGGAGACTTTTCTCTTCGGTACTGCCATTTTCAGCACCTCCTCTACTGAGAATCTTATAAGTTTGCCGATTTTACATAGCTTCGCCGCAGTCGCAGGTCTCACGGTTGAGATTGCAGCCGCAGACGGGACAAAGCCCTTTACAGTCTTCGCGGCAGACGACTTTAGTCGGAAATTCAACCAGTAAATCGGAAATCGCCAACTCATTCATATCGAGAGCCCCGCCCGCACAGTAAACATCCTCGTCGTTTAAAGAGCTTTCATCCCTTGAGAGAATGTGTGAAAAATCAAAGCTGTACTCACGATCAAATTCGTCAAGACATCTGTCGCACAAATGGCGAACCGTTACACCGGCGGTATAGTCGAGTGAAACCATACCGGCGCGGTTGACCGCCCTGCCTTTGAGCGAAACCGGCGTTACGAAAGATTCACAGCCGCTTACGTCCCTCAATTCCTCTAAAGGGATCTCGCCGCATATGTCCATTTGGTCTCCGATGCGCTCGAAGATGCGTTTAAGCTGCAAAATCACGTTACACCTCAGAATATCAGGTTATATTATACATTCGACAATCGAAATTGTCAACCCATTTTTTTACGTTTTTTCCTTACTTGATATATTTTGTGACCGATTCGGGAAGATTTTCAAGGTCCTCAGAGACGGTAAAAACAACCTCAATGTCGGAGGTTATGCTCTCAACTGCTGCAAGGAAGCTGCCGAGAGCTTCATAATCACGGCCGCCTATCTTGAGGATACCGTCGACAAATACCTCGGAGATGTCGTAATTGCCGGCTATCATACCGCTGATGAAGCCGTAGATTTTATCGTAGCTGTCAATGGAATAGCTGTCAACGTCGACAAGGCGGACGCTGTAAGGGATATCATAGGTGAGCTGCATTGCCTTTTCGATGCAGACTACATTGCCGCGGGTGCTCTGCGCTGCCTGCTTGATGAGGTCGACCAGAATTTTGGTCTTGCCGGAACCTTTTTTACCTGTAATCAATTTAATCATATGAATACTCCGTTTCCGCCCTTTCGGGCTTACTTATTTTATCCTGAACGGCATCTGAGCCGTTGGAGCCTTGATTATTCGGCGAGCTTTGCCTCCAAAGCCACGCGCTGAGCCTCATACCCCGGCTTGCCGAGCAGCGCAAACATATTCTTCTTGTAACTCTCCACACCCGGCTGGTTGAACGGGTTGACACCGAGCATATAGCCGGAAAGCGCACATGCTTTCTCGAAGAAGTAAACCATTTCGCCGAAGTTGAACTCGTCGAGCCTGTCGACCTCGAGAATTATGTTCGGAACTCCGCCCTCGGTGTGGGCAAGCACGGTACCCTCCATCGCCTTGCGGTTGACAACCGACATATTCTGATTGGTCAGGAAGTTAAGACCGTCGAGGTTTTCGGGGTCGCTTTCAAGGAAGAAGTCCTTCTTCGGGTGCTTTACGTCGACTACCGTCTCAAACATTATCCTCGAACCGTCCTGAACAAACTGACCGAGTGAATGAAGGTCGGTGGAGAAAGTGGCGCTTGAGGGATAAATGCCCTTTTGATCCTTGCCCTCGCTCTCGCCGAAGAGCTGCTTGAACCACTCCGCCATCATAACAAAGCATGGCTCGTAGCTTACCAGCATCTCGACGGATTTTCCCTTTCTATAGAGGATATTTCTTATTGCAGCGTACTTCTCACAGTCGTTGAGATCGTCGTTTTTATACTGCTCTCTCGCGGAGGCGGCGCCTGCCATTATGGCGTCGATATCACAGCCTGCCACGGCTATAGGAAGAAGTCCGACGGCTGTCAGAACGGAATACCTGCCGCCGATATCGTCGGCAATTACAAAGGTCTCGTAACCCTCGGCGTCGGAAAGCTCCTTAAGTGTTCCTCTCGCTTTGTCGGTCGTGGCAAAAATGCGGTTTTTTGCCTCTTCCTTGCCGTACTTATCCTCTACGAGCTTTTTAAAGATACGGAAAGCAAGCGCCGGCTCGGTAGTCGTTCCCGACTTTGAGATGACGTTTACGCAGATGTCCCTGCCCTCGCATATCGACAGTATCTCGTTGAGATAGGTGGGGCTTATGGTGTTGCCGACAAAGTAAATGTCGGGCGTGTCCTTTTTGAGGCTGTTGTAATAAGGGCTTCTGAGAAGCTCTATCGCGGCGCGAGCTCCTAAATACGACCCGCCGATGCCTATTACTATGAGTATGTCCGCTTTTTCCTGTATTTTACGGGCAGCGGCCTTGATTCTCGCAAATTCTTCCTTATCGTAATCAACGGGCAGGTCGACCCAACCCAAGAAATCGTTGCCGAGACCGGAACGGTTTTTCAGAGTTTCGTGCGCCGCGGTGAGCTGCGCACGGCAAGCGTCAAGCTCATGAGGAGCTATAAACTTTTCGGCATATTTTGTGACCAGTTTAAGTGACATATAAAATCCCTCTTTTCTGTTGGTAACTATATTTTATCACGACCTGAGAGATATTGCAAGGAATTTTTATGAAAAAATGGTGACAAGCCGAAAAAAATATTACCCGTTTTCTGTTACATTTTTATAATGCTTCTCAACACCCTCGCAAAAGATATGAAAATATTCATCTTTCTCACTCTTTCCTCCGCAGCTATAGGGCAGGAATATATCTCCTCGCCGTCAACCGACCACACTGCGCGTCCTACCCTGTCTCCCGCCTCGAGAGGCGCTTTTATATCATCAAAATACTCGGTTGTGACCTCAATTCTCTCCTCAATGCTCTTTCGGATTACAAACTGCTCGGTAGGTCCAAGAACGGTTTTAACCTCGGTTCTCTCTCCGCCCGACACCTTAACCGGCTCGGTGTATATGTCACTGCGCTTGGGCTGATAGAGCGTGTACGCGTTGAAGCCGGCGTTAAGCTTTTCTTTGGCAGTCGTAAAACGCGCAAATTCGTCCTTTTCACCGAAAATCACGCAGACCATAGTCAGACCGTTCCGCTCGGCTGTGGCTATCACACAGTTTCCGAGAGCCTCGCTGTAATATGCTTTCATACCGGTAATGCCGTCGTATGTGAGTATGAGTCGGTTGGTTGAGGCAAGCTCTGTCTTCCCGCCTCGAACGGAGGTCACCCAAGTCGTAAAATATCCGCGCAGGCTTTCATACTTCGTGAGCGCCGACGCCAAAACAGCGGCGTCACAGGCGGTGGTGACGCTCTCGGAAGAAATTCCCGTAGAGTCGGCGTAAGATGTCCCGTCCATTCCAAGCTCATTCGCCCGCTTATTCATAAGCAAGACAAAGTCCTTCTCTGTCTTTCCGACCGCCTCCGCAAGCACCACGCAGGCGTCGTTGGCGTTCCCGACGGTTATCGCCGAAATTAGCTCGTCGACGGTTATCTCCTCATTGGGCATAAGCCATATCTGCGCGCCCTGCATTGAGTTCGCATAATTTGAGGTCTTGAGCACGGTGTCAAAATTAAGCTCTCCCCTGTCCATAGCTTCCATAACAAGCAGCAGCGTCATAAGCTTCGCAGAATGATGTGCGGGAACTACAGCATTGCCGTTTTCGGAATAAAGAAGCGCCGAGGTTCCGCCCTCCATAAGAACATAGGAGTACTGCGGAGTTATCGTTTCATCTTCGGCATACGCCGGAATAAGAAGCGCCGGAATAAGCGCAAGCGCGGTCAGGACTGAAAAAATGCGTCTGAACATAGTATCACCCTTTTTGCTTTTTGTAAATACTATGTCCCTTTTTGCGGACAAATTCGCACAGGCAGCAAAACGGGGAACCGCCCGTAAGCGGTTCCCGCGTGTAGATACTATATTCTCGCAAGCTTGGGATTCGCGTTCACGGCGCGCATCTTCGTGGTCTTGCGCTGAGCCATTACAAGGTTGAAATATACCCCCTTGCGGCGCATAAGCTCGTCGTGAGTACCCATTTCGGCAAGACGCCCCTTGTCAAGCACGATAAGGCAGTCGGCATTTGAAAGCGTGGAGAGACGGTGTGCAATCGCTATGGTCGTCCTGCCCTTGCATAGCTCGTTGAGACCCTCCTGTATCTGCCTTTCGGTCTCGGTGTCAAGCGATGCGGTGGCCTCGTCGAGAATGATTATCTTCGGGTCGTGGAGAATCGCGCGGGCTATAGCGATTCGCTGACGCTCACCGCCCGAAAGAGTGTAGCCCTTATTGCCGACACGCGTGTTGTAGCCGTCGGGAAGCTTGGTGACAAACTCGTGGGCGTGGGCAATCTTCGCCGCCTGTATGACCTCTTCAAAGGTCGCATCGGGCTTGGCGTAAGTGATGTTTTCAAGGACGGTTCCCTCAAAGAGATAGGTTTCCTGAAGCACGACGCCTACCTGAGAACGCAGACTTTTCTGTGAAATCTTTCGTATATCTACTCCGTCTATCGTAACGGCGCCCTGAGTTACGTCGTAAAGCCTGAGAATGAGGTTTATCATAGTCGATTTGCCGACTCCGGAATGTCCTACAATGCCGTACATCTTGCCCTTTTCGATATTGCAGGTTATGTCCTTGAGAACGGGGTTGTAGACCTTATATCCGAAGAATACGTGGTCAAATCTGATGTCTCCCTGAATGTCGAGGTCGACGCAGTCGGCGTCGTCGCGGACGTCGGTATTTTCTTCAAGTATCTCAAAGACTTTTGAAGCGGATACGGAAACGTCGGCAAGCTGTCTCGGAAGCTGCATAAGCCAACGCAGCGGAGTGTAGAGCATTGAGACATATGTGGTAAACTGAATAAGCTCTCCGAGGGTAAGAGTTCCGAAGGCGGGTATGCGCTGAAGAATCATCAGCGAGCCGAAATAGATTACGAAGTAGTTGCCGACGGTTAACATAAAGTCGCAGAACGGCCATATCAAATTCCAGACTATTTCAGCCTTTGAAGCCGCTTTCGCCCATTTTTCTGATGCGGCGCGGTACTTTTCTATCTCGGCTTTTTCGGTGCCGCATGTCTTTATCACGCGAATACCGTTGAGAGCGTCGTGCAGAAGCTTAGAGTGAGCGTTGGAAAAACGCCAGACGCGGTTGTAATACATATGAATTACGTTGTAAAGCCTCTTTACAACTACAAGCACTATCGGTATCGGAATGACCGCTAAAAGCGCAAGCTTCCAGTTCATCACAAAGATGATTATCATAACGATTATCAGCGAGAGTATCCTGACGACGGCGTTCTTGCCGTTGTCCGTGAGGAAGCTCTGGAGCTTGTTGGCGTCGTTTGATACACGGTTTATAAGGTCTCCGGCTGTCTTCTTTGAAATAGAATTCATCGAAAGCTCAAGAGTCTTATTGAAAACGTCCTGCCTCAGGTCCTGACCGAGATTCAGCGAAACATAATAGCTCGCTTTCATATTCGCCCAGTTTAACACCGTGTTGATAATCACTATCAGAAACATAGCCGCGCATAGCGCCGCAAAGCCGAGCCAGTGAGAAGTGTTCATCGGCTGGACATAGTCGTCAATGAGAATCTGATTTATCTTCGGCGAGACTACGTTTAAAACCTCGCCGAGTACGGTACACAGAATAGCAACCGCAAAGACTCCCTTATAGGGCTTAACCCTTGCGAATAGCTTTGAAAAAGTCCTGATTTTTGAGGCGCAGTAGGGACACTCCGAATATCCGTCGAGAGGCAGACCGCACTTCGGACACTTCGGCTCCTCAAGGTCGGACTGCTCGACAAGAATACCGGTGGTGAGATAGTGGTTGATTATCTTGCAGACCTCGGCAAATGCGATGAAGCTGTCGTTTGTAAAGGCACAGATACATTTTTTATCGGCGTCGCCTATCCTTCCGACCATCATCGAACAGCCGATGAGCTGCTCGCAGGCGTATTCCTCAAAGTCGGAAAAGCGGTAGCTTTCTACCTTTTCGCCGTCGATATAGACGCCTATTCCGTCGCGAGTGACGCAAAGGTGACCGTCTACTTTCTTTGCCTTTCCGTAAAGATTGAACGGAAGCGAGAATAAAAACTCGGATATGTCATGACCGCGCGGGGCGGAGAGAAGAAGATTCAATTAAATCACACTCCTTTCGCAGAGGTTGTGTTTTAGACGTAGATTTCGAGTATGGAAAGGCTTTTGCGGTCGAGAGCGTCGATGTCGTGGCAGGCGTATTTGTTGCCGTCGACGTCTACCGCATAAAGGAGCTTTTCGGATAACATTCTGAAATTGGAGTACCAGTCGCGGATACAGATGGTCTTTCTGCCAGAGGTGGTCTCAATATCTACAAATATAAAGCCGCGGGAATTGTCCTTTATGGAATATACTTTCGTTATCTCGGGCATGTAGTATTTGTACTTAAGATACTCGTCGACGAGCCTGAACTGCTCATCGGAAAGCTCCGCCATATCCTTGATGACGCCTATCTCGGTAAACTCTCCGTCGTCGTTGTCGTAAGCGACGCTGATATACGTCGTGTCGGAATAGAAAGGTATCAGCCTTGTCAGGCGGACGTTAAAATATGTATTCCCGTCGTATTCCAGCGAGATAAAGTTGCCCTCGTCCTTGTAAAAGCGAAGCTTTGAGCAGTCAAGGATTGTAAGGCGGTCTATTTCAAATTTTTCTTCCGTCAGGGTGTTTTTATCCATATTATTCCTCCTATTAGAAGTAAAAACGCTGTTTGGCTTATTCGTCCTCTATGAACTTCAGAGCGTCCGCCTGAAGCCTGTAAAGCTCGAAGTATTTGCCCTTTTGGCGTATAAGCGTGTCGTGAGTACCAAGCTCTTTCAGCTCGCCATGTTCTATAACGCAAAGCATATCGGCGTCACGCAGCGTCGAAAGCCTGTGGGCAATCGCGATTATCGTCCTGCCCTCTTTAAGAGCGTCGATAGCAACCTGTATCTTGCGCTCGGTCCTCGTATCCATAGAAGCGGTCGCTTCGTCGAGAATGAGAATGTTAGGGTCCTGAATTATCGCACGGGCTATGGATATCCTCTGGCGCTCGCCGCCAGAAAGCGCGACTCCTCCCGAACCTATCTTTGTGTCGTATCCGTCGGGAAGCTTGGTGATAAATTCATGTGCGTTGGCGGATTTTGCCGCCTCTACGACCTCCTCTATAGTGGCGTCGGGCTTGGCATAACGGATATTGTCCGCTACGGTGCCCATAAAGAGATACGTCTCCTGCGAAACGATTCCTATGTTGCGCCTCAGATCCGCAGCAGGTATCTTTTTAATCGGTACGCCGTCTATCGTGATTTCCCCGCCGGTCACGTCATACATTCTCGCCATAAGGTTTATAATGGTGGACTTTCCGGCGCCGGTCTTGCCGACGATGCCGAACATCTGCCCGCCCTTGACCTTAAAGCTGAGGTTCTTGAGTATCTGTCGGCCTGCCTCATACTCGAAGGATACGTTTTTGAACTCAATGTCGCCCTTCATATTTTCAATATGAACAGGACGTGAGGGGTCGTACTCATCGGTGCCGACGACCGAAATATTCTGAGGCTCGCCCTCCGGCTCGGCGACTGTCGGCTTGGCGTCGAGAATCTCGAACATTCTCGAGGCGGCGTCGATGCACCTCGCCCAGCGGTCGCCTATCCACATAAAGAAGTCAATAGGTTCGTAGACCATATTGGTGTAGCTGAGAAGCGCCGTGAGCACACCGTATTTGAAATATCCCTTGATTACGAGAAAGCATCCGAAGCAGAAAAGACCTATCGACACAAAGTTATAAAAGCTCCATACAAACGGCACCGTTGAGGTGATGCGGTTGTTGATTCTCGTATTTACGGCGTATGCGTCCTGATTCTTGCGGCGGTAGCGCTTTATCTCCTTTTCTTCCTTTGCAAAGGACTTGACTACTCGCTGACCGTTCATAACGTCGGAAAGCACAGAGTTCAGGCTTCGCATAGCTACGTCAAGCTTGCGGTAAAGCTTGCGCTCGGACTTGTACAGATAATCGTCGACTGTCATTATTACAACTATGATTATAATTATGGCAAGCGAAATCAGCGGACTGAGAGCGAGCATTATTCCCGCCACGCCTACAAGCTTGATAATGTTGGCAACGCCGTATGGAACGATATCCACAAAGAAATTATAGACGTTTTGGCTGTCGCGGTCGACTCTTGACATAAGTGAACCCGTCTGCTTGCTCGTGAAGAACGAGAGCGAAAGATTCTGCATCGATGCGTATATCCTCGTTCTGAGCTTGTGGGTGACAAACGGCACTACCTTTGCCGTTATAACGCCAGAAATGATTCCCGTGAGCTTTCCGAGTACGTTTGTTAGAACCATCAGCATTACGACAAACAGAACTCTGCCGTAATACTTTCCTCCCTCCGCGAGGACGTCGTCGTAGAGCATCTTGGAGCCGAACCACGGCGAAATCACCGCGAAGACATTTGTGAGAATAATAGTGAAGAATATAAGGAAAATTTCAAGCTTAAATTCGCTGAACATCCCCACAAGACGGTCGAAAATGCTTCTGCGGTCGATACAGCGCGGACAGACCGGACGGTTCGGGTCGGGGTATGGCTGATGGCATATCGGGCAGTTGAGCTGAACCATATCGAGAAGCGAATCGTCTATAGGTTCGTTGTTGCAGGTGTTATTCAGCCTTTCGCAGAACTTCTCGAACTTCTCGGTGAATCCGATAGAAAACCTCGCTATCGGTATATTCGGACGGGTGCTGTCGTAAGAGCTGCCGAAGCCGTGAAAGCCCGCAAAGAAATTATCTCCGTCCTCTGCATTTCCCTCTGCCGGCGGAACAAAAGTATTTCTTTCCTCGCCGTCGTTCAAAAGCGCGATGACAAGACGGGCGGTGTTCTGATGCCGGTCGACATAAGCCTTCTTTATCTTCGAGATGGGATATTCGCTATACTCCGCGACCTTATAGGTTATCATCTCGGGAACCTTGTACTTTTTCGACCACGCCTTGCTTTCGTCCCGTCTTTCGGCGTATTCCTCATAGCCGCTGATGACGCAGAGTCTGTCGGAGGAGAAAGCGGCGTATACGTCGTAATAACAGCCGTCTCCGTCGAGGTCTGCCTTGACGCAGTACAGCAGCTCGTCAACGTTTACTCCGCGCTCCGTGAGCCTTTGCTTCACAAGCTCGGGAAGCACGTCAAAATACTTCATTTTCAGTAACATCTCCTTTCGGTACTTACAGTCTGGATTTGTGAGATGCATCGCTGCGGTTTGATAATCACTCCTAAAAAAGCGCTCCTGACGCCGCAAGCATCAAGAGCAAACAATTAACACAATTCGATTACTGATTCTTTGCAGGACGGAACGCCTACCAAGCTGATGCACATTCGTATTCTGTTGTCTAAGTATAATGCAGTACGCATTTTCGGTGCTCCTTTCCTGAATAGTACGGCTTTTTTCAAACCTTTGCTATTATAAGACGATTTTTCTGAGTTGTCAATACCTTTATGACAAAAAAATGTTATTTATTTCTTATAGTTTCTACTTGATTTTTTGTTTATTTGTTACAAAACATTGACTTGTGTGTTATAAAGTGGTATACTGTTAAAAATTCATTTTAAGGAGCGCTTCAAATTGGATAAGCTATTTAAACTGCTGAGAACAAACGCCCGCCTTTCCAACGCCGAACTCGCCGTGATGCTCGACTCGACCGAGGAGGAGATAGCTTCGAGGATAAGCAGCCTCGAAAAGCAGGGCATCATAAAGGGCTACAGCACCGTATTCGACGAGGAAATAGTCTCAAAGGACTACGTCAGGGCGCTTATCGAGCTTAAGGTCACCCCGAAGGCGCAGGTAGGATACGACGAAATCGCCCGACATATATCGCAGTATCCGGAGGTTGAAAGCGTGTATCTCGTATCGGGCGGCTACGACCTCTCGGTGACTTTACGGTGCCACAGCTTAAAAGAGGTATCGGACTATGTCGCGCAGAGGCTCGCAACCATAGACGGCGTTATATCGACAACCACGCACTTCTTCCTGCAAAAATACAAGGAGAGCGGAATAATGCTCATCAGCGAAGATGAAGACGAGAGGACTATGCAGTAACGATATGGATTACTCAAAGATAATCAGCAAAAAAGCCCACGACATAAAGCCGTCGGGCATAAGAAAATACTTTGACATCGCCGAAAAGCTCGGAAACGTCATATCTCTCGGCGTCGGCGAGCCGGACTTTCACACGCCTTGGGTTATAAGGCGCGAGGCTATCCGTACCCTCGAACGCGGCAAGACCTTTTACACCGCAAACTCGGGGCTTATGGCTCTGAGAAAGGCGATTTCGGACTACACCGAGCAAAAAACAGGTGTAAGATACGACCCCGACGGTGAAATCATCGTCACCGTGGGCGGTTCCGAAGCTATTGACCTCGCGGTGCGAGCGATCGTCGAACCGGGCGACGAGGTAATCATTCCAGAGCCGTCGTTTGTCTGCTACCGTCCGATTGTGGAGCTTACGGGCGGGGTTCCGGTTATCATAAATACCCGCGAAGAGGACTGCTTTAAGCTGCGCGCCGAAGCGCTCAGGGAAAAAATCACCGAGCGCACAAAGCTTCTGATACTCCCCTATCCCAACAACCCGACCGGCGCTATAATGACCCGTGAAGACCTTGAACCGATAGCTCAGCTTCTTAAGGGTACCGACATTATGGTGCTGACCGACGAAATCTACGCCGAACTTACATACTCCACAGAGGGACACTGCTCAATAGTCTCGCTCGAAGATATGCGGGAGCGCACGCTGTATATCAACGGCTTCTCAAAGGCTTTCGCTATGACGGGCTGGAGACTCGGATATATGTGCGGCCCACGTGAAATTCTGAAGCACGCGCTCAAAATTCATCAGTTCGGGATAATGTCGTCGCCGACGGTCAGCCAGTACGCCGCCATAGAAGCTCTCAAAAACTGTTCGGAAGACGTCAGAAATATGGTAGACGAATACGATATGCGACGCAGATACTTAGTCGACGCCTTCAACAAGCTTGGACTTAGATGCTTTATGCCGGAGGGCGCGTTTTACGTATTTCCCTGCATAAAATCAACGGGGCTGACGAGCGACGAGTTCTGCGAAAGACTGCTCTACTCAAAGCGCGTAGCGGTGATACCCGGGACGGCGTTCGGAGAGTGCGGCGAGGGTTACATCCGCGTATCATATGCTTACTCGCGAAAGCATCTTAAAGAAGCGATAGAAAAGATAGCGGAATTTTTAGAGGAACTGAAAAATGGCGACTGAGACGGCATACGCTAAAATCAACCTGACGCTCGACATCATCGGGAAACGTCCCGACGGCTACCACCTGCTCGAAACGGTTATGCAGACGGTTTCGCTCTGCGATGAAGTGAGCGTTGAGCCGTCGGACAGAATAGAAATAACCTGCTCCGACCCAAGCGTTCCAACTAACTCAAAAAACACCTGCCATAAAGCGGCGCGGCTCTTTTTCGAGCATACGAAAATCGCAGGGGGCGCGAAAATCCGCATTGAAAAGCGTATCCCCTCGCAGGCAGGACTTGGCGGAGGCTCCTCAGACGCCGCCGCAGTCATAAAGCTGCTCAACCTGATTTACGGTGTCTGCCTTAAGGAAAGCGAGCTTGAAAGCATCGCGGCGAGAGTCGGCGCCGATGCTGCGTTTTTCATACGCGGAGGAGCGGCGGTTTGCCGCGGAATCGGCGACAATATAGAAAGCCTGTCCCCTTTGCCGAAACGGCAGGTTCTCCTCGTAAAGCCGGATTTCGGGGTGTCAACACCGGAGGCGTATAAGTCGTTCGACGAAAGGAAGACCGTCTCGCAGCGCGAAACCGTCGGATTTCTTGAAGCAATGCGAAGCGGCGAAAACCCGTATCTTAAGCTTTCAAACGACCTCGAAGCGTCGGCGGCGGACGGAAGAATCGAAAGAATCCGCGATGAGCTTATGGGACTCGGCGCGGAAGCGGCGCAGATGAGCGGAAGCGGCTCCTGCGTGTTCGGGCTGTTTGACGACGTTCAGGCTGCGAAAGCCGCAAAGCTCGCTGTCACGGGAAAATACCCGTTTGTATGCCTATGCGAGACTATCTGAAATGCGAACTCTGCCCGAGGCGGTGCGGAATCGACAGAACGTCAAAAAAGGGCTTCTGCGGGCAGAGCGGCACCCTGCGCATCGCGAGAGCCGGGCTTCACTTTTGGGAGGAACCATGCATAAGCGGCAGGCGCGGCTCGGGTACGGTGTTTTTCAGCGGATGCACGCTTAGATGCTGCTTCTGCCAGAATTACGAAATTTCACAGCAAAATAAGGGCTTCAACATAAGCATAAACGAGCTTGCCGACATCTTCCTCGACTTGCAGGAGCAGGGTGCGCACAATATAAACCTCGTTTCGCCGACACAGTTTGCGCCGTCGGTCGTCAAGTCGCTCGACATCGCGAAGCCGAAGCTTAAAATACCGGTCGTATATAACTGCGGCGGATATGAGCGAATCGAAACTGTCAAAATGCTCGACGGGTATGTCGACGTCTGGCTTCCGGACCTCAAGTATTTTTCACCAGAGGCATCTAAGAAGTATTCGCTTGCGGAGGACTATTTTGAAGTCGCTTCTGAGGCGGTAAAGCAGATGCAAAGGCAGGTCGGCAAACCTGTTTTTGACAAAGACGGGATACTTCAAAAGGGCGTTTTGGTGCGGCATCTTCTGCTGCCGACGCTGCGGCACGATTCTGCTGATGTGATACGCTTTCTGGGCGAGAGCTTTGAGCCTGACGGAATACTTGTGAGCGTGATGAGTCAGTACACACCGATGAACCGCTCGAAGGACTACCCCGAAATCAACCGCAGGGTTTCGACGTTTGAGTATAACTATGTTCTCGGAGAAGCGCAAAAGTACGGCTTCGATGGCTACTCGCAGGAGCGGGACGCAGCAACGCAGTCGTACGTCCCGCCGTTTGAGGGCGAAAAAATCCCCTGAGTCAAGCTCAGGGGACCTTTTTACTTTCTTTTAACGAGCTTTACAACCGCCGTACCGATGGCGAAGCCGACAAGAATCAGCCCGACAGCCATCCAGATATCCCAAACGACTCGCATAAACGCGGGTCCCGTAACCGTCGGCGCTGAGAGCGCGGCCAAAAATACCGCAGCTCCGATAACGAGCATCAGAACGCCGATTGCAAGTATTATAAGCGCTTTTTTCACGGCTGCTCCTCCTTTAATACTCAAATTCGCCCTCGAAGACCCTTACCGCGCTGCCGGTGAGGGTCACTTTTTCATCGGAGTAGTTGACTACAAGGTCGCCGCCGAGAACCTTTACGGTGATGTCCCTGCCCTTGTCGCAGAAGCCGTTTTCGACGGCCGCTATGGCTGCCGCGCAGGCGCCCGTTCCGCAGGCAAGCGTCTCGCCGTTGCCGCGCTCCCAAACCCTCATTCTGAGAGTCGAGCGGTTGACCACGCGGACAAATTCTGTATTTATCCTCTCGGGGAACATCTCGTGATACTCAAATTTCGGACCGAGATTCTCAAGGTCGAGGCGGTCGATATTCTTCGAGAATACAACGCAGTGCGGGTTGCCGATACCTACGCAAGTGGCGCGGTAGGTCTTTCCGTGAACCTGTATCGGATAGTCTATGAGAATGTCCTCGTCGGCGTTGGCGGGAAGCTTGTCCGCACGAAGCTCCGCCCTGCCCATATCTACAGACACCGAGCTGACAAAACCGTCGCGGATATAAAGCTTCATTCTGTGAACGCCGCTGCGGGTCTCAACGGTTACTTCCTCGGAATTTACATATCCGTTGTCGTAGAGATACTTCGCGACGCAGCGGATATTGTTGCCCGCCATCTGACCCTCCGAGCCGTCCTTGTTGAAGGTGCGCATCATAGCGTCGGCGACGTCCGACTTTTCAATCAAAACTATGCCGCTGCCGCCGATTCCGTAATGCTCCGGACAGAGGCTCACGCAGAGTGACTCGGGACATGTAATCGAGCCGTCGAAGTTCGGGATAAATATATAGTCGTTGCCGCAGGAGTGCATCTTGGTGAACCTGATGCGGCGGCGCTCGGTGCGCATATCGTTTATGTCGACAAGCTCGGTATTGAGGCAGTTGAAACGCGAAGCGATAATGTCGGCAAGGGCGTTGGCGGTGTCGAGAGAAGTGAGACAAGGGATACCGAGCTGCATAGCCCTGCGGTGCAGCGCTATGTAGTCGCCGACGGAACGGTCGCGAACCGAGCCGGTGTAGATAATATAGCCGATTCGACCGCTCTCCATAAGCTCTGAAAGCTCGCTGCTGTCGCCTGCGTCGGCAACGGAGCGCACCGGGATTCCGAGCTGCTCTATGTCGCGGGCAGTGCCGCCCGTCGCGTAAATTTCTATGCCGAGGTCATAAAAACGCTTTGCAAGCGAAATGGTATCGTCGTAATCGTTTTCCTCGACGCTTATAAGAACACCCTTTTCGCGCGTCTTCGCGGGCTGAACCGAGAAGCCGGCGGCGGTGAGCCCCTTAAACAGCGCCTCAGCCATAGTCTTTCCTATGCCCAAAACCTCGCCCGTGGACTTCATCTCGGGACCTAAAATTGAGTTGGCGTCGGAGAGCTTCTCAAACGAGAAGACCGGAACCTTAACGGCGTAATACGGCGGCGACTTGTGAAGTCCCGTACCGAAGCCGAGGTCGCGGAGTTTTGCGCCGAGCATCACCTTTGAAGCGAGGTCGACCATAGGTACATTGGTGACCTTGCTGATATAGGGAACTGTCCTCGAAGCGCGGGGGTTGACCTCTATGACGTAAAGCTTGTCGTCGTAGATGAGATACTGAATATTCACAAGCCCCTGAGTTTTGAGCCCGAGGGCAAGCTTCTCGGAGCAGTCGCAGATTATTTTCAGGAAGCGGTCGCTGAGATTATAGGGCGGGTATACTGCTATAGAGTCGCCCGAATGGATACCCGCGCGCTCGATATGCTCCATAATTCCGGGTATGAGGACGTCTTCGCCGTCGGAAATGACGTCGACCTCAAGCTCGATGCCGGGCATATATTTGTCGACCAAAACCGGATTTTCGATGCCCTGCGCAAGTATCGCCTGCATATATTTCGAAGTGTGCGCGGGTGTGCGCGAAATTGTCATATTCTGACCGCCGATGACGTAGGAAGGTCTCAACAAAACAGGATAACCGAGACTTTCGGCGGCGTCGAGCGCCTCCTGCTCTGTTAAAACGCCCATTCCCTTGGGTCTTAAGATGCCGAGCGACTCGAGAAGACCGTCAAAACGTGCCCTGTCTTCCGCGATGTCGATACTCTCAGCGGAGGTGCCGAGTATGCGTATCCCCTGCTCGTCCAAGAATTTTGTGAGCTTTATAGCGGTCTGACCGCCGAAAGCCACTACTACGCCAACAGGCTTCTCGACCTTGATTATATTCATTACGTCCTCGGGACTGAGCGGCTCAAAATACAGCCTGTCCGCGGTATCGTAGTCGGTCGAGACAGTTTCGGGGTTGTTATTGACGATAACGACGTCGTAGCCGAGCTCCCTTAAAGTCCATACGCAGTGAACCGAGCTGTAGTCGAACTCGATGCCCTGACCGATTCTTATAGGTCCGGAGCCGAGGACTATAACAACAGGCTTGCCGGAGCGTGCGAATGTGCGCGCCTCACAGGAGGTCTCGCAGCAGGAGTAGAAGTACGGCGTGACGGCATCGAACTCGGCGCCGCAGGTGTCGACCATCTTATAGCTGAAGTCGATTCCGGGAAGTTCCTTTTCGCCGCTCAGACGCTTTATCGCGGCGTCGGTGTAGCCGAGCTTCTTAGCGGTAAGATAGTCGCCCTCTTTAAGACCGTTCGCTATACTGTTTTCAAACTCGGCAAGACCCTTGAGCTTCGCGAGGAACCACTCGTCAATCATCGTAATTCTGTGGATTTCCTCTATGGATACGCCCTTTTTCAACGCTTCAAAAACGGTGAATATACGGCGGTCGTTCTGCTCGTGAAGCCTCTCCAAAACAGGCTTGTCCGAAAGCGGAGCGGCATTTAGGGAATCAAGCGAAATCTCCGCGCCGCGAACAGCCTTAAGCAGCGCCATTTCAAAGCTCGGAGCAATCGACATAACCTCGCCCGTCGCCTTCATCTGAGTGCCGAGGCTGCGGTTGGAGCCGCTGAACTTGTCGAACGGCCACTTCGGGAACTTCACGACAACATAGTCAAGCGTCGGCTCGAAGCAGGCGCATGTCTTGCCGGTGATTTCGTTCTTAATTTCATCGAGGGTGTAGCCAAGGGCAATTTTTGTGGTTATCTTGGCTATCGGGTATCCGGTAGCCTTTGAGGCGAGCGCCGACGAGCGCGAAACCCTCGGGTTGACCTCGATAACGGCGTATTCAAAGCTCTCGGGATTGAGAGCAAACTGACAGTTGCAGCCGCCGACAATGCCTATTGATGAAATTATGTCCAAAGAGGCGGAACGGAGCATCTGATACTCCTTGTCGGCAAGGGTAAGCGCTGGCGCTACGACAATGGAGTCGCCGGTGTGGACGCCGACGGGGTCAATGTTTTCCATAGAGCAAACAGCGATGACGTTTCCGAGGCCGTCGCGCATAGTCTCAAACTCAATTTCCTTCCAGCCCGAGATACATTTTTCCACAAGAATCTGGGTTATCGGTGAGGCGTCAATACCCGTCTTTGCGATGATTTCAAGCTCCCCGGCGTCGGCGGCAATTCCTCCGCCCGAGCCGCCGAGCGTGAACGCGGGTCGGACAATGACCGGATAGCCTATCTTTTCTGCGATTTCAAGCGCGCCTTCAACGGTCTGGGTGATATCCGACGGCACAACCGGCTGACCGATTGCCTTCATAGTGTCGCGGAAAAGCTCGCGGTCCTCAGCCTTGTCTATGGCGTCGATATCCGAGCCGAGCAGCCGTACATTATATTTTTCAAGAACTCCCGCCCTCGAAAGCTGCATAGCGATTGTAAGACCCGTCTGCCCGCCAAGTCCCGCGAGAAGCCCGTCGGGACGCTCCTTGGCGATTATTCTCGCGACTGTCTCGGCGTTGAGCGGCTCAAGATATATCTCGTCGGCGAGGTTCTTGTCGGTCATTATGGTAGCAGGGTTGGAGTTTACAAGTACGACGTTTATACCCTCCGACCGAAGTACGCGGCAAGCCTGCGCTCCCGCATAGTCAAATTCCGCAGCCTGACCTATGATAATAGGTCCCGAGCCGATAACGAGAACCTTTTTTATGCTTAAGTCCTTAGGCATTGCACTCGCCCCCCATCATTGAAATAAATCTGTCGAACAAAAACGCCGTGTCGCGCGGCCCTCCGCACGCCTCGGGGTGGAACTGCACCGTGAAGCAGTTTTTACCGGGATACTCCATACCCTCGCAGCTAAGATCGTTTGCATTGATAAAGGTCTCGGTTCCTACGCTCTTAAGGCTGTCCGACACTACCGCGTAGCCGTGGTTCTGGCTGGTGATATACGTCCTCCCGCCGACCATATCCTTGACGGGCTGGTTCGCTCCTCTGTGACCGTATTTAAGCTTGACGGTCTTTCCGCCCATAGCGAGTGCGGTGAGCTGATGACCAAGGCATATCCCGAAAACCGGAACCTTTCCTATAAGCTTTTTAAGCTCCGCTATCGCGGCAATGTTCTCCTCGGGGTCGCCCGGACCGTTGGAAAGCATTATGCCGTCGGGCTTCATAGCGAGAACTTCCTCCGCCCTTGCGCTCTGCGGGAAAGCCGTAACCTCGCATCCCCTCATCTGAAGACACCTGATAATATTTCGCTTTGCGCCGTAATCCATCAGCGCGACGCGGAATTTTCTTTCGCCCTCCGCAGGGTAAACCGACGGCTCACGGCAGCTCACCTCAGCAACAGCGTTTTTAACGCTGTAGGAAGCTATTTCGTCAAGCTCCGCGGGAGGCGCGTCGCAGATCTTTGCGTTCATAACGCCTTCCTCACGGATTATTCTCGTTATCTCTCTTGTGTCAACTCCGGCGATACCGGGGATATTATGTTCTTTCAGGAACCTGTCAAGCTTATACTCTGCTCTGAAATTCGAGGGATAATCGCAAAGCTCCCTGACAACATAGCCCTTGACGGCAGTCTCGCCCTCAAAGTCGGGAGAAATCACCCCGTAGTTGCCGATAAGCGGGAAAGTCTGCATTACTATCTGCCCGCAGTAGCTCGGGTCGGTGAGGGTTTCAAGGTAGCCCGTCATACCCGTCGTAAAGACGAGTTCGCCGATGCTCTCACCCTCAGCCCCTATTCTTTGACCCTCGAAGACAGTTCCGTTGGAAAGTACCAGATAAGCGCGTTTAGAAATGTGAATCCCGTTCATACATTATTTCCGTCCTTCCTTTATTTTAGCGGCGGCTCGCACCGCTTTGTCAACAGAAAAGTATACCATAAATTCATTTCAAGTTCAACCTAAAGACGACAAGTTTTTCAAATTCTATGTTATGCACAAAAATACATCGCTCTTTGAGAGCGATGTAAAAATTTAAATCAATGTAGTGGCCATTACGGCTTTGATTGTGTGAAGCCTGTTCTCGGCTTCGTCAAATACCACCGAAGCCTCCGACTCAAATACCTCGTCGGTGACTTCAAGACAGTCATATCCGAATTTTTCGTACATCTCCCTGCCGATTTCGGTCTTGAGGTCGTGGAAAGCGGGCAGACAGTGCATAAACAGAGTCTTCTTGCCGGTGAGCGCCATCATTTCGGCATTGACCTGATATGGCATAAGATCCTTTATCCTCTCAGCCCAGACCTCGTCTGGCTCACCCATTGAGACCCATACGTCGGTGTAAATGACATCGGCTCCCGAGACTGCCGTTTTGATATCCTCGATAAATTCAAGGGTCGCACCGGTGGTTTTCGCCACATTGCGGCACTCGGCAACAAGCTCGCCGTCGGGGAAATAGCCCTTCGGAGAGCAGGCGACAAAGTGCATGCCCATTTTGGCGCAGCCTACCATAAGTGAGTTGCCCATATTATATCTCGCGTCGCCGGCATAAACGAGCTTTACTCCCTTGAGTCTGCCGAGATGCTCGCGTATAGTGAGAAAATCAGCAAGAATCTGGGTCGGGTGAAACTCGTTGGTCAGACCGTTCCATACGGGAACGCCGGAATATTTAGCAAGGCTGTCGGCAAGCTCCTGCCCGAAGCCGCGGTACTCGATGCCGTCAAACATTCTGCCGAGGACGCGCGCCGTGTCGGGAATCGACTCTTTTTTGCCTATCTGAGAGCTTTTCGGGTCGAGATATACCGCGTGCATTCCGAGGTCGGCGGCTGCCACCTCAAAAGAACAGCGTGTGCGGGTAGAAGTCTTCTCAAATATTAGCGCGACGTTTTTTCCTTCGAGATATTTGTGGGGAATCCCCGCCTTTTTGAGCGATTTTAGCTCGGCGGCGGCGTTTAAAAGCCCGTCTATCTCATCGGGGGTGAAATCAAGCAGCCTGAGAAAGCTCCTGCCTTTGAGAGAAATCATATGTTGTCCTCCTTAATGTCGGATAGTTTTTCTTTGACGTATGCTATCTGCTCCTCGACCGACTTTAGCGATGTCCCTCCATCGGAAATCCGCTTTTCAACACAGTTTTTGAGGTCGATGTCGGCGTATAGGTCTGAGTCAAACAGCTCGCTTAGGACTTTATACTCCTCAAGCGGCAGAGTTTCAAGAACGCAGCCCTGAGTCTGGCACTTTGCGACTGCCTGCCCCGCGATTTTATACGCAGAACGGAAAGGCATCCCCTTGCGGACAAGATAGTCGGCAAGGTCGGTGGCGTTTATGAAGCCGGTCTGAGCGGCTCTCAGCATATTGTCGGGTCGGGCCTTCATCTCGCAAATCATAGGTATAAACACGTTAAGACATGCTTTAACGGTGTCGACGGCGTCAAAGACAGCCTCCTTGTCCTCCTGCATATCCTTGTTGTAAGCGAGCGGAAGCCCTTTGAGCACCGTAAGAAGCGTCGTCAGGTCGCCGAATACCCGCCCCGTTTTACCGCGGATAAGCTCTGCCATATCAGGGTTTTTCTTCTGGGGCATAATCGACGAACCGGTAGTAAAGTTATCCGAAAGCTCGGCAAATCTGAACTCCCAACTCGACCAGAGTATAAGCTCCTCGCAGAAGCGGGACAGATGCGTCATTATTATTGAAATGTTACTCAGAAGCTCGAGCGCAAAGTCGCGGTCGGAGACGCCGTCCATAGAATTGCGGCAGACGTCGGAAAAACCGAGAAGCTCCGCTTCGTAACGGCGGTCGGTGCCGTACGTCGTTCCGGCAAGGGCGCAGCAGCCTATAGGGCTGACGTTGAGCCTTTTGCGGCAGTCTGAAAGCCTGTCGGCGTCCCTGAGAAGCATCATGCAGTATGCAAGAAGGTGGTGCGAAAACAGTATCGGCTGCGCGCGCTGAAGATGAGTATAGCCCGGCATTACGGCGGTTTTGTACTCCTCCGCCTTTTTGACGAGCGTATCGGCGGCGCGCTTTATCATCTCAGTCAGCGAATCAATCTCGCTCCTCAGATAAAGCCTTAAGTCGAGCGCGACCTGATCATTGCGCGAACGCGCGGTGTGAAGTCTCTTCCCCGAATCCCCTATCCTTTCGGTCAGCACCTGCTCGACAAACATATGTATGTCCTCACAGTCGGGGTCGATTCTTAGCGTACCCGATTCGAGGTCTTCGAGGATTCCGAAAAGCCCTGCGATGATTTCATTTTTCTCGTCTTCCGAGATTATCCCGCATTTTGCAAGCATCTTCGCGTGGGCGACGCTCCCCGAGATGTCCTCGCGGAACATTCTCGAATCAAAGGATATTGAGGAATTGAAATCGTCCGCCACCTTGGAGGTGACGCCTTCGGTCACGCCCTGCCAGAGCTTTGCCATTCCTTTTCCTCCTTAAAAATCACTTATCCTTGTTCTTGGCGTCTACGACGGCCTGAACCTTTATCGGCAGACCGTAGAGATTGATGAAGCCCGCGCTGTCCTTCTGGTCGTAATCCGACTCGCCGAAAGTGGCTATCTCCTCGCTGTAGAGACTGTAGTCGCTCCAGACGCCGGCGTTAATCATATTGCCCTTGTAGAGCTTGAGTCGAACCTTGCCGGTCACGCGCTCCTGAGTTTTGTCAACAAATGCGGAAAGAGCTTCTCTGAGCGGGGTAAACCACTGACCGTTATAGACAAGCTCCGCAAAGGTGATGGAAAGACGCTGCTTTTCGTGAAGCGTCATCTTGTCGAGGCAGATGCTCTCAAGCACACTGTGGGCTTTATAAAGAACGGTTCCGCCGGGAGTCTCGTATACGCCGCGGCATTTCATTCCGACAAGACGGTTCTCTACGATATCAAGAAGTCCTATACCGTTTCTGCCGCCGATTTCATTGAGCTTGAGGATTATATCCTTTGCCTTGAGCCTCTCGCCGTTGAGCGAAACGGGAACGCCCTTTTCAAACTCTATCTCGACATACTCCGGCTTGTCGGGCGCAAGAACGGGACTTACGCCCATTTCAAGGAAGCCCGGCTTTTCATACATCGGCTCGTTGCCAGTGTCCTCGAGGTCGAGACCCTCGTGCGAAAGATGCCAGAGGTTTTTATCCTTGGAGTAGTTGGTCTCGCGGTTGATTTTAAGCGGGACGTTGTGCGCTTCGGCGTAGTCTATCTCTTCGTCGCGGGACTTTATGCTCCACTCGCGCCACGGAGCGATTATCGGCATATTCGGCGCAAAGTGCTTTATGGCAAGCTCGAATCTGACCTGATCGTTGCCCTTGCCGGTGCAGCCGTGGACAATAGCGTCGGCGCCCTCCTTGAGAGCTATCTCTACAAGCCCTTTCGCGATGCAGGGACGGGCATGTGACGTTCCGAGAAGATATTCCTCGTATACGGCCCCAGCTTTCATCGTAGGAATTATGTATTCGTCGACATACTCGTCGGTGAGGTCGAGAACATAGAGCTTAGAGGCGCCGGTTTTGAGAGCCTTTTCTTCAAGTCCCTCGAGCTCGTCAGCCTGACCGACGTTGCCCGACACCGCTATGACCTCGCAGTTGTTGTAGTTTTCCTTGAGCCACGGGATTATGATGGAAGTATCAAGTCCTCCCGAATATGCAAGTACAACCTTTTTTATGCAATCTTTATTCATATTTGTCCTCCTAATATGCAATATTTAAAATTTCTTCTGCATATTATGCAGCATTTATCCGGATTTGTCAAGACCCTTTCGGGAAAAATTACGGCATTTTTGTGTCAAACAAGCTCTGCAATGTCGTATATCAGCTTTTCGGACTTCTCCCAACCGAGACAGGGATCGGTTATAGATTTGCCGTATATACATTCGCCTATTTTCTGAGAGCCGTCCTCTATGTAGCTCTCTATCATAAAGCCCTTGACGAGCTTCTTTATGCTGTCGGAATGGCGGCAGCTATACAGCACCTCTTTGCAGATTCTCGGCTGCTGAAGTGCGTCCTTGCCGGAGTTGGAGTGGTTTGTATCAATAATGAGCGCGGGATTCAGAAGACCGCTCGCCTCGTATGCCTCGCTGAGATGCAGCAGGTCTTCATAGTGATAGTTGGGCATCGACTGACCATGCTTGTTGACATATCCCCGCAAAATCGCGTGGGCAAGCGGGTTGCCCTGAGAATGGACCTCCCAGCCGCGATAGATAAAGGTGTGTTTATGCTGCGCGGCGGCTATGGAATTAAGCATAACGGATATATCGCCGCTTGTGGGATTCTTCATACCGACCGGTATATTCAGCCCACTCGCTGTAAGACGGTGGTGCTGGTCCTCAACCGAACGCGCTCCGACGGCGACATATCCCAGTATATCGCTCAGATATCTGTGGTTCTCCGGATACAGCATCTCGTCGGCACAGGAAAAACCGCTCTCGCTCAATGCGCGCATATGCAGATTCCTTATCGCGACAATGCCTTTAAACATGTCTGGCTTTTCGTTGGGGTCGGGTTGGTGCAGAAGACCCTTGTAGCCGTCGCCGGTGGTACGGGGCTTACCGGTGTATATCCTCGGGATGATAAAAATTTTGTCCCTGACCTTTTCCTGAACCTCACGCAGACGCGAAATGTAATCGAGAACGCTGTCGGCATTATCAGCCGAGCAGGGACCTATTATAAGTATGAATTTGTCCGACTTGCCAGTAAAAATGTCCGCAAGCTCCTCGGCGCGCTTTTTAACTACGCCTCTAAGCTCCTCAGAAAGCGGAAACATTTCCTTAACCTCCTGAGGAATCGGAAGCTTGCGTTCAAAAACCATATTCATATATTCATATCATCCTTTCAAAGACAGCATACTACTTTTATCTGCGAATGTCAAATTTTTCTCTGCGCTCGCTTGAATAGCGCATCATTTCCCTCATTCCGTCGACGTCGCCCGATTCAATCATATCGCGAAGCTTGCAGAACTGCTTAAGAAACAGGTTCATCTGGTCTAAAAGCGCCTTTTTGTTGGACATAAACAGCTCGCTCCACATAAGGTCGTTTATCTTCGCGATACGAGTGAGGTCGCGGAAAGAGTCGCCGGTAAACTGCTCGATGTTCTCGGCGTCGTTGCAGGTCATAAGGCTGACAGCGATGCAGTGTGTGAGCTGCGAGACAAAGCCTATCATCTCGTCGTGCTCCTCCGGACTGAGTTCGCATATATTTGCAAAGCCCAAAAGCAGCCCGAGCTCGCGGCAGGTTTCTATCGCCTCTGGGGTATTCTTTGCGGTCGGGGTGACGATATAATTCGCGCCGTGGAAGATGCGCGACGTGGCATTCTCAACGCCGTAAACCTCACGCCCCGCCATCGGGTGGGCGGCGATAAACTCGCAGTCGGGTCTGAGAATATCCTGAACCTTATAAACCACCGAGCCTTTTACACCGGTGACGTCGGTTATCAGCGCTCCCGGCTTGAAAAGACGCTGGTTATTTTCTATCCACTCGACGAAAACGTGCGGATAAAGCGCAAAGACGACGATGTCCGCCTCAGAAACGAGACGCGGGTCAACCTCTGCGGCTCCCTCGTCTATAAGACCCTTTTTGAGAGCGTAGTCAATCGACTTACGGGAACGGGTTATCGCGGTAACTCTGAAACCGTAGCGTTTGAGCGCTTCGGCATAGCTTCCGCCTATAAGTCCGAGTCCGACTATGAGAATGTTCTTTTTTACATCAATTATCATTTTTGTGTTTTCCTTTTCTATATAAGCTCGACTTTTGCGCCGAGAGATTTTATGTCCTCAAAAAACCTCGGATAGGTCTTTCGGATGGCTTCCGCGCCCTCAATTTCGCCGCCTAAGACGCTGCACATCACCGAAAGCGCCATAACTATTCTGTGGTCGTTGTGACCGCTGAGCGGCGTAAGCGGACTCATCAATTCACGCTTGGGCACAATTATCTCGTTTTCCCCGACCTCTATTTCAAGCCCGAACTTGATAAGCTCATTCTGCATAGCGGCGCCGCGGTCGCTCTCTTTCATAGAAAGACGGCGTGTACCGGTGAGCTTGCAGCCGCTCAAAAGCGCTCCGAGCGCTATGAGTATCGGTCCGAGGTCGGGACAGTCGGAGATGTCTATAGTCGGGCAGCCGTTCATAAGCGCGGCAAAATGCTGCCTGTAAACTCGGTCTCCCTGAACGCTTTTGAGTGACAAGCCGTTTACCTTTACACTGCTTCCGACGCAGTTGAAAGCGTCCAGAAAAGCGGCGTTTGAGTAATCTCCCTCGACCGTAACATCATGCGGACTCAGTGTTTTGCCCTCAACGACTATAATATTATCGGGATCAATAAACCTGATGCTGCCGCCGAACTCCTTAACCGCCGCAGCGGTAAGCTCGACATATGAGCGGCTCTCAAAAGGCTCGTCGACATAGATGCAGTGATGTCCCCCGACATTCAGAAGCGCGAAGATCATGCCGGTGATAAACTGGCTCGATATGGAACCGCTAATATGAGTGCGAGTGCAGCCGTCGGAAGTCTCGATTTTCCCCTGCACCGTCACACAGCCGTCGCCCTTTTCGTACAGGAATCCGTTATTTCGGCAGATTTCCTCGTAAACCGACTGCGGACGCTCCATAAGCCTTTTAGAGCCGTGAAGTGTTATCCTCCTGCCGGTCGTGAGACAGAGCGGTATCATAAATCTGAGAGTGTTGCCGCTTTCACGGCAGTAAAGGTCGGAAGCGGGATCATTCAGAAAGTCTGAGCCGTCGATTTCGGCGGTGCCGCCGTCGGTTTTCACCGACGCGCCGAGCGCCTTAAGACAGTCCAGCATTGCAAGGACGTCCTCGGAATAGTCAAGGTTATCTACTTTACACCTGCCGCCGGACAGCGCTGCAAGTATCAGCAGACGGTGCGCCATGCTTTTTGAAGGCGGAGCACTGATTTCTCCCGAAAGAACGGATTTTTCAAATCTCGCGTTCATTTGCTCTCACCTTTTTGGCACAGAATGTCTATCGCTTCAAGGTAGCCGTCGGTGCCGTGACCCGTAATTGTGGCTATACAGGCGGCTCTGATGTAGCTAATCTGCCGAAATTCCTCGCGTTTATCGACCTCGGAGATATGGACTTCAACCGCCGGTATCGACACCGCCTTTAGCGCGTCAAGTATAGCTACGCTCGTGTGGGTGTATGCCCCGGGGTTGATTACAATGCCGTCGACCGCGCCGTAAGCCGCCTGTATCCTGTCGACGAGATCACCCTCGTGATTGCTCTGGAAAAATTCCACGTCAAGTGATTTAGCTTTACAGTAGCATTCAATCTTTTCAAGGAGACTTCTATAGGTCTCCCTGCCGTAGATTTGCGGCTCACGGATTCCGAGCATATTCAGGTTCGGTCCGTTTATAACTAAAATCTTCATTTCAAAAACTCCCTGATGATGATTTCGGCGTTTTCAGCCTTGTCCTGAACGGGCTTTACAACTATGTCTGCTGCTTCGACGTACCTGTTATAGCGCTCCTCATACCGCTTTTGGAGAGCCTCTTTGTCGGAAGCGGTGGGGCGGTCTGAGGTCGGCGTGAGCCAGTCAAGGTCTCTGTCAAGAAAGAATACTTTACAGTTCTGTCGGAGCGCGCCGACGTTTTCCTCCCTGAGAATTACACCGCCGCCGGTAGCAAGAACTATTTCGCTTCTTCTAACCGTATCTTTAAGAACGTCGGTTTCAATGTCTCTGAAAGCCGATTCTCCCTTTTGGCGGAAAATATCGGTGATTTCCATACCCTCACGGGCAACTATTTCGGAGTCGGTATCCAAAAATTCTCTGTTGAGTCTCTCCGCAACAAGCCTACCTATCGTGGACTTTCCGCTGCCCGGCATACCGATGAGCACGATGCTCTCCTTTTGCCTCATAAGCTCGCGGTATATGCGGTCTATCTCGGTTTTAGGGATTTTTACGTCTCTGAAAATCTCGGAGGCGTATACCGCCTGCGCTACGAGCATATACAGTCCTCCGACGGCTTTTACGCCCATTTTGCGGGCGTTCAGCACAAGCTCGGTGCGAAGCGGATTAAATACCGCGTCCACAACTCCCTCAAGCTTCGAAAATTTAGTGACGTCAATCGGCGACGCGTAATTTTCCGGAAACATCCCGACAGGAGTCGTATTGATTATGATTTCGGCGTGCGAGTATTCGCCTGTCGCCTGCTCATAGGTGATTACACCTTCCGACGGCCGCCGCGATACGGTGAGAACCTCCCCAGCCCCGAGGTCGCGGGCAACAACATTAGCCGTTGCGGAAGTGCCGCCG
Organism: uncultured Clostridia bacterium; assembly: GCA_947627235.1. GTDB lineage: Bacteria > Bacillota > Clostridia > Oscillospirales > Ruminococcaceae > Faeciplasma. The sequence goes on along the minus strand of CANQVG010000002.1, from coordinate 67,096 downwards.
GTGCCGAGTACAAGAACAGTCTTTCCCTCTAAAGATATTCCCGCGTGGGATATTAGCGCTTTCATACCTGCGCAGTCGGTGTTGTAGCCGCAGAGCCTTCCGCCGCGGTTGACAACGGTATTGACAGAACCGATTCTTCGCGCGGTATCGCTGATTTCGTCAAGGTACGTAATAACGTCTTTTTTGTAAGGAATAGTTACGTTTATCCCCTTGAAGTCCCGACGGGTCATAAATCCGGCGAGTTCGTCCTCGGAAACCTCGCGGAGACGGTAATCGTAGTCTCCGATGAGCTTATGTATTTCCGCGGAAAAGCTGTGTCCAAGCTTTCGGGCTATACAGCCGTAATCCATACAGTTACCTCCGGAAAATTACTTGTCGGCAGCCGGCATCAGGTAATCGGTGCCGTAACGCTGAGCGAGCAGGTTGCAAAGAGCGATAGCCGTCAGGCTGTCAACAACAACGCGTGCGCGGTGAATTATAGCGGGGTCGTGACGACCCTTTAGCGAAAGCTCCGCGTTTCTGAGGCTGACATAGTCGACGGTCTTCTGAGGCTTATAAATAGACGGAGTCGGCTTTACGGCGCAGCTGAAAACTATCGGCATACCGTTGGAGATTCCGCCGTTCACACCGCCGGAACGGTTGGTGTTTGTAATGATCTTTCCGTCAGACACCTCAAACGGATCGTTTGCGATGCTTCCGCGCATATTGGCAAGCGCAAAGCCGTCGCCGAACTGAACGCCTTTTACCGCGGGGATAGAAAACATAGCGTGTGATATCACGCTCTCGACGCTGTCGAAAAACGGCTCGCCTACTCCTGCGGGAATACCGAACACCGCCGTTTCAAGCACTCCGCCGACGCTGTCTCCCTCGCTTGCCGCCGCTTCTATCTCAGAAATCATAGCCTGTGCGATTTCTCCGTCCAGCACGGCAAAACCGAGACCGTTAAGACGCGCTATGTCTTCCTCAATGTCCGAAAAATCGCGGTCGGCAATGCCGGCGCAGGTTTTTATGTGCGTGCCTATCTTTACGCCCTTGGCTTCAAGAGCGGAAACGGCTATAGCTCCCGCCGCGACGATGGCAGCGGTTAACCTGCCGCTGAAATGCCCGCCGCCCCTGTAATCCTGATATCCGTGATATTTGAGCTGCGCTGTATAATCGGCGTGACCGGGTCTTGCAAGACGGCTTATTTCGGAATAGTCGCCGCTTTTTACGCTACGGTTGGGAATTACTACTGTTATCGGAGTTCCGGTGGTCCTGCCGTTGAAAACCCCCGAAACTATATCAAAATCGTCTTCCTCGACTCGCGCTGTAGAAATTCTTCCTGCCGGACGGCGCTTTGAAAGCTGCAATGCTATAAAATCTCTGTCAACCGGTATTCCGGGCGCCATTCCACTGAGAACCGCCCCGATTGCCGGTCCGTGACTCTCTCCGAAAAGTGTGATGCTGACGCTTGTGCCAAATGTGTTCTTCATTGCTCCGCCTCCGTTAAATATTCGTCGAGCCGCTTAAACAGCTCGTCAAAGTCGATTACTTCAAGCCTGAAGCTGCCCGCTTCCTCCACTCTTACCACGGTCACTCTGCTTTGCTCCGACTTCTTGTCATGCTTCATCGCTGCCTTTATTCCGTCCGGCGGCGATGTTATCGCGGTGGGAAGACCGAGCTTTTCCAATACTGCTCTGAGCCTCCCCCTGACCTGCACGCCGCACATAGGCAACATTCCGAGCGCAACGCACTCGCCGTGCATAAGCCTGCCCTCCTCGGCTGTCTCGATACCGTGACCTATTGTGTGTCCAAAGTTGAGAATCTTTCTCAGACCGGATTCGCGCTCGTCCTGCTCTACCACGCGCTTTTTTATCATAAGCGAACGGCGGATTATTTCATCGAGCCTGCCGTCGATATCTTTGCTCTCGAAAATTTCAAAAAGCTCTCTATCGCTCGTGAGACTCATCTTTACAGCTTCTGCGAGTCCGCTCGCATACTGGCGGCGGTCGAGGGTGGAAAGCGTGTCGGGGTCGATGAGTACAAGCTTCGGCTGCCAGAAGGCTCCGACGGTGTTTTTATAGCCGTCGAGGTCGATTGCTACCTTTCCTCCTATTGAAGAATCTATCTGCGAAAGAGTGGTGGTCGGGATATTGTAAAAATCTATGCCGCGCATATAAGCCGACGCCGCGAAGCCCGCGAGATCGCCGATCACTCCGCCGCCTACGGCAACAACGCAGTCTTTTCTCGTAAATCCGCGTTGAAGCATCGCCTTTAAAAGGACGCTGAAGCTTTCTAGGCACTTGGTTTTTTCACCCTGAGGCAGTGTCACGACAGAAGCGTCCAAACACTGTGAAGCAACAGCTTCGGCATATTTTGCGGGAACGCCGTCATCGGTGACAACGAGAACCTTTCTTTGAAGATTCATATATTTTCCCGCGTCGGCAAGAGAGCCGCGGCGGATAATAATGTCGTAGCTGCGGTCGCCGAGGTTTACAGTGAGAGAATCCTCGGATTTAACGGAAAGCTCGCGCTGATACCGCTTTGAAGACTCAAGGGTTCCGTTTAAGAACTCGGTATAATAGCTGCGAAGCTCCTCGGGAACGTATCCGAGATTGCGGCTCATAAGCTCGGACTCGCGCGAAGTGTCGAGCACCTGAAGCCCGTTTTCGCGCTTATATTCCGACACCTCGCGCACAGCCTCCATTCGCTCTACCCAGAGCTTGGCTATCTCCTTATCGACGCTGTTGATTTTTTTTCTTGCTCTTTCAAGCTTGTTCATAATCCTCTGCTCCGTTTTAAAAAAATACTCCACTCGGATATTCATAGCGAATAAGCAGTGGAGAAAACATAAATAATTCTCTCGGCTGCTCGGATTTTATAATAAAAGTAATAAAAACGCGAATTCACCATACAGTACCCCTAATATTTGTTATTTTATATTGTACGCCGTTAAAGTCGTAAAGTCAAGCGATTTTTTAGAAAAGCAGTCCGAAAACTGCGAAATGGTCCATTTTGATAGTTTTCAACACCGTTTTTTGCGCCGAGTGGGCGTTATGACAGATTCGCAAAAACCAGATTTTAAATCAGGTATATGTCAAAGTCTGTAAAATAAAAGGCTTCTTTAAAGGAAGCCTTTTGCTTTTTAATTGTCACTTTTGATGTATATGATGTCGCTCACTACGGAATAGATTATATCATTATCGGTGATGTCGACGTAATTGAAGCCGTGGAGCTTCACATACTCCATATATTTCTTTATCCCCTGCTCTATCCGCTCGAAGTCGGACTTGAGCCTCAGACTTTCATAGGAACTGCCGCCGTCGCAGACGATAAACAGACGGTTGTCAAGGTGCTTTCTGCCGTCCTGCGACTGATGCTCGTAAAGCCACTGAATCATTCTGTTCTTGCCGCCGCGGGTTGTGAGATCGTATGGATGATATGAAAGCTTTGCAGGGTAAACTGTCAGTTTTAGGTCAAAGTGTTCGCCGAGAATGTAAAAATCAATCGAGTGATGGGTACTGTTGCGCTCCCTGACAGCGCCGTAAACCGCAAACAGCCGTTCGCACTCTTTGAAGGTTTTGTAGTTATACCAGCGGTGCAGCGCGTAACGCGTGTCTACGCCCAGCGTCTCCGACTGCTCCACTACCTCGTCATAGGTGTTCACACTGTAGATGAAGCGGCTTCTGCGGTCGTCAAAATTATTCTGCATTTTCCATTCGGGTCCGATGTGCTCGACGGCTTTCTGAAGCTCATTGTAAAGTCTGACGTTCATATCAACCGTTCCTCCGTTAAATCATTTGTTTTCGCTGTGCCTGAGAGCCGCTTCTATGAAACCTTTGAACAGCGGGTGAGGCTTGTTCGGACGGGACTTAAATTCGGGGTGATACTGCACTCCGATATGAAAATCACGGTCGGTAAGCTCCACCGTCTCGATGAGCCTGCCGTCGGGAGAGCGTCCGCTTAGAGTGAGTCCCGCCTTCTCCATTATATCGCGGTAGTCGTTGTTGAACTCGTAACGGTGGCGGTGGCGCTCGGAAATCTCAAGGGTACCGTAGCAGCGTTCCATTGCCGTACCTTCCTTTATCACGCAGGGATAGCTGCCGAGCCTAAGCGTTCCGCCCTTGTCGATAGAGTCGCTCTGCCCCGGCATAAAGTCTATGACCTTGTTCTTGCAGAGCTCGTCAAATTCACCGGAATTTGCGTCCGCGATCCCAAGGACGTTTCTTGCATACTCTATGACCGCTATCTGCATTCCGAGACAAATTCCGAAATACGGTGTGCCGTTTTCGCGCGCGAATTTTGCAGCCAAAATCATTCCCTCAATGCCCCTGTTGCCGAATCCGCCCGGGACGATGATACCGTCGAGCGGCGCAAGGCGCGCCTTATAGCTCTCCTCGGTGAGTGTCTCGGAATCTATCCACTCGATTTCAACCTCCGCGCCGACCGCAAAGCCTGCATGACGCAGCGCCTCCGCAACAGAAAGATATGCGTCGTGGAGCTGTATGTATTTTCCGACAAGACCTATCGTGACCGGCTTTTTGAGACTCTTTATCCGCTCGACCATTTCAGTCCATTCCCTGAGGTCGGGCTCGGGGGCGTTAATTCCGAGCTCACGGCAGACGACTCCCGAAAAGTTGTTCTTTTCGAGCATAAGCGGTGCCTCGTAGAGGTGCGGAAGAGTGATGTTCTCTATGACGCAGTCGGGTTTGACGTTGCAGAACATCGCTATTTTATTGAATATGGACGCCTCGAGCGGCTCGTCGCACCTGAGAACGATTATATTCGGGTTGACGCCGAGTCCCTGAAGCTCCTTGACAGAATGCTGCGTCGGCTTGGATTTATGCTCGTCCGAGCCGCGAAGGAAAGGCACAAGTGTGACATGTATAAACAGGCTGTTCTCCCTGCCGACCTCGAGCGAAATCTGCCTTACCGCCTCCAAAAACGGCTGAGACTCGATATCGCCTATGGTTCCGCCGATTTCGGTGATGACTACGTCGGCGTTGGTCTTTCTTCCGACACGGTAGACAAATTCTTTGATTTCATTGGTGATGTGCGGTATTACCTGAACCGTTGAACCGAGGTATTCGCCGCGGCGCTCCTTATTGAGGACGTTCCAGTAGACCTTACCGGTGGTGAGATTGGAATACTTATTGAGGTTTTCGTCTATAAAGCGCTCGTAATGACCGAGATCGAGGTCGGTTTCGGCGCCGTCCTCAGTGACATATACTTCGCCGTGCTGATAGGGGCTCATCGTCCCCGGGTCGACGTTGATATATGGGTCGAGCTTCTGCGCGGCAACCTTAAGCCCTCTCGCTTTCAGAAGCCTTCCCAAAGAAGCGGCGGTTATACCCTTGCCAAGCCCCGAAACAACTCCTCCGGTAACGAAAATATATTTTGTTTCCATCTTTTATCCTCCCTTTATTTATACTTCTCGATTATCTCCTCGGCTGCTTTCATTTTAGTGATGCAGCCGTTCATCGCCTTGCGCTCTATATATTTGTGCGCCTCAGCCTCATTCATTCCAAATTCGTTGATGAGCGCCCATTTGGCACGGTTGACAAGCCTTATCTCCTCCATTTTTTCCTCCAGCGAGGCCGCCTTGCGCTCCATTCTGCGGAGCCTTTCACGGGTGGCGCACAAAAGCAGCATTGATTGCAGAACTATCTGCCCGCTCGCCGGCTTTGAAACCGTAAGGACACCGTATTCGGTCACCTGACTGTATACATCGTCGAAGTTTTCGCTTTTCACAAAAAGCATTACCCCGATGCCTATTTCACTTGAAAGGTCTATCGCGAGACGGGTTCCGTAGTCGTCGGGAAGCGGTGTGTTTATTATAACGATATCGTAGCTGCGCTCCAAAAGCTCACGCCTTGCCGCGCCCACACCCGACACTACCCTCACCGGCAGATACTTCCCGGCGGGAAGAGCGTTTTGAAGCGAAGTGTTGAACTTTTCGGAATTTGAAACTATAAGAACACTGTAAACCTGTTCTTTTGAACTCAAGGCTCTACCCTCCTCGATAAGGAATACGCTTGCGGACACGCTCAGCGCTTTGAACAGTAGCAGTCGGTTATCTGGGCGGGAAGATATTTCCCGATAAAATCGCTCGAACGCGCAGCACGGACGGCTTCCTCAAGGTCGTGGGGAAGCGCTTTGAAACCGCTGAGCGTCTTCTCGTCGGCGGTATAAAGGTCGATATCTGCGGGAAGCGGCAGAACGGCATCGTTCTTGAGTCCCTCAAGCCCCGCGAGAATAAGCAGCGCGAAAGCAAGATACGGATTGGCAAGCGGGTCGGGCGACCTTAGCTCGGCGGCTCTGAGATCGTCGGATTCGCCTGTCGGCGCGGGGATTCTTATGAGCTGCGAGCGGTTTTCGCTCGACCATGTAATGTATTTCGGCGCTTTATGCGCGCCGAGCCGCAGATACGACTCCTCGGAGGTATTGAGGAAAAGGGTAATATCGGGTATGCGCCTGAGGATTCCGGCGATGACGCGCGGCAAAAGCTCGCCTCTCGCGTTATTGGCGACGGATATCTTGATATGGAAGCCGTTGCCCGGCTTGTTCTTGATGGGCTTCGGCGAAAAGTCGGCGTAAAGACCGTTCCTCGCCGCGATGGTACTGACCACCGAGCGGAAAGTAACCGCGTTGTCGGCGGCGGTAAGAGGGTCGGAACGTCTGAAATCAATCTCATTCTGACCGGGTCCCTCGGCGTGGTGAGAGCTTTCGGGGATAATGCCCATACGCTCGAGGTCGAGACATATTTCGCGCCTCACGTTTTCGCCCTTGTCAGCGGGAGCGATGTCCATATACCCTGCCTGATCGTATGGAACAGAAGTAGGATTGCCGTTCTCGTCGCGGTTAAAGAGGTAAAACTCCGTCTCGGAGCCGATATAAAAGCTGTAGCCCTCCGCCTCGGCAAGCTCTACCGCCTTTTTGAGAAGACTTCTTGTGTCGGGCGCAAACTCCCTGCCATCGGGATAGGTTATCGTGCAGAACATTCTGACAACCCTGCCGTGTTCGGGTCTCCAAGGCAGTATGGCGAGCGTAGAGGGGTCGGGATGTAAAAAGAGGTCGGAACGAACTACGCCTCCGAAACCGGCTATCGCGGAAGCGTCTATGGCGATGCCGTATTTAAAGGCGCGCTCAAGCTCTCCCGGCATAACCGAAATGTTTTTCTGCGTGCCGAAAACATCTGTAAAAGCGAGACGTATAAACTTTACGTCCTCCTCCGCGACATATTGAATGGTCTCCTCGGGCGTGTAAATCATAGCGTTCTTCCTTCCTTTAATTCTGAACATACATCTGCTTGTAGGGGTTCTTGCTGTCGGGCGTGACTACGGTGTAGTCCGACGAGATGAGCTTATCAAAATCCTCTCCGTAAATCTCACAGTAACGTCTTACATATTTCTCGATTTCGTTTACATCCTGAGGTTCCGCCGGACGCGCAGTAACCTGCTTCGGGAAAGTAATACCCTCGCAGTTTGACCTTAAAAACAGCTTTCCACCGTGCATACCGGTGCAGGGAAAGTTGCCGACAATGGGCTTGTCGCCGCGATTCAGGCCGAGAACTATAATAAGCCCGCCCGCCTGATACTCCCCGAGAAAGCTTCCGGTCCTACCGCCTATCACCATTACGGGAATCTTGTCTTTATAGGCTTTCATATGTATTCCCGCACGGTAGCCGGCGTCGGTCCTGACAAAAATCTCGCCTCCGCGCATAGCATATCCCGCCGCGTCTCCTATAGAGCCGTGAATGATGATTCTTCCGTCGTTCATAGTGTCGCCGACGGCGTCCTGCGCGTTGCCGAAGACCTCAACGGTTCCGCCGTTGAGATATGCGCCGAGAGCGTTGCCCGGAGTGCCGCTGATTCTGATATTGCGATAGCTCATACCGGCGGCTATGAACCTCTGACCGAGACAGTTTTTTATCTCGCAGTCGCCTGATTCTCTTATTATAGCATTTAATTCCGAAAATTCAAGATTTTCTGCGTCGATAACCCTGATTTTATTTTCAGCCATCATACTTCACCTCCGAGTTTTTCGCTCCGATATGTCCTGCCGAATGGCGCGAGCGCGGGAAACTTCTTTAAAAGCTCAAAGTCCACCGTGTCGAGCGGAGTTCTGTTCCTTATGAGGCTTGTATATATTCCCGCACGGTCGATTTTGCCGATGAGAATGAAGCCGTTGAGCAGATTGTCCTTGACGTAAAGCCGCTTGATTCCGTCTTCAAAGCGTTCCTCGTAACATTCGCCGTCATAGCTTCCCGCCGTCAAGCAATGAAGTCCCGCAAAGCCTATAGAATTCATAGGCAGGGCGTTTTCTATGCTCTCCGTGCCTCCTGCCATATTCACTCCGGCACAGTGTCCCTGCATATAAGCAAGCGGCATTATTGCCATAACCCTGCGGGTGCCGGAGGTGATGTCAAAGGATTCGGTGCAGTCGCCCGCGGCGTAAATATCTGAAAGTGTGGTCTGCATTTTTTCGTTTACCGAAATTCCCCTGCCGCACTCACCGCCGATCTCCTTTACAAGCGATATATTCGCCCTCACACCGACTGCCATGACCAAAACGTCGAAACCAACCTTACAGCCGCTTTTCATATGCGCAGTGCTTCCGTCGAATTTTTCAACTGTGTCGCCGAGCAGGAATTTTATTCCCATTTTTTCAAGGTGAGTCTGCATTATCGCAGCGCAGTCGGAATCGAGTATGCTCGAAAGCACCCTCGGCGCGAGGTCGCAGACGGTTATCTCTTTGCAGAGCCCGAGTATACCCTCCGCACACTTAAGACCTATAAGCCCCGCGCCCACTATCAGAACCCTTGAATCGGGCGTGAGACTTGATTTCAGCGTCTCGGCGTCGTCAAGCGTCATAAAGCTGTGAACCGACGGAACGCTGCCGAGCCCCTCCGTAGGCGGTACGAACGGAGCCGACCCTGCCGCAACACAGAGCGAGTCGTACCCGAGCTTCTTGCCGCTCTTCAGCGCGACGGTTTTCCCGTCGGGATCTACCGAAACCGCCTCCTCGCCGTAAAGCACGTTTACCGAGTTTTTCTCATAGAAGTCAGAGGGGCGGTAAAGTATGTGCTTAAGGTCGGTCTTCCCCTCAAGATAGTAGGAAATCAGCGGACGGGCATAGACATGATGATTTTCGCGGGAAATAACGGTTATTTCGCCGTTTTTGTCGACCGAGCGTATACCCTCTATCGCGCCGACTGCCGCCGCACCGTTGCCTATAATCAGATATTGTTTCAAACCGCTCACCTCTCCTCAAAAACTATCGCCCTGTTGGGGCAGCCCTTCACGCAGGCAGGTTCTCCGAAGGAATTGTTGAGGCAAAGCTCGCATTTCTGCACGGCGCCGCCCTCACCCTCGCGTATGCAGCCGTAGGGGCAGACAAGAACGCATGTCAGGCAGCCTACGCATTTGTCGTGGTCAACCACTACCGCGCCGTCCTTAATTGAAAGCGCGCCTGAAATGCAGCTTTTTACGCATATGGGGTCACGGCAGTGTCGGCATGATACGGCAAAGTTAATATCTCCGTCCTCCTCGACGGTAATGTTCGGACGAATCGCCTTTTTGCGCAGCGCCTTTATCATACTGCTTTCGCCGGAATTGGCATAGGCGCAGTTATATTCGCAGAGACGGCACCCAAGGCACCATTTTTCGTTTACATAAACCCTTTTCATATCATTCACCCGCGTGGGAGATACCGAGTATCTCCAACTCCTTTTCCGTCATATTCACGCCTCTGAGCATAAGCCTGTTTCCCCTGAGCGCCTCTATGGAATTTATGCCCATTCCGCCCATAAGCTCCATTATCTCGTGACGCCATGCGGTCATAAGGTTGACAAGCCGCTCGCTGCCGATGTCGGGATTCAGACGCTTCACAAGCTCCGGACGCTGCGTAGCTATTCCCCAGTTGCACTTGCCGGTCTGACATGTGCGGCAAAGATGACATCCGAGAGCCAGAAGCGCAGCAGTCGCTATGTAACAGGCGTCGGCTCCGAGCGCTACAGCCTTTACAACGTCCGCTGCCGAACGTATCGAGCCGCCGACTACAAGACTTACGTTTCCACGTATGCCCTCGTCGCGGAGCCTCTTGTCCACCGAAGCGAGAGCAAGCTCTATCGGTATTCCGACGTTATCTCTGATTCTCGTAGGAGCCGCTCCGGTTCCTCCTCTGAAACCGTCAATTGCGATTATATCGGCGCCTGAGCGCGCGATTCCCGACGCTATTGCCGCGATGTTATGCACCGCCGCAACCTTGACGATTATCGGCTTTTTGTATTCCGTCGCCTCCTTGAGAGAGTAGACGAGCTGTCTGAGGTCCTCTATCGAGTAAATATCGTGATGAGGCGCGGGAGAGATAGCGTCCGAACCCTCGGGAATCATTCTTGTGCGGGAGACATCGCCGACTATCTTTGCACCCGGAAGATGCCCGCCTATACCCGGCTTCGCACCCTGCCCCATTTTTATCTCAATCGCGGCTCCCGCCTTGAGATATCCCTCGTGAACGCCGAATCGTCCGGACGCTACCTGAACTATCGTATTCGGTCCGTATTTATAGAAGTCCTCGTGAAGACCGCCCTCGCCGGTGTTGTAGAAAAGCCCGAGCTGAGTTGCGGCGCGTGCAAGACTCTCGTGTGCGTTATAGCTTATCGAACCGTAACTCATCGCCGAAAACATAACCGGCATCGAAAGCTCGAGCTGAGGGTCAAGCTTAGTTATGAGCCTTCCGTTTTCGTCCCTTCTTATCTCCGACGGCTTTTTTCCGAGGAAAACTTTGGTCTCCATAGGCTCTCTGAGCGGGTCAATCGACGGGTTCGTGACCTGCGAGGCATTTATCAGGATTCTGTCCCAGTATACGGGGAGCGGGTTGGGATTGCCCATAGAAGACAGCAGAACGCCGCCGCTTGACGCCTGCTTGTATATTTCCTTTACCGTGTCCTGACCCCAGTTGGCATTGGGACGCAGAGCGCAGTCGCTCTTGACAATTTTGAGCGCTCTTGTCGGACAGAGCGCCACGCAGCGCTGACAGTCGACACACTTTGTCTCGTCGCTGAGCATAACGTCGCCGTCGGGATCGTAGCTGTGGACGCAGTTTGCACACTGGCGCTCGCAGACGCGGCACCTTATGCACCTTGAATCGTTTCTGACGACCTCAAACTCGGGATAAATATATTCAATTCCCATTAAAACGCGCCCTCCTTTACCTTAACAATTACCGGCTCGCCGCCCGCAGGGGCGTAAAGCTTTGAAAGCTCAGGCTCCATCACCCTGATGGCAGCCTCCTCGCTCGCTGCGTAAACCATATCGTCTTTTTCACCGACGACCATAGAGCGCAGCTTTAAACGGTCGTTAAGAGCCATCATTCCTCCCTCGAAGCCGAGTATTATCGAGAAAGGTCCGGTGATGAGCAGGTTCGGATAGACGGTTCGCAGGAATTTGAGCTTTTCCGCCTCCTCGGGAGGCTTTTTCGCTATCGTCGACCAGAACGGCGCTGCGATAACAGAGGCCGTCTCCTCAAGGGTAAGACCCTGCTTTCTCAGCAGATAGTCGGCAATATACGTGATGACCTCGGTATCGGTCTGAAGAGTGCAGCGGTAGCCGAACATCTCTATAAACCTGCGGTTGGCGTCGTATGAAGAAATCTCGCCGTTATGTACTATCGAATAATTGAGCAGCGCAAACGGGTGGGCGCCGCCCCACCATCCGGGGGTGTTTGTAGGATATCTGCCGTGAGCCGTCCAGAGATAAGCCTCGTATTCGTCGAGCTTATAGAACCTGCCGACGTCCTCCGGAAAACCTACCGCCTTGAACGCGCCCATATTCTTGCCGCTCGAAAAGACATATGCGCCCTTAAGTCCGGCGTTTATCCCCGTCACCGCACGGGCGACGTATTCGTCCGGTGTGAGCTGCGAGGCGTTGAGCCGGTTGTGCTCGGGAACAGCAAAATAGCGCCATATAAGCGGACAGTCGGTTATCTCGGGCATCTTGCGGGTCGGGATTATCTCGCTGCGGACTATTTCAAATCTCTCCGCAAGATATTTTTCGCAGTCAAAACGGCTTTCGTTGTCGTCGTAAAAAATGTGGAGCGCATAATAATCCTTGTAGTCGGGATAGATACCGTAGGCGGCAAAACCTCCTCCGAGACCGTTGGAACGGTCATGCATAGGTATCATACTTTTGATAATTCCCTCTCCGGTGAACTTTCTGCCGTCGCGGGATATCGCGGCGGAAATGGCGCAGCCGGAGGGTATTCTCACCGCGCCCTCTTTTAAATTGTCGTTGGGACAATCCCGCATACCATCATATCCTTTCATAAAAAAATAAACGCCACCCGCAAAAGGACACAGATGCCCCTAACGAGTGAACGCCGTTGCTCACTTTGAATTGTCACTTTACGTATTCTAACATACAATAATAAAAATGTCAATCGGATTCAGAGAAAATTTTGCACAAAAATGAATCAACATACACCGTAGTCCTGCAAAAATTTTAACAATTCGCTGCAAATTCAAAAATAATTATAAAAAAATGAAGTTTTGGTATTGACAAATGGGCAAAAAGGGTGTAGAATGGCAAACGTTGAAGGCAAAGACGTCTTCGGGATACGTTTCCCGACGGCGTCTTTCTTTTTTGTTTATCAAATCTTACAGGACAGGAGAAGAAGATTATGGCAAACGTTACGGATTACTTCGGCAGCATGGTATTTGACGACAGAGTTATGAAAGCGACGCTTTCCGCCTCGGTCTACAAGTCTCTGAAAAAGACTATTGATGAGGGCGCACGGCTCGACATTTCGGTAGCCAACGCCGTCGCGGAGGCTATGAAGGACTGGGCGGTCTCAAAAGGCGCCACTCACTACACCCACTGGTTCCAGCCGCTTACCGGCATCACAGCCGAAAAACACGACAGCTTTATCTCCCCTTCGCCCGACGGCAGGGTGATAATGGAATTTTCCGGCAAAGAGCTGATCAAAGGCGAGCCGGACGCCTCAAGCTTTCCGTCTGGAGGGCTGAGAGCCACCTTTGAGGCAAGAGGCTACACCGCTTGGGACCCCACTTCCTATGCGTTCATCAAGGGCAAAACGCTCTGCATCCCGACAGCTTTCTGCTCATACGGCGGCGAGGCTCTCGACAAGAAGACTCCGCTTCTGCGCTCGATGGAGGCACTCAACAAGCAGGCGCTCAGAATTCTCAGGCTCTTCGGCAATGACGACGTAAAATGCGTGAAGACCTCCGTAGGTCCGGAGCAGGAGTATTTCCTTGTTGACAAGGAGCTGTATGACCGCCGTCCAGACCTCATATACACCGGCAGAACGCTTTTCGGCGCGATGCCGCCTAAGGGTCAGGAGCTTGACGACCACTACTTCGGCGTAATCAAGCCGAGAGTCGCGGCCTATATGGCAGAGCTAAACGACGAGCTTTGGAAGCTCGGAATCCTTGCTAAGACCGAGCACAACGAAGTCGCGCCGGCTCAGCACGAGCTTGCTCCCATCTACTCGACCACCAACATCGCCACCGACCACAACCAGCTCACTATGGAAATTATGCAGAAGGTCGCGGCAAAACACGGTCTTGTATGCCTGCTCCACGAAAAGCCGTTTGCCGGAGTGAACGGAAGCGGCAAGCACAATAACTGGTCGATTTCGACCGACACCGGCGTAAACCTCCTCGCTCCCGGCGAGACCCCCTACGAAAACGCACAGTTCCTGCTGTTCCTTGTGGCGGTCATCAAGGCGGTAGACGATTATCAGGATCTGTTGAGACTCGCAGTTGCCACCGCGGGCAACGACCACCGTCTCGGTGCGAACGAAGCGCCTCCGGCAGTTGTCTCGATGTTCCTCGGCGACGAGCTACAGGCCGTTCTCGACGCCATTGAGAGCGACACACCCTACGGCGGCTCCGAAAAAACAACTATGAAGCTCGGCGTACACGTTTTGCCTCGCTTCCAGCGCGATAACACCGACCGCAACCGCACCTCGCCTTTCGCCTTTACCGGCAACAAGTTCGAGTTCCGTATGCTCGGCTCCTCCAACTCTATCGCCTGCGCGAACATTATGCTCAACTCCGCCGTCGCGGAGAGCCTGAAGCAGTTCGCCGACGAGCTTGAAAAGGCTGAGGATTTCAACTCGGCACTCCACGATATGATTCGCCGTACCATAAGAGAACACAAGAGAATCATCTTCAACGGCAACGGCTACGACGAAAGCTGGATAGAGGAAGCTACAAAAGTGAGAGGTCTTATGAACCTTCGCACCACTCCCGACGCTATGCCTCACCTGCTTGACAAAAAGAACGTGGATATGCTCACCGCACATAAAGTATACTCGGAAGCGGAGCTTAAGTCGCGCTGCGAGATAATGCTTGAAAACTATGTCAAGACCGTAAACATCGAGGCAAAAACTATGGCAGAGATGTCGAGAAAGATGATTATGCCCTCTATCGACGAATACATAGCCGACCTCTCGGAAGCGGCATACAAGAAGATGGGCATAGGCGTACCCTACAACTACGAGAAGAAGATAATCGAAAAGCTTTCGGCGCTCCTCGAAAAGATAGACGCCGCAACCGACGACCTCGAAGCTAAGATTTCGGAATATAAGACCATTGAGGACGTGGAAAAGGCTTCCTTCTTCATACGCGACGAGATTCTTCCGAGAATGGACGCCCTGCGCGCCCCCGCCGACGAAGCGGAAACCATGACATCGGAGAAATACTGGAAATATCCGACATACGGCGAGCTTCTGTTCGGGGTAAGATAACCCCACATAAAAACCGACGGCAGGCGTCGGAAAATGTTGCCGACGTCTGCCTAAAAACTGAATATCTTAATTACTAAGCGTCCTTTGCGGGCAAGCGGCAGACCGTGGGGTCAGGCTCTGGAGCTGGTTATAGATATACACTTCTTATTTCAAGAAAGGTGAAATTTATGACAGTAGAATTCTGGTACCTCATAGGCGCCGCACTTGTTTTCTGGATGCAGGCGGGCTTCGCAATGGTCGAAACCGGCTTCACAAGAGCCAAAAACGCCGGCAACATAATAATGAAAAACCTTATGGACTTCTGTATCGGCACCGTGGTCTTTTCGCTCCTCGGCTACACTCTTATGATGGGTGAAGATACTCTCTTCGGGCTTATAGGTCTTCCGAATATGGACCTGTTTACCAACTTCAAGGAGTTCATCGCCTCCCCCGCCGATGGCTTCACCGGCGCTTCGACATTCGTATTCAACCTCGTTTTCTGCGCCACTACCGCGACTATAGTCTCGGGAGCTATGGCGGAGAGAACAAAGTTCTCGGCATACTGCATATACAGCGCGATAATTTCTCTCGTAGTCTACCCCATTGAGGCACACTGGATATGGGGCGGCGGCTGGCTCTCTCAGCTCGGCTTCCACGACTACGCAGGCTCCTGCGCAATTCATATGGTCGGCGGCATCGCTGCCCTCGTCGGCGCGATATTCCTCGGTCCGAGAATCGGCAAATACGTCCGCGACAAGGACGGCAAGGTTGTCAAGGTAAACGCCATTCCCGGTCACTCAATAACCCTCGGCGCACTCGGCGTATTCATTCTCTGGCTCGGCTGGTACGGCTTTAACGGCGCCGCCGCGACAAGCGTGAGCGAACTCGCCTCAATCTTCCTCACAACTACCGTAGCCCCCTCCGTCGCGACCTGCACTACTATGATTTTCACTTGGATAAAAAACGGCAAACCGGACGTTTCGATGTGCCTTAACGCCTCCCTCGCGGGACTTGTAGGCATAACCGCCGGCTGCGATTCTATGGACGCCATAGGAGCTTCTGTAGTCGGTCTTGTTTCGGGCATACTCGTTGTTGTCGTGGTTGAAACGCTCGACCTCAAACTCCACATCGACGACCCCGTCGGTGCGGTAGGCGTCCATATGGCAAACGGCATCTGGGGAACGATAGCCGTAGGACTTCTTTCCAACCCCGACGCCCCTGCCGGTCTGCGCGGTCTCTTCTACACCGGAGAATTCAAACAGCTTGGGCTTCAGCTCCTCGGATTTGTAAGCGTAGCTTCATATGCGGCGGTAATGATGGTGATTTTCTTCGCGTTCATCAAGAAGTTCCACGGAATAAGAGTCACCGCCGACGAGGAAATTATGGGTCTCGATATTCCCGAACATGGTCTTCCCTCGGCTTACCCCGACTTTATGCCCGCAGTTGATAAGTTTACCTCATACGGCGACTACGAAGCCCCGTCTGTCGTCAGCGGAGACGTCCCCGAGGCGGAGGCTGTTCCAGTCAGAAAGATGCCCACCTTTGCGGGCGATTCTCCAAAGTTTACAAAGGTTGAAATCATCTGCAAGGAAGCGAAATTCGACGCTCTCAAAACCGCTATGTCCAAACTCGGCATCACCGGTATGACCGTCTCGCACGTTATGGGCTTCGGCGCCCAGAAAGGCAAACCGGAATACTACCGCGGCGTTCCCGTAGAGACAAACCTGCTGCCTAAGGTTCAGGTCGACATAGTAGTCTCAAAGATACCCGTCAGAACGGTAATCGAGACCGCCAAAAAGGTGCTGTACACCGGCCACATCGGAGACGGCAAGATATTCGTATACGACGTTGAGAACGTCGTAAAGGTGAGAACCGGCGAAGAGGGCTACGACGCCCTGCAAGACGTAGAATGACACATCGGCAGAAGCCGGATTTATAGCTTTAAAAGGCAGACGAAAACTTTTAATCCTCACAGGATTCCTTCTAATCGGAAAATCGAAAGGACAGATACATATGTGCTCAATAATGGGCTGCTGCGGCGAAACCGACATCGGACTTTTTAAGGCGGGATTTCAGAGAACAAAATCGCGCGGTCCCGACGACAGCCGCATAGTCGACACCGGCAATGGGCTTCTGGGCTTCCACCGCCTCGCCATAATGGGACTGACACCGGAGGGCATGCAGCCCTTTGAACGCAACGGAAGCTATATCGTCTGCAACGGCGAGATATACGGTTTTGAAAAAATAAAGGAAAAGCTTAGCAAAAAGTACAGCTTCAGAAGCGGCTCCGACTGCGAAATCCTGCTGCCGATGTATTTTGAATACGGCACCGATATGTTCAGTATGCTCGACGCTGAATTTGCCCTTATACTTTTCGACGGAAAGACGGGCGAATTTATCGCCGCACGCGACCCCATAGGTATCCGTCCGCTCTACTACGGCTTCAAAGCCGACGGGAACATCGCCTTTGCGAGCGAACCGAAAAACCTCATAGGTCTTTGCGACAAAATCCTGCCATTTCCTCCCGGACACTACTACAAAAACGGCGAGTTTATCCGCTACCGCGACATCGCCCGCGCCGATTCCTACTCCCCCGACGGCATTGAAGAAGTCACCCGAAAAATTCACGACCTGCTTAAAAAGGGAATCGAAAAGCGGCTTGTCTCCGACGCAAAGGTCGGGTACCTGCTGAGCGGCGGGCTCGACAGCTCGCTTGTATGCGCCGTGGCGCAGAGGGCGTCGGACGTGCCAATAAAGACGTTTTCAATAGGTATGAGCGGAGACGCTATAGACCTTAAATACGCGCGTCAGGTTGCCAATTACATCGGCAGCGACCACACCGAGGTCATCATCTCAAAAGACGACGTAATTGCATCGCTTGAAAGGGTCATAGAGCTTCTCGGAACCTTTGACATAACAACGGTCCGCGCGAGTATAGGAATGTATCTCGTCTGTAAGGCCATTCACGAACAGACTGATATACGGGTTATCCTCACAGGCGAGATATCCGATGAGCTTTTCGGCTATAAATACACCGACTTCGCGCCCTCCGCGGAAGCTTTCCAGAAAGAAGCCGAAAAGCGCGTCCGCGAGCTTCATATGTACGACGTCCTCAGAGCCGATCGCTGCATCTCGGTCAACTCGCTCGAAGCCCGGGTGCCTTTCGGCGACCTCGACTTTGTAGAGTACGTGATGTCGGTAAATCCCGAGCTGAAGCTCAACAAATATAGCAAGGGAAAATATCTGCTCAGAAAGGCGTTTGAGAGCGGCGGCTATCTCCCGCACGACATTCTCTACCGCGAAAAGGCAGCTTTTTCCGACGCGGTCGGTCACTCTATGGTGGACTACCTGAAAGAATATGCCGAAAGCCTTTACAGCGACGCCGAATTTGAGGAAAAATCGCAGAAATACGACCACGCAAAGCCGTTTACAAAGGAGTCGCTCCTCTACCGCGAAATTTTTGAGAAGTATTACCCGAACCAGTCGCAGATGATAGTCGGCTTCTGGATGCCGAATAAGGACTGGGAGGGCTGCAACGTAAACGACCCCTCGGCAAGGGTGCTTTCAAACTACGGCGAAAGCGGAAAATAGCAAAAAAAGCGGTCTTCTGACCGCTTTTTTGTTTTTCATATATAGTGCAGAGCTTTGCCTGACCGTGTTAATTTCCGTACTTTTTTATAGTTTCAGCGTTTTCGCTGTCCGAAATCTCGCATTTGATGCGATTGTAGAAAGAACTGCCATCACTGTTGTGTGTATCCCAGATGACGGGGATAAAACCGTAATCCTCCTTAGCTAACCGTATCAGCTCGCGAACGCAGTCCTGTGAAGACCCGTATTTCGGGTCGCTCACCATTCTGCCGTCGTAACTGCCGGTACACTCGCCCACGAAAACTGGTATGCCCTCGGCGGTAAAACGCTTTTTGAGAAGATCGCACTGCGACACCGAATAGTCGTGCCAGTTTTCGCTGCCTATCTGATTCGACCAGTACATCGCGTTGTCGATATAATGCACCGAAACCATCAGCTTATCCTCGGCGGAATCTTCCGGCATCTTAAAGCCGTCGCTCGAAGTCTTGTCGATATTCGTGTTAAAGCCGGAAGCTATGAGTATGCGCTCGGAATTGTTGCCGCCAGTTGCGCGCACGGAGTCGACAAAAATCTGGTTCATTTCGTTGCAGTAGTCAAACTTTTCGGCGTCTGAGGCGGAAGTGCCGTCCTTTACGCCGCCAAGATACTCGTTATATCCCTCAAATATGAGGTGGTCGCCGTAATCCCTGAAATGCTCTGCGACCTGCGTCCAGACCTTTCCCGCCGCCGCGACAGCATCCTCGCGGTCAAGAAACATGATAAGCCGCTCATCGTAGTGGTGCATATTTATGACGACATAAAGACCGTCTTCAAGTGCCCACTTGACAACCTGCTCCACACGGCCGATTACCCTTTTGCTGATTTTGAAATCCGAGCCGTCAGCCATACCGTTGCCCCAGAAAACGGGTATCCTCAAAGTCTTAAAGCCTGAATCCTTTATGCCGTCTATCATCTCGCGGGTGGTCTCAACAGCGCCCCAGCAAGTTTCGTAGTCGGTAGACTCGCCGTCATCAACTATCTGCGAAAAGCCGCAGAGGTTGCCGTCGTCGCTGTAATAAGCCTCGAACGTGTTGCCGAGGTTGATTCCCATACCCATTTCTTCGACGATGTCAGTCGCCTTTAAGCCCTCGCGCATCAAATAGATGCCGGACTCGGACTCCGAGCCGCAGCCGGAAAGAAGCGACACAAGAATGAAAAATACAAGAAGTATTGACGATATTCTCTTTGCACCGACCATAGGTAACATTCCTTTCTTTAAATCATATCCGACATACTGTAAAGTCCTGCGGCTTTACGGCTGATAAAGACAGCAGCGTTGACAGCGCCGACCGCAAATACCTCCTTTGAAGCCGCCGAATGACTGAGCGTGATTACCTCGTCGCGACCCGCAAATATAATTTCGTGGTCGCCGACAATCGTTCCCCCGCGAACAGAGTGAATCCCTATTTCAGTGCGCTCGCGCTTGCGCCTGTAGCTGTGCCTGTCGTAGACATAGTTGTATCTGCCGTCGCGCGCCTCGTTTATCGAATCTGCGAGCATCAGCGCGGTACCGCTCGGGGCGTCGAGCTTCTGATTGTGGTGCCGCTCGACTATCTCGACGTCAAACTGGTCGCCGAGAACCGAAGCAGCTTTCTTCGCAAGCTCGCGCAGAAGATTTATCCCAAGCGACATATTGGCGGTAAAGAAAATCGGTATCTGGAGCGAGGCCGAACGAATCTTCTCGGTCTGCTCCGGTGTATAGCCGGTTGATGCGAGAACAAGCGCAACGCCGTTTGTGAGAGCATAGCCTAAAAGTCCGTCGAGCGCACAGGGGTGGGAAAAGTCGACAATAACATCCGGCGCCTCGGGAAGTTCGGAAGGCGACGAATACACTGTAAAGTCAGAAAGCTTTACGGTATTGGGGTCAATTCCGGCTATCACCTTACAGTCTTCGCGGGTCGATATCACGTCAGCAACTGCCCTGCCCATCTTGCCGTTAGCGCCGCTTATTACTATCTTTGTCAAAGCTTTCACTTCCTTAAAAAATATGTTCGGTTTTTATATGTAAAGCTCTATCACTTTACAAGATTGTGCTTAACAAGAGCCTCACGCAGTGCATATCGGTCGCGCTCGGTCATCTCGCAGAGCGGCAGACGGCAGCCTCCGACATCGAATCCCATCATATTCATAGCCTCTTTTACCGGCACGGGATTGACGTCGATAAAGAGCTTATTCGCAAGTCCGAGATATTTAAGCATAAGAGCGCGCGCAGAGGCAAAATCGTTGTCAAGGCAAAGTCGGCAGATGTCGTGGGTCTCGCGCGGAAGAATGTTGGAAAGCACCGAAATTACGCCCTTTGCGCCGAGCGCCATAGTGGGCAGAATCTGGTCGTCGTTGCCGCTGTAGACGGGCAGGTCATCGCCGCAGGCTTCTATAAGAGCCGCGACCTGGGAGATATTGCCGCTCGCTTCCTTTACGCCGACAATCTGCGGGTGCTTTGAAAGCTCCTTAAAGGTCTCGACCTTTACAGTCAAACCGGTTCGCCCGGGGATATGATAGAGAATTACAGGCAGCGAAACGCTTTTAAGCATCTTCTCATAGTGGCGTATAAGTCCGTGCTGAGATGTCTTGTTGTAGTAGGGCGTGACCCATAGCAGACCGTCGGCGCCCGCCTCCTCGGCTGCTTTCGAGGTTTCGGCGCCATAAGCGGTGTCGTTAGAGCCGGTAGAACAAATCACGGGAACACGATGGTTTACCCTCTTCACGGCATATCGCATAAGTTCGCGGTGTTCTTCGCCCGTGAGGGTGGCGTTTTCCCCGGTGGTTCCGACGGCGACAATAGCGTCAATGCCGCTTTCAATCTGCCAATCAATAAGTTCGCCGTATTTTTCAAAATTTATACTTCCGTCGGGGTTAAACGGCGTCACAATCGCGGTCGCCGCACCCTCAAAAAGCAGTTTTTTCATAAAAATCCGGCCTTTCTTAAAATGTACTATGTCTTAAAAAGCTAACCAGAAAATTTCGCCCACCTTTTCACTTATATCAGTCAAAATAGCCCTTTGCTGCCAGAAGCTCAGCTACGAGTACTCCCCCACCTGCCGCGCCGCGCAGCGTGTTGTGCGAAAGGCAGACAAACTTGTAGTCAAAGAGAGAGTCCTCGCGAAGACGACCGATAGAAACTGCCATACCGCCTTCGAGGTCGCGGTCGAGCTTAGCCTGCGGACGGTTATCGTCCTCAAAGTAGTTGAGGAACTGCTTCGGCGCCGACGGAAGTCCGAGGCGCTGCGGCTCGCCCTTATATTCGCTCCAAGCTTTGATTATCTCCTCTTTAAGGGGCTTGCGCTCGAACTTTACAAAGACCGCCGAGGTGTGACCGTCGGAAACTGGCACGCGCAGACACTGCGTGGTTATCAGGGGCTTCTCGGCGGGAACGATAACGCCGTCCTTGACCTCGCCCCAGATCTTCATAGGCTCGATTTCGCTTTTCTGCTCCTCTCCCTTGATAAAAGGTATGAGGTTGTCGACCATCTCGGGCCAAGTCTCAAAGGTCTTGCCGGCGCCTGAAATCGCCTGATAGTTGCAGGCGAGAACCGCGCTGATGCCGTATTCTTTGAGCGGGTGAAGCGCAGGAACATAGCTCTGAATCGAACAGTTGGGCTTGACGGCGATAAAGCCGCGCTTTGTGCCGAGACGTTTGCGCTGGGTCTCGATGACCGCAAGATGCTCGGAGTTGCACTCGGGAATGAGCATCGGGACGTCGGGATAGAGACGGTGCTCCTTGTTGTTTGAAACAACCGGACACTCTAACTTTGCATAGCCCTCCTCAAGAGCGATTATCTCCTCGGACGGCATATCGACCGCGCAGAATACAAAATCTACCTCGGAGGCTATCTGAGCCATATCGGCGATGGCGTCCCTGACGATTATATCGCCTATTTTCTCGGGTATGGGGGTCTTCATAGCCCACTTCGCGCCTACCGCCTCGCGATAAGTCTTGCCGGCAGAACGCCCTGAAGCCGCCAGTACCTTGATTTTAAACCAAGGATGCTCCGCCAAAAGCGTGACGAAGCGCTGACCCACCATACCTGTCGCGCCGATAACTCCTACATTATAATTTTTCATACTGTCAATTCCTCTCTTGAAAAAATCCTACGGATGGTATATAATCATACACAGATATAGAATATCACACTGAAAGAAATATGTCAACAAATTTTCGGAGTAGCAAAAATATGCTTGATTTAAACAATCTCAAAAAAAGCGACTTTTATTACGAGCTTCCTGAGGAGCTTATCGCGCAGACGCCTGTGGAGCCGCGCAACAGTTCGAGACTTATGATTATAGACCGCAAAAACGGCGGGGTTTCTCACGACCGCTTCTATAATCTATGCGATTACCTCAAAAAAGGCGACACTCTTGTAGTGAACGATTCGCGCGTTCTGCCCGCGAGAATCTACGGCGAACGCGAATCAAACGGAAGCTTCATCGAATTTCTGCTTCTTGAACAAAAGGAGCAAAACGTCTGGGAAATACTCTGCCGTCCCGGGAAAAAAGCCAAAATCGGAACATTTTTCACGTTCGGGAACGGCAGACTCAGAGCTGAAATACTCGATGTTATGGAAGACGGCAACCGCATCGCGAGGTTTTATTGCGACGGCAGCCTGTTCGAGGTGCTCGACGAAATCGGGCAAATGCCCCTGCCGCCTTATATCACAAAAAAGCTTGAAGACAAAGAGCGGTACCAGACGGTGTATTCCCGTGAGACCGGCTCCGCCGCCGCGCCGACGGCAGGCCTTCACTTCACCAAAGAACAGCTTGCCGACCTCGAAGGCCGAGGAATAAACATTGCGTATGTCACGCTTCACGTCGGACTCGGGACTTTCAGACCCGTCAAGGAGGAATCCGTCGCCGAACACAAGATGCACAGCGAGTTTTACGTCCTGCCGCAGAAGACCGCCGACATAATCAACCGCACCAAGGCAGAAGGCGGACGGGTAATAGCCGTCGGGACAACGTCTTGCAGAACGCTCGAAAGCGTCGTGAAAAAGCTCGGGAAAATCGCCCCCGACGAGGGCTCGACCGACATTTTCATCTATCCCGGATATAAGTTCGGAGCAATAGACGGGCTTATCACCAACTTCCACCTGCCCGAAAGTACTCTGATAATGCTTGTGTCGGCTTTTGCTGGATATGAAACGACAATGAACGCCTACCGCATCGCCGTGGAGGAAAAATACCGCTTCTTCTCTTTCGGCGACGCGATGATGATTCTGTAAAGCCACAAACGTCGGTTACGCAAGCTTTCCGATTCCATTTATAGTAAAAACCGAGCCGCAGCGGCTCGGTTTTTATTTACAACGTCGGAAACAGCTTATCAAGCAGCTTTGCCATTTCGAGGGCGTCGCGGGTGTAGTAGTCCGCACCGATGCGCTCGGCGGTTTCGGCGTTGAGCACCGCTCCCCCGACAAAAATTTTTGCGGTACAGTTCGCTGCCCTGAGAGCGGCTATCGTCTCCTCCATACCCCTGACCGTCGTGGTCATAAGCGCTGAAAGCCCTATAACAATGGGTTTGTGTTCCTCGTAGGCTTCGACTACCCTCTCAGCCGGCACGTCCTTTCCGAGGTCTATAACTCTGTATCCATAGGATTCAAGCACTACTTTGACGATGTTCTTTCCGATGTCGTGAACGTCGCCTTTTACGGTCGCAAGAACTACTTTGCCTTTCGGCTCGGCGTCCTTAGGCATATGCCTGCCGACCGCCGCAAAAGCCGCCTTCGCCGCCTCAGCCGCCGAAACGAGCTGCGGCAGGAAAAGCTTTCCGCTCTCGTAAAGCTCCCCGACCTCAGTCAGAGCCTTTATGAGAATATCGTTGACAACCGTAAGCGGGTCTTTATTGAGAAGCTCGAGTTCACATAGCTCCTCGGCTTTGTTTTTCAGACCCGATTTTACGCAGTCGTAGAGCGACGACGCGTTCTTTTCCGCCTTTTGCGAAGCAGATATGACTGCCGACGGCGACGTCGGGGTATAGTCCTTGTATGCTTCTATATAATTCTCTGAATTTTCATCATCGCCCGAGAGAACGCCGAACGCTTTAACCGCACCGGTCATCTCACCGTCTAAAGGATTAAGAATCGGCATGTTCAGTCCGCAAGTCATTGCCATAGCCAAAAAAGTGCGGTTCAGGAGCGGTCGGTTGGGCAGCCCGAAGGAAACGTTTGACACGCCGAGCGCAGTTTTTACTCCGAGCGTACCGACGAGACGTAGCGCTTCAAGAGTCTCCTTGACGAGAGCCTGCTCGGCGGAAGCAGTCACAACAAGTGTGTCTATCATAATTTTATGGCGCTGGATACCGAAATCAGCCGCGCGGGAAATGATGCGCTTCGCTATCTCAAAGCGTCCCTCTGCCGTCCGCGGGACTCCGTTTTTATCCATCGCAAGACCCAAAACCACGGCGCCGTATTTCTTTGCAATCGGAAAGACCTTTGCCATCACCTCTTCCTCGCCGTTGACGCTGTTAATCAGCGGGATTCCGTTGACGTGCCGCACCCCAGCCTCTATCGCGGCGGCGTCGGACGAGTCTATCTGCAAAGGCAGGTCGCAGTATTCCTGAACCTTTTTTACGACTGCCGGCATCACCTTTTTCTCATCAAGCTGCGGCAGACCTACGTTTATGTCCAATAGATGAGCGCCCGCTTCCTGCTGCTTAAGCGCTTCGTCTACGAGATAGTCGTAATTCTCCGAAATCAGCGCCTCTTTGAGTGCCTTTTTTCCGGTGGGATTTAGACGCTCGCCGCATATCTTCACGCCGTCTATTTCAACGAGTACGTTTGCGGAATTTATAATCGTTTTCGACGCAACCGTGCGCTTTTTTACCTCAGCCCCCGAAAAGCGGGAAATCCTCTTTATAAACTCGGGGGTGGTGCCGCAGCAGCCGCCGATAACACTTACTCCTGCTTCGAGCATCTTTTCGATATATTCGTCAAATTCGTCTACGCCGAGCTTATAGACGGTTCTGCCGTTCTCCAAAACAGGCAAACCGCGGTTAGGCTGAACTATTATCGGGACGTTTGTGGAGTTTACAAGCCTCTCGACTATCGGCATAAGCTCCTTCGGACCCAGAGAACAGTTGACGCCGAGCGCATCAACGCCGAGACCCTCAAGGGTGTTGGCGACTATTTCGGGCGTGGAACCTGTGAGAGTGCGGCAGGTCGAGTCGAAGGTCGCGGTCGCAAAAACCGGTTTGTCTGAGTGCTCTTTGAGCGCGAGAACGCAGGCTTTAAGTTCGTATAGGTCGGAAAAAGTCTCGGCGATGTAACCGTCGACAATGTCCTTGGTTATATCGGCTATCTCGGCAAACGCATCATACGCTTCATCAAATGAGAGCGTACCGAGCGGTTCGAGCATAGCGCCGGTAGGACCTACGTCAAAAAAGACCGTTCTGCCCGCTGCGCGCGCATTTTTTACAGCCTGAACGGCAACATCTGCAAGCTTATACGCGCCGTGATATTTGACTCTGTTCAGCCCGAAGCTGTCGGTCGTGATTATATCCGCACAGGAATAAGAGCGGTGTATGCTTTGAATCGCTTCGGGAGCGGTGATATTGAGGTCTTCGGGGATTCCCGACAGACCGAGCCTTTCAAGCTCGCTGCCGAAGCCTCCGTCAAAGACAATCACCTTTTTTCCGAGCTGTAGCATCTTTTCCCCTCCTCCCTGTACTTGCAGTGCGGGAGCATAAAACAGCCCTCGCAGGTCTTTTTCACTGTTTTTCCTATCCCGATTACCCCCGCCATTGTCTTCGCCGGAAGCATAAAGAAGCTCTCGCTGAGCGTCACGCCTATCTTTTCGGGTCTGAGAATCTCAAAGATATATTTCAAATCCTCAACCGAGCTTCCGCCGTAGCCGGGACAGAACCTGTAAGTAAGACTGTCACCAAGGGTGCGCTCGTATTCGTCGGATTTTGCTTCGAGATAGGCGCTCGCGCAGGCGTCAAGCACCACCGCGCGGGACATATCGGTGCGGTAAAGACGGTTTGTCAGCCTGTCGACACCTGCTCCGAGGGTCGTCACCGAGAGAATGACCCCCGATGTTCCGCGAAGAAAGCCCTCGTAAGGCGGCTTATTCAGAAAATCCGGCGCTTCCTCAAACGCCTTGTAAAGGCAGTTGAACTGCGCCGTTCTCTCAAGTTCCTCAAGGCATGACGCTATAGCGCCGTCGGTCTTAAGCGACTCAGCAACTCCACGGAATCCGAGATAATTGTATATTTGCGGCTTTATTTCAGAAAAGTTCATTGAAAACCACTCTGAGCCTTTCGTAAATCTCGACGGCTGTGTCGGCCTTGTTCATTATGTAAAGATGTATTCCCGGCGCGCCCTTCGCGATGAGGTCTATTATCTGGTAAACCGCGTAGTTAAGCCCTATCTCACGCATCACAGCGGGACTCTGAGAATAGGTTTCAATCATATTTCTGAAGTCGAGCGGAATGGTACTCCCGCACATTGACTTGATTCGGGCGATGTTTTTAGCGTTGACAAGCGGCATAATTCCCGGGATTATCGGGACGGTGACGCCCGCCTTTCCCGCCTCGTGGACAAGTCGGTAATAATAGGAATTGTCATAAAAAATCTGCGTAATCAAAAACTTCGCGCCGCAGTCCTGTTTCTTTTTCAGGCTGATGAGATCCTCCCCGAGAGTCGAACACTCGGAGTGTCCCTCGGGATAGCAGGCACCGCCGAGACAGAATCTGTCGCCGATATATTTCATCAAATCGGTCGCGTGAGAAAAGTATTTGCAGTATTCAGCCGTATAGTCGAGCGGGCGGTCGCCCCTGAGCGCCAAAACATTGTCGACATTAAGGCGCTTAAGCTCGGCAGTGACGGCGTCGATGTCCTCTGGCGATGAGGGTCCGCCGGTTATGTGCGCGAGCGGCTCTATCCCGACGGATTTTATGTGTCCGGCAATTTCAACGGCATTTCTCGCGTTGCCGCCTCCGGCGCCGTAGGTCACGCTGATAAAATCGGGCTTCAGCTCCCTGAGAGAGTCTATAGTGCGGTAAAGCTCCTCACGCTCGACACCCTCCTTTTTCGGCGGGAAGACCTCGAATGAAAGCGTCCTCTTATTTTTCAGAATTTCATCTATTCTCATTTTGCACCTCAGATTCGGTTAGTGACAGTTTTGGATATTTTAACATAATAAATGTAGGTTGTCAATAAAATCGATATGAAGATGCATCCAAAACAGATTCCAGCGGACATTTTTATGCGTCGAAAACCCGCACAAAGTGTTGCGCGCTTTGACCGCGAAATCGGTCAAAGCGCGGAACGCCAACTAAGTCACACTGTACGCTCAAAGCGTTCAAATACGCTCTTAAGCGGTCTGAACAGCAGAAAGACGCTCACCGCGGCGCATACCGTTTGCGGGAGCATCGCGAGAAAACCGCCGTAAAAATATCCTGCGGCTGCTTCGGCGCTGTATCCCATAGTCAACGGCGTGATAACGTCGTCAATAAGCGTGAATAGTACCGTCATAAAAACGGCAGCAGATGTAACCGAGGCAAGCTCGGCTCCGTTCTCCGACCTTTTTATAAACGATGACACAAGATAAAAAATCAATATGACAGCGGAAATAGCGAAAAGCACCCAGAGCATCACGCGGACACGGGTCTTATAAAGCGCGCTTACGGGTATCCCCTTTACGGCGAAATATCCGCTCGCAGCCATAATAATCAGTGTAACCGCCGGACAGACCTTAAGCAGCGCCGAATGTCTTCCCATAAAACCGAAAACCGCCGCAAACAGGCTGTAATAGACGAGATACAACAGGATAACGTTCGGAAAAAAGCCGAATATAAGGCATCTTAGGAGCGAAAAAGCTATCCCGACGAGAAGCCCGTCACGAGCGCCGAAAACATAGCAGAAGCAGAGAAAAAACACGGTGACGAGTTCTACTCCCGAGACAAAGCCGAGAACATACTGAACGGCAATCAGGAGCGCCGTCGTAACCGCGCAGAGAGCGAGTCTCTTAGCTTTCATCAGTAAGATTCCACGGCAAGAACGTATATCTCGCCTTCAACCATAACAAGACCCGAAGCGCCGTAGGAAGCGCTTGCACACGTCTTGCCGTTGTAATCGTAGGTGCCGTATTCCGCACTCGAATAGGCGACTCCCTCATACTCGCCGAGAGTGGTGTAAATAGCCCAAAATTCGTTTGCAGAGGCGTCGGGAGTGTAGCCGTTCACCGAGTTAAGATAAAAACCGTATTCGCTGTCTTCGCCCTCAAAGGTGAGGCTTCCGTCTTCTTTAAGCGAGTTAAGCGCGTCTAAAAGACTTCCGCCGGTTTCTTTGGCTTCGATTACCACAAGCTTGTCCGAGCTTTCGAGAAGCTTCGCCGCCGAGGACGACTCCTCGCCGCAGGACGCGAACGCAAGCGTAACCGTAAGTACCGCGATTATTACAGAGATGAGTTTTGCAAATTTTTTCATAGAAATTCCTCCTTAAAATAAAAAATGCCCGATTCTCGGGCATGGCAAAAAGACGCCGCTTAAATTCTCCTCTGCCCGAGAAAACGGCGTATCCGGCGGGCAGGCTATCGGACTTTTACCGTAATGACTGTTGCGGCGGGTTTTCACCGCGCTTCCCCTGCTCTCTGCCGCCGAATCCGGCGGCAACTCCGCTGAATCATATTGATTTTTACGATTATAACATGGTTTTCCGTCAAATGCAAGTGATCTGTGACATTTTTTGTTCTTACCTATTGACAACCGCGGAATAATGTGGTATTCTTTCTCCATAATTTGAGCGAAATCTATCAGGAGGCAGTGAAAATGACAACCCGTTATTTCAATACGGTCGGTTGTATCCGTCGAATGTCTATCTCCCGGGCATCTCTCGCGGCAGAGCGTTCGGCTGTATTTTCGTGCGCCTGAATTTCACAAATCGAGAATTTGTGTTTATCTTGCCGTTTGCCCGGGAGCTTTACAAGCTTTCCGGATTTTTTTCGCTCAGATTTACCCACTCACAAACCGTACCGGAATTATTTTAAAACTATCTTAGAAAAGAGGATATTTTATGAGCAACTATAAATTTGAAACACTTCAGCTCCACGTAGGACAGGAGCAGCCCGACCCCGCTACCGACTCAAGAGCGGTGCCTATCTATCAGACCACATCATACGTTTTTGACAGCTCGGCGGACGCCGCGGCGAGGTTCGATCTTTCCAAATCGGGCAACATCTACGGACGTCTTACCAACCCCACTCAGGAAGTTCTTGAAAAGAGAATAGCCGCTCTCGAAGGCGGCTCGGCGGCTCTTGCAGTCGCCTCCGGAGCGGCAGCGGTCACATATGCCGCTGCGGCTCTCGCGCAGGACGGCGGTCACATCGTCGCGCAGAAGACGATTTACGGCGGAAGCTTCAACCTCCTTGGTCAGACTTTTGCACACTTCGGCATCTCGACCACCTTTGTAAACGCCCACGACCTCAAGGAAATTGAGGGAGCGATTCGTGAAAACACCCGCGCGATATACCTTGAGACCCTCGGCAACCCGAACAGCGACATTCCGGATATCGACGCCGTAGCGGAAATCGCTCACAGGCACAATATTCCTCTCGTCATCGACAACACCTTCGGTACCCCCTATCTTATCCGACCCATAGAACACGGCGCCGACATCGTCATACACTCTGCCACAAAGTTCATCGGCGGTCACGGGACGTCCCTCGGCGGCATTATCGTGGACTCAGGCAGATTCGACTGGAAGGCGTCCGGAAAGTTCCCTGCAATATCAGAGCCTAACCCGAGCTATCACGGCGTGTGCTTCGCCGAAGCGGCGGGACCTGCCGCGTTCGTCACCTACATACGCGCAATTCTTCTCAGAGACACCGGCGCCTGCATATCGCCTTTCAACGCTTTTCTGCTTCTTCAGGGCGTCGAGACCCTTTCGCTCCGTCTCGAACGCCACGCCGAAAACACCAAAAAAGTCGTCGAGTATCTTTCCAAGCACCCGCAGGTCGTAAAGGTCAACCACCCGTCGCTTCCCGACCACCCCGACCACGCGCTCTACGAAAAATACTTCCCTAACGGCGGCGCATCGATATTCACCTTTGAAATAAAGGGTGGGCGCGCAGAAGCGCACAAATTCATCGACAGTCTAAAGGTATTCTCGCTTCTTGCGAACGTCGCGGACGTCAAGAGCCTCGTGATTCACCCGGCAACCACCACCCACGCGCAGCTCACCGATGAGGAACTCGAAGACCAAGGCATTAGGCAGAACACCATTCGCCTGTCCATAGGCACCGAGCACATCGACGACATCATTGCCGACCTCGAACAGGGCTTCGCGGCAGTAAAATAAGTTTAAATAAATACAATCCCCGCCGGTCAATTCCGACGGGGGTTTTTAATATCTGTCTGCTTCCGACGCTGCACGTTTTTCTACTCTGTCGGCTCGCGGTATGCCCTCTGCATATCCGCAAGGAGCCTTTTTGCCTCGCTGACAACCCATTCGGGCGCAATCACCCTTGCGTCGGGACCGAACTGGAACAGCCAGCCCCAGAAAGTAGGACTGATTTGGGCGTCGACCCTTACCGTAAAACGCCCTCCCGCAACGGGGTTGAGATGCACGGACTCGCCGTAGCGGTCGATGATAACATTTACCAACTTATCGGACATCTCAAGCACCACCGAAGCCTCGGTTCCGCCGTACATATTGTAAGTGGCGCGCAGACTCTTGGCAAAACCCTCCTCGTCGAGAGTCAGCTCTCGGCGCTTCTGATCGGTAAGCGAAACCTCCGCCATTCTGTCGACCCTATAACGGCTTATCTTTTGGTGCTTATTGCAAAAGCAGACAAGATAATAGCAGTCGCTCTCCCATATAAGATAGTACGGCGACACCGTGTAAATCTCTCCGCCGTGGCGGTAGCGCCTGTTTTTGGAAAGGTCGTATTCCGTATATTTAAAGGAAATCTGACGGTTGCAGTTTATAGCCTCATGGATTGCGTTGGTCGTGTAGTAGATGGTCTCGTTATAAGTCTTGGCACGGTTGCCGACGTAAACCGTGCGCCTCAGATGCTGCGCCTTGTACTTGCTTGTAAGCTGCTGAAGCTTTTTTATAAGCTCGTTTGATTTCTTCTGGGTCAGAAACTTAGAAGACGCAACGGCGTCCACAAGTACATAAAGCTCCTCCTCCTGAAACAGCCGCGATGCAACATAATAGACGTTTGAATGACCTTTATGGTCTATCTCGATGTCAAGCCCGGACTCAGTCAGAGCCGCAACATCGTCGTATATTGTCTTGCGCTCGGCGGATATGCCGTAAAGCTCAAGCTGCGCTATAAGCTCAGGACCGGAGAGTTTGTGGTTTTCGTCGGTCTGCTCAAGAAGAATTTTTCTGAGATACAAAAGCTTCTGCTTCTGCTTAGACCTCGCCTCAGACATTCTCAGCTCCCCTTTCTGCCGTTAAGCGGCGCGTCGGTAAATTCAATACGGTCAAGTTCGTCTTCGAGGCTTCGGCGGATCTCGGCGCGGTATTCGTCCCGAAGCATTCTTTGCTCGGCAGCCTCCTCGGCGGTAAGACCGGAGGTCTTCGCCTTTTTTGCGAGATAGTTTATTCTCAATATCTTGTTTTTTTCCATACTTCCCTCCGAATCTTTTTTATTATTTTAACACATATTTTTATTCTTTGCAATAGTTTAAGTCCAAAAAATCAGACTCTTTTTAATTAGGGTATTGACATCTCCCGAAAAAGTGTTATTATAAATATTGAAAAGAACGTATGTTCTTTATATTTGGATTAAATGCAAAGGAGATAAAAAATTGAGCGAATTTAAAAAAATGATAAAAGAATACGGACGTGAGGCAGCTAAGCTTGCGCAGTATAAAAAGGATCTTAAATTGAAGATGAGCGAGGAGACGGACCCCGACAGACTTGCCGACTACGAGCTAAGAATTAAAACTGCGGACGCTGAAAGATACGAGATTTTGGCGGATATGAAGGCTATGATGTCCTACGAAGCGGAGATGCAAAAATGCCGAGAAAACGTGTGATATCCCTTGAAAGCGCCGAGCTTGAACTGTGGCGTCAGAGCATAGGAAAATCATCGGGAAAACTGAGTGAAAAGCTTGTTTTGCAGGTCATCGGAGAGTGCCTGACCGAAACTCAGAGCCTTTATCTTAACGACTACTATTTTTGCGGTAAAACTATGTATGAAATCGCGTCGGAAAGAAACGTTTCTGTTTCCACGGTATCGCGGACCGTCTCAAGAGCAGAACGCAGGATTTTCAAAGCATTAAAATATTGCGTAAGACGGTAAAACTTATTGCTTTTTTATAAAAAATGTGGTATTATATATGCGGGCGGACTTCTGCTCCGCCCCGTCCGTGAATTATGACGCCGAAAGGAGCGGGACATATGAAACTGATATTCGCAATTATCAACGACGACGACGTGAGGTTCGTATCCGACGCGCTGATTCAAAAGGAGATTCAGGCAACCCGTCTGAGCTCCACAGGAAGCTTTTTAAAGTCCGGCAACACCACTCTGCTGATTTGCATTGACGACGACAATGTGGATAACGCAATAGAAGTTATCCGCTCGCATTGCCGCAAACGCAAGCAGCTTCTGCCGTCTCACGCTGTGAGCGGAGCTTTTTCTACTTATCCGATTGAGATTACCGTAGGCGGCGCGACCGTGTTTGTCACCGACGTCGAAAGATTTGAAAAGTTCTGACGATGCTTTACTCGAAAGATTCCGTTGTTTCTATGATAAAGACTATGGTGAGCAGCGACCGTCTGTGCCATGCCTTTATACTGTGCGGTGAACGCGGCGTAGGCAAAAGAACGCTTGGAAAATATATGGCTGCGCAGATTCTCTGCGAAGGCGGAACAGGTCTGCCCTGCGGAAAATGCAAATCCTGCCGAATGATTAAAAACGACGCGCACCCGGATTTTATGACCGCAAAGGCAAGCGGCAAGTCGGGAAACTATCTCGCCGACGACCTGCGCGCGGTTATCTCGGACGCGAACGTAGCGCCGAACGAAGGCAGCAGAAAGATATATTTTCTGCCGGGAATAGACAAGGCGCTCCCCGCAGCTCAGAACGTTCTTCTGAAAATCGTGGAGGAGCCGCCGGAGCACGTCTGTTTTATTATGACTGCGGAATCAAAGGACAAAATACTGCCTACCGTGCTTTCGCGTGCAATAGTGCTGAACATCGACGTGCCGAGCGAAGAGGAATGTCTCGAAGCGCTGCTTTCGGAAGGCGTCGGCAAAAATGACGCCGACAATGCAATCTCTATTTTCGGCGGAAATATCGGAAGATGCCTTGAATACCTCCAAGACGACGAGGCAAAAAAGCTTCCGCAGGCGGTGGATGAAATAATGGACTGTCTCATTTCAGGCGACGAGTATGCTCTGCTTAAAAGCCTCAGTTCACTTGAAAAGGACAGAGAGCTTTGCCTTGACGTCCTCGCGGCGCTGAAAACCGCCATACGCGACGCCGCCGTTCAGAAGCTGGGCGGAAGGCTTTACTCAGTATGCCGCGATAAGGCAAAAGCGCTTTCAGGCTCTGTCCGTAAAAGCGCCTTGCAGCAGATGTATGACGATATAACGTCTGCCGAAACAAAAATAAACGGTAACGCCTCGCCTGTTCTTTGTCTGAGCGACCTATGCGGCAGGCTTTCGATAAACCGTTAGGGAAAGGATATTTTTTATGACCGAAATAATTGGCGTTCGTTTCAAGAATGTCGGAAAAATTTATTACTTCGCTCCGGGGGAACTCTCGGTTAAAGGCGGCGAAAACGTGATTGTCGAGACCGCAAGAGGCGTGGAATGCGGTCTTGTGGTATTCGGCAACAAAATGGTGGAGGACGATGAAATTGTCGCGCCGCTCAAAGAGGTTATAAGAATCGCCACCGACGACGACCTTAAACAGATAGAAAAAAACCGGCTCAGGGAAAAAGAAGCTTTCGGAATCTGCGAGGAAAAAATCCAGAAGCTTGGGCTTAATATGAGCCTTGTTGACGTCGAATGTACCTTCGACAATTCCAAACTGCTGTTTTATTTCACAGCCGAAAACCGTGTGGATTTCCGCGAACTCGTCAAAGAGCTTGCTTCGGTGTTCCGCACAAGGATAGAACTCAGGCAGATAGGCGTCCGCGACGAGGCAAAAATGCTCGGCGGTCTCGGAATCTGCGGCAGACCTTTCTGCTGTTCAAGCTTTCTCGGGGATTTCCAGCCCGTCTCGATAAAAATGGCTAAGGAACAGAGCCTTTCGCTCAACCCGACCAAAATTTCCGGCACATGCGGCAGGCTGATGTGCTGTCTTAAATACGAGCAGGACGGCTATGAGGAGCTTTTGAAGATAACGCCGAAATTCGGCGCCGTTGTTGATACCCCGTCGGGACGAGGCACCGTGACCGACGTAAATCTCATCTCGGGAAAAATGCACGTAAAGCTCGACGCTACCGGTGGCGACGCGGTATTTACAAGAGAACAGGTCAAGCTCGTAAAGGACTCGGTGATGCGTCTCAGCCGCGAGGAAATCAACGCGCTCAAAGAGCTTGAAAAGGAATAAAAACGCTCGGTCGGGCCTGATTAGAATTACAGAAATGCCGGCAGGATATCTCCTGCCGGCTGTTTTTATATCTGCTGAAGCCCGAAACTGATTGACAATGCGTTGTTTATTTTATCCATCGCTGTGCTGTCAAGTGTTCCCATTCGCTCTTTCAGACGCTTTTTGTCTATCGTGCGTATCTGCTCCAGCAGCACTACGCTGTCCTTTGCAAGTCCGCATGACTGCGAATCTATTTCTATATGGGTGGGAAGGCGCGTCTTCTCCTGACGGCTCGTTATCGCCGCTGCGATGACCGTCGGACTGTGTCTGTTGCCGACGTCGTTCTGAACGATAAGTACGGGCCTTATTCCGCCCTGTTCCGAACCGACCACCGGACTGAGGTCGGCGTAATAAATTTCTCCTCTGTAAACAGAAGGCATTGATTTCACTCTCCTTGTTGGTATTCTTTAACGATAGTTTTGACAGCAAAATCAATTTTATACAACACAGCAGCGCGGAGTACGCGGCTATGTTTCAGTATATGTACGAGCAGTGCGGAAAGTTAAAAACGCAAAAAACAGCCCCGCTCACGGCGGGACTGCTTTGTATATTCGACTGACTGCGCTCAGTCCTCCTGAACAGCTCTTTCGTAGTCAAAGCCTCTGTCCGGAGTGAGCGGAGCGGGTCTGAGCTCAAAGTATTTGACCCCAAACTCATCAATGTCAAAGACAAGTTTCGCGCTGCCCTCGGCGTGAATCCTTTCGGAACTTACCGCCGGGTATGCCGCCGACTGCAAAAGCTCTTTTTGCTCGCGGTTCAGGCTTCTCGGCTCGCCGAGGTCGTGCCAAAGCTTGAGCGGATTGCAGGATTTTTCATCGACGGTCTTTGTCAAAAGGCAAAGGTCGCCCTCGGCAGGTAATGTGAAGCTTAAGCAAAGCTCCCTGCCCTCGCGCTTGCGTCCTGAGTTCCAGAGAACGCCTTTATATATATCCCCGTCTTTGACT
This sequence comes from uncultured Clostridia bacterium, assembly GCA_947627235.1. Lineage (GTDB taxonomy): Bacteria > Bacillota > Clostridia > Oscillospirales > Ruminococcaceae > Faeciplasma. Next base: position 31,254 of record CANQVG010000002.1, on the reverse strand, counting down.
ATAACCGCGTCGTCCGAACGGTGGACGCACTCGCCGCCGACAAGCTTTTTGAAAAACGCAAAGCTCCAGAATGTCGGCTTCGGGATGCAGCCGTTTGCAACAAGCCCGAACCCACCGTGGAACGGTGCGAACGGTACGCCTACTTCCTCAAATATATCGCCGAAAGTCCAGTAAGAATAGCTCTCGTTTATGTCTCCGAGTCTTGAAAGCTGATGGCATAAAAACGCGGCGTTGCGGTTGGTATCATGAATCGGGTTGTCGGGACTGTAAGACGTGTTGAACTCGGTAATGTGTATCGGAAGACCCTTATAACGGTCGTGACTGTCAATGATGTCGCGGGTGGTTTTGAGGTTCGCGAATCCCGCTTCGGGATCCATCAGCTCCTGATAAACATAGTGTCCGCTGCGGTCGGGCTGCTCGGTGGTGTAGTGGTGACGGGTCACAAAGTCGAGCGCGATCCCCTTTTCATCGCAGTGCTCCATAAATTTCGATATCCATAGCTCGTCAGAGCCGCCGCATACCGCCGGTCCGCCGACCTTGAATCTCGGGTCGACCTCCTTGACGGCGGCAAAGGTCTCGTCAAAGAGTTTGAAATACGCCTGCATATCAGCCTTTTCCCAGAATCCGGGAAGGTTAGGCTCGTTCCATACCTCAATGGGATATGTGACCGCTTCATCGGCTCCGTAGCGCTCGATAAGGTGACGCAAAGTCGCTTTTACGAGGTCGTTCCAGAGGGCGTAGTCCTTCGGAGGACATGTATGCCCGCCCCATACGAACACTCTGTTTTCACTCGACGCGAGGCGCCCCGGCATAAAGCCGAGTTCGAGAAACGGCTTGAGACCAAGTTCGCGATACGAATCCATAACGAGGTCGAGATATGTAAAACAGTAGTCGCGATATGTGACCTCGCCGGTGCGCCAGTTGAAGCCCTCGCGATATATCGCCATGTCGTCATGAAACAGACCATGCCCTCGTATATGCTTGAAGCCGATGTATTTCTGAACAAGTTTGAGCTGCTCAAAATACTCTCGCTGCAATGCAAGCCCCATTCTTCCGGTGCCTACGCAGAAATCCACGCGGTTGTTAAACTCTACCCTATCGTTCGGGTTAATCTGGTAAGACTTTTCAATTCTCACATTTATCACCTCACGTTTATTTTGTTTATTTTATCAGATTCCGAGACCGTTGTCAACATCGGCGAGTAAAAAACAAATACTCTCAATTTCGCTCAAACCGCAATATTTTGCGCTTTTTCCATTGACAAACGGCTATTTATAGTGTATACTATATTGGTCTATAAACAGACACTCTTTAGACAAAATTTGATTTGGGAGGAAACTCAACTTGAAAAAGAGACTTTTAAGTGTACTTATCGCGCTGTGTCTTGTCATCGCTCTTGTTCCGAGCGGTCTTATCACCAAGACCGTCGAAGCCGCGAAGACCGACACTTCAAGGTACTTCTACAACCAGCTTGACGAAAAAGCAAAGCTTTTATATGACGGTATGGTTGAGATGTATAACAGCGGGCTTTTCGAAACCGGCGACGGAATTTATGAATTTACCGCTGAAAAATATCCTGCCCTTCAGCCGCTTATTCAGCAGCATATGACGGGCTCAGCAAACATTTTATACGACTACGCCGCAGCTCGCGACGCGTTTTATGCCGACTACCCCGATATCTTCTATGTGGATTTTTCGGCGCTTACCGTTAAAATAACCTCGAACAACGGTGAGTACCATCTCTACCTCGGTCCCGGAAGATACGATACCTATTATACTCAGGGCTTCACAAGCAAAAACGACGTAGAGCTTGCTCTTGCAGAGTATAAAACGGCTCTTGACGCTCTCGTTCGGGCGGGGCGCGCCGAGTCCTCGCCGGAAAAGCAGGTTGAAGCCGTCCACGATTACATTACCAAGAGCGTTACATATCGCGATGAGCTCAGCGTTCTCAACCCGAACGATATGGGCTTCATCCGCACCGCTTATGGCGCTCTTGTCAAGCACGAAGGCGTCTGCGAGGCATATACCCGCGCTTTCAAGGCGGCTATGGACGTTCTCGGAATCCCCTGCGTTGTCGTGTACGGAGTTTACCGCCATGATGATAATGTCGCTGAGTTCCATATCTGGAACGAAGTTGAGATTGACGGCGAATGGTTTGCCGTAGACGTGACTATGGACGACCCCATTAACCCGAAGACTCAGTCGGTCAGCACCGGTAACGACGGCTATGAAAACCACAAGTATATGCTCGTCGGAACATCGGTTATGGCGCTCAATCATCAGGAGTCCTCTCAGATGTCAGAGAGTGGCTTCAAGTTCGGCTATCCTATGGTCGGCATAGACGCCCACGGTATCACCGATATCGGCGACGAAAACAGCCCTCTCAGAATAAGATATAAAGTAAACGAATTTGAAGATATTCAGGCGGGTACTTTCTATGTAAGCTATATGGGAATGAACGTCACCGATATGATCAAAAACGGTTACTACCTTATTATGCGCAATAAGGTCTTCGACGTTGACAAGGGCTGGCAGAATACCGAATGGTATTATGTAATACCCGAAATGTATGACAATGCCGGCTTCCCGAATGTCGGCAACGAGACTGCGTTCTATATGGGTCACGTTCAGTACCTCGAGTTCGGCGTCACCACCACTCCTTATCCGCCGCTTCTCCCTCCCAACGAAATGTTGAATTATGACTCTTACTTCCACGGCGACACCACTCTGCTTCTCGCCGATTCCGGAATGATTGAAAACGAATACGGCGATTACAAAGCGGCTCCTGCCGTTATGAAAGCTACGCCTAAGATGACCGTCACTCTTGACATAGGTCCGACCTATCACATCAAGGCTTATTACAATGACATTCTCGTAACTCCGAAGGTCTACTCTCAGTTCTGCGAGCCCGGCGACGTCAACGTACCGGGATATCAGGAAGCTCTTCGCAGCGCAACGGTCAAAGATATAAACGTAAAGGTAGATATAATAGACAGGCTGACAGGCAAATATCAATCCGACAGCTATTATAACAGTCTTATCAATAACTTTGCGCTTTCGTTTGAGGGACAGGAAACCGTCCTCGAATTTGACTTCAAGCCGAGTGAACTCTGGGCGGACGATAACGTCCTCTACGATTTCACACTTCAGGGACTTGTCGGCGCATACAGCGGCAAAGAGCCTGCTCCGTTCACCTACGGCGCCGCGCACCCCTGCGCGATTTGCTGCTGGAAGAGCAGAGGATTTGATTACAACGTATTTGCAAAGCCCACCCTCGTCGACGACAGCGACCTCTCTATGACGGGCTGGAAAGACAGCGAGGGAAATACTTGGAACGGTACTCCTTGGGACGAAAACTATAAGTCGAGGCTTATGCTCGTCGTCTCCGACACCGGTATGAAGGACTCCCACAAAATGGAAGAAATGGTCAAAAATGTTGGCGAAGATGTTCTCTCAGCTCTGACATATAACATCAATCTCACGCTATGCAAAAAGCAGTGGGCAGAGCTCGGCGACGGAATGTCGGTCAGAATTCAGCTCGGTTTCCCCGAAGGATACGGTCCCGATGATGAGGGAGTCACTTTCAAGGCATATCACTTCAATAAGAACAGTATGGGAGAAATCATCAGCATAGATGAAATCCCCTGCACTATCACAAAGTATGGTCTTCTCATCGAGGTAAAGAGCTTCTCGCCGTTTGCAATCGTAGCGGTTCACGGCGAACCTGACCCCGAAAAGAGGATAGAACTTATTTCCGATGTAGGCGGCAGCGTCACTGCGGTCGGAAGCGAAAACGGTTCGCTGGTACTTAATCCCGGCGAAAAAGCCACCGTAACCGTAACCGCAGACCCCGGTTATGTGATTGATACCGTTATCGCCTCGGATCTCACCGAAAACAGGAATTACACCGGCAACGAATCCGAGTACACCTTTGAAATAGGCTATGACGACATAGTACTCGGGGCTACGATTGTCAACGCAACATTCGTCACCGAAAAGGTTTCAAACGAGCTTAGCGGCGTAACTGTTCTGCCGACCGCTTCAAAGCCCGGCGAGTTCAGCATCGGCGCCCTCGGAACAGTCACGGCACAAAACGGCGGCGAACTTACTCTTCGCGTGCCTAATCCGAACAACGCCTACACGTATCAGTGGTATCTTGTCGACGGCAACGGCATCGGTCACGACAAGATGGTCGGCACCGGCGACGAGCTCGTCATCAGCAGCGTGGACGCCTCTTATGCAGGTACTTACTATGTAGTAGCGATCGCTTCCGCTGCCGGCAGCACCGCTTCCACAAAATCAAATGACACCGTTATCGTTGCTGTCTCTAACTCCGGAAGCCACACTCACACCTACGGCACTCAGGCCGTGCCGGATGCTGAGCTTGGACATCACTTCATATGCACAGTCTGCGGTCAGAGTTCCGAAATATACCAGCATACTTATTCTGTCTACGGCGTTTGCACCGCCTGCGGATACACAGCCGCCCAAACCCATACGCATACGTATTATGCGCAGTTCGACTCAAACTATCACTGGGGTAGATGCAGCGGATGCGGTGAAATCACAGGCTATGCTCCTCACAACTTTGTCAATGACATCTGCACAGTCTGCTTATATACCCGTCCGTCAACAGGTCTTGCAGACCCTGTCAACCCGCCGGAAAACGTCCCGGGCGACGACGACAGAGTTGATATAGACGCTCCTACCGAAAGTACCGAACAGATAACCGACGATGCTCCCGGCGACAGCTATTAGCAAAGCGGCTCTTGCCGCTGCGCGGTTTAGCTTTTGCAAGAAAATAATCCATAAAAAAATCCCCGTAAAAAATACGGGGATTTTTTTATGACTAAAATCAGAGCAGACCGTCTATGGTCTCGCAGTACATATCAAACATCTCGTCGGCGTCGCCGGCTCCGAGCTGTATGTGCGAAATCTTTCCATCACGGTCAAATATCACCGTGTAGGGTATGCCGTCGGTCGGGTACATATCGCTGATGACATAGTCGGTGTCGAGAAGCGCCGTGAATGAGTAGCCGTTTTCGGAAAGAAAACTTTCAACGGTCTCCTTGTCCTCCCCGCAGTTTACGGTAACAAGACAGAGGTCGTCGCCGTATTTTTCGATAAGCCTCGGAAACGCAGGCAGCTCTCCGACGCAGGGACCGCACCAAGTCGCCCAGAAGTTCAGAAGAATAACCTTGCCTTTGTGGTCGGAAAGGGTAAACTCATCGCCCGAAACGGTCTCGCCGGTGAAGTCGCGCATCTCGTCGCCCACCTCAGCAGCGGTGTAATCGGCGTTTTCCCCAAAGCGGTGATCGACGCAGGAAACCGTAAACAGGCAGAGCGCCGCAACGGTGAATATTATCAGGATTCTTTTGGTTCTTTGCATTTTCGTTTCTCCAATCCTATATAAATACAGTTTTTCGGGCAGCGTGAAATGCACTGCCCGCAGTGGATACATTCGCTGTCCCCCACCTCTTTGACGTCCATTCCGCACTCTTTTACGCAGAGTCCGCAGCCGACGCAGGCAGATTTATCCACTCTCACGGCAATGAGCGCAATTTTGGCGAAAAGCGAATAGAGCGCCCCGAGCGGACACAAAAAGCGGCAGAACGCCCTGTAAAGAAATACGCAGAGTACGAGTATCGCGACGCATACAAGCGTCTTCCAGCCGAACAGAAGGCCGATAACTCCACGGTATTCCTCCCTCAGTGCGACGAGCGGGAAGCCTCCCTCGAAAGTCCCTGCGGGACAGATATACTTGCAGAACGCCGGCACCGGCAGACCCTTCGCAAACGCGTACCAGAGCGGAAGAATTATCACAAAAACCGCCAGCACTACATATTTGAGCTTGCTGAGAACCCGAGTGACGCGGCTCTTTTTGATTTTCGGTGTGGGAATTTTATGCAGAAGCTCCTGTATCAGCCCAAACGGACATAAAAATCCGCAGACCACCCTGCCCAAGAGCAGTCCGACAAGCATTATGAAACCGGCGATATAAAACGGCGCTTTGTGCGGCATATTCGATATCGCGTTCTGTAGAGCGCCGAGCGGACAGCTTCCTATCGCCCCGGGACAGGAATAACAGTTCAGCCCCGGTACGCATATGCCCTTATTCACACCCCTGTAGAGTTTTCCGCTCACAAATCCCGGGAGATTTGCATTGTAGATGAGCGCCGAAGCAAGCTGAATCAGGCGGCGTCTGAAATTTAATTTATCAGCCAATTCCGACACACTCCATGCAAAGCTTCACGGCTTTTTGCAGGGTATCGCCGTATCCGCCCTGCAAAATCCCCAGCGCCAGCGATAAAACGCCAGCGCCGAGAACAACTATTCTTATAACTGTCTTTGACATTATCAGAGCGCAGCGAGCTTCTTGAAGCTCTCCTTGAGCGCGGGATAAATCTCGGTATAGAGCCTGTAGGAGTCCTCATAGGGCTTGACGTTCTCCTGAATCGGCTCCTGAACCTTATCGGTCTTGACAACTTCGCGGCACGCCTCGGGAACGCTCGAATAGAGTCCTGTGCCGACGGCTGCCAAAAGCGCTACGCCGAGAGCAGGTCCCTCCTTGGAAGAAGCGGTCTTAACGGGACAGGCATAGAGGTCGGCGAGCATCTGTCTCCAGAGCGGAGAGCTTCCGCCGCCGCCGCAGGCCATCATATCGCTGACGTTTATATCCATCTGCTTGAAGACCTCAACGCAGTCACGGAGACTGTAAGAAACGCCCTCCATAACCGCACGGAGAAGATCCTTCTTTGTGTGCATCGCCGAGAGACCGAAGAATACGCCTCTCGCGTCGGGGTCGAGATGAGGAGTGCGCTCGCCCATAAGGTAGGGCAGGTATAGAAGCCTGTTCGAGCCTATCGGAACGGTGGCGGCTTCCTTGTCCATAAGGTAGTATGGGTCGACACCCATAAGTCCCGAGGTTTCCTTTTCGGCGTTGCAGAAGTTGTCGCGGAACCACTTGAGCGAAAGACCAGCGCCCTGTGTGACGCCCATAACGTGCCACGCTCCGGGAACGGCGGCGCAGCAAGTGTGGACCCTGCCGAGCTTGTCAATCGAAATCTTTGAGGTGTGGGCAAACACAACGCCAGAGGTGCCTATAGTTGTGAATGCCTTGCCGTCCTCAACGACGCCCGTTCCGACGGCGGCTGCGGCATTGTCGCCCGCTCCGCCGACTACGGGAGTCCCCTCGCAGAGACCTACCATATCGGCGACGTCCTTTGTAAGGCGTCCAGTGATTTCACACGACTCGTAGACCTTTCCAAGCATTGAACCGTCAAGACCGAGACCGTCGATTATTTCATCAGACCAGTCGCGCTCGGGAACATTCAGAAGCTGCATTCCCGAAGCGTCGGAGACCTCGGTGGCGTATTCGTGAGTAAGTACAAAGCGTATGTAGTCCTTCGGGAGAAGAATGTGACGGCAGCGCTCATAGTTCTGAGGCTCGTTGTTCTTTACCCAAAGTATTTTGGCGGCGGTCCAACCGGTCAGCGCGGGGTTTGCGGTTATCTCAATAAGCTTTTCGCGACCCAGCTTTGCGTTCATCTCGTCGACTTCCTTCGCCGTCCTCTGGTCGCACCAGATAATGGAACGGCGAATGACCTCGTTGTCCTTGTCGAGCATAACGAGTCCGTGCATCTGCCCCGAAAGACCGATGCCCTTGACGTCTTCCTTCTTCACTCCGCTCTCGGCGACAACCGCCTTGATGGTATTCAGCGCGGCGTTCGCCCAGTCTGAGGGTTCCTGTTCCGCGTATCCGTTTTTCGGCTGATACATCGGATATTCAATGGTTTTAGAGGCGATAACGCTCCCCCGCTCGTCAAACAGAACGGTCTTAGTGCCGCTTGTGCCGATATCCACTCCGATAACATATGCCATAATAATGTCACTCGCTTTCTTGTTTTTTATCTTACCGATTTTGCAATCGGAAATATACTTTGTTATTCCGCGGGATACATCCCTATATCTATAAGGTTGTCTAACATATCGGGGTATCCCTCGCCCTCGACGTCGACGTTGACACATTCACCCACGTTTTGCTCACTCAAAACGTCCCAAGTGAGCAGCGCCCTGTCGTTCCTTTTATACCCGAGGGAATCAAGAATCTTTTCAAATTCCTCTGCCCTCTCGGAACACACAGAAACGGTCTGGTACTCCTGCATGTAGATTTCGTCGTCCGCCGAATGTGAGCCGAAGCCGAATTTTATTACACCGTCGGCGTAAAGTATTCCGCCGTAGCGCTCAAGCACCGCCTGCGCAACCGGCTCGGTGCAGTTGTCTAAATAGTAGGTTCTGACGGAATCGTTGTCTGCCGGTATCTCGACGAAGAAAAAGAGAGGTTCCTTTAAGAGCTTTACGGCCCGGGTGAAAAACTCGCCGTAGTCCTGAGCCGAAAGGCTGAAAATAATCTTTGACTTTCTGACCTTATACTCACGACGCAGCCCGGAAACGTCGGGAATATTCACGCCCGCAGTCAGCATAAACTCCGAAATAACCGCCCTCTCCTCTCTTAAGTCCCATAAAACGGACTTATTTTTCAAAAATTTCAAAACGAGTCCGTATTAACGGACAACTTGTACAATATAATGGAATCAGACGAAGGACGTAAGCCTTTGAAACGATTACGGAGGTAACAAAAATGATGATTTATTTTATTGTACTCGCACTCGGTTTGCTCTTTATTTATTCCCTAAGGGACGGTCTGCTGATTTTGCAGAACCGCCGCGACGCCGCCCGTGCTTCACGCGACGCCCGTCTTGAAAACGTCTCTGCGAACATTATACCTCAAAATGAAGAATATTGCAAGAGATTTGAGCGAGCAAGCTGATATTTTTATGGAATCCGACAGATTTATCACCGAAGTGCGACTCAAAAGCCCGATTCCGGAAGGCTCGTATCTTAAAAAACTGCCGGCGGTTAGGTTTCTTGAGCGTCACCCGCTTGAGTTCAGAAAGCGGGTGAGCATTTTCGCAGGCGAAAACGGCTCTGGCAAGTCAACGCTTCTTGAAGGCATCGCAACGGCATATGGGTTCAACCCGGAGGGCGGCTCGCTGAATTACAGCTTCGAGACAAATGCCACACACTCAGAGCTTTACCGGCATCTTCTGCTCTCGAAACTTTTCAGACCTAAAGACGGCTTCTTTCTGAGGGCCGAGAGCTTTTACAACGCCGCGAGCTATCTCGAACGGCTCGACGAAATTCCCTGTGCGGCGCCGCCGATTCTAAAATCATACGGCGGAATATCGCTGCATAAAATGTCTCATGGAGAGAGCTTTCTAAAGCTTGTGCAAAGCCGCTTTTCAGGCAGCGGGCTGTACATTCTCGACGAACCCGAGGCGGCGCTCTCGCCTATGAACATCCTGACCCTGATATGCGAGATAAAACGCCTCGCGGACTCAGGTTCGCAGTTCATCATCGCCACGCACTCGCCGATGCTTATGGCGCTGCCGGACGCAGAGCTTCTTTACATCTGCGAAGGCGAGATAAAAAATGTCCCTTTCCGAGAAACGCCCCACTGGCAGATAATGCTCGGTTTTCTTAAGAACCCCGAAAGGATTCTTTCACAGCTGCTTCAATAATACCTCCTTTTTGTTCTCCAATATATAAAAGCAAAGTCCCCGCCTAAAACGGGGACTTTTGCTTATTTATTGTCAGAACGGACCGATAATCTCTGTTCCGGTGAAATAATACAGCAGGATTTCTTTATAATTCCAGCCGTCCTTAGCGAGAACCTCAGCTCCTCGCTGAGACATTCCCACAAGGCTGCCGCTGCCCGATACGGTAAAGGTAAAGCGGTCTGTAGAGTCACTGTAGCGGTATGTGAATCTCGCAGACGGAAGATTAAGAAGACGCGCTAACTCAATTCCGCTCACCACAAACCTCGAGTCGAGATAAACCGATTTTACATATCCGTTTGCGGCGGTCTCCTTTTCGGTTATCCAGCCCGACGCTCCCCCAAGCAAGACATAGCCGTCAGAAGCAGTTGTGAGACGCGCAAAAACCTCCTCAGAAGTATAGGTTACGGTAGTGATATAGGCGTCCGGCTCATAACTCGCCTTGGATTTTAAATATGGCAGGTCAACACCGAGTACGGTATCGGAGCTTTCCGTAACTGTTCCCGCCGAATAGCAGTACGCCACGCTGATAGGCTCGCCGTTATAGGCGCAATAGATACCCGAAGCCTCTTTTGCCGCGCTTCTGAACGGCTCAAGATTGTAACTCAATCCGTCGCCGAGGACAAGACGCGGATATTTTGACACATCTGTGCTGATGTCGCACCCGTACAGCTCGGGAGTCGGACTCTCCTGCTCCTCTATCCTGCGGCGAAGAATATAGGTATACATCAACACCGCCTGCGCTTTTAAAAGCTCCGGCTCGGCGTCGGGCGGAAGAAGCGCGGCAAGTGCTGAGGCAATGTACTCCTCTGTCGTCACGGTAAGCACACGCTCCGAAACGATATCGTAAATATTGACCTCGGTTATCGGCTCATATGTCTTCTCAAGCGGGACAACGGCGTCGGCAACAGCTTCGACCGTCTCCTGAGGTCCAAAAAACGCTCCGACAATATACGGAACTGCTGGAAACAAAAGCAGTGCGGCGGTTATTAAGGCAATACCCCTGAAAAAATCTTTCATACTCGTCCTCCTTTGCTGTTATGGGACAAGTATAGCAGTCAGAGAAATATAAGATTGTCGAAGCAGTGGAGGCAAGTCAGTTTTGTCAGGAAATTTATTAACGTAAATCCGCATATCGGGGTTCACGTTATACGGAACCCTCTGTATTATCTGCGTATAAAACCGACCCGCAGCCGAAAACCGGTCGCGGGCCGTAAAAATTTATTCCGTTTTGTATTTCTCGGCAGAATGTATCAGCTTCACGTCTACAAGCGCGTCGACTTCAATTCCGTCGGAAGTGTACTCCTCGCTGAAAACTCCGCCCTCGGCTCTTATCTTTGCGAGCAGCCCCGCCTCGGAAAACGGCAATCTGAGCTTCATACGCCTCGCGGTCTCGGGCAGAGCCTTTGCAAGCTCCTCAAGAAGCCGGTCGAGACCGGTGCCGTCCTTAGCAGAAATCAGCACGGTTCCGTCTTGCAGATTTGCGCCGTCATAATCCGAAATGTCGCTTTTATTCAGCACTGTCACCACCGGTATTCCGTCGCAGCCGAGTTCGGAAAGCAGCTCGCGCGTTACCCTCGTCTGCTCCTCGATATCGGGACTCGCGCTGTCGCAGACGTGCAGGATTACGTCCGCGTCGGCTGCCTCCTCAAGCGTGGACTTGAACGCCTCGATAAGATGATGAGGGAGTCTGCTTATAAGCCCAACGGTGTCGGTCAGAAGAACGCTTCTGCCGTCAGGAAGAATGATAGAGCGCGAAGTGGTCTCAAGCGTAGCGAAAAGCTTGTTTTCGACAAGAACGCCCGCCTCCGTTAGCGCGTTCATAAGTGTGGACTTGCCGACGTTTGTATATCCTACTATCGCTGCCGTCAGTACGCCGTCCTTTTTGCGGCGCTTTCTCATAAGCTCCCGCCTTGCTCCGATGTTTTTCAGCTCGGCTTCGAGAGTATCTATCCGCGAGCGAATATAGCGGCGGTCGAGTTCGAGCTTTGTCTCGCCGGGACCTCCCCTCATTCCAACGGCTCCGCCCGTCCTTGAAAGCGATTTTCCCATTCCCGACAGCCTCGGAAGCAGGTATTTATACTTCGCAATCTCAACCTGAAGCTTTCCCTCGCGGGTAGTAGCACGCTGAGCGAAAATATCAAGAATCAGCATAGTGCGGTCGATGGTCTCCGTGTCGAGAACCTTTTCTATGTTTCTTATCTGGGTCGCCGTCAGCTCGAGGTCGAAGACTACTACGTCTATCTCCATTTCCTCACAAAGCGTCTTCATCTCCTCAAGCCTGCCGGAACCGATGCAGGTGGCGCTGTCCGGCGACTGACGCTTCTGCACTACCTCGGCGACCGTTTCGCCGCCGGCGGTCCTTATAAGCTCCTTAAGCTCGGCAAGCGAGCGTTCGACATCGTAGTCGCCGGTATCTATGGCGACGGTAAGCGCCTTGGGAACCCTTTCGGCTTCCGGGGCGCGGTTAAAAAGATTTTCAAAATTATCAGTCATATGTCCTCCGTGTAAAATTAAAGTTTTTTGGGTAAAGACTTACTATGACTGCTCATCCGTAAGCCTTTTTTATCTGCGAATACGCATTTTTATGAACCTCCTTTTGCGGATTTGGGTTATGCGTACGGGTTTACCCCGACGGTGACAAAACAAAAGGCGGGGTGCGCCCCCGCCGACACAGTCTCTAAATAACTCCTTTGAGCTCGTCGAGACCAAGCATAAGGTTTAAGCACTGAACCACGGCGCCGGCTCCGCCCTTGCCGAGATTGTCAAACCTTGCGGCTAAGAGACAGATGTCGTTGTCGCCGAAGACGAAAATCTGCATTTTGTTGGAGCCAGCCATTCCGCCGGCGTCGAGGAATCCGCCAAGATCCTGCGAAGCGGTTTCAAAGTCAGCCACCTCGATAAGCGGTTCGCGCTCATAAAAGCGCTTGATTACATCCCAAATCTGCCGCGAATGAAGCCTTTTGGAAAGAGTTCTGAGGTGAAGAGGCAGAGTGACGAGTATACCGTTGGGATAGTCGTCTATCATCGGGTTGAGGGACGGACGGTATGAAAGTCCGCTGGCGTGCATTATCTCTTTTTGCTGCAGCATCGCCTGATCGAGACCGTACTGCCGCGCGGAAGAATAGGCGCGCGGACGCCCGGGGTCTTCATACATAGCAATCATATTAGCGCCGCCGCTCGAATATCCGACGACACAGTTGACATAAAGCGGAAGATATGGCGGCATTATTCTGCCCTTTAAAAGCGGATTTATAAGCGCGACGGTTCCGACAGCCATAGGCGCGGGCAGTGACACAAACCTCGCCTCGGCGATTTTTCTGCGCTGCTCGGGACTGAGTTCAGGCATTCCGTATACCCAGCTCGGAGAAAGACGGTAGGCGTTAGACGTGTCAATAACCTTTACGCTGCGGTTGGTTATCAGCGGGATGGTCTCGACGACGGTCTGCGCGGATTGACAAAGTATAACTATATCGGCGGTATTTAAAAGCGATACCCTCTGCTGAGGAGTCACTTTATTTTTGCTTTCAAGAGTGATGACCTCAAGGTCGTCCCGTCCGGCAATTATTTTGTTGAGATTTAAATTGACGGTTCCGTAATGCCCGTCAACGAGAACTTTTTTCAACTGTCTCACATCCGTTTCAAAGTTATGGCAAAATCAAACTTATTCATTATAATTGTCCCATATTTTTTCCGTTTTGTCAATAGATGGCGGAAAAAGAAATTCTTAATTTTAATGATTTTTATATTTTTTTACCGTTTTACTTTACTTTTTTCTGAAATCTGGTAAAATAATATCGTCGGAAAAATTTTTAAAAAAATTTTTTCCTGTATGCAATATTTTGACCCGTTTGTGCGTATTACTTATGAAACGTATTTCAGAACGGGCGGAAAGGAGTTCTTGGCTGACTTTCAGCCGATAAGAAGAGGATTATGCAAACTACTAACGACGTCGGTGTTTACATATCTTCTGTGGTTGATAAATATTCCGACATGGTTTACCGCACGGCGTATCACGCTCTGTGCGACCGAAGCTATGCAGAGGATATCGCTCAGGAGGTCTTTTTGAAGCTTATGCGCGTGCTTCCCGATTTTGAGTCGGACGAGCACGAAAAGGCATGGCTGATAAAGGTAACACTAAATATGTGTAAAACCTATAACAGAAAGGTGTATTCCCACCCAACGGAGGAACTCACCGATAATATCACCAAAACCGAGAGGTTCGGTCAGGGTCCTGTGATGGAGGCGGTTATGGAACTGCCGGAAAAATACCGCACCGCCGTGTATCTCCACTACTTTGAGGGCTATAAGGTCTCGGAAATTGCGGAAATGCTCGGAAAAAACCAAAATACCGTTTCCTCGCTGCTTCTTCGCGCGAGAAAACAGCTCAGAACTATGCTGGAAGGAGAGTTTGACGATGATGATAAATGAATATAAAAACGAAGTCAGCTCGCTCCGGCTGAGCGACGAATTTAAATCCGAACTGAAGAAAAAGATGCTCGAAGTCTACGAGGAACACTCCCCCGAAAAAAAAGAAAAGGAAATAACCGTCTCGGCTTTCACGGGAAAATATGCAAAATACGCCGCGCTCGCCGCATGTCTTCTGCTCGTCGTATCCACGGCGGGAATACTCGCCGTCAAGGGTCTGCCTATGCAGAAATCCGCCAGAGAAGCTTCCGAAAACGAACAAAATCAGCCTAACACGGTCGCCGAAGATATGCCGGCTCCGGGTGCCGCTGACGGCGGCAACATGTACTCTGACGAAGATTCCGTTGACGAAGCCGTGGGATATGATACCTCCGCCGAAGATTTGGCGGACCCTGCCGAAAACGACTACGAACCGATGCCGGATTCCGAGGATGGTGCGCCGGAATCGTCTATGCAGAACGATTACACCGGCGAAGATATAAACGCTTCCGATGATTTGCTGCTCGATGAACCGACTCCCGATTTGCTGCTCGGTGAACAGACTCAGGATTCGGAATCTCTCTACTCTCAATATGCGAGCGAAGACTATGACGGCGATTACAACGGCGACGACTACGTTTTGGCAAAGCGCTCCGTCACCGACGCCGGTTCAGCCTCGGTATACGGCACCTCTGAGGCTATGCTCGCTAATTCCTCACCCGTGTTCGTCACCCCCGCGGGCGGTGGCGGCGCAGAGCCGACAGACGAACGCATTGAAGCTCCTGCGGAAGATGTGGAGGCCCCCGCACAGGTAGAAGCGGACTCCGATGAACTGGAAACGTATACGGCTGACGACGATGGGGAGAGCGCCGTCGATACCACAATCGCAAGCTATGAGTATTACGACATACGCGACGGAGTTATCGCGAAACTCGACAAAATCGCGCTGATACGCTTTACCGTCGAGGACGCCTATACCGGCTACGTAGAGGTTTCGGTCAACACAACCTCCGGGCTGAATATGGACGTCGCGACCCAGACCCTCTACAGCATAAACATCAACCGTGAGTATCTCTCGAACGAAAGCGAGAACGCCGACAGGCTGCTTCTCAACTACGGAACCGCTGATTGTCAGCTCGTCGGGCGACCGGTCATGCAGGGCGAATACATCGCGCTCGTATATGAAAACGGCGACGGAGTGCTCGAACCTGTACCGCAGCTCGTTTACTCCGTCCACAATGTGAACGGTCTCGATATCGCCTACCACGTCTATTGCGAGGACGGCTACGAGGTCGACCCGGGAAGCACGAATATGGGAATACTGCCTGAGGAAACCGAGGTTGTGACCAACACCCTCAACAACCCCGAGCGCTACACACAAAAGGCGGCGGTAAGGGAGCTGACATATTATCTGCGCAGAAACATTATGAGAATGAATCCTGAACTTCTTGACGTTTCGGTCGATAAAAACGATGAGGAGCCGCCAGCAGAACCCGTTCCCGCCGAAACTGTACCTGTCCCTACCGAGCCTCCCCAGACCGATACGGAGCCCGCAGGAGAGGTGTACACCAATCTCAGAGCAAACTACCCGACCGGACTTCTTGTCGTCACTAACAACGACCCCGACGCCGACGGGCTGATTACAGTCAACGGAATATCGGTCGGAAGCAGCATTGAGGACGCCATAAAAGCGTTTTACCTGACGCGCTACAGCTTTTCACCGGACGCGGTGCTGACTCTTGTCGCCTCCGAGGAGGACGGCAGATGGTCGGTAAAAGTGAGATTCAAGGACGGCATCGTGTCGGAAATAAATATGCAATAATAAGCAGAAAAAATAAGACCCTATACGGGTCTTATTTTTTTATCTTAAATCAAATCAGCGTGAACTGGTCGAGGTCCAAAACGTCCTTGGCAAACGGTCCGGCCGCAGGCAGAGTCTTGGTGCGGTACTTTGAAAGCTCCTTTGCCTGCTCCTCCGTCAGAATGTGCGCCGACTCAACGTGCGAGCCTGCCTTGAGAGTCATCACCTGTACGCCCTGAGTGTCGCGTGTGGACTTCGGGAGAATCATTCCCGTATTGAAGACTATCGCCCTGCCGTTTGAGGAGCGGAGCATAACGTCGCAGCCGTCTTTGACATCAAGGATTGCCACAAGCTCCGACTTGTCGGAATATGCCTTTAACAGCACCTTGCGGTTTGTCACGGTGGCATATGAACTCAATGGCACCTTTGCCGCCTTGCCGTTTTTATATACGAACAGCAGACAGCCGGAATAGTCGAGAGTCGCAGCCATTCCGAAGACGTTTTCACCCTCGTCGAATTTAAGCGCTACGGGTATGAAGTCGCCGAGAAGACTCGCCTTTGAGTCGGCAAAAGCCGACGCTTTCGACTTGTAACACTTGGCGTTTGAGGTGAAGAACAGCAGCTCGGCGCGATTCGAAAGGTCGATCTCGGTCGTGACGACGTCGTTTTCCTTGACCTTCTGCTCGCCTGACATTCTCAGCGACTGCGGGGTTATCTTCTTGAAATACCCGCCCCGCGTGAGAATTAACCTGCAGGGATAATCGGCGACAAGAGGCTCATCTTTGACCTCCTGCTCGTCGTCGGCGTATATGATGCCAGTCCTGCGGGGCTGACCGTACTTCTCGGCAACCCTTTTCAACTCGTCGATAATGATGAGCTTTATTTTTCTCTCGCTGCCTAAGACATCCTCAAGCTCGTCTATCTCGGCTGTGAGGTCGTTTATATCTTTCAAACGGTTGAGAATGTACTCACGGTTAAGGTGCCGCAGCTTGATTTCGGCTACGTATTCCGCCTGAATCTCGTCGATTCCGAAGCCTATCATAAGGTTTGGAACGACGTCAGCCTCTTCCTCGGTCTCCCGGACTATTTTTATTGCCTTGTCGATATCAAGAAGTATTTTTTCGAGACCGTCGAGAAGATGAAGCCGCTCTTTTTTCTTGTCGAGGTCGAACCTCACGCGGCGCTTTACACAGCCTATGCGGAATTTCAGCCACTCGCGTATAATATCGGTAACGCCGAGAACCTTCGGATAGCCGTTCACGAGAATGTTGAAATTGGCGGAAAAGCTGTCCTGAAGCGGGGTGAGCCGATAGAGCTTTTTCATAAGCTCGTCGGGGTCGACGCCGCGCTTCAGATCTATCGCTATTTTCAGACCGTCAAGATCGGTCTCGTCGCGGATATAGCTTACCTCTTTCAGACCGTTTTTCGCGAGGTCAATAACCTTTTCGATTATCGCCTCGACCGTCGTAGTCGGGGGAATCTCGGTTATCTCGATGCAATTTGCCTCTTTGTCATAGCTGTATCTCGCGCGAATCCTGACCGCTCCCCTGCCCGTCGAGAAAATCTGCCTGAGCTTGTCCTCATCATAAATCATATCGCCGCCGCCCGGAAAATCGGGGCCCTTCATAGTCTGCATAACATCGTAGTCGGGGTCGCGGATAAGCGCGACGGTCGCCTCACAGAGTTCACGAAGATTAAACGGACAGACAGCGCTCGCCATCGAAACGCCGATGCCGACGTTTGAATTGACAAGAATCGACGGGAAAGTAACCGGCAGAAGCTCCGGCTCGGTCATAGTATTGTCGTAATTGGGAACGAAATTGACGGTATCCTTGTCGATATCCGCGAACAGCTCGTTGCATATGGGTTCGAGCTTTGCCTCGGTATAACGCGAGGCTGCGTAAGCCATATCGCTCGAATACGCCTTGCCGAAGTTTCCCTTTGAGTCGATATAAGGGTGCAGAAGCGCTTCGTTTCCCCGCGCGAGACGCACCATAGTCTCATAAATTGCCTGATCGCCGTGGGGATTAAGCTTCATAGTCTGACCGACGATATTCGCCGACTTTGTTCTCGCACCCGTCAGAAGTCCCATTTTATACATTGTATAAAGGAGCTTACGGTGAGAGGGTTTAAAGCCGTCTATCTCGGGGAATGCGCGCGAGACGATTACGCTCATCGCATAGGGCATATAGTTTTTTTCAAGGGTCACGGTTATCGGCTCGTCAACAATCGTCCCGGCACCGTTGATATAGGCGTCGGCGTGGCGCTGCGAGAGCTTCGGCTGCTTTGGTTCTTTGTCTTTTTTCTTGGGCATTTTTTATCCTCTTCCGTACTTTTTCTATGATACCTATCGTTATTTTCTGATTATTCTGTCTCTGTCAGGGCGCGCCGTCCGCGGAGCGCGTCCCGCGGCGGCGGGACTGTGCGAGCGGGTGGCGCGCGTCGGCGCGGCTCAGCTTATATCCGCCATATCGAGATAGTCATGGCCGTTGTTGTTTATAAATTCCTTTCGCGCCGAGAGGTTGTCCCCAAGGAGCATATCGAACATAAACTTTGTATGCTCGGCTTCGTCGGGGCTGACCTTTATCAGACGCCGAGTCTCGGGGTTCATCGTGGTGAGGCTCATCATATCAGGCTCGTTCTCGCCGAGTCCCTTAGAGCGCTGAATAGTGAATTTCTGATTGCCTATCTGCCGAAGAATATCGGTGCGCTCGGTCTCGTCGTAGGCAAAATAGGTTCTGTCCTTGGTGTTTATCTCATATAGCGGCGACTCCGCGATAAATACAAAGCCTTTTTCGATGAGAGTCGGCGCGAGGGTGTAGAGCATTGTAAGAATCAGCGTTCTTATCTGGAAACCGTCGTAGTCGGCATCGGTACAGATGACGATTTTTGACCACCTCAGAGCGTTGAGATTGAAGCTTGAAAGCTCCTTGTTCTTTGAGGATTTTACCTCTACGCCGCAACCGAGGACTTTCATAAGGTCGGTAATTATCTCGCTCTCAAAGATCTTGTTGTAGCTCGCCTTGAGGCAGTTAAGTATCTTTCCCCTGACGGGTATGACCGCCTGAAACTCAGCGTTGCGCGCGAGCTTGACCGAGCCGAGAGCCGAGTCTCCCTCCACTATATACAGCTCGCGGCGCTCGACGTCTTTAGAGCGACAGTCTACAAACTTCTTGACCATATTCGCCATATCGAGCTTCTCGGCGTAGAGCTTTTTGGTATTGATTCTTGTCTTTTCCGCCGACTCGCGTGAGCGCTTGTTAATCAAAACCTGATCGCATATCTTGTTGGCGTCGTCGGGGTTTTCGATAAAGTAGACCTCGAGCTGATGCTTCAGAAAGTCCACCGCCGCCTCGTAAATAAAGCGGTTGTTTATAGCCTTTTTGGTTTGGTTCTCGTAGGAAGCCTGAGTCGAAAGCGAGCTTGAAACCATAACAAGGCAATCCTCAATGTCGCAGAATAATATCTTCGACTCGTTTTTAAGATATTTGTTGTTCTGCTTTAAGTAGCTGTCGATATATGAGGTAAACGCCTGACGCACCGCCTTTTCGGTGGAGCCGCCGTATTCAAGAAAGCTTGAATTGTGAAAGTATTCGGCGAGTTTCACCGTCTTTGAAAAGGCAAACGCGAAATTATACTTTACCTTGTAGTCATTCATATCGTCGCGGTCTCTGCCCTTTCGCTCAGCCGTCCAGAGCTGCGGCGCAGTCATTGCGCTGTCGCCGACAATTTCATTTACATAATCGAGTATTCCGTTTTCGTATAAAAACTCATACTGCTCAAAATCCCCCTCGGGGTTCTGATATTTCAAATGAAACTCTATCCCGGGATTGACTATAGCCTGCTTTTTGAGAACATCGAGGAAGTAGTCCTTTTCGATGGCTATGTCGGTAAAAACCTCGAGGTCGGGCAGCCAGCGGGTGCGGGTGCCTGTCCTGCGGCTTTTGGTCTCCTCTTTTTTCAGACCGCCGATGTTCTCTCCCTTTTCAAAATGAAGATTATATTTGAAGCCGTCGCGGTAAACCTCAACATCCATATACTTCGAGGCGTACTGAGTGGCGCAGGCGCCGAGTCCGTTCAAGCCGAGGGAATACTCATAGCTCCCGCCGTCGACGTTGTCATACTTTCCGCCCGCATAAAGCTCGCAATAAACAAGCTCCCAGTTATATCTGTTTTCAACCTTGTTGAAATCTACCGGGCAGCCGCGCCCGTTGTCTTCAACCTCCACAGAAAAATCGTTATAATATGTGACGGAAATCTTTTTACCGTAGCCCTGATGCGACTCGTCAACCGAGTTTGAGATTATCTCAAAAACAGAGTGCTTGCAGCCCTCAAGCCCGTCCGAGCCGAAGATGACCGCCGGACGTTTTCTTACTCTGTCAGCCCCCTTGAGGGAACGTATCGCTTCGTTGCCGTATTCGCTTTTTTGTGGCATCAATTTATCAATCCTTTCAAGGCGCAATGCCGCGTATCACAATATATAGTTATTATATCACACATTTTCCACTAATGCAAGTGCTTTGCATCCAAACATTCCGAAGATATGAAAAGTTTTGTCCGGCCTTTTCAAAGTCTTCGGGTGCCGCTCTGCGCCGACCTCTGACTGTAAAGCGTTCAAACAATACATTCAAATCAAAAGTGTCGCCCACGCCCGTTCAGGCATAGTATAAACTAACGGTCCGGCACACGCCTTCGCCGTTTTTATATACCGCCGCCATATCTTTCGGGGTATGGCGGCGCCTGAATAATCCGGGTAAATCTTAAAGAAAAAAGTTAAAATTCGGTATCAATTTCGGTTTTTGTTTGACAAAGCCGTTAAAATATAGTATACTTAATCTGTATTTTTGTGTACTGATTTAAAATGACAATATAAGAGGAATGTTATGAAAACCAAAGTTTCAGCATCCATTCTCAGCGCCGATTTCGGAAATCTTGAGCGCGAATTCAGGCGCGCCGAGGCCTCGGGCTGCGATATGGTTCACTTCGACGTGATGGACGGGCATTTCGTGCCGAACCTCAGCTACGGGGTTCCGGTGCTAAAATCAATCAGAAAATACTGCTCTCTACCGTTTGACGTCCACCTTATGATAACCGACCCGCTGAAATTTATAGACGCCTTTGCCGACGCCGGAGCCGATCACATCACATTTCATCAGGAGGTCGGCTCAGACCCCGAGGAGGTAATCGCAAAGATTCGTTCGCGCGGTCTGACCGCAGGAATATCCGTAAAGCCCAAAACTCCCGTCGAGCTTGTATACCCGCTGCTCAAGCAGCTCGATATGGTGCTGATAATGACCGTGGAGCCGGGCTTCGGAGGTCAGGGATTTATCCCCGAGACGCTTGAAAAGATTTCCGCCCTGCGCTCAGAAGCCCAAAGGCAGGGTGTCGAGCTTGACATTGAGGTCGACGGCGGAATCGGATTCAACACTTCGCCCAAGGTAAGACATGCGGGTGCAAACGTACTCGTATCCGGCTCATATCTCTTTAAAGCCGATGATATGGCGGCTGCGGTCGCCTCAATGAGAAGATAGTATTTTCAGCGCGCCGTTCTTTATTATCACTTTGCCGTGCTCCGAAAAAATCTCGCGGTAGCTATTGCCTATGCATACACAGTCGCTGTGCTCGCATATTCTCGGAAGAAGCCTGCCGAGCTCTCTGGTCTTGACCTTGAAGCCGAGACACAGGCTTCCGGTATAGATAAGGCTGCTGTCTGCGGCTCCGCAGTTTTTAAGGCTGTCGGCAAGGCAGCGCAGCGAATTTTCCGCGCTCATCATACATACTACCTGCGTATCTGCCGCAAATGCGCGAAGTCTGCGGCGCTTTGACATGCTCAAATTACAAACACCCCTGTCGGAAAAGACTTCGTACAACTATACTTAAAGGATCGTGATTTTTACGGCTATGTCCTTGTCAACCGAAAAATCAGAAAAACTCAGGTATGCAAAAACCTCCGCGCTTTTGTTCACCATAGTTTTTATGGCGTATTATTACTACGGACTGCGCGCCGTGCTTGTGGCGGCAACGTCGGTATTCTCAAGCGTCGTTTCGGATTATATATGCTGCTCCGCAATGAAAAAGAAATTTGACTGGACCGATGAATCTCCGCTTATGTCGGGACTTCTGCTCGCGCTTCTTATGCCGGCGTCGGTGCCATATACGATTATGGCTTTTTCGGCGGTTTTTATGACCGTTGTCTGCAAGCACGCGTTCGGAGGAAATAAAAATCTTATTTTCTGTCCTGTCTGCGTTTCCTATATTTTCACTCTGCTCTGTTTTCCGTCATACATCGTAAGATATCCGTATCCGCAGCCGTTCGGCTCGGTGCCGCTGACTAACACCGTCACCGAAAACCTGACCCACTCCTATACCTATTATCTCGACAACGGGACCTTCGGAACTTTCAGTCTTTTAGACCTTATATGGGGAAAGCTCGCCGGACCTATGGGAACATCAGCGGTGCTGATTATTCTTATATGCGCGGTTGCGCTCTACTTCTTCCGCGACATTCCCGCCGTAGCTTTCTTCTCGGGACTTGCCGCAAATGTCCTGATAAGTGTGCTGTTTCCCGTCGGAGAAGCGGGCTGGTATGCCGTAATCAACTCTCTCGCGGCGGGTTCCTACCTATTTGTACTCGTATTTATGGCCTGCGACCCGAGATATGTCCCGAAGCGGGCATTTTCACAGCTTCTCTACGGAATAATCTTTGCTGCGGGGGCGTTTTTGATTCGCATAAATACCACCATAGAAAACGGCGCGATATTTATGCTGCCGCTTGTGTGCGTCTTCAGGGACGAATTTGACCGTCTCTCCGATTCACTCGAAAAGCTCCTGCGCTTCCTCAAAAAATGGATTATAATTATCTCGAAGTTCACCGCAAAATATACGGTCATCTTTGCAAAATGGCTCTGGGCAAAATCAAAGACCGCCGCTGCGGCGTTCGCGGCATTTGTCTCAAAGCTGCTCGACAGGCTTGCCGACTTTATCGTCAAAAAGGTTAAGGAATCCAAAAAGCGTTCAAAGGAAAAGAAAGAGAAAACTGCCGAAGAAAGCGCCACGAAAGAAGCGTCCGCCGAGTCGGAAAGCCCCGAAGCAGGCGAAGAAAAGCCGCAGGAAAACGCCGCAGAAAAAGCAGCGGAAAAAAAGGAGGCAGAAACGGATGAATGAAAGACCGTTTTTAAAGGACGCCGAACGCGAAGGTATCCTGACTAAAAACCCTCTGTATTCGAGCGGCGTTATAATCGCGCCGGCTGCCGCTGCTTGCACAAGCTTTTACAGCGGCGCGGTGCTGGCCGCGGTTTTCACCGCAGTAACTTTCGTAACGATAGCTCTTTGCAGCTTTGTTCCCCGAAAAATCGTATATACATTCCGTATTATATTATATACAGTCGTTGCATCATTAGTGTATGTACCCGTTCACCTGTTCTTTATGAGCGGAGAGGTTTTGTCACAGATGTATCTCGCGGTGGGAATCTATGCTCCCCTGCTCATAACCAACTCGCTTATTACGCTTCGCACCGAGACAAAGTTTTATCGGCTTTCACGCGCATATATGATGAAGCTCGCAGCGTTTTACGTCATCGGCTACGACCTTGCCCTGCTGACCTTCGGAGGCATAAGAGGCTTTTTGTCGACCGGTACCGTGCTCGGAATAAAGGTGCTGTCTTTCTCTATACCCGCTTTTTCAAATCTCTACGGAGGATTTATACTTCTTGCCGTAGTCAGCGCCGCGTTCAGATGGCTTTTGCAGATACTCTCGGGCGCCTATTCCGAAACAAAACAATGATAACTTCAGCAGTTTATCGCAGACATTCAATACCCGCTCCCCTAATTCGATAGATTACTTGCCTGCGTCATACTATAATATCCAGAAAGGAAGTCACGGGTTATGACCGCGTTTTTGCAGATGCTTCTCTCTGCGTTCGCAGCAATCACGCTCGAAAACGTCATATTCACCTCGGCAATCGGCACTTCTACCCTCATAGAGTGTGCTAAATCGCCGAAACAGCTTTTGTCGTTCGGGGCGTTCATAACTGAGTTTTCCGTGCTTTCAAGCCTTATCGCCTATTACGCCGAGGGACTTCTTAAAACCGAAACATCCCGACTTTTTAAGCCGACTGTTTACGTCCTGTGCCTTGGACTTGTATATATTCTGACTCTCTTGGTAATAAGAATAGTCGCGAAGAAGCATTTTTACGCGCTCAGAAAATACGTTCATCTGACCGCTTTTAACTGCGCGGTGCTTGGGTGTCTTTTCAATAACGGCATCGGCGGAGCGCCCCTTTCGGACAGACTTATTTACGCGGCAGAACTCGGCTTGGGCTTCGTTCTCGCGGCATATCTTCTCGCAATTAACTACAAAAAGCTTTCAAATGAAAACGTTCCCGCGTCGTTCCGCGGCTTTCCTGCCTCGGTACTGTACATCGGGATTATCGCTATGATTATTTACAGCCTGAAAATCTGACAAGGAAGTGGTTTCGGTATGCGAAAAAGAAAAATTAAAAAAACAAAGCCAATGTTCAAAAGAAAGCGCTCGCCGGCACGCACCGTTCTGAACGTCTTTCTCACCGTTGCGCTGCTGCTCGGGATAGCTTTTCTCGGTTACAGCGTCGGCAAGCCGATTATGGACTTTATGCGTAACCGTCCCGATAGGCAGGCTTCCGTGACAACGCCCACGCCCGGTCCCTCGGAACCTATTACAACACCTACGACGACCACGCCTCCGCCCGATACCACTCCGGTCACAACCGAACCGGAGCCGGAACCTGACCCTAAAAAGGGCATACTGTTCGTCTCGCTGCCGGATTCGCAGAGCTATGACGCGGTTTTAGAACAGAATATCGGATACGCTGTCGAGAATAACTACTACGGCATAGCGCTTGAACTGCTTGCAGACGGCGGAACAATAGGCTACAATACCGCAAATGAGAGTGCGATTAAAGTTTCAGCGGTGTCTTCTCAGGCGATAAACAGCCTCTCAGACGCGGCAAAGAAGATTTCCGATGCCGGACTTCTGCCGTACGCGCGTCTGTCGGTTCTTACAGACCACATTCTTAGCTGGGCGGATAAAAGCATATGCTATCTCTTTGAAAACTCTACCAGCACTTGGCTCGACAATTCCCTCGCAGCGGGAGGTCAGCCGTGGATTTCCGCTTTTTCCGAAAATTCCCGCAGCTATATTTCAAGCCTTGTCTCCGAGATTTCCGAAGCGGGCTTTGCGGGCATCATCGCGGGCGAACTCGAGTTTCCGCCGTTTAGGCGTTCCGACCTCGGATATGTCGGCGCTATCGTTCAGAGCGCGGACAGATACACCGCCCTCGCCGAATTTTCAAACGCCTTGCAGGATACGCTCGGTTCGGCTAAGAGCTACGCCGTCGAGGTCAACGCCGAAGATATCGTCGCGGGCAGAGACGAAGTCCTGAATGACCCGTCGCTTCTCAACTGCAACACCATTTACGTCAGATACGACTCCGCCGCCGTGGGTACGAGGCTTGTTCGCGCCGACGGCACCGAGGTCTCTTATTCGGGACTCGGCGAGAGCGACAAGGCGACGGTGGTGTTCAGAAGCGTTGCCGAGGAACTGAAAGACAGCGGCAAAACGCTGATACCTGCAGTTTCGGACGAGTCGCTGATACCCGTACTCTCGGAGCTTGGCTACGACGAAACGATGATACTGATATACTGATTTTTGCAGGCTGCAAAAGCCCTTGCCTTGTGCAATAGGTTTAAACAGTGAATAGGAACGCTCCGGACGAGTATAAAATCGTCGGAGCGTTTTCTGTCTGACAATTATATATAGCAAAAGTTATACTCTTGCCCAAGTATATTAAAAAACAGACGAATAAAAACGGGGAAACCGAGCGGCTCCCCGTTTTAAAATTATATCAGCAGGCAGATAAGTCCCGAACAGCCTTCGTTGATGATGCGCTCCACCGCTTCGCGAAGCTTCTCACGGGCGTCCTCGGGCAGTCGGCTGAGTTTCTGCTGAAGCCCCTCGCTCACAAGCTCCGAAAGCGACTTTCCGAAGATGTTTGTATCCCAAATTTTCTCGGGGTCACGGTCGAAGTCGTTCATAAGGTAGCTGATTAGCTCCTCGCTCTGCCTCTCCGAACCGACTATCGGCTCTACCTCCGCCGAAATGTCCGCGCGGATAAGGTGAATGGACGGCGCGTTTGCCTTGAGCCTTACGCCGTATTTCCCGCCTTGACGGATTATCTCCGGCTCGTCGAGCGACAGCTCGCCCTCGTCCGGCATAACTATGCCGTAACCGGTCCTTTCGACCTGATCGAGCGCCTGTGAAAACTTCTCGAAGCGTCTTTTGAACCTCACAAGCTCCAGAATTGTCGGCATAAGCTCGTCGTCGCCGGATATTTCGAGTCCCGACTCCTCGCTGAGAATCTTATAGAACAGCGTTCCGTCAAGCTCGACCTTTATCTTGCAGGCGCCGGTGCCGAGGTCTATCTCGGAGATGCCGGAACTCAAAACGTCGTCGCACTCGGTAATCTCTCCGCAGAGTGCCTTGATGTCGCGCAGGAATTTCACCTTTTCAGCCGAACGCCTGATCCCGCCGAAAAGCTCCTCCTTGAGCCAGTGACCCTTAGAGAGCGAATTTACCCAGCGGGGCATGCTCACGCCTATCTCCTTGACCGGGAAAGCATATAATAATGAGGTTATGATTTTCGAGATGTCGTCGCGGGTCATCGTGAGGCAGTTGACGGGCAGCACCGCAACTCCGTATTTCTGACGCAGACTCTCGCAAAGCGCTTCGGTGCGCTCGGATGTCTCGTCGACGGTGTTCATCAGCACGACAAACGGCTTGCCAAGCTCCGAAAGCTCGCTTATGACCCTTTGCTCGCACTCCTCGTATTCGTCGCGGTCAAGTCCCGAGACGGAACCGTCGGTGGTGACTACTATTCCGACCGTCGAGTGCTCGGTAATGACTTTCTGAGTGCCTATCTCGGCTGCCATATTAAACGGCACCTCGGTATCAAACCACGGAGTTCTGACCATTCTCGGCGCGTCGTTCTCGATATATCCTACAGCCGAAGGAATGATATAACCGACGCAGTCTATCATTCTGATGTTTACCGTCGCCGCGTCGTCAAGGCTTATCGCGACAGCTTCCTCGGGAATGAACTTCGGCTCGGTAGTCATTATCGTTCTGCCCGCCGAAGCCTGTGGAAGCTCGTCAACAGCACGCTCACGCATATACTGCTCAGAAATGTTGGGAATTACAAGCTCCTCCATAAACCTGCGGATAAATGTTGATTTTCCGCTTCTCACGGGTCCGACGACGCCGATATAGATGTCGCCGCCGGTGCGCTCGGAAATGCTCTTGTATATGTTTGTATTTGTCATATTTTCACCTGCTCATTCTATCGGTATCAACAGCATGCAGCCGGTTTCCACCGCTTCGCTGTCTATTTCGTTTTCTTCGAGAATCGAGTTAAGGTTCGCATGGCAGCGCTTAGCTATCTCCCACGGCTGTTCACCCGTCTCAGCATAGTAAAGCTTGAGAGAACAGTCGCGGTCGCGCTGAATCGGCTTCGACTCGTCAAGGCGTATGTCGCTGATGAAGCTTCGGGACTTCGCCTCGCAGACGTACCCCTTAATCCTGACATCTACGCTGACCTCTATCGCGTTCGAACTGGTGAGATTATAAGTCACCGTGCCGACCGACGCCCTTATGTCCGAATAGGAACAGTCGCATACGGGATTTTCAAGCTCGTGCTCATACGGAACCTCGGTTTCGAGACATATCGGCTTGCCCGACTCATTTTTTGCAAACACAGTAACGGTGAGTTTGCCGGCAAAGGCGCTCTCTCCGCCCGGTTTCTTGACCACTCCCGAAAGCTTACCCGCTTCGGCGCTCGCAAACATCACATTTTTTATCTCGCCCTCGCTGTACGTGAGAGTGGTCTTGACGCGGTGAGCTTCATTGACCTGCACCGGAACACACTCGATAGAGCAGTCGGTCTTGTCGGCATCGGCCTCGCACTCGGTAGAAAATACATCGTCGGCAAGCTGAGCGCTCTCGAACTTCAATGCAAGACAGCTTATGTCTATTCCCAGCTCACACTCTACCTTTGCCGGTTCGCTCTTTGAAACTGGTCTTATCTCACAGCTTGAAACGCTCGCGTCCACAAATACGTCATATCTCTCGTCAAGCCCCTCAACGTCAGATACCTGAGAAAACGGAAGCTCAAAGCTTATCTTCTCTATCTCGCCGCCGCCCTCGGGTATGTAAATTACGGTAACCCCCGCTTCTCCCTTTGTAAGAAGCTTGCCCGAAAGAACCTTTTTCTCGGAAGAGCTGACAGACGCATCGGTGCGAAGAACCACCCCGACAGGCGGCTTTGTCTGTATTATCTCAACCTCATCTATAACCGTCACCCTTTTTGTGATGAACAGTCTCTTAGACGGATATGTGACAAGCGTCTTTCTGAGCTGTATTCCCCCGCCCTGTGCGGTCGTCACTGCCTGACGCGGCTCGTCTGCAAGAACCTTTACCTTGACCGATATGACGCCCCTGATGTCTACCCTGCGCTTATTCACAACTCGGCAGCTTTTGGTCTCGACAGTGGGGTCGATATACACGACCGGCGATTTTGGGCTGTAGCTCAGCTCCACCGACTTGTCATAGGACAGCTTCTGTTCTACGGCGGATATTTCGCCGTCCTCCGAAACATAAACCACCCTAACCAACGCGGTAAGCTCATAGCCGAGCTTTGTCCCGCTGTAGGTTCTGCGCGCCGCCGACGGGTATATCCTGCAGCTCAGAACCTTGAAAATCTCAGGGCAGTAGTCGGGCAGGACATAGTCCAGCTCGAGCGCCTGCTCGCTCACCGTATCAAGAAGCACCTTCTGTACGGTGAAATTCTCCCTTGTAAGCTTAAAATCCATAGCTCCTCCTATTTGATGTCAGATTGTCAGAGGTCAGAGGTCAGAACTGCGGCGACTTCCGACCTTAGCCTTCTGTCCATTTTTCTGACTTCTGATTTCTCAAAACATATATATTCGGCTTGTATCACGGTAATTACTGTTTTGAAAAATTTTCGGCGCAAAAAACCGTCCGGTATTGCCCGGACGGAAATAAAACTGCTCATATGAAAAAAGAAGCGGTGGTGAACCGCTCCTTTTATATATATAAAATTTTTATTTTTAACTTTATCCGCTATGCGGTAAAACACCTGTTCATTGGATTCACGCCTTTCAAAGCATTTCAGAGAATTTTGTGTTTGTTTACATTCATCGGAATCATCTCCGTAGATTATTCTTTCAGCTTCTATTTGTATGAATCTTTTTTAAAGCTTAACTGTATGCGGGACTCACCTCTTTCAGTTTATTTCGGAATCAAATCCAAGATCTTGCGAGTTTCATAAGAATCACTGCTTTCATAAGTCATACGGTGGTTGGCCTGCGACCTGTGATTGAAGCTACCTCTTCATTGGAACCCTCTCCCTTTAGATTTTTTTCTTTTCTCTTTTCTTCTCTTCTCTGTGTCTATACTATAACATACTTTTTGTAGATTGTCAATACTTTTTTTAAAATTTTTTTAAAAATTTTATTTAATATATTGTTAACATTTTCCCTATTGACTTTGCAGAGGATATCAGATATAATAAATGTGTTGCGAATAAAAATGTAAAGGAAAACGATATGAAAAATTTAGACTATGGTCCCGATTTATATACCCTCTCCGATGAAAACGGCGAGGAGCAGACCTTTGAACTTTTAGACACCTACGAGGAAAACGGCAACGTATATTACGCTATGGTTCCGGTCTACGACGATCCGAAGGACTCAATTGCCGGAGACGCCGAGCTTGTAGTCCTCAAACTCGAAAACCCCGATGACGAGGAAACTCTTATTTCCATTGACGATGATGAAGAATATGAGCGCATTGGCGGTATTTTTCTTGAACGTCTCGAGGGATACTACGACAGCGACGAAGATGACGAAGACAGCGATGTCCCCGATGAAGAATCCTGAACGAATATTTTTTCTCAAAACGTACAGAATAAGCGCGTAACAAATGAGTCATTTTTCTGCCTTGTGCGACAATTTGCGGTTTTTTTAAATCCAACACATAAATTAAGGGATTCGTCCTCCGAAAGCGGACTGCAGACCTCCCGACGCTCAGCGTCGGACGAAGGGAGCGAGAAACTTTTGGGGCGTCTTTACCCACCCTGCTTCGTGCGGGTTTTATGTCCGCAAATATCGGCAAGGCGGATTTTATTCAGCATAAAACCCGCCTCTAAATTGTCCCCGTCCCGAACGCGTAAAGCCCGAAAGCTTTCGAGTCGGGTTTTATTACCTTAATATCAAACTTTGGCGCCGCATTGTGGGCGCTGTTTTATTGCCCTTTTTTGCGGCGATAGTCGAGATAGCTTTCGAGAATAAGCGTCGCGGCGACGGTGTCTATAACCTCTTTGCGCTTTTTACCGCGGACATTAGTCTCATTGAGAATACCCGCAGCCTGCACCGTGGTGACGCGTTCGTCCCATAAAACCGTCTCAATGCCGCTCCCTGCCTTCAGTCTTTTCGCAAGCTCCTCACAAAGCTTTGCCCTTGCTCCCGCCGAACCGTCCATATTTACGGGATGCCCGACGACTATCAGCTCGCTGCCGAGCTCCTCCGCCTTTTCAAGTATTCTGTGAAAACATCTTTCGGGACTTTTTTCAAACAGCGTTCCGAGAGGAGAAGCTATAGACTCGTATTTGTCGCAGTATGCAAGACCCGTCCTCGAATCGCCGTAGTCTATCGCAAGAATCTTCATATTTCACCTCTCGTTCTCAGCAACACGGACTGTAATGCCCATTTACCGCTCCTTTTTACGCTGAAGACCCAAAAACGCCGCACCGATTATCCCCGCTTCGTTGCCCAGTGTGGCGCGGACAATTTCGGTATTTTTGGCGGAACGTTTTGAATATACCTCGTTCCCGACCGCCTCGCGCAGCGGCACCATAAGCGCGTCGCCCTCGTTGCATACTCCCCCGCCGATGCAGAGCACCTCCGGTTGGAAAATGTTTATTGTATTGGCGATTCCCGCGGCAAGGTATCTGATGTATTTATCGACTACCTCTTTCGCGGCCGCGTCGCCCTCACGCATAGCGTTAAAAGCGAGTCTTCCCGAAATGTGGTCGCCCATCATTTCGTGCATTTTGGATTCGGGGTGAGCGTCCATTGCCTCTTTTGTCATTCTTATCAGACCGGTAGCAGAGCTGTAAGCCTCGAAGCAGCCTCGCCTGCCGCATGTACACTCAACACCGCCTACTTCGATAACCATATGACCTATCTCGGCTCCGGCAAAATTGAAGCCGGAGTATATCTTATCGTCAATGATTATTCCACCGCCTACACCCGTACCGAGTGTGATGCAGACGGCGTTGTGAGCCCCTTTGGCGGAGCCTGCAATAAATTCGGTACGGG
>CANQVG010000001.1 GCA_947627235.1 uncultured Clostridia bacterium | reverse complement strand
CCGCCGATCTCAGTTTTTGCCCCTCAAATTCTCAGGACTGCGTAAAAGCCGAAGCCGACGTCGTTCTTGAAAATTCAAACGACGGAGGCGCCGTCGCCGAGGCTCTGAGAATCCTTGAAAACAGGTAAATAAACGCGAAGGCTTAATGGTCAGTCAGCCTGCGCGTTCTCATACAATAAAAATGGAGGTATTAAATATGGATGAATTACTGAAAAAGCAGCTTCAAATAACTGCTTGCAAGGTCAGAATGGGAATTATCGAGGGCGTGTATAACGCCAAAAGCGGTCACCCCGGCGGCTCTCTTTCGATTGCCGATACGC
Source organism: uncultured Clostridia bacterium (assembly GCA_947627235.1). Classification (GTDB taxonomy): domain Bacteria; phylum Bacillota; class Clostridia; order Oscillospirales; family Ruminococcaceae; genus Faeciplasma. Next base: position 150,554 of record CANQVG010000001.1, on the reverse strand, counting down.
TGACCTATCTTTACTTTGCAAAAATGAACGTTTACCCCGACAATCCCAAGCTTCCCGAGAGAGACCGTTTTGTGCTGTCAAAGGGTCACACCGCTCCCGCACTTTACTCGGTTCTTGCCAATCGCGGATTTTTCCCGGTTGATGAGCTTAAGACTCTTCGTCATATCGGCGCGCGTCTTCAGGGTCACCCCGATATGAAACACATTCCCGGCGTAGATATGTCGACCGGCTCTTTGGGTCAGGGAATATCTGCCGCCTGCGGTATGGCTCTTTCCGCCAAGCTTTCGAGCGATACCTACAAGGTATATGCCATTCTCGGCGACGGTGAAATCGAGGAAGGTCAGGTTTGGGAGGCTGCTATGTTTGCCGCTCACAACAAGCTTGATAACCTCGTGGCAGTAGTTGACAACAACGGTCTTCAGATAGATGGCAAAATCAGCGACGTCTGCTCACCCTATCCGATAACCGACAAGTTTGCGGCGTTCGGCTGGCACGTTATCACTATGGACGCTCACGATTTTGACTCCATCGAAAAAGCGTTCAACGAAGCCGAAACAGTTGTAAATCAGCCCGTCGTCATTGTCCAGACGAGCACAAAGGGCAAGGGTGTTTCGTTTATGGAAAATCAGGTTTCGTGGCACGGAACCGCTCCCAACGCCGAGCAGTATGAACAGGCTATGTCTGAGCTGAGAGCGCAGCTTGCCGAGCTCGAAGCAAACTGAAAACTTATCACTTTAAGTGTTTTCAGTCTCTGACTTCATATTATAAGGAAAGGATAGTATATATGGCAGATTTAGTTAAAAAGGCAACCCGCGAAAGCTACGGCGAGGCTCTTGCCGAGCTCGGCGATAAGTATGAGAATCTCTATGTTCTCGACGCCGACCTCGCGGGTGCGACCAAGACAGGTATATTCAAGAAAAAGTTTCCCGACCGTCATATCGACTGCGGCATAGCCGAAGCAAATATGATGGGTATTGCTGCGGGTCTTTCAACCACCGGTAAAATTCCTTTTGCGTCCTCGTTTGCGATGTTCGCGGCCGGCAGAGCTTATGAAATTGTCCGCAACTCGATAGGATATCCTCATCTCAACGTTAAAATCGGAGCGACTCACGCGGGTATCTCCGTCGGAGAGGACGGCGCATCACATCAGTGCAACGAGGATATCGCTCTTATGAGAACCATTCCGGGTATGACCGTTATCAACCCTGCCGACGACGTTGAAGCAAGAGCCGCAGTTGAAGCGGCGATTTTGCACGACGGACCCGTTTACATTCGTTTCGGAAGGCTTGCCGTGCCGATCTTCCACGACAAGACTACCTATAAATTTGAAATCGGCAAGGGCGAGCAGCTTACCGACGGCAGCGACGTAACAATTATCGCGACCGGTCTTATGGTCTACGAGGCAATAAAAGCTGCCGAGGAGCTTAAAAATGACGGCATCAGCGCAAGAGTCATAAATATTCACACCATCAAGCCTCTTGACAAGGAGCTTGTAGTAAAAGCCGCTAAGGAGACAGGTCTCATAGTCACCGCCGAGGAGCACAGCATTATCGGCGGTCTCGGCTCAGCCGTATGCGACGCAGTTTGCGAAGAGTGTCCCGTCAAGGTAGTTAAGATAGGTGTAAACGACGTGTTCGGACATTCAGGTCCCGCCGCTGACCTCCTCAAAGAATTTGGTCTTTGCAGCGAAAATATTGTCGCGACCGTAAAGAAAGCTTTAGCAGAGAAATAAAGGATTTTATTCACTTTTCCGCCCTGATGAACATAGAATATCATCAGGGCGGGGTGATAAATTGAGAAGATACTGTTCTCGCGGCAATTCCAAAGCAGTGACAGACCGCGGATTTTTGATTATCTGTGCTCTTTTGGCAATAATGATTTTTACCGCTTCTTTTGCCAACAAAAGACTCAGACCGATAGCTTTTGAACTTGCAAAAAGTTACGGCTCGGCAGCGGTTCTTGACGTTATGAACGAAACCGTATCGGATTATTTTGAATCATATGATATCGGTTATTCTGACATTGTCAGGTTAAGATATAATTCGAGCGGGTTTGTAACGTCCGCCGAATATGACACCGCTGAACTCAACAGAATGAAAAGCGGCTGTGTTGAAGCATTATCTAAAAGCTTTTCAAAGCTTCGCTCCGTTAAAATAAAGGTTCCTATGGGAAGTCTTTTCAACGACCTTTCGCTCAGCGGCAGGGGTCCGAAAATATCCGTAAAAGTGAGTGAATCCGCCGTTCCGAATATTGAGCTTCTTTCGACCTTTGAGTCTTTGGGATTCAACCAGTCGCGCCATGAAATACTGCTTCGCATCACCGCTGACGTAACGGTTTATCTGCCGCCGCGAAGCTCGGCATTTTCGGTCACGCAGGATTATGTGATTGCGCAGACCGTAATAATAGGAGACATACCGTCGGGGTATGCGTTTGTAGAATAGGAAAGCAAGAGTGTGATATGGATAAAAATATTGCTGCAAAGCGGGTCAGTGAACTGACCGAGCTTATAAACTATCACAACAGAAAATATTACGTTGAAGATAATCCCGAAATCGAGGATTTTGAATATGACGCTCTTATGCGCGAGCTGAGAGCGCTTGAAGCCGAGTTTCCGGAGCTTTTGAGTCCTGCCTCGCCGTCACAGAGGGTGGGAGGAGCGCCGGTATCCGGCTTTAAAAAGGTGAACCACGCCGTTCAGATGGGAAGCTTGCAGGACGTTTTCAGCTTTTCTGAGGTCAGGGACTTTTATGACAGGATATGCGAAAGCGTCAGCCACCCGTATTTTACCGTAGAACCCAAGATAGACGGTCTTTCCTGCTCACTTGAGTACCGCGACGGACTGCTCGTTTGCGGTTCCACACGCGGCGACGGTTTCGTCGGTGAAGACGTTACCGCAAATATCAAAACAATAGGCTCCGTACCGCTTCAGCTATCGGACAAGCTGCCGCTTTTAGAGGTCAGAGGAGAAGTATATATGCCTCGCTCGGTCTTTAGAAAGCTTATGGACGAAATGGAGCTTAATTCCGAGACTCCCTTTAAGAACCCGCGCAACGCCGCTGCCGGGTCACTGCGGCAAAAGGATTCGAGAATAGCCGCCAAGCGCCGTCTTGATATTTTTTGTTTCAATGTTCAGAAAATAGAGGGAAAGAGCTTTTCGTCTCACAAGGAGTCGCTGGACTACCTGAAATCGCAGGGCTTCAAGGTGATACCGAAGTACACTCTCGTCGACAAATATGAGGACATAGAGCGCTGCATATGCGAAATCGGCGAAAATCGCTTCAATCTGCCGTACGATATCGACGGCGTTGTGATTAAGCTTGACAGCCTTTCGGACCGCGAGCAGATAGGCTCGACCTCAAAGGTACCGCGTTGGGCGGTGGCATACAAGTTCCCACCCGAGGAAAAAGTCACTACCTTAAAGGAAATCGAGATAAATGTCGGCAGGACCGGAGCCATAACCCCTGTCGCGGTGTTTGACACAGTGCTTCTGGCGGGTACGAGCGTTTCGAGGGCGACTCTTCACAATCAGGACTTCATCACCGAACGCGGAATACGCGTCGGCGACCAGATAACCGTCAGAAAGGCTGGGGACATTATTCCCGAAGTCTTGGGCGTTGCAAAGCCCACCGGCACGGGAGAACCGTATAAGCTGCCGGAAGTCTGTCCGGTCTGCGGCTCGAAAGCCGTCAGAGACGAGGGCGAGAGCGCTTTGAGGTGCTCTAATATCGACTGTCCGGCTCAGGTACTCAGACGGATAATATACTTCGCATCAAAGCCGGCTATGAATATCGACGGGCTGGGTCCCGAAAAGGCGAAAGCACTATATGAAAGCGGACTGATTAAATCCGTTTGTGACATCTACAGACTCAGCGTCGACGATCTTCTTAAACTCGAAGGATATAAGAAAAAGTCGGCGGAAAACCTGATAAACGCCATTGAAAACTCAAAGTCAAACCCGCTCGACAGGCTGCTTTGCGGACTCGGCATCAAAAATATCGGCTCGGCTTCGGCAAAGCTTCTGTGCGATAAGCTCGGAGACATAGACAGCATACTTTCGGCGTCGGTTGAAGATATAGAGAGCATCGACGGGTTCGGCAGGCTCACAGCAGAGGCGGTCGTAGAGGCGTTCAGAGAACCTCATATGATAAAAACAGTCGAGGAGCTTAAAAAGCTCGGAGTTAATACCTCGTATCAGAAGGCCGCAAGCTCCGATAAGCTCGGAGGAAAGTCGTTTGTTATCACGGGCACTCTACCCACCCTTAAGCGCGATGAGGCGCAGGCTCTTATCGAGCGCAACGGAGGTGTCGTCAAGTCGAGCGTCTCCAAAAAGACGGATTTCGTTCTCGCAGGCGAGGACACGGGGTCTAAGCTCACAAAGGCGCACGAACTCGGAATAAAGGTTATTGACGAGCGCGAGCTTTTGAGTATAATAGAAAATTAGTATTCCAAATTTTATTTCGGAGGATAATTATGGATATTGACATCAGGCATATAGCAAAGCTTTCGCGGCTGAGAATTTCGGACGACGAGCTTGCGGGATACGAAAAGGAAATGTCAGACATTATTGCTATGGTTGAAGCAATGCCGGATATTGAGGACGAGCTTACCGTCGACCCGGACAACGCAATGACCTTAAGAAGCGACGAGACGGTCTCTGAAAAAATTCCACGCGACGAAATACTGAAAAATGCCCCCAAGGTCGTTGCGGGGTGCGTCGTCGTACCCAAGACAGTTGAGTGAAGGAGGAGCAGCGTATGAAGCTTTATGAATACAGCGCCTATGAGCTTTCTGAGATGCTCAGAGCAAAAAAGATTTCCTCCCGCGAACTCACAGAATCCGTTCTTTGCAGGGCGGAGGAGGTCGACGGAAAGGTAAACGCCTATATCTATACAGACCGTGAGATGTCCCTTAAAATGGCGGACAGGGCGGACCACCTTATCGCTTCCGGCAAGGCGGCGTCCAGACTCGCCGGTATCCCTGTCGGCATCAAGGACAATATCTCGACAAAAGGAATTCCCACCACCTGTGCCTCAAAGATGCTTGAAAACTATGTTCCCGTCTTCAACGCTACCGTTATGGACAAGCTCGCCGACGCGGGCTGCGTGATTTCGGGAAAACTCAATATGGACGAGTTTGCTATGGGTTCCTCAACCGAAAATTCCTATTTTAAAACCACCCGAAACCCCTTTGACAACGACTGTGTACCGGGTGGTTCGTCGGGCGGCTCGGCTGCCGCAGTAGCTTGCGGCGAAGCTGTTATAGCGCTCGGCTCCGATACCGGAGGCTCTATCCGTCAGCCGGCGTCGCTCTGCGGCGTAGTCGGTTTAAAGCCGACCTACGGCAGTGTTTCTCGATACGGTCTTGTTGCGTTTGCGTCTTCGCTCGACCAGATAGGCGTTTTCGGACGCTGTGTTAGGGATGCCGCGCTATTGCAGGACGAAATCCAAGGACATGACAGTATGGACGCAACGAGCGCTCACAGAAGCTATCCGTCGCTTTACGACGGTCTGAACGACGATATTTCGGGACTTAAAATCGGGATACCCTCCGAATATTACGAAAGGGGCGTAAAGCCCGGCGTCACGGAAGCCGTCATGAGAAGCGTCAAAGAGCTTGAAAAGAGGGGAGCGAAGGTAATTCCCATTTCGCTTCCGTCAACAAAATACGCTCTCTCGGCTTACTATATCATCGCCTGCGCAGAAGCTTCTTCTAATCTTGCGCGCTTCGACGGCGTAAAGTACGGCTACCGCGCCAAGGACTGCGACGGTCTGATTGATATGTACGAAAGAACCCGCAGCGAGGGCTTTGGGCGCGAGGTAAAGCGCAGAATTATGCTCGGCACCTTTGTTCTCAGCTCGGGCTACTTCGACGCCTACTACAAAAAGGCAAAGCTTTTGCAAAAGCGCATACAGCAGGAATTTGACGACGCCTTTAACAGCGTTGACGTCATAGTCACCCCGACCTCGCCGTCGGAGGCGTTCAAAATAGGCGAACGAGTTTTGGACCCGCTCGCTATGTACGCCGCCGACATCTGCACCGTCACCGTAAATATTGCGGGTCTGCCGGCTGTAAGCGTGCCGTGCGGATATTCCGAAAGCGGTCTTCCGTACGGTATGCAGATAATCGGCAGAAAATTCGACGAGCAGACAATTCTCAACGCAGCTTTGGCGCACGAATGCTCTTTCGGCGGCTTCAGAAAGCCGGCCATCTGAGGGAGGAACCGATATGATGATAAAAGGATATGAAGTCGTCGTTGGACTTGAGGTCCACGCCGAACTCAATACAAAGACAAAGATTTATTGCAGTTGCCGCAATTCATTCGGTCTTGAGGTAAACACTCAGGTCTGCCCGATATGTCTCGGTATGCCGGGAACTTTGCCCACGCTGAACGAAAAAGTCGTTGAATATGCAATAAAAATGGGTCACGCGCTCAACTGTAAAATCAACCGCATCTGCAAGCAGGACCGCAAGAATTATTTCTACCCGGACCTGCCAAAGTCATATCAGATTTCGCAGGCTGATATTCCGCTCTGTGCCGACGGCTACCTCGACGTGATTATGGACGGCGGCGAGGTCAAGCGCATAGGCGTTGAGAGAATCCATATTGAGGAGGACGCCGGAAAGCTTCTCCATTCCGATAAATTTGACGGCTCGCTTGTCGACTTTAACCGCTGTGGCGTTCCGCTTATTGAGATAGTTTCACGCCCGGATATGCGAGGCTCCGACGAGGCAAAAGCCTACCTCGAAACTATCCGCTCAATACTTAAATATATCGACATTTCCGACTGTAAGATGCAGGAAGGCTCGATTCGCTGCGACGTAAACGTCTCGGTACACAAGCCCGGCGAGCCATTCGGAACGCGCTGTGAAATGAAAAATGTCAACAGCTTTTCAGCTGCGGTCAGGGGAATCGACTACGAGGCAAACCGCCAGATAGAGATACTCGAATCGGGTGGAACGGTAGTTCAGGAGACACGCCGTTGGGACGACCAGAAGGGTATAAGCGTTTCGATGCGAACCAAGGAGGACGCGCAGGATTATCGCTACTTCCCGGAACCCGACCTTCTCACCATAGTAGTACCGCATGAAAAGGTCGACGAGCTAAAGAGAACGCTTCCCGAGCTCCCCAACGCCAAGATAATGCGATATGTACGGGACTACGGTCTGAGCCATTACGACGCCGCTATGATTGTCGACGTTGTGGAAAAGTCGGCTTTCTTTGAAAAATGCATCGAAGCCGGCTGCAATGCCCCGAAGCTGCTTTCAAATTGGATTCTCGGCGAGATATCCAAGTTTATGAACGATGGAACCGCCATTGAGGAAACAAAGCTTACGCCGGAAAAAATGTCGGAGCTTATAGGTCTTATCGACAGCGGGAAGATATCAACTGCAGCAGGAAAGACCGTGTTTGACATAATCGTCAAAGAGGACGCCGATATTCAGAAAATTATCGAGGAAAAAGGACTTGCTCAGGTTTCCGACGATTCAGCTCTTGAGGCCATCGCCGACGATGTTCTTAAGGCGAACGAAAAGTCGGTAAGCGACTATCTTAACGGTAAGACCAACGCGCTCGGCTACCTTGTCGGTCAATGCATGAAAGCTTCTAAAGGACGTGCAAACCCGGGGAAAATGAAGGAGATAATCCTCTCGAAAATCAACGGTTGACGCCACCTTTTTTCTGCTCACTTAGCGTTATGAAAACCATCGCGGCAACGCATATAATCGGAATAAGGCTTGAGCTTTGGCTCAGCCTTATTTTTTCTGCCGCGGCAGCTTCTATGCCCATTCGGCTTAACAGCTTCCGTATCAATATGGCGTATCCGCCTGTGAGTATGAGAGCCGTAATTCTTGACAAACAAAACTTTCCGAGTCTGAAGTTTCCGTTCACGATTGCAAAAATCTGGAGTATAACGCACACACCTCCAAAGTTGAGAAGCAGTGCAACCGTGACAAGTGAAACACCTTGTCGCGCTGAAAGAGAAGATATATTTGATATTTCAAGTACGGAAGCCAAGTATCTTAATTCCGACAGCTTCGGAAAGCAGGAAAAAAGAATTGCTTTCAAGACCGAAAAAAACACTATCATTGAGCATATGCCAACCATAGCTCCGGACGCCGAACTGACGCTGTCGGTCATAAGCTTTGTGGAAAAGCCCTGCGTCTGTAAAGCCATATGACTTGACGCGCTTTTATGTTTTATCAAATATACTGCATACATAGTTGCATTCGCAAGTATGACCGCAGCAAGCGCAGCTATGCCGTACTCGATGTTCCCGAAAACCGCAGTTCCAACTACTCCCGCAGCAAAAGCCGGTCCGCAGCCGTAGCAAAAGCATATGGCATCCTCGGCATCTTCACACGATATTCTTCCGTCGCTCACCATTTCGCTCAGAAGCTTTGCCCCGATGGGATAGCCTCCGATGTTTCCAAAAATAAACGCGGTCAGAATATTTGCGTCAAGTCTTTTAAAACGCATAATGCCAGATATAATACCGCTTTTTGATATTGCCGTTGACACGGCTGTCATCGCAAAGAGAGACGGTATTATGCGGTATACACATACCTTAACCGCAGAAATAACGGCTTCGGATACTATTTCCTGTTTTAAAATCAGCATTACTCCCACTGCGCAAAGGGCAACTGTTACGAGTATATCCGACAGCTTTTTCCTCAATGAAATCACCTCAAGTCAAATAGTTTGTCTTAAAAATTCTATGCTGAGCCGAAGACGAGTATAATTTACCGAGGCGATTTTTGATTTGTTTGGGGGAGCAGCAATATATGTCGGAAGTATGGAAAAAGCTTCGGGAGCAGGCTAAAGCCGCAACGTTCACTGAGGTATATGTCACTGTTGCAGGCGGTCGGAATGTGATTATCGAAAACGTAACTCATGTGTATGAATGTAACGAAATTCTGGCACGTGTAAAGACAAAAGAAGGCGATATATTTGTATGGGGCGAAGAGCTCAGAATGTCAAGCTTTAAGGAAGGAATCGTAAGAATAAGCGGAAAGATAACTTCGCTTGAGTTTGAGAGCAAGGCAGGTGTAAAAAATGATTGAAAGCCTGATTTTTGGCAAAGTTTCCTTTAAAATCGACGGCTTTGACGTCTCGCTTCTGACAGAAAAGCTCTACAAATGCTGCAAAGTAATTTCACTTTACACCAAATCCGACTCGCTTTATCTTACGACATCGGGAAGATTTGAAAAAAGAGTGACATCGCTCTGTGAAAAATCGGACTGTATATGCGACGTAATTGAACGAAAGGGAATAATATATACGCTTAGAAGATATTTCAGGCGGTACGGACTCTTATTCGGGGCAGTTATTTCGGCTGTAATTATTTTCCTGCTTTCAAATACGGTTATGAAAATAGAAGTTACGGGCATCAGCGACGAATCGGTAATCAGCGAAGTCAGGTCAATCCTTAGGGAGGAAGGGCTTCGAGCAGGCGCATATATTCCTTCGCTCAATTACTTCAAACTGGCGAACAAGCTTTTTGCCTCATCCGATAACGTAGCGTGGGCGTCGATAGGAAATATCGGTTCGGTAGTTTACGTAAACATAGGCTCGCCGACTCTTAAGCCAGCGTCTGAAAACCGGCGTATACCCTGCGATATAGTAGCGTCACGCGATGCTGTAGTGGTCGGCGCCGAGGTTATGGTGGGACAGCTCAGCGTTTTAATAGGGGACGCGGTTTACAAAGGTCAAACGCTTGTAAACGGCAGAATAGAGCGCAGAGAGGGCTTTCCGAAATACTACCATTCCTATGCGAGAATAACCGGAAGGTATGAGGAAAACATAAATTTATATCAGCCTTATGTCGAAGAAACCACAGTTGACGGAGACAAATTTTACCGCCGAAGCCTGAATCTTTTTGAGCTTGAAATTCCGCTTCCGGGAGATATCCTCAAAAACGACGCGGAATATTCTATAAAAAGCAGTACTACGCCGATAAAATTCTTGGGTCTTACTCTACCTGTATCAGTAACGCAAAAGGAATATACCGAGCGCATTAAAGACGTAGTGTCCTACTCAACCGCTGAGGCACTGCAATCTCTTTATTCAAAACTAAAAAATTATGAAAGCGAAATTCTAAAAGACGTCACAGTTATTGAAAGAAACGTAAGCGAAGTGCAGACCGATGACGGAGTATCTCTGGACGTTACATATACGCTTGAAGGCGAAATAGGTATACCTTCGGAAATATATATAAAATAAGTTTTTATGCCGCAGGATATTGAATTATCAGGCGGCTTCTGCTATAATAATAAAAAAGTGTTTCAGACATGGAAGTTTAAACGAAAGGATATTATAAATGGCGGAAAAATCTGTGGTAGTAACGAATATTGACTTAATGCTCAATTTGTTCGGAAGCTATGACGAGAACATTAAAATAATACAGTCAGAAATCGGAGTGGACATTCTCGGACGAGGAAGCGATATAAGAATAACCGGTAACGAGAGAGACGTTGAGAGGGCATATACCTGCATAAAAGGTCTTCTGAAAGTAGCTGAGCGAGGTGAGAGCATCACCGAACAACAGGTGAGATACTTTATATCTATGGCTGACGAGAGCGACGCTGATGAAATTGCAGGTCTTTCCGACGGCGGAATATGCGTCACCGTTAGCGGAAAAATAATCAAGCCGAAGACATTGGGTCAGAAAAAATATATCGACTCTATAAATTCGAATACGATTTCATTCGGCGTCGGACCCGCCGGTACAGGTAAGACTTTTTTGGCGGTATCAATGGCGGTGCGCTCGTTTAAGGCCCACAGCGTAAACAGAATTATACTCACCAGACCCGCCGTTGAAGCGGGAGAGAAGCTCGGTTTTCTGCCGGGCGATTTGCAGAATAAGGTCGACCCGTATCTGCGTCCGCTCTACGATGCGCTGTATGAGATGCTCGGCGCTGAGACGTTTACAAGGCTTCAGGAGCGCGGGTCTATAGAGGTAGCGCCGCTCGCCTATATGCGCGGCAGAACTCTCGACGACTCATTTATAATTCTTGATGAGGCGCAAAACACCTCTCCTGAGCAGATGAAGATGTTCCTGACACGCTTAGGATTTAACTCAAAAATGGTAATAACCGGCGATGTCACGCAGATAGACCTGCCAAACCCGAAAAATTCCGGACTTGTGGAGGCGGTAAAGGTACTGAAAAATGTTAAGGACATCGGCATCAACCACTTCACCGAAAAGGACGTTGTCCGTCACAAGCTTGTGCAGGACATCGTCAAGGCATATGAGCAGTATAACAGCGAAAGGGCGCGACGCAAATGACAGTTGTGAATATATATAACCGTCAGCGCAAATATGCAGTTTCCGACGAAATTAAAAAGCTCATTGTGAAATGCTGCGAGACCGCACTGGAGTGTGAAAACTTTAACGATGACGCGTCAGTGGACGTTTCGCTCGTCGGAAGCAGGAAAATAAGGGAGTATAACCGCGATTTTCGCGGAATCGACCGCGTAACCGACGTTCTTTCTTTCCCACTCGGTCAAAACAATGTTTACGAAACCGACTACGACAGCGGGTGCCGTCTTCTGGGGGACATAGTGATTTGCCTCGAAAGGGCGGACATGCAGTCAAAGGAGTACGGTCACAGCTTTGAGCGTGAGGTCGGTTTTCTGACCGTTCACTCTATGCTTCACCTTTTGGGCTACGACCACATTGAAGAATCTGATGGAGACGTTATGCGAGTCCACGAGAAAATAATACTGAATAAAATCGGCCTGACAAGGAATTGATGACATGACAAAAAGCGCATTTATAACCATTCTCGGGCGCCCAAATGTGGGCAAGTCCTCGCTTTTGAACGCTCTTATCGGCGAGAAGATAGCTGCGGTGAGTTCAAAGCCGCAGACCACACGCACAAAAATTACCGGCGTTCTTACCGAGGGTGATACCCAGCTTGTTTTTATCGACACGCCGGGAATCCTTCGTGAAAGAGACAAGCTTGCTTCCCATATGATAAAGGCTATCGACAGCTCGGTAAGCTCTATTGACGCCGTGCTGTTGGTCGTCGATGCCGAAAAAAGGGCAGGGGAGCAGGAGAAAGCTCTGCTGCGAAAGATTTCAAAGAATACTCCTGTGGTTCTCATCATAAATAAAGTCGACCTATTTGATAACAAAGAGGACTTGATACCTGTTATCGCGGAGTATGCTTCTCTCGGAGATTTTGACGCCGTAATACCCGTTTCGGCGCTGAAAAAGGACGGTCTTGACATAATTTTAGAGCAGCTTAAAAAATACGCTGCCATAGGTCCGCATTACTTTCCCGACGGAAAGTTTACCGACCAGCCTGAGAGGGTCATAGCGTCTGAGATTATCCGAGAAAAGCTCCTCGAACTTTTGACCGACGAGGTACCTCACGGTATAGCCATAGGAGTAGATACGATGAGCGAGCACGATTCCAAGGACGGTGAAACCGTTCTCGATATCGCCGCGACGATATACTGTGAAAGGGAATCGCACAAGGGAATAATCATAGGTAAAAAGGGGTCTATGCTCAAGCGAGCGGGGACTCTTGCTCGGAAAGACCTTGAAAAATTCTTTATGATAAAGACTAATTTGCAGCTTTGGGTCAAGGTAAAAGAAGACTGGCGCAACCGTGAGGCGCTCATCAAAAATTTCGGGCTTTCGAGCGACTGATTTTTCCATTCATATTCCGAGATTTTGTGCTCACCATATTTTTGTGACAAATTTTCATAAAGGTATGGTGTCAAAATGGACGAACTCTGGAATAAATTTGAAGCTACCGGAAAGGTTTCGGATTATATAGCATACATCAGATATAAACAAAACGGTGAGAAAAATGCTGACAACGTTAAAAGGACTGGTTCTGAGGGAGCGAAGCCTCGGTGAAAACGACAAATTTCTTGATATCCTGACCGACGGCGCGGGGCTTTTAGAGGTTGCGGCAAAGGGCGTAAAAAAGCAGAACGCAAAAAACGCCTCTGTTTCCCACAGCTTCTGCTACGCGGAATACTGTCTTTCGGAAAACAACGGCAGATATATTCTTAACAGCGCCGAGCCGATACGCACCTTTTACGGCGTCAGCTCGGATATAGAAAAATTTGCACTTGCGAATTACTTTGCCGAAATGACTCTTTATGTCGCAACACAGGAGCGTTCAAACTCCGAAGTCCTGCGCCTGATGCTCAATTCTCTGCATTTTCTCACTCAGAACAACAGAGAAAACCTGCTTTTAAAATCAATTTTTGAGCTGCGGCTGCTTTCGGAAATCGGGCTGATACCTAATCTGATCGGCTGCTGTGAGTGTCTTAAGTATTCCGCTCCGTATATGCAGTTTGACCTGCGCGGAGGGCGGCTCTATTGCGAAAACTGCTTCGGCTCGCGCGACCTTCGCGAAGTAGAGGTTCTCGACGAAAAACTCCTGCACTACGTCCGATTTATAGCGCTTACGGATATGCAGAAGCTCTTTAACCTCAGCGTGCCAAAGGAGTATCTTCCGCTGATATCAAGGATAACCGAGAGGTATGCAGAGATTCAGCTTGACAGACACTTCGCGACGCTCGACTTTTACAAATCACTACAGAATGGATGCAGCATATGAACGAACATTATATAACGCTTGAATTACATAAAATTCTTGAGATGCTTGTAGATGAGTGCTCTAACGAGGCTTCAAGACGCATAGCTTCCGAAATCGAGCCGAGCACCGATACCGACACCGTGCGCAGAGAGGTTGAAAAGACCTTTGACGCCTACAGTGCCTGCACAAAAATAGGCAGCCCGAGTTTCTTTGACTTTGCTGACGCCGCGAGCATCGCCAACCGTGCGAAAAGTGGCTCACAGCTCAGTCTCAAAGAGCTTCTTGACATCGCTAAGGTTCTCACTCAGACCGAAGCGCTTCTTTCGTGGAGGCGTCAGCTTGAGGGCGAACTTAAGCTTGACTACCTGTTTGAATGTCTGTTTGACAATAAGCATTTGCTTGAAAAAATTACGAACGCTGTCGTCAGCGAGACCGAAATCAGCGATAACGCAAGCCCCGAGCTTGCTTCTATCCGTCGGAAGATAGTCAATGCCGGCGCGAAGATTCGCGACAGCCTCGACAGAATCATCAAGTCCGCAGACGCCAAAGACTTTTTGCAGGAAAGTCTTGTTACCATTCGCGACGGACGTTATGTCCTGCCCATCAAATCCGACAAAAAGAGCGCCGTTGCAGGACTTGTTCACGACACCTCAGCCAGCGGTCAGACCTACTTTATCGAGCCTTTGGCGGTTGTCGAAGCTAACAACGAAATCACAATTTTAAAGGGCAAAGAGCAGGAGGAGATTGAGCGAATACTCAACGAGCTTTCCTCTGACTGTGCGGGTTTTGCCGAGCAGCTAAGTTCTGACTTCACTGCCTGTGCTCAGCTAAACGTATACTTTGCAAAGGCGAATCTCGGTGCTAAGATGTCGGCAACGATACCGCTTATTACCGACGACGGCGGGATTATACTAAAAAAAGCGCGTCATCCGCTGATTGACAAGAATAAAGTCGTGCCGGTAGATTTTGAACTGGGAGGGGAGTACGACAGCCTTATAATCACCGGTCCAAACACCGGCGGAAAAACCGTTATCCTCAAAACCGTGGGTCTTCTCACGCTTATGACGATGTGCGGACTTATGATTCCCGTCTCGGACGGCAGCAAAATCACGGTATTTGAAAAAATTCTTGTCGATATCGGCGACCAACAGTCGATAGAGCAGAGCCTCTCGACGTTTTCGTCGCATATGAACAAGGTTATTGAAATACTTGACACAGTAGATTACCGCTCGCTCGTGCTCATCGACGAGCTTGGCTCCGGTACCGACCCGGTTGAGGGCGCAGCGCTTGCAGTCGCAATTATAGAGCGCATTAAATCGCTCGGAGCAAAGCTTGTCACCACGACTCACTATCAGGAGCTTAAGATGTACGCCCTCGAAACCGACGGCGTGGAAAACGCGTCCTGTGAATTTGACGTCAAGACTTTAAGACCTACCTACCGCCTTATAATAGGCTCGCCGGGAAAATCAAACGCATTTGCAATATCCGCGAGGCTTGGTCTTGACAAAAACATAATAGCTTCGGCAGAAGACATGCTGACAGGGGAGTCGCGGAGATTTGAAAAGATACTTGATAATCTCGAAGCTACGCGTCAGCAGCTTGAAAAAAACGAAAAGCTCGCCGAGCAGTACCGTGCAGAAACCGAGCGTCTCAGAAATGAAATCGCCGAAGAGCGCAGAAAACTCACCGAAGCCAAGGACAAAGAGGTCGAGCTTGCAAAGCGAGAAGCGCGCTCAATTATCGAACGTGTGAGCAGGCAATCGGCGCAGCTTATGGACGAGCTTGAGGAAATAAGAAAAGCAAAAGACAAAGAGGAGTTTTCTAAACGCGTCTCCGACGAAAAAATGCAATATAAGCGTCGTATAAACGAGCTTTACGACGAGGCGTCTAAGCTTTCGGAACAAGGCGAAACTTATGTTCTTCCGCGACCGCTAAAAAAAGGGGACGATGTAATCATAGCCGACGGCAACAAGTCGGGAATCCTGATATCGCCGCCCGACCAAAGCGGATTTGCTATGGTTCAGGTCGGAATTATGAAGACAAAGGTTCACGTTTCCAAGCTGCGACTCGTCGAAAAAAAGGTAACATTTAACAATAAAAAGCTTCAGCCTAAAAGCAGTGTTTCCAAGAACGTCGAAAGTCGCGCGACGCGCAGAGCGGAGCTGGAGCTTGACATTCGCGGGTACACGGTGGACGAAGGGCTGTATGAGCTCGATGCTTTCATCGACCGCGCGCTGATGAGCGGAAACAAGGTCGTAACGATAATCCACGGTAAAGGAACCGGTGCGCTCAAGACGGCAGTCAGAAACCATCTGAGAAAGCATCCATCGGTGCAGTCGTCGCGCAAAGGCGTTTACGGCGAGGGCGAAGACGGCGTGACAGTGGTCGAACTCAAATAAGAAACAAAAATGACTTGCTTGTGGCAGGTCATTTTTTTATTCCACAGATATGAGGGGAGCGACAATATGTTGAATTGTTGAAAGCTGTTGAAACATATATAAATGTTCGCTAAATAAAAATTTAGCGCACATTAGGGGAGATAAATCCAAAAATCTTAATACAGCTTGTAATAATTCTTCTTTCTTGCAGCCCGACCGTAAAATCAACGTTTTCTTGATTTTTCATAAACATTGTGTTATACTTAAAATACAAATAGAAAGGATGATACCTTTGAAAGATGAATATAAAAAAGACTGTCCTCAATATCTCAGAGACTATTTGACTTATGTCAGAGTTGTACGGAATCACACCGAGCGAACTGAGGAAGGATACTATATAGATTTGCGCACCTTTTTGCGGTACCTCAAAATACATAACGGAGACGTTCCGGAAGGAACAGATTTTGAAGACATAAAAATTGCAGATGTTCCTATTTCGTATCTCGAAAACTTTACTCTTCTGGGCGCATACGAGTATATGAACTTCTTAATAGACGACAGAAAAAATTCAAATGCTGCCCGCTCCAGGAAGACTTCGTCGCTCCGTCAGTTTTACGAATTTTTAGCGAACAAGGCTATGCTTATTTCAAAGAATCCAATTGAGCGCCTCGAGCATCCGAAAGCCTTGCAGACTCTTCCTAAATTTTTGGAGCTTGACCAAAGCAAGCAGCTTTTATCAAGCGTTGAAAGCAATAATCAAAAGCGTGACTACTGTATCATTACTCTTTTTCTGAACTGCGGAATGCGTCTGAGCGAGCTTGTGGGGCTTAATATAAACGACTACAGTGAATCCGCAAGGACGCTGAGAGTGTTCGGCAAAGGCCAAAAAGAGCGCATTATTTATATCAACGACGCTTGTATAAATGCTTTAAATGAATACCTTGCCGTTCGGCCAAATTCCGCTGTTGAGCCTAACGCTATTTTCATTTCGAGCCATGCAAACCATCTTACGCGTCTTACAGCTCGCAGAGTGCAGCGTATTGTTGAAGACCAACTTAGGCGTGCCGGTCTTGGCAATCTCGGTTTGTCGACTCACAAGCTCAGGCACACCGCCGCGACTCTGATGTATGAATACGGCGGCGTCGACCCTATGGTGCTAAAGGATGTTTTAGGGCATAAGAGCGTCGCTACAACGCAGATTTACACTCACCTTTCGGACAGCGACAGAAAAAAGGCCGCCGAGAACTCCCCTCTTGCCGACTTTAAAGCGCAAAATCGCCGCGAAGATAAAGACGAATAAAATCAAAGGGCTTGCGTATAAAGCAAGTCCTTTTAAATAATATGCAAAAGCGCCGCAAGCATCTATAAGCTTGCGGCGTCGTGGCGCGTCTTACTGGACTCGAACCAGTGGCCTACTGCTTAGAAGGCAGTTGCTCTATCCAACTGAGCTAAAGACGCAAAGCTGTAAAAAATCGCGGCGTGCCGAATGGTGCGCCGCGATGTGGAGCGGGTGATGGGAATCGAACCCACGCGACCAGCTTGGAAGGCTGGAGTTCTACCATTGAACTACACCCGCAGATTTGCTTTTTCAAGCGCGAGATTTATTATATCATCGCGAGGCTCTATTGTCAAGCATTTTCACGCAATTTTAAAAATTTTTTCTCTGCGACACTTTTCGACTGACTAAGCCGACTTTTCACGGCTATTCTGTCATTACCAGATGACGGCCGGCTGTTAGTTCGCTTTTATTACGGAGATGACAGTTATGACTTACTACAGAATTTTTGAAGAAACACGGATATCGGAAGGCACAGAATACGAGGCATACGGTGTGGCGGCTTTTAACGAAAGCTGTGAACTTGTTGCAGTCGCGCCGGATATAACTTCTGTCAGAGAAAAGGCACATTCGCTCGCACGGCTCTGTGAGCGGCATAATCTGTCGCCCTGCCATTTGAACGACGTTGCCGAGGATTTTATTATTTCCGACAGATATTGACCTTTTTGGGCATCGGGTTTATAATGGTAACGAAATACCACGAAAGGACGGTATCTTAATATGAAAGCATACGAGCTTACGCTCAATAATGAGAGAAACGTCACACTCACTGCATACATACAGGCTGCTGGCGGTGAATTTCAGGGAATGACAAAGCGTCCGGCGATGATAGTAATACCCGGCGGAGGCTATGACTACTGCTCCGCAAGAGAGGCTGACCCCGTAGCGTTTGCGTATCTTAAGGCGGGATATCAGGCGTTCATACTGCGCTACTCGGTAGGGGCAAACAAGGTTTGGGATACACCGCTCAAAGACTACGAGGCGGCAATAGACCTGATAAAGGAGCGCTCCGAAGAATGGCACATCGACACCGACAGAATCGCGATAATAGGTTTTTCTGCCGGCGGACACCTTGCTGCCTGCGCCGCGGCGATATCCTCAAGAAAGCCTCGCGCCGCGATACTCGGCTACCCCGTGATATCGACGCATAAGCGCTGGAATCCGACTTCTCCCGACCCTTGCGCATATGTAGACTCCGACACCTGTCCCTGCTTTGTGTTTGCCTCCCGCAACGACGACTGCGTTCCGATATCCGACTCGCTCAACTTTCTGAACGCGCTTGAAAAGGCAGGCGTCCCGTTTGAGTCGCACATTTACTCTTACGCAAACCACGGATTTTCAACCTGCGACCCCCAGATAAACAATAGGGACTGGTGCTGCAACCGCACTCCGAACTGGGTGCATGACAGCATAGAATGGCTCCGCGAGGTCGTCGGAGACTTCACCGATGGCGCTCTCGGTTCCAAAAAGCGCTGGTAAAATTATACAAAGTAACCGCTGCCCATTTCGGACAGCGGTTATTTTTATTTACCGAATCTGTAGATTCTGACGCCGTGTGCGGGAACCTCAGCAGAAATGCTGATTTTATCGAGCTTGCAGGGCTCCGCGCCCCACAGCTCCACAGGCTTTGAGCCGTACTCTGAGATTTTCTCGATATCGGCGGAAATCTCAGAGCTTTCGTCCGAAAGATTAAAAAGTGCAACACGCAGGCAACTGCTTCCCTCACTGAGCCATACGGCGTCGTTGTCAGTTCTTCTCAGTTGAACTCCCCTGCCGTCGCCAAGCATCTCAAGAATATCGGCGTTGGTCAGAAGCTCGGTGGTTTTTCCGTCAAGCATAGTCAACTCGGCGCCTATCATCATAGGTGAGCGGAAAATGCACCAAAGGGTCATCATAGTCTTCTGCTCTTCAAATGTAAAACGGCAGTCGCGCTCGCCTCCGTGTCCCCTGCCGATTTTTCCGAGCGGCAGCATATCGCAGTCGGGCCAACAGCCCTCCTTGACGTGGTCCTGCCACTGCTCACAGCGCCAGAACATATTTTTCAAATCATTCCATCTGTCCCAAAAGTCATCGGTGATGCGCCACATATTCGCGTTTTCGGAGTAGTGCCACGCAAGGTCAATATGCGCAGGGCCCGGCGAGAGACTTAGAACGATGGGACGACCGCATTTTTCGATTGCGCGGTGAAGCATTTTGGTCTCTTCCCAGCCGGAAAAGTATTTGCCGCCGTACATCCAGCTATCGCAGATGTCGTCGCACTTGATAAAGTCAACGCCCCAATCGGCATACATAGAAATGATAGAGTCGTAGTAAGCCTGACCGTCGGAATTGTGATAAACTCCGTACATATCGGGATTCCAACCGCAGATAGACGACGGGTTGGCTATTTCATCGGCAGTAGCGCTTGTCCCGAGAACCTTAAGATGCCTGTGCGCCGCGTTTCTCGGAATACCGCGCATAATGTGTATACCGAATTTCAGCCCGAGACTGTGGATATAGTCTGCAAGCGGTTTGAAGCCCTTTCCGCATGCTGAACTCGGAAATCTTGAGGGACTCGGCTGAAGACGCGAATACTCATCCATTTCAAGATCTTCAAACGGAATATACTGATATCTGTCCCTCTTGGTTCCTGCCCCGTTGGCGTACCATTCGATATCTATGACCACATATTCCCATCCGTATGGTTTGAGATTCTTAGCGAGATATTCGGCATTAGCGCGAACGTCAGCTTCGGTCACGGCGGTGTCGTAGTAGTCGTAGCTGTTCCATCCCATAGGCGGTGTGACGGCAAATTTATTTTTATCCATAATGTCTCCTGATTGAATTGTCAGCTTATTGTCGAATTAGTTTCTCTAAGATATTTGAATTGACCTATTGTGTAGTTTACGCTTGAAACGTTTGCAAACGTATCCGGATATTTCGCGAGTATCTGCTTCATCTGGACTATCTGATGCTTATTTACAACACATATAAGAATATTCTTTTTGTTATGCGTATAGCACCCCTCGGCGTTGATAAGCGTCGCAGAATGACCGAGCTTTTCAATTACTTCTTTTGCGATATCCTCCGGATAATTTGTTACAATCTCAAATCTAACTGCTTCCTTGTTTCCCTTGAGCATTTTATCGCTCACAATGCTTTGCGAATAGCAATAAAGTATGCAGAGGATTACAGGCTCGAAATTGAAGCCGTATACAAAGAATGAAATAACTGCAACCGCGGCGTTAAGGACGAAAGTAACCCAGACGAAATCGTATGAGGGCTTGAATTTGTGAATCAGAGCCGCCACAAGTTCGGTTCCTCCCGAACAACAGTTCATCATAAAGGCTACGCCCAGAATCCCGCCGCCGAGAATACCGGCGACGAGCGGTCCGAGTATAGTACTCGTCCCGGTATCGGTCTGATACATAATCGCGCTGAGGTCAACACGTTCGAGGATTATGAGTGTTCCCGAAAATGTCAGTATATAAACAAGGGTATTCACGGCAAAATCTCTGTTTACAAAAATAAATACCGCAATGATAAGAGGAATGTTGAATATAAGAGAAAGGTATCCAACATTGATGCCGAACAGATGCTGAATCATCGTCGCGATGCCGTTGAAGCCCGCCGGCGCAAAGCTGTTTGGAAAGATGAAAAGCTGATAGGACAGCGCGCTCAGAGCGGCAAGCACTATAAAAGTCAGATATCCGACTGCTTTTTTCATATCAAAAATATGCCTCCGACAGACCGAGCATTACGCACGAGCAATATTGTTGGAATCGAAAGCGGTTTTTATCTGTTCGTTAAGCTCGGCAACAGTTCTGCCGTAATCGGTGCCGGGAACCCAAGCGGTCAGCTTTACGGTTACGGTTGCGGCATTGTGGGAAGTAACGGCAACTGTCGGCACAGGCTGCTTAAGAACCTTTTCGTTTTCGGAAGCCGCAGCAACGAGTATGCTACGGACGGCGGCAATATCGGTATTGTAAGGAAGCGCGTATTCAAAGGTCATCTTCCTGTTTGTCTCTACCGAGGTATTGACGATAGCCGCGTTGGTGAGGGTGCCGTTCGGCAGCGTTACGGTAACGTTGTCGTCGTTGAGGATAGTGGTGTAAAACACAGAAATGTTCTGAACTATTCCGCTCTGACCACTGACGGTGATATAATCGCCTATCTTAAAGGGGTGGAAGACAACGATGAGTATTCCGCCGGCAAGATTTGAAAGCGCACCCTGCATGGCAAGACCTACAGCCAGTCCTACCGAGCCGAGGACGGTCACAAAGGAAGCCGCGGGAACGCCCAGCGAAAACAGAGCCGATATCACCGCAAGGATCTTTACTGCGATGGAAATAAAGCTTGCTGCAAAGCTCTTGGCGCTCGCTTCGAGCTTTTTGCTCTTTTTTACTGCGTTTGAAAGGCAGGATGCGATGATAAATCCACCGATAACGATAAGAGCCGCGTAAAGGAGCTTGAGACCGATGCTTGTAATAATTGCGATAAATTCGTACATTTTGATTTCCTCACTTTTCGGGATATTTTGAAGCGCATCTGCGCGATTCAACTAATAAAGTTTTATGCCACGCTTTTCGGCGACCGACTTGTCAATGAATGTCGCCCATTTTACAACCGTGCGCGGGTCGGACGGCTGAAGATAAAGCAGCTTCTTTTTGCAGTATATGTCAAACTCTCTGTTTGGAGTATATGGCGTTCCCCCGAGAACCGAAAGCTCGGTGTTGTATTCTACGCTCTCGCCGAATACGGTTCCCGAAAGCCTCAGCCTCTCGCGGTCAAGGCAAATGTGACCCTCTCCCGCGTTCATATCCATATTTCCGTCTCTGCCGACGGCTCCGATTTTGATGTCGTCTTCCATAACTGCGTTTATATCTAGCTCGTCGAGCTGCCAGTAAAACCACTCGTTCACCGAATGCAACCTGCCGTTTGTAAACCGGTAATCGTCGCGCAGCTCGGTTTTGAAGCCGCAAGAGATGCAGGAAATCACACAGTTTTCGGCTTTAAGAGTAAGCTCACTGCCACATTCGGGACATTTGTAAAGCACATTGTCCAGTCCCGCCACGGTGTCTTTCGCGGGATATCTTCTTCCTGCGGCGGATATCTCGTCATCGTGAAAAATTGCGTCTGCGAGCCTCTTGTCTATTTCCCCTACCGAAAGACCGCTCAGCTCCTCTGCATCAAATACCTTTGACGTAGTCACGGTCACAAGACCCTTTCTAAAGCCTTTATACCACTTCGGGTCGGCAAGAGCCGCGCCTGTCGCTGTAACGCAGTATACCGGAATCCCGAGACGCTTGACAAGCTCAGCGGTTCCGGCCGTGACGGGATATGTGCGAGCTACGCAGTTCATTCTGCCCTCGGGGAAAAGCACTATAACGTTGCCCTCGGCTTTTGCACGCATTATTCCCATAATCGTACCCGCGTCTGCACAGAACATCTTCTTTGAAATTACGTGTCCGAGGTTTGTGAGTATCCACCTTATCAGCGGTTTCGCAAAGAGGTGTTCGCTAAGCACGAATGTCGGCAAATACTTTTTACATGCAATCCCTACACATATGTGGTCGATGCCTGAAATGTGCGGAGAAATTACCAGCGCGGGGCCATTCTTCAAGTCCGAAAGACCGGAACGGTCAAACTTAAAGCGTGTGCCGACAAAAATGCGAAAATAAGCTCTGAGCGCGCCGAACCCGAGGTTGTAGACGATTCTGTTCGGTCTGCCGATTTTTTTCTTACGGCGTCCCATATTCTCCCCTCCCCGCATCTACCAAATATTTTATCATAAGGTTTACAAAATATCAATACAAATAAGCAATTTTTTGGAGGATAAATTCAAGAAATCCCCTGCTGAACGGCAAGGGATTTCAACATAATTTTAAATTTTGATCTGCTCGCCCACTTTCGAGCCCTCCGCGACTTCAATGCTCTCGCTGTATTCTACGCGCTTTATCTCGCAGCCGGCGCCGATTTTTACCGTTTTTCCTCTTACAACCTCCGACTTCGTTCGTATAAGCGAAATTTCGTCGCCCTCGATTATCGGGCAGACAAGTTCGCCGATGCTTTTTGGTCCGAATGAAAACGGTCCGATGCGAAATACGCTGCCGTTTTCGCTTTCGTTGACATTAAGCTTTGTACAGCCGATTTCTCCTACGGTGTTTTTGCCGCCGAGCGATATCGTGATGTTTTCGGCGTTTAAAAGCCCTTCGATACGCGAACCGCCGCAAATCTTAATGTTCTCGCCGGTCATATCCTTTCCGATATGTACCGACCCTGAAACAGAAGCTTCGGTACAGCTAACGCTTCCGTT
Organism: uncultured Clostridia bacterium; assembly: GCA_947627235.1. Taxonomy (GTDB): domain Bacteria; phylum Bacillota; class Clostridia; order Oscillospirales; family Ruminococcaceae; genus Faeciplasma. The sequence goes on along the minus strand of CANQVG010000001.1, from coordinate 126,985 downwards.
TATATGCGATGAGCCTGAGGACTTGAAAGTCCTGCATTTCAGGTTATTTTCGAGATGTCCCGAACCCGAAACGTAAAAGCTATCGCACTCAACGTTTCCGTCAAAATGTCCGGAGCCTGACGTCTTTATCTCTTCCTCACAGAAGACATTTCCTCCGAAATGAGCGGAGCCGCTGATGTGTATTGAACGGCAGCGCAGGTCGCCGTTGATATGCCCCGAACCGGAGATATGAACGTCCTCGTAGATGCTTCCGTCGGCGTTAATCCTGCCGCTCCCCGAAATATGAATATTGCCCATAAAATTACCTCCTCAGTCTTTTTCCGCAGCGCTCTTAGCTGCGCATAAAATGCTTGTTTCTCTGCCGTTTGCCGAAACGCAAATCTCGGTAACATCTGACAAGTAAAACAGCTTGTCACCATATTTTGTACAGATTTTCAGTTTTGGCATCTCCTTACTCTTTCTGCCGAGTTCCTTTGCAAGTTCTTCGAGCGAAACATCGTCTTTTTTCGACAGTATTTCCTCAACCCTGCGGCAGATTAGCTCGCGGTTGAAAAAGGTCTCCTGACCTGTAAAGGTCGACTTCTTTACAAGCCATTCCTCGGGAATGAGCCCCATTCGCTTCCAACGGTAGAGTGTTCCGTAGGAAATACCGTATTTTTCGAGCAACTCTTTTTTGGAAATTAGTTCCTCCATAGCGTCCTCCTTTCAGATTAGCGTAACAATGTTACTGTTATAAGTGTAACATAACATTGTTACGCTGTCAATAGGTATTTGAAAATTTTCATAAAAAATCCCCCAGATGGGGGATTTTTTACTTACTCAGTAGTAACTTTATTTGATATTACTTCGCCGGTTTTTGCATTGATAACTATTTCTGCGCGGATCGAAGTTTCCTTTAACTGAAGCACCGCTACGTAAACGTCATCTCCATAGCCGCTGTCAAAGGTTTTGTCTCCCCTTTTCTGCGTCTTCGAAACGAAGTCAATACTCATCGCATGCATATTCTCGGGATTAAAGTAATCAAATGGACTATAGCTCAGCCTGTATTCATCCAAAACTATTCGGCTTGCCTTGTACAGACCTATATATTCGTCACTCGGTTCATGCCTGTGCCTGTCGCCTTTGCTGCTCTTTTCCTCGGCTATCGTAGCTTTTGTGACCGCTCCCGAACCGTAGTCGACATTACATTCATAGACATATCCGCCATGAGTAAGTCTGACGTTTATGCCGTCGTTATCGGGAGTCACTGTGGCTGACAATGACGAGTCACCACAGTTTTTGGGGTCATACAGCCCAAACCAGTCTTGGGCAATAAACGATGCGTCTACAGGCGTGATTGTCTGAACGGAAGGCTTTTCACTGTTCTCAACAGCCGAAAGATGCTCCTCCCAGCCTTCGTCGAAAGACCTTTCGTAGCTGATGACATCAAAGGTCTTCGCGTCCACCTGAATTTCGTATGCAAAGCCCGCGACTTTAAAATCGACATTATAAATCGGGGTGAATCCTTCAAGCCCGAAGTTTACAGATGACTCTTCGGTCGACTTGTCATATGCGAGGTCGTCAATCAGCATCGCCGCGATGCTTTGCCTCTGTTCTTCGCTGTCCGCATGCGCGACGGCAAATTCGAGCGCGGCGCCGTAGGCTCTGTTGGTCATTGTTGATTTTTCAAACGGTGAAACATACGCAGCTACAGCTGTGAAGCTGGCGGTCAGTATTACTGCCGCGCAGGCTGCCGCTATTGCAGTTTTGCGCAGATAATTCTTTTTCATTCTATCTCTCCTTTCTGATTCGGCACGCTTGATGCCCTCGTTGACACTGTTTTCAATATTTGCGGGAACAGGTATAGTTTTAAGGGCTTCTAAAATCTTGTTATTCATTCAAAACACTCCTTTCTCAACTTATTCATTGCTCGGTAAAGCGCCGATTTTGCGGTGCTCAACGGGACTTTCAGCGTCTTTGCCACTTCCTCGAGGCTCAGTCCGCAGATGTGTCTCAAAACCACTGCGCTTTTTTCGCGTTCATTCAACTTATTCATCAGACCGTCAAGCGTAGCGGAAGCTACTGCGGCATTTTCCGGCGACGGAGACTCCCCAATTGAAATAGCCTGATTATCCTCAATTGAAATCGTTCTTTTGTTCTTTCTGAGGATATCAAGTGCGCAGTTGATTGCGGTTTTTACTGCCCAAGTTCTGAAATATTCTGCGCTTTTCAATTTGCCGACTCCCTTGAAGCACCTGTATGCAGTCTCTTGAACAACATCGCGGGCGTCCTCGCTGTTTTTGACATAGATATACGCTACGCGATAAAGCTCGTCGGATACTTCCGAAAAAAGCCGCATAAAAGCTTCAGGGTCGCCTGACCTGAGTCTTTCCGCAAATATGCTGTCCACGTTGATTCACCTCTTTTTGTTTTTTGTAACGTTACGACAGTTAGACGCGCAACCCGATAAAAAAGTTTCAAAAAAACGGCGGGGACATCCGCCGTTTATACTTCAAAATATTTATTCAGCCTGTAGACGTAGTACCTGCCGTCCTTTGCGACGCGCTCAACTGTTTTCAGGTAGCTGAGAATATTCAGCGCAGCGTTGGCAATTTCCCGCGAGACCTTTGCACACTCCGCATAGTCCTTTGAGGTAAACTCCTTTGGGAGTCCCTCGGGTATGAAAACGAGGTAATCTGCGGAATTATCGAGTATCACCGACTCCCCTATCGCAAACGGTATCCGTTCAAGACGCTCAGACTTTCTTCGTCTGCTGCCGGTCTTTATTTCCCTGTATTCCTCAACGTCAAAGAGCATCAAACGCACAGTAAGCTTGTCCCAATCAAGAAAATACTTTATTTTGTACAGTTCGGGAATTGCGCTGTAAAAACTGCCCTTACGCGGATAGCGGTAAGTTTTTATAACAGCTCCGGTTTCAGGGTCAATATGAAGCATCTTCCGTATACGCGGTATAGGGTGAACGACCGTTACGTCGTATCCTTCGAGCATATAATACTCCAGTTTTTCACGCAAGGCATTGAGGTTTCGGGTCTGAATCTCAGTGATATGATTGTCGCGGCAAATATCCGCTGTAAAGCGTCCCACCTTTACTTCGTGGCAGGATTTATCAGGCTCAAAATAATTCTTGAGGAAGACGTGGAGATACTTTTCAGAAAGCGTCCCCACGCCGTTATCCTCGTGAAGTTCCTCTATTGACTTTGAAGTGAGCTCTTCAAAGCGCTGATAATCAGTCATTTTTTCAGCGAGTCTGTAAAGCTATATTACTTTACGTAATAGCTTTCCGGCGCACCGAGATATGTTTTCGCGGGTTCGTGACCCTTGGGGTATGCTACGAGCTTTTCAAGGATTATATTCGGGTCGCCCCCGTAGATTCTGATTTTATTCATACCCTTTACAACCGTTATGTCGGTCTTCTTGACACGCACTCTTTCAAGAACCTCTCTGCCCCAGTCTCTGCTGCCGTGCATACCGGGCTTATAGCCTGCCGGCGCGGTATAAACTATTTCGCGCTCGCCGCCGTTTACCGATAAGCCTACTCTCAGTTTAGATTTTACCGAAACGGGGTTACGTGTCGAGAAGTACATTGCAAGTTCATAACTTCCCTCATTTTCGGTGACAAAGCTGTACTCTATATAGGGTACATCATCGGTGATGTATTTATCCTCATCGTTGCTGAGATATGCCTCCGCCGAGGGCAAAACTTTCATCGCGGGAGTGTCAAGTCTCGAAAGGTGGCCGATTCCGACCCAAGCGGCGTTTTCAGTGACGTGGCTGTCGCTGAATTTGCTTGCCTCCATAGAAACAAAGCCCTCTGTATCGACATAAGTCATAGGCGGATAGTTATATTCGCCTCCGGCGTATACCTTGAGCCTCGAGTAGGTTCTGCCGATGGGCTTATCATACATCTCCTCGTCGTCACGCTCATTCATATTATCGGTCTTGAAGACGCAAAGAACATTGATATCTGCGCTGTCAACTGCGCTTTCAAGCTTTGAGCGATCAATCTTAATATCAACACTCGATATGCCGTCCTCGGGCGTCACGACTCCGCTCGTCCTTTCAAATACAAGCCAAGGCTTTTCACATTCTATTTCATAGTGCATCTCGGCTGAACTGCCCGATTCGATGTTTATGGTGATACGCTCGGTATCGGGCCGCATAAATTCACGGTTTTCAAGGGGATTTCCTGCCCAGTAGGTACCTATAGTGTACCTCTCGCTTCCGGCAAAGGAAACATATGATTTCACCGACGGAACCGGCACAACCTCACTGACGGAAGGATATCTCCAGTCCTCGTTGTTCCAGCTCCTGAAACCGTGATGCGCGGAGTCCGCCATATGTACCCACTTTCCGTCAAGCAGAGTGTCAAACTCGTGCTGAAGCTCCTCATCGCGCTTTACTCGCTTCTTCACACAGTCGAGATACCTGTTTGCGGCAAGGCTGCCGTGAGAGGCGTAGAAATTGTTCAGACCTGCTTCTATTGACATAAGTATGAAGTTGAGCGAAGCGACTGCAGGATAGTACACCTCGTAGAATATCGACGGTTTTATAGGTTCGGGAGCGTTTTTATAGAGCGACTCGGCAATGTTGATGAGGTGCTGACACTCGGTGTACACTCTTTCTCCCTCACGGAAGTTTATTGGAGCATAGATATTCTGATTCATCGACTCGGGCGTGCGCGCGTTGTTGTACTTTGTGTAGCCGTTGAGAACGGTGTAGACGTCTTCAAGCTGCTCATCGGTAAGCCAGTCGCCGTACTGCTGCTTCACCCAGTTCTTCACAAACGCTTCCACGCTGTTTACAGCGTTTGTGCCGTATTTCTCGAAGTCATACGCGAGAGACATAAAATAGCAGAGAGGATACTCGAGTCCCTTGATATCGCCAAGGTTGACTATCCATAGTTCTCTGATATTGTAGTCATATGCCATAGTCATCTGCTCCCAAGTCTTTGAGAGACGGTTGACGTTCATCCATTCGTAGGATATCGAAGCGCCATGATAGTCGTAGTGATAATACATACCGAATCCGCCCTTGTGGTCACGGTCGGTTTCGTCGGGCAGGAACCTGAGGTTTGCGAAGGTATCGTCACAGAGCATAAGTATTACGTCGTCAAGAGCCTCCCAGTTTTTAAGACCCTTTGCCGTCTTATCTCCGTGATAAAAGTCCTCAACCTCATAATAAAGTGCGAGCATACGCGGGATTTTTTTCAGGTCTGGATTGATGACTTCCTGCAAAAGACCGTTCTGTGTGTTTATGACGTTTCTCAATACATTGATATTGTCTTCAAGGGTGGCATTTTTGCCGAGCAGCAGCGAGTCATTTTCCCCGCGCATACCGATTGTGATGACGTTCTCAAAGTCCTTGTTGCGCCTTATACCGTCCCGCCAAAATTCGGTAATTGCGTCTTTGTTGGAGATAAAGCTCCAAGTGTTGTCGTTTCCGTACTGTTTATAAATCTTCTGCCATTCGGCTCCTGCCCTGCACATCGGCTCGTGGTGAGATGCGCCTATTACAATTCCGTATTTGTCTGCAAGCTCGGCGTTGACAAGTCCGGGTCCTTCCTCCGAGAATATGCCGGTCCACATAGCGGGCCACATATAGTTGCCCTTAAGCCTGAGAATAAGCTGAAACACTGGGTCATATGCCTTTGCGTTGTATCCGCCGAAGCGCTTATGGCACCACCCGCCGAACGCCGGCCAGTCGTCGTTGATAAACAATCCGCGGTAACGCACAGAGGGTTCCTTTGAGGTGAATCCGCAGACAAGATCCAATTCTACGCAGTCTTTTCTGCGAGGGATAACGTCGCCCCAGTATACGAGCGGAGAAACACCTATCCTCTCAGAGATATCGAAAATGCCGTAGATTGTGCCGCGCTTATCGCTTCCCGCAACGACGAGCGCCTCTTTGATTTCGGGATACTCCGCAAATGGAGCTTCGACATGCGCCAAAGTATAGACCTCTCTCTTGCCGGTAACGTTTTCAAGGCTGATTTTCCCCTCGGAAGCAAGGCGGTTGATTATGTCGCTCTTCCCGACGGTTCCGGCAATGATTACGCTTCCCGACCCTACATCGGATAGCGACGCTCTGATTTTAGGCTTTTTGCCGCAAACAAGCTCAATGTCTTCCGCGTGTGCGTTTGCAACGAGCTTCACGCCGTCAAAGGCATTTTCCTCAATAAGAATATCACAAAGAACGCCGTTTTTATAAAGTTTAAAGCTGCTCATAATTTCACTCCGTTCATAATTTTCGCAGGTATATTGAACATTATATCACCCAAGACGATGCTTTTCCACATTTTTTTAAAATAACAAACTTCCCGCAAGCAAAAAGGTCATTCTGCAAGATAAAAGCAGACCTTAAAGGTCTGCCTTGTAATCATATTTTCTCATTTGAATGAGATTTTCTCGCTGAGCGGAAGGCGTCGATGATTTTGTCCTTATAAAGTATTCCGACAACGCCGCCTATCGCGACAATTATGAACATAAGCACCATAATGAATATGTTTCCGCTTTGGAGGCTTGAACCGAAAACGTTAGAAACAACAAGCCACGGAGAACGCGCGAGCATCGAGAGCAGGAAAAACGAAGACGGCTTAATTCTCGTGAGCGGGGCTATATATGTCAGAGCGTCTTTGGGCATCACCGGTATCAAAAATAAAATAAAAACAGCGAGCTCACATTTTTTTGTGTCCTGCAAAAAGCTTAGTCTGCGTATGTTCTTGACGTCTATTATCGCCTCAACAAGCGGCTTTCCGAAACGCCGAACAACATAAAAGACTATGGCTTCTCCCAAAAATGTCCCCAAAACGCAGAGTACGGTTCCCCAGAAACCGCCGAAAAGCACTCCTCCGAGCACCTGAACTACCGCCCCGGGTATCAGCGCCACGACAATTTGCAAAATCTGAAGCGCCAAAAACATCACAGCGCCGAGCAAAAGATTATCAGATACAAAATCCTTGAGAATAAGCCTGCCCTCGTCGCTTTGTATCAGCTTGACCACAGGCCAGCAGACGAAGGTAAGAATAATCATAACCGCGAAAAAAATCACAACAGAGCCTATTCTGACGGCTTTTTTCTGCTTTTGATTCATTACATCACCTGATATTACTTTCTTTTAAACAGCTTTTTTCTTATTTTGCGGACATATATGACCTCTATAGAGCGCAACATTCTGTCGTACAAAACAAATATAAGGTTTGCAAGGACAAGAAATACCGGAACTGTGTATTTTCCGAATTCGTCAAGCTCCACAGCCACAAACAGCTTTGCGAGCAGAAAATAGCTCAGCGCGACAGCCGCGTTGAAAAACGCAAATCTTACAAGCCATCTCACCGCTCCGCTTTTCAGTTGGTCGATATATCCGCTCAGTATCGGATAACAGCCGAAGAAAAACAGAAACAGCAGCGCCGACTCCTTGTCCGGCGAGAGTATCAGCGAAAGCAGCGACACGCTGATATACGATGCCGCTGCGGTTTTTACCCCGCACTCGTAGTTGACCGCGAAGATGAGCAGGCTTGAGAGCATCGGAAAGACGTAGACAAGTATCGGAAAAAGTCCTACCGAAAACATCATTATTATGCACAGTGCGGCGGAAATTCCGCCGAAAGCTATCTGAAAGCTTAATTTTTTCATCCTTTTGTCCCTGCCCGACGGTGATTATACAATATAAAATATTAAGATTCAATATTTAAAAGATTAAGATTTGATTAAATTCAGTGAAAAGCCTTTTCCGAAAGAAGCTTGTGCTTTATATCCCAAAGCTTTTGTGAAAGGTCAACATAATAGGTGTGCGGGTTTTCAAACCTCGTAACTGACTCCCACATAGTGCTTACTTCCCGCGCGCAGTGCTCTCTGATTTCTTTGAGCGACGGAGACTCATATACGCACTCGCCATTTTTGAATATGGGTATCAGAAGCTCACGGGCGGTAAAGTTTTCTATTGTCTGACGCTTCCAAGTATAATCCGGGTCGAAGATTTCAAGCGGTGCAGACTGGTCTACGGTTTCGTCATGCAGGCATATAAGGTCAGCCACGGCTACAAATCTTGAATTGTCATAAAGTCTGTAAACCTTTTTAAAGCAGGGATTTGTGATTTTTGCGACGTTTTCCGAAATCTTGATTTTCGGGGTTATGCTTCCGTCCTCGTTTTCAACGGCAACAAGCTTATAAACGCCGTCAAAAACCGCTGATGATTTTGAAGTTATCAGTCTCTCTCCGACGCCGTAAAGGTCAACCTTTGCGCCCTGCAAAAGCATATCCCTGATCAGATATTCGTCAAGCGAGTTTGAAGCGACAATCTTGCAGTCCGGATAGCCTGCCTTATCAAGCATTTCACGGGCCTTTATGGAAAGATATGTTATGTCTCCGGAGTCAAGACGTATGCCTACAGGACGGAAGCCCCTTGGCTTGAGAACCTCGTCGAAAACTTTTATTGCATTTGGAACGCCGCTTTTAAGTACATTGTAGGTGTCGACCAAAAGAGTCGCGGAGTTTGGATAAACTTCACAGTAAGCCTTGAAAGCTTCATATTCAGAGTCAAACATCTGAACCCAAGAATGTGCCATTGTTCCGGTTGCCGGAACTCCGAATTCTTCATCGGTGAGAGTGCAGGCGGTTGCGGCACAGCCACCGATATATGCAGCTCTCGCGCCCAGCACGGCAGCATCTGGACCGTGCGCCCGCCGTGAACCGAACTCGCTGACGGCTCTTCCGTTGGCAGCCCTGAATATGCGGTTGGCCTTGGTTGCTATAAGCGACTGGTGATTAAGAGTCAGCAAGACAAAAGTCTCGATTAGCTGCGCCTGTACTGACGGCGCACGGACGGTCAGCATAGGTTCATTCGGAAATACGACGGTTCCCTCAGGAACAGCCCAGATGTCCCCGCTGAATTTAAAGTCGCGAAGATACTCCAAAAAGTCTTCGGAAAAAATACCTTTTGAACGAAGATATGTAATATCTTCCGAGGTGAAGCGGAGGTTTTTGATATAGTCTATCACCTGCTCAAGACCGCAAGCAATTGCAAAGCCGCCGTTGTCCGGAACATTTCGGTAAAAAACGTCAAAGTAGCATATTTTGTCCTTGTATCCCTTTTCAAAGAAGCCGTTGCCCATTGTCAACTCGTAAAAGTCGCAGAGCATAGTGTAGTTTTCATCGGATTTATACATGCTTTTCACTCCTAATAATCAAAGACTGTAAAAAATCAATTAGTATGATTTTTTCACTTTATTTTTACCTGCGTATTCAGGCTTTATCCCTGCACTCCTCGCAGCCGCCGAACACCTCAGATATCGGTTCCAAAACGTTTCCGTCGTTTATCATACGGAGCCTTCTCGGAAGTTCATCGCTTCCGTTTTCAAACTCAGCCCTTTCTATTCCCTTTAGGGCAGCCAAAAAAAGTATGCTTCTTATGATACCGTCGCCGAGCATAAGATCGCCGCCATAGGAAATCTTATATACCGTAACAACGTCGGATGCCATCTCATAAATGCCGAAGCCGCCGACTTCGCCGTCATCCACCGCTTCGGATATTTTTATATCGGGTTTGTCAGTGAGGTTTAACTCGCTAAGAAGCTCCTCATAGCCGTCATTACCTTCTTTTTTGAGAATTTGAAGCACTTCTGTTCTCCTCTTTTCTTATACAGCTTCTTATTGAGCTAAGTTCCGAGGATGTAAGCTCTCTGTATTCGCCGGGCTTCAGCATACCGAGCCGCAGCGGACCTATCGAAATCCTTTTGAGCCTTGCGACCTCAAGACCCACAGCCTCGCACATCTTTCTGATCTGACGGTTTCTGCCCTCTCTTATTGTAATCAGCAGCACAACCCTGCCATCCTCTTTTGTGACAACAGTCACCGAGGCAGGAAGGGTTTTTGCGCCGTCTATCACCACACCGCCGACAAGCGCGTTGAGCTGCTCCTCGGTGATATCAGGTCTCACCGTCACGCGGTACGCTTTCGATATGTGTCCGCTCGGGTGCATAATTTTATTGGCAAAATCGCCGTCGTTTGTAAGCAATAAGAGACCCTCGGAATTGCGGTCGAGTCTTCCCACAGGAAACACGCGCTCTGGAATGTCCTTAACAAGGTCCATAACACAGCGGCGTTCAAGCTCGTCGGAAGCCGTTGTAACGTATCCGCGCGGCTTGTTGAGCATATAGTAGACAAGCTCGCGCCTAACGGGTGTATAGATATTTTCGCCGTCAATGCTGATTATATCGCTCGAAATATCAGCTTTGTCTCCGAGTCTGCAAGGACGGCCGTTTACCTTAACTCTTCCCGCCGCAATGAGTTCCTCTGCTTTTCTGCGGGAACAATACCCGCTTTCACTGATGATTTTCTGGATTCTCGATTCCATTTCTGTCCTTTCGATTGCGTCACTCTGTTTTTATATTCAAATCCTCCGCAAGTCTTAACTCCGAAACAGCTACAACTCCGCCGTCAAGATAGTATATGACCTGACCGAAAACGCTCCCTTGCTCCGACGGCGCATATATAAACTGCGGTAAAATAACCGTTTTCTCAACCTTTTCGCCGCTTCCCTTATCAATGGTAAGGCATATTTCCTCGCTTTTGAGTTCAACGACGTTCTCGCAGCCGCCAACCGCCGGAACTTTATAGCTGTCGCCGCCAAGGCTCAGACGCTCAATCACAGAAAAACCGTATTCGTAGAGATTGGTGTGGTCAATCCAGTCAGTTGAATCGCCAAGGGTCACGCATATCAGACTTATTCCGTCGCGTTCACAGGCAGTTATAAGGCATCTGCCTGCCTTATCGGTAAAACCGGTCTTCACTCCAAAAACACCGTCGCAGCTGCCGAGAAGCTTATTTGTGTTTGACAGCCAGATACTTCTGCCGCCAAGGTCAAGACTTATGCTCTTTGTAGAGCAAATCTCGCGAAAGACATCGTTTTTAAGGGCATATGCCGCAAGCTTTGCCATATCGAGCGCCGTGGAATAGTGACCGTCTGTGAAGTCGTCAAGACCCGACGGCGTAACAAAGCTTGTGGAATTGAGTTCAAGCTCCTTAGCCTTTCGGTTCATCATCTCAACAAACCTGTCAACGCTCCCCGCCACGGCTACAGCCGCTGCATTGGCGGCGTCGTTTCCGCTCGGCAAAAGCATACCGTAGCAGAGCGTCCGCTTTGTAACGGTGTCGCCCTCCAAAAGCCCCATAGAAGAACCTTCTACCTTTATAGCCTCGCTGTCAACAGTAAAAGGCTCGTCTATATTCCCGGACTCGATAGTAAGAATCGCGGTCATTATCTTTGTTGTACTCGCCATCTGAAGTTTAGCGTCCATATTCTTCGAATGAAGAATTTTTCCGCTCTCAGGCTCCATAAGTACGGCGCCCTTGGCGTTGGTCACAACATCGTCGGCTCTTATATTTATACAGATAACGGTTGCAATAGCCGCAAGACATATCAGGCATACAACCATTCTTTTTATATATTCCATAAACAATCCTCCGTAATGGGTTTCGGAAGATAGTCTATGCCGAGCCGTTCAAAAAATACGCTTTATTCTTCGGACGTTTCTTCCGGCGCGCTGTCAGTCTTTCCCTTGGAGATAATTCCCGTGATTTTGTCGACAATGTCGGGAATAAGAGCTAAAGCCGCGTTTTCCTTGGAAGCGTTTATTGTCATCTGCAAAAGTTTGACGCTGCCGTCCGGCATAATGGTAATAAATGCTATCGGCTGGATCGAAACGCCGCCGCCAGCGCCGCCGCCAAACAAATCCTGCGCCTGCTTAGTGGGAAGGTCAGAACCGCCGGAGCCGAAACCGACCGACACCTTTGACACAGGAATAATAGTCGTTCCGTTGACCGTCTCGATAGGCTTGCCTATGATTGTTTCGGTGTCGACCATATCCCTGATTTTTTCAATTGCTGTCTTGACTAAAATTTCAAGATTTGTGCTTTTTTCACTCATGATTTGCAGTCTCCTTTTTGCTATTCTCAAGTTTTTTTAAGCTTTTTCTAATTTTGAGGTAATAAATTCCCACGTATACCGCGAGAGCGATAAGCGCTATGGGACGGATGTATACCGCAGTCTTCGCGTAAAAGTCTGTAGTTTTTTTCTCAAAGTCGCACCTGATCTCAGTATGCTCGATTTTCACGCTGAACAAACAGCACAAAAGTCCAAGCAATGAATACAAAGCCGCGTTGATTCTGCCAAAATTAAGTCCGGCTTTATAAGGATCGTCGCTGCCGACTGTCAACTCAAGGCGCAGTCCGTAAAACCTTATCAGCTTCAGAAGCTTTCGGAAAGCCTTTTTGCCCGCCGGAATATACTTTTTTACGGCGTTGAATTTTTCCAAGAGCGTCGGTTCGGCGCTTTTTTCGTCCTGCTCCGACACTTTCTGCGACTTTTCTTCTTCGTTCGAGTTTTCCTCCGTGCATTCCTCCTCGGATTTCTTTGAAGCTTCCTCCCTGTCGGTGGAATCCGACTCGGGTATCTCGGTTATCTCAATTTCAGGCTTGTCCGGTTCTCGGAGGTTATCCTGCGGCGGGTTTACCTCGCCCGACGGCTCGTTCTCATTTTTATCCGGAAGCGAGAGCTTATAAAGGCTGAAGCCGAGATACTTTACTTCGACGTTCAAATGCGTCTTGTCCGCCTCGATATATGCCCTGACCGAAATATGGAGAAGTATGACAATAATTGCAATCAGAGCGGCAAGAACGCCCAAAATTATCCAGAGTACAATCATATCATTCCCCCATTTTTGATTTTTTAACGCTCAGCTTTCGGAATTAACGTCGTCAAAGGTCATCTGAGAGTTGTCGCTCGGAAGCGGCGGCAAATCCTTTATCGATGAAAGTCCAAAGCATCTGAGAAAGTTAGCGGTGGTTTTGAATGTGAGCGGCTTGCCGGGAACGTCGAGCCGCCCTGCTTCCTCTATAAGCTCCTTTTCGAGAAGATTTGTAATAACTCCGCTCGAATCCACTCCCCTGACGTCCTCGACAAAACTTCTTGTCACCGGCTGATTGTATGCAATGATGGTGAGCGTTTCCATCGCCGCAGGAGAAAGCGTCGCCGTTCTTTTAGATTCGAGCGCTGCGCGGATATATGGCGCGTATTTTTCGAGAGTCGCGAGCTGATAGGAGTCCTCAAGCCTGAGTACCTCAAACGCCGAACCGCGGTCACGGTAATTTGAATTGAGTATCGGTATAAGCTTATGTAAGTCGGATATATCTACTCCGGCCCCGAGCGCAAGCTTGTCAAATTCTATGGGGTCTCCGCTTGCAAATAGTATAGCCTCAATTATGGAAATTTTTTCATCCAACTGCATATTTATTCCTCACTATGCCTTTTCCGCCGCTTTTCGGGGTCAAAGGTAATTTCGGTGTTGTCGTCGTTTAAAAGTATCCGCCCCGACTTCGTAAGCTCTAAAATCGCAAGAAAGGTCGCGATCTTTTCGGAGCGGTCGGTCATACCCTCATACAAGTCCTGCAAGCCGCACTTGCCCGTGCGGTAAAGCCTGCGCAGCACATAAAAAATCTTTGAGGAAACCGAGACAATGCGCTTTGAAACTATCGGTCTGAATGCTGAAATCTGAACCGGACTGTTTTTGAGCTTCTGATTTGATATTCCGAAGAAAGCAGCCAAAAGGTCATCAGGGCTGTGAGTTTGGGTATAGGTCTTGGAAATCTTAAGCTCCGACGGTTTTTTTACATAAATCACGTCGCCCTTATAGCTCTCCCTCAGACGCGCGGCGGCCTTTTTGCAAAGCGAATACTCAATCAGCCTGCCCTGAAGTTCCTGCTTCATCTCGTTGGCTTCTTCGTGCTTTGGCAGCAGCGAAAGCGTTTTTATAAGAATCAGCCTTGCAGCCATTTCGAGAAATTCGCCTGCGTATTCAAAATCCTGTTCCTCAATGCCGTCAATATATTCAAGGTACTGCTCCAAAAGCATTGATATTTTAATGTCATTGATATTCAGCTTATGCTTTGAAATCAGGAACAGAAGCAGGTCGAGAGGACCCTCGAAGCTGTCAAGCCGGTATGATACTGCAGTATAGCTCATTTTAAGAATACCGCTCTGAAGATGATGTCAACCCAGAAGAACAGCAGCCCAAACAGGTTGTACAATTTATTGATTATCCACGAAAGCGGGCCTGTAAGTATGCCGGTAATGAGAAGTATCAGCAGACCGTAGTAGAAATACCTCCTGTAACGCGCGATAAAGGCGTTGGCTTTCGGCGGCAGAAAATAGCTGAATATGCGAGAGCCGTCGAGCGGTTCTATCGGTATCAGGTTGAAAACAGCGAGCGAAATATTGATTGTCGCGAAATACTGAAATGCGATTATAACAAAATATATCACGGTATAAACCGAATCGGAAAAAGAAAACGCCCTGTAATTGTAAACTCCTATTAAAACAGAATTGACAAATATTGCCGCAAGCGCGCATAAAAGGTTTGAAAGCGGACCTGCAAAGGCGGTTATTGCCATATCGCGCTTATAGTTTCTGAAGTTGCGCGGATTGACCGGAACAGGTTTTGCCCAACCGAATCCGAGAAGCAAAAGCAGTATGGCGCCGAGAGGATCGACATGAGCAAGCGGGTTCAGGGTGAGTCTGCCGGATATAAGAGCGGTATTGTCACCGAGCTTTCGGGCGGCATAACCGTGAGCGTATTCATGTATAGGCAGAATCGCAAATATTATAAGCAGACGGATACAAAGCAATATAACAAGCTCTGCCCCCGAGTAATTCAGCAAAAAAGACATTTAAAGGCTCCTTTCAGAAAACGTCGTGTATCCTTACGCACTCAATTTATACTATTGTACTATAAATTTCAAAAAATAGCAAGGCATATAGAAAAGATTTGAAAATATATAAATATTTTTGCAAAAACACTTGCATTTCACAAAAAAATTTGCTAAGATATAGCTTGTGATTCTATGAAATACAAAAAGGAGGTGCAGCCCGATGGCTAAATGTGAAGTTTGCGGAAAGGGTGTTACTTTCGGAATTAAGGTTTCTCACTCTCATAGGAGAACCAATAGAACTTGGAAGCCTAACGTAAAAAGAGTCAAGGTTATCAAGAACGGCACGCCCTGCCACGTCTATGTTTGCTCGAGATGCCTCAGATCCGGTAAGGTCACAAGAGCATAATCCGAACAATGCAATAAAGAAAGCCCGTCCGGGCTTTTTTTATTTTTGCAACGCTTATGAGCGCCGTGCGTCAGAACATCTTCGCGTTTTCAAAGTAAACGGTTCCCGAAAACGGGTCAAGCTTTATTTCCTCGGCGTCTTCATCGTAACAGCATACGGTAGGAATATACCATATCGGAATAAAATGATAGTCAGACAATATTTCGCTCTCCGCAACCGAACAGCCGTAATTCAAAAGCGACATTGAGGCGAAGCGCCCTTTGTCCGAGAGCGCCGAAGCTGCCGATTCCGACCTGAAAGTCAGCTCACCGTTTCCGAAAGGCTCAATATAATCTAATGCCGAGGCGCTGTCGGAGTGAAGCATAAACAGCGCGATGTCGTAATCCCCGTTTTTCAGTCTGTTCTCGTAGTCGCGTACGTTCACAAATTCCAGCCCGAAGTGGATTCCGAAGACTGAATACCAGCAGTCGGTAAGCTTAGAGAGATACTCACCGTACTCAAATTCCGACGGCACCATCACCGTTTTTCCGATAAGCTCTGCCTTTTCCGCTTCGGTCAGAATAAAACTCCATTTATATTCTGCCATAGCTTTATCAGAGGCGGTTACTTCTTCGGAAACCGATGACGAATAACCCTTCTGAGAAAACACCGGACTCTGAGGAATCAATCTGTCGGCCTGAAAAAGAATATCCGGAGACGAATCATTAAGAGCGTCTCTGTCAACAGCCCACGAGAAAATCTGCCTTATCTCGGGATTTGAAAAAGCCTTTATGTTTTCATTGAATATCAGACCCGCAGTATCGGCATAGCCAAAAACATACTCGTTTCCGTCTATCGGAGCGGCACGCCCACCGCTGTATAGAGCGGCATCTGTAGAGCCGTTTATTAGATCTGCCGTTCTCTCCTGCGCGTCCGGGGTGACAAGATAGTTTACTCCGGCAGGACTGACATAGCTCATTTCGCTGTAGCCGGGGTTTCTTCTCAACCTGACGTAGTTGTTTTTTCCGTATGGGTCGTGAAGCCAGTATCTGAGATAAAACGGTCCGTTTGAACATGTTTCATCGGCTTCAAGTCCGTATTTTCCGCCGGAAGTATTGAAAAATTCCTCGCAGCAGGGCATGGCAGGCAGCTCCGCCAAAAGGTAAAGAAACTCGGCGTTGCGGTATCCGAGCGTAAACTCAAGCGTGTAGTCGTCAAGCGCGGCGACGCCGATGCAGTCGACACCGATTAAACCGGTACGCGCCGCCTCAGCACCGTAAATGCAGAAATACTTTTCAGAGTGTGGCGAAGCGGTTTTAGGGTCCATAAGACGCCTGAATCCGAAGACAAAATCGTGAGCGGTAACGGGAGCCTCAAAGTCGCCGACAGCGTGCCATTTATAACCTTCTTCAATGTAAAAAGTATACTTAAGTCCGTCGCTTGATACCGTGTAGTCCTTTGCCAAGCGGCATACCAACCTGCCGTTTTCGTCATAATCCATAAGACCGGCAAAGAGATTATTCGCTATCCTGACCGAATTTTCGTCCTCAGCAAGCTGGGGGTCAAGACAGTCGGGGTCGGAATCTATGGCAATTTTAAAAATGTGTCCTGTGCCGTCGTCGGCAAAAAAACCGATAATTGCGTCAACAGGCGCACATGCGACAAAAAACATCGACGAGCATATTATAAAAACAAATAGCGCCGCTGCGCAAAATTTTATCCTCATCATTCTTTGAAAGCCTTGTCTGCCGTCTCAATCGCGGCGTCAATGTCCGGCAGTATCGCCAGAATTACATATCTGCCGTAGATGAGCACTTTACCGTTTTCAATCTTTTTAGCCTCAAAAGGCGCGTAACCCAAAAAGTCATTATAGCGCTCCTCGCGGTACTGCTCAAGTGCTTCGGCGAAGTAAGAAACGTCGTCCTTATCGTAAAGCTTGAATACCGCAAGAATATCGGCGCGCCCGCCCTTGCCGCTGTAGTTTACGGCATACTCCTCGGCAAGAGACAGGTCAATATCAAATATTATGCCGATATCCGTTATATCCGCAGACGTCATTTCCTCAAGCTCCTGACCGCAAAGCAGGCTCTCGGAAAGCTCCGAAACATCAGGCTCGGCATATTTAGTACATGACACAAGAAAAACAAGCGCAAACACCGCGCACAACAGTTTTTTCAAACGGCTCCTCCTTAAGCGATGTGGCTGAGAATGTAATCGATAAAGGTCTCGTATGTAGAATACTTGAAATGCATTCCGTCATTTTCCGCCGATTCCGACGGGAGATATCCCGAGGAGTCTTTAAGCGCGGAGTTCAAATCAAGAAAATGTATGCCGTTGCTGTCGGCGTATTCCAAGAGTTTTTCATTGAGACTGTCGATATCTGAATTTTTTATCGGAGACTCTACCGAGTTTTCCTTCGCGGAGGTAACCGGTGGCGTTGAGATTATATATACCTCGGAATACGGAGAGGCAAGTCTGACCTTATTCAAAAACGCCTGATAACTCTGATACATCTCTGAGGCCGACATATACGCCGCCCCGTTGGAGCCGAGCATTATATATATTATCTTCGGCTGCATCTGGGTTACCGCCTCTATCGCTGTTACCGAGCCATACTGAGTATCAATCTTTTCGGTCTCAGCCTTGGAAACGCTCATAGATACGCTTGCGAAGACATTCGACGACGGCACGACTCCGTATGAGCTCAGTCCGTAGACTATAGAGTCGCCTATAAATACGCAATCATTTATATATGAGCTGTCGGCAGCTTCACACTCGGGAACGGGATTGACAATTCCCGATGGGTCTTCCGGCTGCTGAGAACCGCTGTCGTCACCTGCCGGGAAATCCTGCCCGTCTTCGCGGTCTTCCGCCTTATCGGGCGCGTTATGAGAAAAAACAGTGATGGTTCTGTTTTCGGATAAAACGTCTTCAAGAGTAACGGTCTTCATATAGCGGTAAAACATAATTCCGAAAATAAGCACGGCGGCAAAGAATACCACGCTCAAACGGTATCTTACTCTCAGCTTCTTTTTTCTGCCGAAATTCTCATTCATAATTTCAACTCCGATTCGGTATCAAGGCATATATAACGACAATCATATTATACAGCAATCCTCATTCTTTTTCAAGGAAATTCCCGAATTTTAATAAATTGTAACCTTTGTGTAACCTTATCCGATTGAATTTTTACTCAAAATATGGTATAATTGCTGAAATTCACGAAACAACTCAAATTTTCATACAAGGAGATAAATTTATATGTGCGGAATCGTAGGCTTTACAAATAAAATCCAAAACGCCGATGAGGTCATAGAAAATATGATGGAAGCGATACGTCATCGCGGTCCCGATTCGGGCGGAAAACACATAGACTCCGGCATTGCACTCGGCTTCAGGCGGCTCTCAATAATCGACCTTTCAACCGGTTCACAGCCGCTCTATAACGAGGACCGCTCGCTTGTTCTCACTTTCAACGGCGAAATCTACAACTACCGTTCGCTGCGCGAGGAGCTTATAAACGCGGGTCACTGCTTCTCGACAAATACAGACTCCGAAGTGCTTCTTCACGGCTACGAGGAGTGGGGCAAGGATATGCTCCCCAAGCTTCGCGGAATGTTCGCATTTGTGATATGGGACTCAAATAAGCAGGAGCTATTCGGCGCGAGGGACTTTTTCGGCATTAAGCCGCTGTATTACGCAAAAATGGGCGAAAGCTTCATCTTCGGCTCGGAGATAAAGAGCTTTCTTTTGCATCCGGACTTCAAAAAAGAGCTTAACGAGACCGCCCTCGAAAACTATCTGACATTCCAGTATTCACCCTGCGAGGAGACGTTTTTCAAGGGCGTTTACAAACTGCTCCCCGCACACTGGTTCACATATTGCGACGGCAAATTAAAGACCGAGCGCTACTGGAGCGTCAATTTCGACGCCGACGAAAAACCGGACCTCGACGAGTGGGTAAAGAGAATTTCCGAAACTTTCAAGGACTCCGTAGAGGCACACAAAATAGCCGACGTTGAAGTCGGAAGCTTTCTTTCAAGCGGTGTGGATTCAAGCTATGTAGCGGCTGTCGCAAACGTCGACAAGACCTTCACCGTAGGCTTCGGCGAAGACGAAAAGTACAACGAAATCGGCTACGCAAAGGAGTTTTCAAAGTACATCGGCAAGGAAAACATATCGAAAGTCATCACGCCCGAAGAATACTGGGGAACATTTCCGAAGATTCAGTATCATATGGACGAACCGCTCGCCGACCCGGCAGCCGTGGCGCTCTATTTTGTCTGCAAGCTTGCTTCGGAGCGTGTAAAGGTGGTTCTTTCCGGAGAGGGCGCCGACGAAATCTTCGGAGGATACAACATATACAAAGAGCCGGACGACGTTGCAATCTACAACCTTATACCCCGCCCGATACGCCGCTGCATCGGAAAGTGCGCGTCTATGCTCCCCGCCCACCGCGGTCTAAACTTCCTTATTCGCCGCGGAAAAGACCTTGAGGAGCGCTTTATCGGAAACGCTTACATCTTTTCCGAAAAAGAGCGCAAGCAGCTCCTTAAAATAAAGACAGACGCTCCCGACGCCAAGGATATTACAAAACCGTTTTATGACAAGGTAGCGGATAAGGACGCCGTCACAAAGATGCAGTATCTCGACCTCAACCTCTGGATGACAGGCGATATACTTCTAAAAGCCGACAAAATGTCTATGGCCAACTCTTTGGAACTCAGAGTGCCGTTCCTCGACAGATATGTTATGGCGCTTGCCGAGAGAATTCCCAAGAGATACCGCGTCACTAAGGAAAACACAAAGTTTGCAATGCGCAAGGCTGCCCTCGCCGCCTGCCCTCCCCTAACCGCCAACAAAAAGAAGCTCGGCTTCCCTGTTCCGATAAGGGTATGGCTCAAAGAAGACGAGTATTACAACAAGGTAAGGTCGGAGTTTGAGAGCGAGCGAGCGCAAAAATTCTTCAATTCCGATAAGCTCGTGGAGCTTTTGAACCAGCACCGCGACGGGAAATACGACAACTCTCGTAAAATCTGGACTGTATACACATTCCTTATATGGTACGGCGTGTATTTCGGGTAAAAACAATGAAAACTCAAAAAACCATTCTCACTGTGGAAATAATTTTCGCGGTAATTATCAATACCGTCCTTACTTGCGCTGCGATTTTTGCTTTTCTGTGTATATCGCTGTTTTGGTTATTGTCCGCTTCCAAAGACTATCGCTCCGTTAATGTAAAGAACATTTGTTATGAATACAACCCGACATTTAAAAAAGCCGTCGCCGCGGTATATGACTGGGATGGCAGCCTAAACGGTATGGAGATAACCGTCGCCGACAGAATTGAAGAAACAAACGTTACCGTGCTTGGAAATTCCGTTTCGGGACCTTCCCATGCTTTCTTAATCAATCTTCCGGAAGAAATGGATACCGAGAGTTCTTTTTTAACATCATCCGTTGACGAATACGGCGACGGTGATTATGAAACACTTGTTTTTACAATAAATTTAGGCGAAAATATAACAGAAATCGCAAAAAACAAAATAAGTCCCGAAAAATGCGGATATCAGTATATAGTAGATGAGACGAAAAACGAAGACGGTGTATATGAATATGACGTCTTGTATCGAATAGTTTTCTGTTTTAATGTAGCCAAGGGAAACCAAGTTTTTTACTCGGACGGCGGCAAATTATATTATAAGGGAACCGACGAATTGGTCGATATATACGACTATGGCGACTGAACGTCTGTCGAAAGCCGAGACAAAAATTAAAGCCTCTCGCTTGAGAGGCTTTTGACGATATATTATTTTTCAACGAACCTGTCAATCTTTGCGAGAAGCTCTCCGCATTCGTCGGTGTGGATTATCATATCGACAGGTCTTGAAAGGTCGAGGCTGAATATGCCCATTATCGACTTGGCGTCGATAGCGTATCTTCCCGAAACAAGGTCGACCTCATAGTCGCAGAGCGTAACGGCGTTGACGAAGTCCTTGACGTCATTTATGGTACCCAGTCTGATTTTAACAGCGGTCATAAAAATACCCCCTATGTAATTTTCTTGAATCTCAGTATAGCAGTCTTACAATAAGCTGTCAAGCGAATTTACAGACAATTTACAATTTTTTGTTTTTGTGATATTATACTTTTAACAGACGTTAAAATATGTGAGGAATAACTATGAACGTGTGGTTTTACACCTTTGGATGCAAGGTCAATCAGTATGAGACCGAGCTTTTAAAGCAAAATTTTGAGCGTCGCGGACACTCTTTTACCGACGAAATAGAATCGGCGAAAGCGTGCATAATCAACACCTGCACAGTTACCGCGCAGTCGGATATGAAGCTTCGTCAGCTTATAAGGCGCATCAGGCGCGAAAATCCGGACGCCGTCATAGCTCTGTGCGGATGTCACCCTCAGGCTCACGGCGCGGATTCGGAAGCTGTCAGGGACGCAGACGTAGCAGTCGGCACCGAAAATAAACAGCGTTTACCGGAGCTTGTTGAAAGCTTTGTTGAAAATAGGTGCAAAAGTGTTGAAATCACACCGTTGCAAAAGGAATATCCCGAACTTGAAACGCTGATTCACGGCAGCAGCAAAACGCGAGGCATAATCAAAATTCAGGACGGCTGCGACCGTTTCTGCTCATACTGCATAATCCCCTATGCGCGCGGACGCTCACGCTCAAAGCCGCTCGACGCCATAGCTTCCGAAGCGAAAATCCTCGTTGAAGCGGGACATAAGGAGATCGTCGCGGTCGGGATAAACCTCTCTGACTACGGTAAAGGCACAGATAAAACCGTTGCCGACGCTGCCGAAGCGATACTTCAAAGCGGCGCGATAAGAGTCAGGCTCGGCTCTCTTGAGCCCGAGGAGATGACAGAGCAGGTAATCGACCGCCTTGCAAAGCTTCACGGACTTTGTCCGCATTTTCACCTTGCACTCCAGAGCGGGTGTGACAAAACGCTCTTACAAATGCGCCGCAAATACACCGCCGAAAGGTACCGCGAACTTGTCGATTACCTCAGACTGCGCTTTCCTGACTGCGCGATAACAACCGATATTATGATCGGCTTCCCGGGGGAGACTGAGGCAGACTTTAATGAGTCTCTCGAATTTGTAAAGTCAATTTCCTTTGCAGACGCCCACATATTCCCCTACTCGCCGAGAAAAGGCACTCCTGCCGCCGCGAGGGCAGACCAAATACCGGAAGCCGTAAAAGCAAAGCGCGCACGAATTATGGCGCAGGCTGTGGAAAACAGCAGAGACAGCTATCTTCGTTCGCTTATCGGGAAAGTTTTACAGGTGATTTTTGAACGCGAAAAATCCCCCGATTTTCATCAGGGGCATTCAGAGGGCTATCAGCTTGTAAATGTGAAACGCTTTACAGATACGCTTTTCAGACAGGTGCACAATGTGCGAATAATTTCGTCTGAGAACGGTTCACTGTTCGGCGAAATCGTTCAGAGATAGTACATATAAAGGCAGCATTTAAGCATGCCGTTATAAAGCTTGCGCTTTTTATCGGCCTTTTTGCCGAAGAGCCGTTCAAACTCCTCGTGCGGTGTGATGATGTAGGCAGGATTGGTCTTTGACGGGTGAAGTACCTGTCCCATCTTTCTGTAAAGGTCTTCGGCTTGACGAATTTCAAGCATCCTTTCACCATAGGGCGGGTTGCAAATTGTTATCGCGCCTTCAATCGGAACGTGATTCAAAATGTCTCGCTTCTCTACTGATACCCTGTCGGCGACGCCGGCTTCCTTACAGTTGGAGCGGCTCAGCGAAACCGCGAAGTCGTCAATATCAAAGCCGTACGCCTTAAAATCATTCTCTCTGATATCTCCGAGAGCGGCGTTGCGCTCGTTTTGCCATATTTCCTTTGAAATGACGTCCCACTTTTCCGCACAAAAGCTCCTTTTAAGACCCGGTGCTATTCCGAGAGCCTTATACGCGGATTCTATCAGAAAAGTTCCGCTTCCGCACATCGGGTCGCAGACTACGCTTCCGCTTCTTACTCTCGCAAGGTCGACTATTCCTGCGGCGAGGGTCTCCTTTATCGGCGCCAAGTTCGAGGTTTTTCGGTAACCGCGCTTGTGAAGCCCGTCGCCCGAGGTGTCGAGATATACAGTCACAATGTCCTTTAAGATATTAAACTGTATCTGATGCTTCGGACCAGTTTCTTCGAATCTTTCGATATGATATACGCTTTTCAGCCGCTCGACAGCGGCTTTTTTTATTATCGACTGACAGTCGGGAATACTGTGAAGCTTCGATTTTAAACTGTGACCTTTTACCGGAAAGGCATCGGTCTTGCCGATATAGTCTTCAAGTCTAAGAGCCCTGACGCCGTCAAAAAGCTCCGCGAAAGTCTCGGCTTTAAAGCTTCCGAGTTCGATATAGACCCTCTCGGCGGTCGCAAGGCGGATATTCGCGCGGACAAGAAGCTCCATATCGCCGTCGAAGCTTATTCTTCCGTCCGAAACCTCGAGATTTTCTCCGCCGATTTTTTTGATTTCAAATCCAAGAACGCTCTCCAGACCGAAATGGCAGGGACAGCAAAGCCGCATTGTCGAACACCCTTTCAGTTGAATTTAAAAGCTTCCGTCTCGCAGAATGTTGAAGACATAGAAGTAGTGGTGACCCGTAAGCTCCTCGTAATGCGCCGTATCCACGCCGTCGGTAACTATTACCGGCTTTTTGGATTTATCAATCTCGGGGTATACATGGTCGCCCGAGCATACCGGCGGAATATTCGTGCGCTTATAGAAACCGGTCGAGGTAGAGGTGCAGCCGCTGCCGGCAATAAGACCCGTTTCGGTGCAGTATTCGCGCTGAACCACGTTGTTTGACGCTTTGAAAGTCTTGAGTTCCCCTGCCTCGCAAATGTCCTTGAAGACGTTTTTCCAGACAGTCGACGAGCTTACGCTCGTGCCGATATCTGCAGGAATGTCGTAGCCTATCCAAAGCCCCGTGACGTAGTTGGGGGTGCAGCCCATAAACCAAAGGTCGTGCCAGTCGTTAGTGGTACCGGTTTTCGCAATAAGCTCAACTCCGTCGAGCTTTGCGTTGCGTCCCGTGCCGCGCGAGCTTGATACTACGGTCTCCATCATTCTGTTCATAACGTAGGCCGTACTCTCATTCAGGACGTTCTCACCTACAAAGCTGTGTGAATATATCACCTCGCCGGTATTGTCGATAATTCTCGAGATAAAGGTTGAATCGTAGTAGAGACCTCCGTTGCCGAAAATCTGATACGCCGCCGCCATATCCTGAAGCTTTACGCCGTTGGTCAGCGCGCCCACCGACATCGGAGACCGCGCTACATCGGTGCTGCCGTTCTGATACAGAGCGAGAGTATTAAGGTGAAGCTTATAATAGAGCTGCTCAAAGCAGGAAGCAGGCGTCAACATCTCGACTATCTGCGCGGCGGTGGTGTTGAGAGAGCGCTGGAGGCACTGGAAAGTAAAGTTATAATCATAGGACCAAGCGCCACGGTTGCTGGAAGTTGAATAGTTTACCGGCCAGACCATATAGCCGTTTTCGGCAGAGGCGTCCTCGATAAGAAGCGGTGCGTCCAAAAATTGCGAAGACCATGTAATGTAATCCTTGTCGACCGCAAGGGAATATGAGGCGATAGGCTTTATCGACGAGCCGGGCTGACGGGTAGACTGCGTGGCGCGGTTCAGACCGAGAGGGCTTTCCTTTTTGCCTACACCGCCTATCACTCCGAGCACTCTGCCGTTGTAGTCCATACAGATGCATGCGCTCTGGAGCTTCTCGTCGCCGTCTTCGCCGAAGAGATTATGGTAATCAAGATATTTTTCCTCAAGCTGCTTCTGAATGTCGAGGTCGACGCAGGTGTAAATCTGATATCCGCCGGAACGGAGCTTTTGATACGCCTCCTGCCAACTTATACCGTACTTGTTCATAAATACGTCAACGCACTGGTTTATCACGGCGTCGACGTAGTAGGAGGAAACGCTGTTGAAGTTGTCGTAAGCCGAAACCGCCGAAGAATCTACCGAGTTGTCATCGGTCTTTGTATAGACCATGCTGCCTATGAGGTGAAGCTCCTCGGCGAGCGCGGCGTCGTGTTCCTGTGAGGAAATTGCGCCGTTTTCGAGCATCGCGTCGAGGATATACTCGCGGCGCTCATAGTTGCTGTCGGGGTGATCTATAGGGTCGTTAAATCTCGGGCTCTTGGTTATAGCGGCTATGCACGCCGCTTCACCGAGGGTAAGCTCGCTCACGTCTTTGTTGAAGTAGTAGTTCGACGCCGCCTGAACACCGTAGATATTGTTATTGAGCGGAACGAGGTTGAGATACGTTTCAAGAATATCGTCCTTGGTGTAGTGCTTTTCAAGCTGAACCGCACGGTAGAGCTCGCGTATCTTTCTCGCGACGCCGGCAAGACCGTCGTCCATATCGGCGCGGTCGTCGGTGATGTTCTTTACGGTCTGCTGCGTTATCGTAGAGGCTCCGCGCTTGCTGTCTTTAGTGACAATATCCCTGATGGCTGAAAGTATGCCCTGAAAATCAACGCCGTCGTGGCTGTAAAAACGCTCATCCTCGGAATAGATAAAAGCGTCCTGAACGTGCTGAGGTATACCCTCAAGGCTGCACCAGATGCGCTTTTCGCCCTCGTTTGACATAAGGTCGTAGACTATCCAGTCGCCGTTGTCGCCCTGTGCATAGATATAGGTAGTGTAGCTGGAGGAGACATTATCAAGAGTTATCTCGGAAGTACCCTCCATAAGATTGACAATATAGACTGTAAACGCCGAACCCACAATCGTAACGGTTAGAACCGCCACGAGGAACAGACAGAGAAATGCCGTCGCTACTGTTCCGACAGTCTTTTTTATCGGTCTGAATATTCTGCGCAGCCTGCGTTTAATTTTTTTCAGATTTTCGGATAGCTTTGACAACCAAACCGCTCCTTTCCGAAAGATAATCACTTCTTTTACAATATACCACACTTTTTCAAAAATGTTAAGAGCAAAACCGAAATTGTAACCATTTTTAACCGAATCTTAATAAATTGCAAAAACGGCAGGAGAATTGCTCCCCTGCCGTTAGTCTTGCAATGATTATTCAGCCGACTCCTCGGTGGATTCGGTTTCGGCTGCGTCTTCGGCTTCAACGGCTTCATCTGCTTCCTCAGCTTCATTTGCAGAGGGCAGGAGCGCTCTGATTGAGAGGCTGACGCGCTTCTTTTCAAAATCGCACTCGGTAATCTTCGCCTGAACGGTCTGACCGACGGTGAGGAAATCAGCAACATTGTTGACTCTCTGGTCGGCGATCTGCGAAATGTGAATAAGACCGTCGATACCGGGAATTATCTGCGCAAAAGCGCCGAAGCTCGTGATGGACACAATAGTCGCATCAACGACTTGTCCGAGCTCGTAGTTATTGCGGAAGATGTCCCAAGGATTGTCGGACTGCTTCTTGTAGACGAGAGAAACCTTGCCGGTCTCGCGGTCGATATCCTTTATGGTGACCTCGATGCGGTCTCCAACGGATACAACGTCGGACGGGTGCTTGATTCTCGCCCAAGTGAGGTCTGCCTTTCTGACAAGACCGTCGACACCGCCGACATCGACAAATACGCCGTAGTCGGTGATTGACTTAACCTCGCCCTCGACTGTGGAGCCGATAACGGCATTCTCGAAGAACGCAGCGCGCTTTGCAGCTCTCTCCTCCGCAGCGACCTTGCGAATCGAACCGACGGCGCGCTTGCGCTGCTCGTTGAGCTCGATTATCTTGAGGTTAACGGTCTGCTTTAAAAGCGTATCAAGGCTGACGTCAGCTCTTACGCCGGTCTGCGATGCGGGGACGAAGACTCTCATACCCTCTACGACTACGATAACTCCGCCCTTTATGACATTGGTGACAACGCCCGAAACGGCGGTGCCATCCTCAGCGGCTTTTTTAACCTCGTCGTAGCCTTTTTGTGCGTCTACCTGCTTCTTGGAGAGGTAAACTATTCCTTCAACGTCGTTGATTTTGGTGACGATAACGTCAATCTCGTCGCCCACAGATACAACGTCGGAAGGCTTTACGTTCGGATCGGAAGAAAGTTCTGCCTGAGGAATATATCCGGTTTGCTTGGTTCCGATATCGACTATAACTTCAGTGGGGTTGACCGCAGTGACGATGCCGCTTACTCTCTTTCCGGTATATATTTTCTTGAAGGTCTGCTCAATCGCTTCCTCGAAGTTGAACTCCTCTTCCTTTGTCAGAATTTCAGTCATGGTATTTTGTACCTCCTTAATAATATACGCCGGAGTTGACGCGCCGGCAGAGATCCCAGCGGATCTTATATGGGAAAAATCTATATCTTTCAGACCCTCGGCATTCTCCACGAGATGACACTCGGCGTTTTGACTGCATATATCATACAGCTTTTTGGTGTTTGAGCTGTTACACCCGCCTACGATAATCATGACATCGTTTTGAGAGGAAAGCTCCATAGCCTCGGACTGCCTTTTGGAGGTTGCCGCACAGACGGTGTTGTAAACCGTCACGCCCGGCATATCCTTTACAAGGGATTTACAATTCTCCCACAGTTTAATATTATAAGTGGTTTGCGAAAGAATTGCAACACTTTTTTTTGAATTTTCACAGTTTTTTCTTATAAGTTTCATCATCTCGTCAGCGTCGGCAAAGACATGATACTCTCCTGAGGCATATCCTACTATTCCTCTGACCTCAGGATGGGTTTCGTCGCCCGCAATCAGTATCAAATCTCCGGCCTTTGAACGCTCCGACACTATCTGATGAATCTTTTTAACATAAGGACATGTGGCGTCTACTACCCTCGCGCCTATTTCAAGCAGCTTCGCATAAACGTCGGGACCTACGCCGTGAGAGCGGATTATCACCGTATCCTTGGCCGTGACGCCGTCAAGGTTTTCTATAACCCTCACACCGTGCTTTTCGAGGTCGCCCACGACGTCCGGATTATGAATTATCGGTCCGAGCGTAAGAACGTTATCATATCTTCCCGCTGCCTCATACGCAAGCTTTACCGCCCTGTCGACTCCGAAACAGAAACCTGCGGTCTTAGCGACAGTTACTTTAGGCATCGCTATCCACCAGCCCCGCGATATTCGACATTATCAGCTCGCCAGCAGCTCTTAAATCGGTCTTGGACATAGAATTTATATGAAGCTCCTCGGGAGAAATCGGTTTGCCGAAACGAACGGTGATTTTTGAGCGAAAATGAAGCTTGCTCTTAAAGGAAATTCCGACCGGATACACAGGCACTCCGCACTTTGATGCGATAAATGCAACACCGCTCTTTGCTCTGCCTATCTTGCCGTCCTTGGAGCGGGTTCCCTCGGGGAAGATAGTCAGATTGTAACCTTTTCTAATTGCCTCTTCAGCGCGAGTAAGGGCAGAAACATCGGCGCTGTTGCGCCTTGTCGGGAAGCCATGCACAGCTCTGATTATGACATTCAGCGGAAAATGGTCAAAAAGCTCAGCTTTCGCCATATATGCCGAGATATATTTTACACGGATTGCGATAAGAACCGGGTCGAACCATGTCCTGTGGTTTCCGGCGAGTATCACCGAGCCGTGATCCGGAAGATTTTCGGTTCCCTCATATTTGAGATTGAAAACTATTGAAAATCCTACCCTCACAATAAATCTCGGGATTGCAAACAGCCATCTGCGAAAGGCGGGAATTTTTTTGAACGGAACGGATTCCTCGCGCTGCGCTTCGATGATGAGCTTTTCTATACTTCCGACCACCTCGTCTACCGTCATTGAGGTAGTGTCAAGCTCGACAGCGTCGTCAGCCTTTTTAAGAGGCGCGGTTTCGCGATGTGAGTCGTTATAGTCGCGCTGATTTATATCATTTAGAACGTCTTCATACACAACGTTCTGACCCTTGTCCTTAAGCTCCTCAAACCTGCGGCGCGCCCTTTCCTCTGCAGAAGCGGTCAGAAAAACCTTTACCTCAGCGCTCGGTAGAATGACTGTGCCGATGTCCCTGCCGTCCATTATTATGTCGTTCTTTCCGGCGATGTCTCTCTGGAGATTGAGAAGAAAATCCCGTACTTCGGGAATCGCGGAGACGTTTGACGCCGCCATAGAAATCTCCGGTGTTCTTATTTTGTCCGAGACGTCCTCGCCGTTTAGAATCACGCGCTGAACGCCGTCGACATATTTAAGCTCGATGCTGATATCTCCGAGAAGCGGCACGACCTCCTCGGCAGATGATGTTTTAGCTCCCTTTGATACGACGTAATAACCGATTGAACGGTAAAGCGCGCCCGTGTCGACATATACAAATCCGAGCCTGCGGGCAAGTTCCTTTGCGATGGTAGACTTTCCGGCGCCGCTCGGACCGTCAATAGCGCAGTTTAATCCCATTTTTCAGCTTCCCTTTCTTGATTCTGAATTTTCTTTGATATATCCGACGCCGCCGCATAGGCGGTCGAAAAGGCAATGGTAAGATTGTAACCGCCCGTAAAAGCGTCGCAGTCGATAATTTCGCCTGCAAAGTATAATCCCTTTACAAGCTTTGATTCCATCGTCGATGGAAATACTTCCTTTACCGATACCCCTCCGCGTGTAACTATGGCCTCGTCAAAGCCGCGAAGAACCCTCGGAGTGAGCGCAAAGTTTTTCAGAAGCTCTACTGTCATTCGGCGCTGCTCGCGCGTCAAATTGCCTATTGACGCGGGTTTTACAAATTCAAGCCTATCCGAAAACGGCTTTGCCATAGCACTCGGCATAAGCCCAGCGAGCAGTTTTTCAAACGGCAACTGCGGAGCGGCTTTAATGTCCCTCTGAAGCCTTGCGTCAAGCTGTTCAGCTGAAAGCGCAGGCTTTAAATCTATGACAAGCTTATAGCCTTTACATCTGAGCTTATTCTCATCAATATAACAAGACGCCGAAATTCCGAGAGGTCCGCCGATGCCGACCGGCGTGAAAGTCACTTCGCCAAGTTCGGAATAAAGCGGCTTTGTGGGTTTTTGTGTGTCGTGAAGCCTGAGCACTACATTTTTCAGCGTCAGCCCCGAAAGAGCCGCGCAAATGCTATCTTCAATCTCAATCGGCACAAGTGAAGGCTGCAAGGCGGTTACTGTATGCCCGACTGCCTCGGCGAGCGAATAGCCGCTACCGTCCGACCCCGTGCGCGGATAGGATTTCCCGCCTGTCGCCAACAACACACAGTCAGAAAAATACTCTTTTTCTCCGCATCTCACGCCTTTTACAGCTCCGTCGCATACGATAATCCCGTCCGCCTTTGATTTAACAAAATCAGCGCCGTTTCTCCTGCACTCACTTATAAGCGCCTCGGCAATATCCTCCGCCCTGTCGCTCTGGGGAAATACCCTCCTGCCTCGCTCTGTTTTAAGCGGCACTCCCCTGTTCTCAAACCAATCAATAATGCTATAGGGCGGAAATTCCGAAACAACACTGTACAAAAATTTCGGATTTCTCAAGACGTTTTTCAGAACCTCATCCGGCGAACAGTTGTTTGTAAGATTGCACCGACCTTTGCCGGTTATTCGAAGCTTTCTGCCCAAAACTCTGTTAGGCTCGATTATAAGAATCCTTTTATCTGTACGGACGTTTGCAGCCGCAAAAAGACCGGCAGCTCCTCCGCCGACAATTATAACTCCGTATCCGCTCACTTTTCTCCGCCGTTCTTTTCGTAGACCTCATATTCTTCCCAGATTCTGTCAAGCATCGCGAAGTTTTTTGAAACAAGCTCCTTATTCTGAATCGAAACTGCCACAATAAGCGCGTTTATAAGGCTCAGCGGGGCAACCAAAGAGTCAACGAACGAAACCATATCGCTCTTTGCCAAAAGAGCCATACTCGCCTTTGCAGCTATCGGAGAATCAATACTGTCGGTTATTGCTATGGATTTCGCACCTACGTCATGGGAGTAATTTATCGCGTGAACCGTCTGACGGGAATACCTTGGAAATGATATACCGATTAAAACATCCTTGTCGGTCATATGCATAAGCTGCTCGTAAAGCTCGCTTCTGCTGCCTGTCTGGATAACAGTGACATTCGGCAGCATAAGTTTGAAGTAATAGCCCAGAAAAGACGCGAGTGATGCCGAACTTCTTATACCCATAACATAAATATGGTTAGCCGTAACGATGTTTTCAACCGCAGCGCTGAAATCCGAAGGGTTGGTCTCTTCAAGCGTGCAGCGTATGCGGTCCATATCGTGAAGAAGAACGCTCCTGAATACTTCATCCCTGCCGAAGCGGTCAAAACTGACTTCAATCCTCTGAACGGCTGTCAGACGCGTGCGCATCTCCTCCTGAAGCGCTTTCTGAAGCTCGGGATATCCTTCAAATCCGAGTTCGGAAGCGAATCTAACAACAGTAGACTCGCTGACTCCTACGCTCTCTCCGAGCTTTGAAGCGGTCATAAAAGCCGCCTTGTCGTAGTGGGCAAGGATATAGTCGGCGATTCTTCGGTGTCCCTTGGAAAACTCGGGTATACGCGAGCTTAGAGTAGCAAACAAATTCCCGTTCATAGCTTTTTACTCCTCGATAAGATGTTTTAGCTTTTCGCTAATCCGACTGCGGCGTTCATCGGTTGTCTTGATGTCTTTCTTATACTGCCCGTTCACCTGTTCTATGACGTCGCCCTCACGCGCTCCTTCGGGAAGAAGTCCGCGCTGTATGTATATATGACTGAGATCTTCGGTTTCGCATACCGCAGTGTCGCTCTCAAATCTGTCGATTATCAGTCTCATATTCATCCCTGCCTTGAACATTCATATGATATTTCTTTTCCGTCGGTTGTAAATACTACCGTGCCGTTTACATCGGTTCTCAGAATAACGTCGGTATAGCCGTAAAGCAGCTCAAGCGTCTCTTGATGAGGATGCCCGTAAATATTATCGGCGCCACATTCAATAACGCAGTAATCGGGGTCAATTGCCGCTAACCACTCCGCACAGGACGAAGTAGAGCTGCCGTGATGCCCCGCCTTATATACGTCGGCTTTAAGGTCGTATCCGTCAGATAATATCTGTTTCTCGATTTCCGACTCGGCATCGCCCGAAAAGATAAAACTGCTTTCCCCAAACACAAATCTCACAACGGCGGAATAGTTATTGAGGTTGCTTCCGGAATAATCTGCCTTGATAAACTGCAATTCTCCCGACCCTAACGGAATATTCTCGGTT
The DNA here is from genome assembly GCA_947627235.1 of uncultured Clostridia bacterium. Taxonomy (GTDB): domain Bacteria; phylum Bacillota; class Clostridia; order Oscillospirales; family Ruminococcaceae; genus Faeciplasma. The sequence continues at coordinate 94,719 of CANQVG010000001.1, read as the reverse complement.
CTTGCAGCGTGAATCGTGTAGCCTTTATCGGCAATGGCGTCAAGAAGACGCTCATATACCGAAGTTATGGGGATATATTCATCTTCTACGCGCGGCATTATTATAGTGCCGATTTCAATGTCTGATGAAACTATGTCTGCCATTCCGCCCATATGGTCGGAGTGAGGATGCGTAGCAAAAAGGTAATCAAGTCTTGTAATGCCTAAGCTGTCGAGGTATCTTAGAACAGACGCGCTGTATTCGGCTTCGCCGCAGTCGATAAGCAACGTGCTTCCGTCGTCGGCGATTATAAGCTCACAGTCTCCCTGACCTACGTCGATAAAATGCACCTGTGCGCTGCCGTCAGGTATAACGGTTTTGCCGGATTTTGTAAAAAACCCTTCATCATACAAAAACAACAGAACCGCAACTGCAAGTATTACAGCAATTATGGCTGTGTAAAGCTTTTTGCCCTTACCAAATGAGACGCCTCTGTTTGAACGTTTTGCAGTCATATCACTCATCCGGAACGGTCATATCAACGGGAACGCTGCCGCCCATCGACGTCTTTCTCTCGAGCCACTGCTCCTTGGTCATCTTGATCTCACGCGGCTTTGCGCCGTCGGCGGGGCCGACTATTCCCATCTGTTCAAGCTCGTCCATAATTCTCGCGGCTCTCGCGTAACCAAGCTTGAGTCTTCGCTGCAAAAAGGTAGTCGAAGCCGTTCCCTCACGGACTATGCACTCAATGGCTCTCTCTATCATATCGCCCTGACCGTTGTCCTGCGAAGCGTCGTCCGCCTGAGCGGGTTTTTCTCCCTTGGGGACGGGTATATGCTTTTCGATCTCTGTAGCGACTTCGTCGTCATACTGAGAAGCGGTCTGAGCTTTAAGAAAGTCCACCACTCTGCGAATTTCCTCGGTAGCAACGAAGCTTCCCTGAATCCTGACCGGCTTGCCTACTCCTACAGGCTTATATAGCAGGTCGCCGTTTCCGAGAAGCTTTTCCGCTCCTCCCTCGTCAAGTATTACCCTCGAATCAACCTGATTTGAGACTTTAAGAGCGACGCGGCTCGGAATATTTGCTTTGATAAGACCGGTGACAATATCTACTCGCGGACTCTGAGTAGCGATTACAAGATGCATACCTGCCGCTCTCGCGAGCTGTGCTATGCGGCAGATAGATTCCTCGACCTCTTTCGGCGCCGCCATCATAAGGTCGGCAAGCTCGTCCACGATTATAACAATCTTAGGCAGAGGGCTCATACCCTCTTTATCCTTGACGAAATCGTTATAGTCGCCGAGGTCGCGAACACCGTTGTCGGAGAACAGTTTATAGCGCTTCATCATCTCGGTGACAGCCCAACCGAGCGCACCCGCAGCCTTTCTCGCTTCGGTAACGACTGGAATCAAAAGATGCGGTATGCCGTTGTATACCGGAAACTCTACCTGTTTCGGGTCAACGAGTATAAGCTTTACCTCATCGGGAGAGGCGTTATAGAGTATACTCATAATAATTGAGTTGGTGAAAACAGATTTGCCCGAGCCTGTGGTTCCCGCAATCAGAAGGTGCGGCATCTTGGCGATATCTCCGGTGATAATATTGCCCTCTATATTTTTTCCGACAGGGAATCCGAGCTTTGATTTTTGCGCTCTAAACTCATCCGAGTCGATCAAATCGCGGATGTAAACAGTTTCCCTGACCTTATTGGCAAGCTCTATTCCGACAGCGGCTTTTCCCGGAATCGGGGCCTCGATTCTCACACCGTCGGCAGCAAGATTGAGCGCTATATCATCGGCAAGGCTGGTTATCCTCGAAACCTTTACGCCGGCGGCGGGCTGAAGCTCGTAGCGAGTGACCGACGGCCCGCGGTGGGTGTCTATAAGCCGTGTAGTTACGCCGAAGCTCTTGAGGGTTTCAACCAGAGTCTCGGAATTTTGCTGAATCTCAAGGCGGGTATCCTCGGCGGAAACGGTATTTCTCGGAGGATTAAGCAGGTCAATCGGAGGAATATCATATGAAGATTTTACCGCGTCGTCGTTCTCTATAAGAGAGGTCTGACCGTCTTCGTTTACATATATGGGATTCGTAATTTCTGCGGCAGCAGCGGCTGCGGCGTCGGAATCCGTAGAACTGTTGTCTTTTCTCTTATCTTTCTTTTTGTCCTTTGGCTTTAAAGGCTCAATATCGCGAAAAACAGGCTGCTCCGCTTTTTCGGGAACAACGGGATTGGCTGAAATCTCCCCGACCGGTTCGTCCTTATCCGGGATAAACTTGGCAATATCTATGCGCTTTTCTTTTCTGCTCTTTTCCTCAGCCCTCTGAGCTTCCTCGGCTTTCTGAGCCTCAATCAGGTCGCGTTCCTCTCCGTTCTGACGGATAGCGTCGCCCGCCTTGCCAAACAGCCCGGCAAAGAAGCGCCAGACGTCTACAAGGGTTATGTTTGTAAGAAGCATAGCAAAGAGTATCACGAGAAGAATTATTATTATCAGCGCTCCGGCGGTTCCGCATAGGGCATGAAGTGTACCGCCGATTACAATAGAAAGCGCGCCGCCGCCCTGCATATTCTTTCCGCTTTCAAACAGCGACGATATTATCTGCGGGACGCTGTCTCCCTCATATATCGGAAGCCGGTTAACAAGGCAGTAGATGATTTCAAACGACGGGCTTATGAGAAGCATAAGCACCCCGCCCTGTATCACCTTTGTGATAACGGCACTTTTTGAGCGGTCCATAGCCAGCATCACGGCGACATAGAGCATTATCGGCGCAAACAGCACCGCCGAAACGCCCATAAGACCCCAGAGCACATTGTGCATCCAGAGCCATACCGCCTGACCTTTTATGTATGTGAGAAAAAGCATGAAAACTCCGAGAATAAATATCACGGAACTGCACATTCGGTTTCTTCTCAAGCGCGCTGCCTCGCTCAGTTCCGGCTTACGCCTCTGCGAAGCAGCTTTTTTTGATGTTCGTGCGGTTTTAGAAGGCATTTTTTAACTTCCTCCGAATCATTATTTTCCGAAAACTATCGGACTGCCCATAATTGCTTCCACGATTGATATAATTATAACAACAACGCCCAGAACGGCAGTGTAAATTCCGAAATACTTGAAGCGGTCGGTGTTCATAAGCCACTGAACAAGCTTGATTGCGCCGAAGCCTACGAGCGCCGAAACAATAAGCCCGATGATGCAGGGCAGAATACCTATCGGCACACCCTGAGAGATGCCGTCCTTAAGCTCTAAAAGACCTCCGCCCAGAATAGCGGGGATACCGAGGATAAAGCTGTAGCTTACAGCTTCGTCGCGCCTGAGTCCCGAAAAAATACCCGCAGAAATCGTCGAACCCGAACGGCTCACGCCCGGAAGCAGAGCTATTGCTTGGAAGAAGCCTATTCTCACGGCGTCAGGAGTACGAAGGTCGGTCATTTTTTTGTTCCCCTTGGTGGTTAGGTCCGCCATAAAGAGTATGGCGGCGGTATATAAGAAGCAGATGCCCTCGGCAAAGATGCTCGAATCCTCGGCAAAGCCCTCAAAGAAGCCCTTGAATATGTAAAACGGAATCAGCACCGCGGTGGAGATTATGAACATAAAGATTACTCTGCGCTCGGGCGGTGCATTTTTGACAGAGAAACGCCCGGTAAAGATATCCTTTATCATCGCGAAAAATTCTGCTATCAGCGAAACGATGCGCTTTCTGAATACCGCTATTACGGCTATGAGCGTGCCGAGGTGAAGGAGCGCCGAAAACATCAGCGCGCCTTCGCCGCTGTTGCCCGAAAAATGCTGATAGAGCGAGAGATGACCAGATGAGGAGACCGGCAGGAACTCGGTCAGCCCCTGAATCACCGCCTGAAATACAGCGTCTAAAACCGTCATAAAAATACCCCCGTTGTCAAATTTTTATTCTTTTTCCCGGCTGATAGTCCTTTCTGAGATACATCGCCGGGTCTGTGGAAAACAAGCCTACTATTCTTTTATTCTTCCCCGAGCCTATATATTCAAGCTTTCCGCCCTTTACTTCGAGATAATTTCGTGAACCGCATCCGCTGAAGAATATATCGTACTCGCTTATCACCGTATAAAGCATCTATCTGCCCTCTATCATTCCGTAAAGACACTCTATCGCCTCTGAAAGACCGCCTACGGAATCTATTATGCCCTCTCTGACTGCGTCTTCACCTGTCAGAACGCTTCCTACATCCATAACAAGCTCGCCGGTCTTAAGCATAAGCTCCTTAAAGCGCTCGGGAGTGATTTTTGAGTTGTCAGTCACAAACCTGACAATGCGTTCCTGCATCTTTTCAAAGTAGGAAAGAGTCTGCGGCACACCGAGAACAAGTCCCGTGAGACGAACGGGATGGATGGTCATAGTCGCAGACCTTACGATAAACGAGCGCCTTGCGCTTACCGCAAGCGGAACGCCTATCGAATGTCCGCCGCCGACCACAATCGAGACTGTCGGAGTCTTCATAGAGGATATAAGCTCGGCAAGGGCAAGTCCTGCTTCGACATCACCGCCGACAGTGTTTATTATAATAATAAGCCCCTCTATCGACGTGTCCTGCTCGATTGCAACCAGAGCCGGCATTATATGCTCGTATTTTGTGGTTTTGTTCTGCGGAGGGAGAATATAGTGTCCCTCTATCTGACCGATTACCGAAAGACAGTGAATCAGATGCCTCGCGTTCGGAATTGCAACATCACGGTACTTTTCCGACTCCTCGCTCTGCTCCGCCGTCACTTCCCCTGCTGTTTCATTATAATCCTGAGTATCCATAATACACCCCTCAAAAAACTATCGGGGTTAGTTTCTCACCGCAGGAAAAGAATATTCACAACATTTTATATTATATCCCAAATCAACCCCGCCGTCAAGAACGAATGTAACAGTTTTGCAGGAAAATATTCAAAAAATTTCATTTTTATTGTAAGATTTCGGAATAGTTCCGTCTTTAGCGGTTTAACACTTGACATTCAGCCTTTGATATAATACTATATATGGTATCAAAAAATAAATTTTACAACTCAGATATGGAGGTTATAACTATGGGACTGACACTCGCCGAAAAAATACTGAAAGCGCACCTTGTCGAAGGTAAATTCAAAAAGGGTGAGCAAATTGCAATCCGTATGGACCAAACCCTCACTCAGGACGCTACAGGCACTATGGCGTATATAGAATATGTAGCAATGGGCGTTCCTCGCGTGAAGACCGAGAAAAGCGTCGCTTACATCGACCACAACACTCTCCAGTCGGGCTTTGAAAACGCCGACGACCACCGCTTTATCGGCTCTGTCGCCAAAAAGCACGGCATAAGCTTTTCCCGTCCCGGAAACGGCATCTGCCATCAGGTACATCTTGAGCGATTCGGAGCACCCGGAAAAACGCTCATCGGCTCGGACAGCCATACCCCTACGGGCGGCGGTCTCGGAATGATAGCCATAGGCGCGGGCGGTCTCGACGTAGCCGTCGCTATGGGCGGAGGCGCCTATTATATCACATACCCGAAGATAATCAAGGTTGAACTAAAAGGAAAGCTTTCCAAGTGGGTCTCGGCAAAAGACGTTATCCTTGAAGTCCTGCGCAGACTTAGCGTAAAAGGCGGCGTGGGGTACATAGTCGAATACACCGGCGAGGGCGTAAAAACGCTTTCCGTCCCCGAAAGAGCAACGATAACAAATATGGGCGCCGAACTCGGCGCCACTACCTCTATCTTCCCGAGCGATGAGCGAACTCTCGAATTTCTCAAAGCTCAGGGCAGAGAAGACGTTTATATCCCCCTTTCCGCCGACCCCGACGCCGTTTACGACAAGGAACTGACAATCGACCTTTCGGCGCTCGAACCCCTTGCCGCCTGTCCTCACTCTCCCGACAACGTCAAACCCGTCCGCGAGCTTGCCGGAATGAAGATAGACCAGTGCTGCATCGGCTCCTGCACAAATTCATCCTTTGTAGATATGATGAAGGTCGCATATATACTCGACGGCAAAACGGTAAACCCGTCGGTCTCACTCGCCATCGCCCCCGGCTCAAAGCAGGTGCTTTCAATGATTTCACAAAACGGCGCTCTTACCAAGATGATAGACGCCGGCGCGAGGATTCTCGAATCCGCCTGCGGACCCTGCATAGGTATGGGCCAGTCGCCAAATTCAAAAGGTATTTCACTTCGCACCTTCAACCGCAACTTTGAGGGCAGAAGCGGCACCCGCGACGCGGGTGTATACCTTGTTTCGCCCGAAACTGCCGCGGCGTCGGCTCTCACGGGAGTTATGACCGACCCTCGCACCCTCGGCGATATGCCTCTATTTGAACTTCCCGAAAAATTTGTGGTAAACGACAATATGATAGAGCCTCCCGCACCCGAGTCGGAAATGGACTCGGTGGAGATTTTAAGAGGTCCGAACATCGCGGGATATCCCGAAACCTCGCCGCTTAATGACAGTTTGAGCGTTCCCTGTTCGCTCAAGGTCGGCGACAACATCACTACCGACCACATTATGCCCGCCGGCGCAAAAATTCTCCCGCTGCGCTCGAATATCCCAGAGATTTCAAAGCACTGCTTCACCGTCTGCGACGAGACTTTCCCCGAAAGAGCGAAAAAGCTCGGTGCTTCCGTAGTAGTCGGCGGCGAGAATTACGGTCAAGGCTCAAGCCGCGAACACGCGGCGCTCGCGCCTCTGTATCTCGGAATAAAGGCAGTCATCGTGAAGTCGTTCGCGAGGATTCACAAGGCAAATCTTATCAACGCGGGTATCCTTCCGCTGACTTTTAAAAATCCCGACGACTATGATAAAATCGCGCAGGGAGATACCGTTGAATTTAATAACCTCCGCGAAACCGTCAAAAACGGCGGGGATATTATCGTCAAGGTGAACGGAAAGGAAATTACGCTCGACCTTGATATATCCGAAAGAGACCGCGAGATAATGCTCGCAGGAGGGCTTTTGGACTATACCCGCGAAGCGCTCGGCAAATGAAAAAGGCGCTGTTTTGCGTATGCACCGCCCTCGATCTTGCACTAAACTGATGATTATGAAAGGATGAACAAAATGTCTAAAATCACAATGAAGACCCCGCTCGTCGAAATGGACGGCGACGAGATGACGAGAGTCATCTGGAAGATGATAAAAGAACAGCTCATTGAGCCTTATGTCGACCTCAAAACCGAATATTACGACCTCGGGCTCAAAAAGCGCAACGAGACCGACGACAAGGTCACCGCAGATTCCGCCGAAGCGACTAAAAAATACGGAGTAGCGGTCAAGTGCGCCACTATCACCCCCAACGCCGCACGCATGGACGAATATAAGCTTAAGCAGATGTGGAAGTCGCCAAACGGAACCATAAGGGCAATACTCGACGGCACGGTCTTCCGCAAGCCGATAATAGTAAAGGGCATAACGCCTTTTATCCCGACTTGGACAAAGCCTATAACTATCGCGCGTCACGCTTACGGCGATATCTACAAGAATACCGAGCTTAGAATCCCGGAGGGTGCGAAAGCTGAAATTGTCGTAACCGACAAAGACGGAAAGGAAACCCGCGCGCTTATCCACAATTTTTCAGGCTCGGCGGGAATAGTTCAGGGCGTGCATAACCTTGACCGCTCGATTGCGAGCTTCGCGCGCTCCTGCTTTGAATTTGCGCTTTCCGAACGCGAGAGCATATGGTTCGCCTCAAAAGACACTATCTCCAAAACCTACGACCACCGCTTCAAGGACATCTTCGCGGAAATTTTTGAGAGCGAATACAAGACTAAGTTTGACGAAGCCGGCATCGAATACTTCTACACACTCATCGACGACGCCGTCGCAAGGATAATTCGCTCCGAGGGCGGGGTCATATGGGCGTGCAAGAATTACGACGGAGACGTTATGTCGGATATGGTCGCTACTGCTTACGGCAGCCTCGGTCTTATGACGTCGGTACTCGTCTCCCCCGACGGCGTATACGAATATGAAGCCGCACACGGAACCGTCCAGCGCCATTATTACAAATGGCTTAAAGGTGAAAAGACTTCTACCAACCCCGTCGCAACAATATTCGCGTGGAGCGGTGCGCTAAGAAAGCGCGGCGAGCTTGACGGAATCGCGGAGCTCGTTGATTACGCCGATAAGCTCGAAAAAGCGACGATAGATACCATTGAAAGCGGCGTTATGACCGGCGATATGGCCGCGCTTTCAAAGCTTGAAAACAAGCGCTCGGTTTATACCGAGGAGTTCCTCGGAGCGATTGCTGAAAGGCTTGCGGAACTGATGAGGTGATGCCTGTGGCGTTTGATTACAAGAAGGAATACAAAGAGTTTTATATGCCTAAAAGCAAGCCGACAATCCTGACTGTGCCAAGGATGAATTATATAGCGGTGAGCGGCAAAGGCGATCCTAACGTCGAAAACGGTGAATATAAACAATCAATAGGTCTTCTTTACGGCATTGCCTTCACCATTAAAATGTGTAAACTTGGCGACCACAGAATCGAAGGCTACTTCGACTATGTTGTTCCGCCGCTTGAAGGCTTCTGGAAGCAAGATAGCATCGTATCTGGCATTGATTACTCGCGCAAGGAAGACCTCGAATTCATTTCGGTAATACGGTTGCCGGATTTTGTAACAAAGGCTGAATTTGACTGGGCTGTCGCAGAAGCTGAACGGAAGAAAAAGACCGACTTCTCTAAGGTCAGGTTTTTGACCGTAGATGAAGGACTGTGCGTTCAATGTATGCACATCGGCAGCTATGACGGCGAGCCAAAAACAGTGGAGCTTATGCACAAATACGCTGCCGAAAACGGATATAAGCCAGATTTGAATGAAACCCGGTTACATCACGAGATTTATCTGAGCGACCCTCGCAAATGCGCGCCGGAAAGGCTTAAAACCGTTATAAGACACCCGATAAAATAAACAGATTTTGAACGGTAAAAAGTCTTTGACGCTGATAATATCGGCAATGTCAAAGACTTTTGATTTACATTTTCGTCAAGGCGAGATAAATTTAAAGCGCAAGGAGGCGTTTTGAATGGAAATTGCGAACCAGATAAAAAGGCTTAGAACAAAAAAGGGTCTTTCTCAGGACGAGCTTGCGGAGAAGATTTTTGTCTCGCGGCAGACGGTCTCGAACTGGGAAAACGAAAAGACATATCCCGATATAAAAAGCCTGATACTTCTGAGCGAGGTCTTTGAAACGTCCCTTGACGCTTTGATAAAAGGAGACCTTAACGAAATGAAAAAGCAAATCGACGGGCAGGAGTATGCAAAATTCTTGCGCAATTCCGTTATTTTTACGGTTTTGTGTATACTGATGCTGGTAACGCCGATCCCGCTTGCCCACTTCTTAGGTTGGTGGGGTTTGGCGGCTTACATAGTGGTTTTTGCGATCACGATGTTTTTTGCGGTAAAAATCGAAAAGTACAAGAAAAAGTACGACATTCAGACTTTCAAGGAGATTTCCGCGTTTTTGGACGGCAAGGATCTCACCGAGATAGAAAAAGCTCGCGAGGATGGCAAAAGACCGTATCAGAAGATTTTGCTGGCGATCTGCTCGGCGCTTATTGCTCTTGCGGTAACAGCAGTCATGACCTTTCTGTTTATTTATTTCTTCGGAAAATAAATCCGTCCAAAGAAAGCAGAAAAAGTCGGGATTTAAGATTTTGAATGTGCTACCATATAGACGAGGTGAATGAAATGAATTGGATAGACGGAATGTCAAAGGCGCTCGACTACATCGAGGACAATCTCGGCGGTGAGATAAGCTATTCCGAGGCTGCGAAGCTCTGCTTCTGCTCGGAGTATCACTTTCAGCGTGCATTTTCAATCCTTTGCGGCTATACCTTGGGCGAATACATACGCCAAAGACGGCTTACGCTCGCGGGAATAGAGCTGAGGTCGGAAAAGGCAAAGGTCATAGACGTAGCGCTGAAATACGGCTACGACAGCCCCGACAGCTTTTCCAAAGCGTTCCGAGCTTTCCACGGGATACTCCCCTCGCAGGCGCGCGGCGGAGGGACTCTCAAATCATTTTCACGCCTCAGAATCAAACTTATTTTGGAGGGTAACACTATGAATTACAAAATTGTCGAAAGACCCGAAACGGTTATGACCGGAATTATGAGACGCCTTTCTGGAAGTCCCGGCGATCGCCATGAACAGGAGAAGGACTTTTACGTCTCGACCCGCGAACAGCAGTATGCCTTGCAGTGGCTCTCTCGCGATTACGAGACAAGCGTTCTTGCTATTGACAACTGCGACGACGACGGCTTTGACTGCTATATCGGAGCTTTCCTGTCAGACAGAACCCGTGAAGACCTTATATACGACTTCGGCGAAGATGGCATTAAGAAGTATAAGAACCTCACCGTTCCCGCCGGAACATATGTCGTCTGCGAAACCGAGAGAATGAAGTTCCCAACCGAGGTGTTTCTCGATCTGCGCAAAGATATGGTATCCGAGCTTCTGCCGACACTCGGTTATCAGCTCCGCAAGGCTCCCGAGCTTGAGATCACCCACTGGTACTGGTCTGACGATGAAAAAGAAAGCGAAGATGTCAAAAATAAAAGGTACATCGAGGTCTGGCTGCCGGTTGAGAAGATATGATATAACCGAAAATACAAGAGCGCTCCCCTATGGAGCGCTTAATTTATTCCGCTTATAAAATTCGTCGAGCTGCCTCTGATTTTTAATTACCGTCGCCTTTTCGGGATATTTTTCCGCTATCGCTCTGAATTTAGCCTTCGTTTCCTTGCTTCTGCCCTCCCAAAGTACCCACTTTATAAACTCTAAATCGAGCTTTTCGTCGCAGCCCGCGCCCATATCCGGGCGACTGCTGCCTTTATATGTAAAGTAGCGCTTTATCACCCTTAAAAGACAGGAAAAGCGGTTGAACAGCAAAAACACGATTTTGTCTGACTCCGACATTCTCCGCTCAAGACAGTACTTTGTATAATTGCCGTCGATGACCCAAGAACCGTGCGTGTTCAGAAACTCCTCTGTCAGTCTGAGCTTTTCTTCGGGGGTGTTCATCTGCCAGCCGGGAAGCCAGTGAATAGCGTCAAAGTGAAGAACGTCGGCGCAATATTTTTCGCCTAAAAGCCTCGCAAGAGTGGATTTTCCCGAGCCGCTGTAGCCGAGAACCGATATCTTCATTTCAGACTCCCCTTTTCGTCGCGACGATTATCGGCGTCCCTTTGATGTTTTCTACAAGCGCAGCGTCGTCAAAACCGCCTTCTCGCATTGCCTCAAGCTCGTGTTCAAGCGTGAGCGGCGTATCGAAATGAATATAGCGCCCGTCTGGGATGCCGTCGCGCTCTCTGCGCCTGCGGCACTCCTCAAACGCAAGCGTTTCTATTTCGGGTATACTCGCTATATAGTCGCACTCTATGTAGATGCCATTCGGTTTAAGCGCGTGGTAAACCTTTTTAAAAAGTCCCGCCTTTTTCTCCGCAGTAAAGTGGTGGAGAGATTCCACCGAAACCGCAACATCAAAGCGGTTCTCACCGAAGTCATGCAAAAAGTAGTCGTCCCTTATTACTTCAAGCGACCGGTGTCCGTGCTTTTTGAGAAGCTCATCAAGCATGCTTTCGCAGAGATCTATTGCGGTGACGCGAATCCCGGGCAAGCGCTCAAAAATTCTGTCAAGCTCGAGTCCCGTGCCGCAGCCGAGATCCAAAAGAGTACGCGCATTTTCCGGTACAAGCTCGGCTACGCGCCTGTAATGCTCGTTCCAGAAGCTCATATGCTCCTCGTAGCCCGAAATCCTGCTATCGAAAAACGCGCTCATATCCTCACAACGCTCGTCGGCGGTTTCTTCAAACCACTTTTTCAGGTCATGATACTCTTGATTGTCGACCATATTTTACTCCTTTCTGTCAGAAAAAAGCTCCCGAAACAACTGCTTCGGGAGCTTTGGAGCTGATACCCGGATTCGGACCGGGGACCTCATCCTTACCAAGGATGCGCTCTACCGGCTGAGCTATATCAGCACCTTGAGCACGATTTATCCGTGCCACGATTTGATATTATAAACTATAACGCCGGGTTTGTCAATAGTTTTTTGAAAATTTTTGAGAAAAAGTTTTTCACTTTTTTGACCGTTTTAATCAAATCTAACGTAGTCCTTTATTCTTCGGTAAATCTCCGTAGTCATACCGTCGCAAAAACCGTATAGCTCCTGAACAGTGGAGATTTTGTGAATCTTCTCCCGAAGAGCGACTATCTCTTCGGCAAGCCCAAAGTCTATCATCAGCGCGTCGGATATCTCCTCGGCACTCGCCTCGTTGACGTTCACATCCCGCATAATCCGCTCCGCTGTAACGGCTTCTGTCACGGCATCGGATTCGGTCGCTTTCATAGCTTCGTTTAGGGCTGTAACTTCTGTCTCGGCAGCAACGGTAGCTGTCTCGGAAAATGATGCTTCAACTTCTTTCGGAGCGCATAGATAAAAGTACTCGATTATCCGGTTATAAAGGCCGTCGCTTATTCCGCTGACGTCCTTAAGCTGCGAAGCGCGGGTAAAGCCTCCTAAGGCGTCGCGATATGCTATTATATTCCCTGCCTTGACCTTACCTATGCCGCTGACCTGCATAAAATCCTCAAGCGAAGCGGAGTTGAGCGCTAAAACATCATACTCCGAATCTTCCTCCGATTCGCTTCCGCTGACAACCGTAAGCGGACTTCCGTCTGCTCTGCTGCGAGATATGTAAACCGCTGCCGCCGAAGCAATAACCGCGGCAAGGCATATCAGAACAAACGCAGCTTCCGATGCTCTTAGCTTCATTTTACGGCATCAATAAGCGCGTCGACCTTATCCAGCTTCTCCCAAGACACGCCGAGATCCTCTCTGCCCATATGTCCGTATGCCGAAAGCGGCAGATATTTCATTTTTCTGAGACCGAGCATCTCGATTATCGCTGCCGGACGCAGGTCAAACACCCTGCCTACAGCCTGTGCAAGCCTTTCATCGCTGACCTTTCCTGTTCCGAAGGTGTCAACCATCAGCGAAACGGGCTTTGCCACGCCTATTGCGTATGCGATCTGAAGCTCGCATTTGCTCGCAAGCCCCGCAGCCACAATATTCTTTGCCGCATAGCGAGCGGCATATGCCGCCGAACGGTCAACCTTAGTGGGATCCTTGCCGCTGAACGCTCCCCCGCCGTGGCGGGAATATCCGCCGTAGGTGTCGACGATTATTTTTCTGCCGGTAAGACCGCAGTCGCCCTGAGGTCCGCCGATGACAAACCTTCCCGTCGGGTTGACATAAAAAACGGTATCGTTGTCGAGAAGCTTCGCCGGGATAACCTCCCGTATCACTCTTTCAATGACGTCGCGCCTTATAGTTTCCTGAGACACATCTGGATCGTGCTGTGCCGAAATAACCACACTGTCAATTCTTTTAGGTCTGTCTCCGTCATATTCTACCGTCACCTGACTCTTTCCGTCGGGTCTGAGATACTCAAGCTCACCGGTCTTTCTCAGCTCTGCAAGGCGCCTTGCAAGCTTATGCGCGTATGAAATAGGCATTGGCATAAGCTCGGGGGTCTCGTCGCAGGCAAAACCGAACATCATTCCCTGATCGCCCGCGCCTATATCAAACTTTCCCAAGCCGCGGCTCTCGTAAGCGTCGTCTACGCCCTGAGCGATATCCGGCGACTGACGGTGAATTGAGCTGAGAACCGAACATGTCTCATAATCAAAGCCGTATTTAGCGCGATCATAGCCGATATCCTTAACCACTCCTCTTACTACTTCTGGTATATCGAGGCGCGCGTCGGAAGTTATCTCTCCGCAGCAGAGAACCATTCCCGTGGCGGCAAATGCCTCACACGCAACACGCGACATCGGGTCCTGAGCCAGACATTCGTCCAAAACCGCCTCGGATATTCTGTCGCAGAGCTTGTCCGGATGACCTTCGGTGACAGATTCGGATGTAAAAAGCTTCTTCATTATTATTCCTCCGTTAGAATTTCATTTGTCGGACGGGTACTCTCCGTCAGCAGCCAAACCAAAAAACGCGCCCCGAAAGGAGCGCGTGAAATTCATACGTCCTCATCTTTCGGTAAAACCGCAGGATTTAGCACCTTTTAAAGGTTGCCGGGCTTCACGGGGCCTGTTCCCTCCGCCGCTCTTGATAAGGCTTATTAAGTTTATATGTATTATACTTCTCAGAGCGAAAAATGTCAATAGCAATTTGAAATATATATCATATCTTCGGCATTAAGACAAACTTTCTGCCGACGATATGAGCATAGCTATTATCGCGCCGGCAAGCAGCAGCACACACACTACATTCACAATTATGGGCAGTGTTCTCTTTTGAGGCTCACCGCCCTCTCTCTTGGGCAGAAGATTCGCCTTTCTGAGAACGGTCATTATCGGTTTATAAAGCAAAAACGTGATGCTTGCGTTTATGAGCGACTTTATGAGATTGAACGGCAGAAAACCGGGAAGCAGCAGTTCAACAATAGCTTCGCGCGAAATTCCCATATACATCGGGGAAAATATATAGTTCCACAGCAGCATAACGGTGGTTTCGCTCACAATAGACAGTATAAGTCCTATCACAGCCCCGCCGATATTTCTTTTGTACTTATAGATTATCCCGACCGGCAGCACGAACGCCATTGACGAAAGAAAGTTCATCACCGCGCCGATTATTCCCGTATCGCTTATCGTGACCATCTCGATAAGCGAGATGACGAGCGAGCTGAGCGCCGACGGCACCGGTCCGAGTATAAGAGCCTCAAGCGCGAGAACGGCGTCCTTTGCCTCGTATTTCAGGAAACCTACCGCCGGTACAAACGGTATCCTTAATATGAAAACCGTGAGATAAGCGAGCGCCGAAAAGAGCGCCGCAAGCACAAGCGTAACTATTTTTGATGTTGATTTTGTCTGCATAAAAAACATCTCCTCAAAATTAAAGCCCGTGAAAAAATCCACGGGCTTTAGGTTCATATAACCGATTTTCTTCTCTCGTCCGGACTTCGCACAAATTCAATGCGTTACCGTCGGTATCGGAATTTCACCGATTCCTGCCCTGCCTTGCGGCGCAGGCTCGCGGACTTTAACCGCCGATTGGGATTTTCACCCTACCCCGAAGATATCTATTCAGTTTTCTTTTCCGACTCGGATTACTCCTCGCCGTCTTCCTCTTCCTTGCTGTCTTCCTCAATGTCAAATTCAAGAAGCTCGCCGCAGTTAGGACATTCGACAGAGCCGTCCTCGAGCATAAGGTCATTAAGCTCAATGGTATCGCCGCATGTCGGGCAGACGACTTCATAAGTGCAGTCGTCATCATCGCAGCAATCGCAATCGCAGTCACAGTCGCCGTCACATTCACACTCGTCTTCGTCGCCGAATACGGCGTCCTCAACGTCTGAGAGGTCCTGATCGACGGTGTCGCAGAACTCTACGATATCGTCAACGTCGGCGTCAATAGTGTCTACTGTCTCGCAGATCTCGCTTATCACGTCGTAAAGAGCAAGCAAAACCTTGCCCTCCTTGGTGGAATCATCAATTTCAAGACCGTCCATAAGACCTTTGAGATATGCAGCCCTTTCAGAAAGCATAGATAATCTCCTTTCTAAATAATCAATAATGTTTCGCGAGCTTATGCTCTCTGCATATACTCGCCGGTGCGGGTGTCAACGCGGATAACATCGCCCTCGTTGATAAAGAGCGGAACCTTGATTTCGGCGCCGGTCTCGAGAGTCGCGGGCTTGGTGGCATTGGTAGCGGTATCGCCTTTAAAGCCGGGGTCGGTCTGAGTGACGACAAGGTCGACAAAGAACGGAGGTTCTACGCCGAATACCTTGCCCTTGTAGGACAAAATAGTGCAGACCATATTCTCCTTGACAAAACGGAAACTGTCGCCGACATCGTTAGGGCTTACGGGAACCTGCTCGTAAGTCTCGGAATCCATGAAGTAATAAAGCTCGCCGTCGCTATAAGAATATTCCATATCCTTTCTCTCGATATATGCAGTCGGGAACTTTGCGGTGGGGTTGTAGGACTTTTCGACAACCGCACCCGTAAGAACATTTTTGGTCTTGGTTCTCACAAAAGCAGCGCCCTTGCCCGGCTTGACATGCTGGAATTCGATTACCTGCATGACGTTGCCGTCCTCTTCAAATGTTACACCGTTTCTGAAATCACCTGCTGTGATCATATGAGTGTCCTCACTTTCTAATTCTGTCTATTTTTCTTTATGCCATATAGTATAATATATTGTAACCTATCTTTTCAAATAATGCAAGTGTTTTTACAAAGAAATAAGATTTTTCTTTGCAAGCGTCATATTTTCGCAGCCGTTTTCCTTAATAACGACGAAATCCTCTATTCTAACGCCAAATTCGTCAGGCAGATATATTCCCGGCTCGACCGTAACTATCATATTCTCCCTGAAAATATGACCGGACGACGGAGAAGCGTTCGGGGTCTCGTGGATATTCATTCCAACACCGTGACCGAGAGAGTGACCGAAAGCATCGCCGTAGCCTGCGTCAGCTATCACGTCGCGCGCTATCTTGTCGATATCAGAACCGCGAACGCCAGCCTTTATTTCGGCAAGCGCCTTGAGCTGCGCATCGAGAACTATGGCGTATACCTGCTCCATCTTTTCGGTGGGTTTACCGACGCATACGGTTCTCGTCATATCGCTGTGGTAGCCTTCATACGTCGCTCCGTAGTCCATAAGTACAAATTCTCCCGACTGCACCGGTCTGTCGGTGGGAACGCCGTGGCAAAGAGATGTATTCGGTCCCGACACCGCTATAGTATCGAAAGAAAGCGCCTCCGCTCCGTGAGAGAGCATATAATAGTCGAGATGCAGCCCGACTTCGCGCTCGGTAACGCCCGGACGAATGAAGTTCAAAACGTCTTCAAAGGCGGCTTCGGCTATTCTCTGAGCCTTGATGATCTTGTCTATTTCGTCCTGCGACTTGACAATTCTCAGGGCGTCTATGGCGTTGCTCAGAGCGTCGGAATCGTCGATTTCGGCGCAAAGCTTTTCGCGTATGCCCTTGAGCTGAGAAACCGTCATACTGCGGCTCTCGATTGCT
Source organism: uncultured Clostridia bacterium (assembly GCA_947627235.1). Taxonomy (GTDB): domain Bacteria; phylum Bacillota; class Clostridia; order Oscillospirales; family Ruminococcaceae; genus Faeciplasma. The sequence continues at coordinate 77,687 of CANQVG010000001.1, read as the reverse complement.
ACAGTTTTAGCACCGTGCTTTTTAAGCAGACCGTTGATCTGTTCAAACAGCTTTTCCTGCATAATGACCTCGGCGTCGTGAACCGTCTTCCGCGCTTTTTCTATATAGCGAAAGTCAATTACAAGATACGCCTTTTCGCGGGTCACAAGAACCGTACCCGCCGATGACTTCATTCCGGTGAAATACCGCCTGTTTACGTCTTCGGTGACGAGCGCCGCGTCGATATGGGCGGGCAGCCCGTTCATCAGCCTTTCATATTTTGTCATAATTATCCTCCCTGCTTGTTGAGTTCGTTAAGATAGTATTTTTTCATCGTAAGAGCGTCGACGTCCTGTGTGCCGGCGCTTTCGCAGATAAATGTAGGACTGAGGTGTTTCTTCGCGATAAGCTCCATGAGCGGTTCGAAGCGCGGACCGTAAAGCTCGTCTTCAAAGGTCAGATGTCGCTTTTCCCCGCCGCCCTCGGTATACTCGATTTTTGAAAAATGAGAATGGAATCTTTTCAGTCTGTCGCTTCCGAGGCGGTTCTCGATGCTGTCAAGTATATGCTCGAAAGACTCCTTGGAATTAACCTGACCGAGCGTTCTGGCGTTGAGGTGACCGAAGTCTACCGTCGGCAAAAAGCTGTCGTCGAGGCGGCAAAGCTCCAAAACCTCCTCGAGATTTCCGAGCTGATTGAATTTTCCCATAGTCTCGGGACAAAAGATTATGTCTTCAAAACCTGCCTCTACAGCGGCTCTTCTTGCTCTCAAAAGAGTGTCCTCGGCAAGCGAAAGAGCCTCCTCACGGGAAATCTTCGAGCAGGAGCCGGAGTGAATGACTATCCTCTTAGCACCCATCTTTTTCGCCGCCGAAGCGCTCTGGAGTATGTAGTCAATCGACTTGTCGCGCTTTTCGGGTTCTAAGCTTGAAAGCGAGATAAAATAAGGCGCATGCAGCGAAAGCGTGATATTATATTTCTCGGCGCTATCTTTGAGAGCGGCACCAACGGCGTCGGATACCCTTACGCCCTGTCCGCACTGATATTCAAAGGCATCAAGCCCGATTTCGCTGAGATACTTAGGCATATCGGACGAGGATTTATAGAGCTTTAAAAAGTTTTCCGCACTGCCGGCGGGTCCGAAAATTGCAGACATTTTTACCCTCCTTTTTGGGGTCTTTTAGGGAGAAGCGGTTTTTCAAGAGCGCGCTTTACCCGAAACCAAAAACCGGTCTCATATTCTATCGGAAAGACGAAAATCGAGCGTATCCCTGCTGCCTTGCAGCCCATAACATCCGTAAAAATCTGGTCGCCTACGGCGGCGATTCTCTTTTTCGCAATTCCGAGACGCCTGCATGCCTCATTGTAACCCCTCGGGAGCGGCTTTCCGCCGTCCGGCACAAAATCAAGTCCCAAAAAGTCGGCAAAGGGCTTTACACGCTCGGGGTGATTGTTTGAGACTATTATCATACTCATACCCCGCGCTTTCATACCGTTAAACCACCTAAGACGCTCTTTGTCGGGAACCGGATTATTGTGAGTGGTCAGAGTATTATCAAGGTCTAAAATAAGCGCGTCTATCCCCTCGGCGTCAAAAAAATCGAGTGTGAGGTCGGATATTGAGTTAAAAACATAGTCAGGCTTATGAAGCAAAATACCGCCTCCGTTAATTCAATAAAAACCGAAGCGAACAGAGATTCTCTGCCCGCTTTCGTTTTATATTGCACTGTTAAATTAGTACTTGCGCTTACGAGCAGCTTCCGACTTTTTCTTGCGCCTTACCGAAGGCTTTTCGTACTGCTCGCGCTTGCGAACTTCGGCTATAATGCCGTCTCTGGCGCAGGATCTCTTAAAGCGCTTAAGAGCCGTATCCAAAGACTCATTCTTGCCGACACGAACTTCTGCCATTTACTGTTCCCTCCCTTTGCCGCCTGAGGGCGAAGGTATTTTACATCACACCACAATGTACCTTGTAATTATAAACCATTGAGGCAAATAAGTCAATACCCCCAAAGAAAAAATCTTGCGTTTTTTACTTCACGACAATATTCACAAGTCTTCCTTTTACGTATATGGCTTTTACAATCTGCTTACCGGCAATCTCGGCGGCAATTCTCTCAAGCGACTTCGCGGCTTCGATTACCTCGTCCTGACCGGCGTCGGCGTCTACAGTGAGCTTTTCACGGATTTTTCCGTTGACCTGTACGGCTACCTCAACCTCGTCGTCGCGGCAGAGAGCGTCGTCATACTTCGGCCAAGCAGCGTCGTAGAGATATCCGCCAAAGCCCTGCGCTTCGTAGATTTCCTCGGTAATATGCGGAGCAAACGGGTAAAGCAGTATGCAGAAATCTCTGAGTTCGGCTCGGGTTATGCTGCCGGTTGCGTAAAAATCGTTGATAAGAGTCATCAAAGCGGCTATAGCGGTGTTATACTTCATAGTGTCTATATCCGATGTGACCTTTTTGATGGTCTTGTGCATCTTCGAGACAAATTCCGGACGGTAGGCATCGACGGGTGTCATAATGTCCTGAAGGCCCCATACCCTTTCAAGGAAACGCTTACAGCCGGTCACGCCGGATTCAGACCACGGAGCTGCCTTTTCGTAGTCGCCCATAAAGAGAACGTATACCCTCAGAACATCAGCGCCGTAGACCTTTATAACGTCAAGCGGGTCGACTACGTTGCCCTTAGACTTTGACATCTTATCGCCGTCGGGACCGAGTACGAGTCCCTGACATGTGCGCTTCATATAAGGCTCGGGAGTATTAACCTCGCCGATGTCATAGAGGAAGCGGTGCCAGAATCTCGAATAGATCATATGCCGGGTGACATGCTCGTTGCCGCCGTTGTACCAGTCGACGGGGAGCCAGTAATCCATAGCCTCTTTGGAGGCAAATGCCTCGGAATTGTGCGGGTCGACATACCTGAGGTAATACCACGAGGAACCCGCCCACTGCGGCATTGTGTCGGTCTCGCGCCTAGCGTCGCCGCCGCACTTCGGACACTTGCAGTTGACAAAGCTCTCGATTCTCGCGAGCGGACTCTGACCGTCGGTTCCCGGCTCAAAGTTTTCGACATCGGGCAGCCTTAGAGGAAGCTCATCATACGGCACAGCGACCATTCCGCAGTGCGGGCAGTGGACAATCGGGATAGGCTCGCCCCAGTAGCGCTGACGGTTAAACGCCCAGTCCTTCATCTTGTACTGAACTCCCTTTTCGCCTATCCCCTTTTGGGTCAGAAATTCAAGCATCTTGGCGATGGAGTCCTTTTTGTTGGTAAGACCGTTGAGAACGCCGGAGTTGACCATTTCACCGTCGCCGGTATAGGCTTCCTTTTCGATATCTCCGCCCTTGATAACCTCTATTATGTCGATTCCGAATTTCTTCGCAAACTCCCAGTCGCGCTGGTCGTGCGCAGGTACTGCCATAATCGCGCCGGTGCCGTAGCCCATCATAACATAGTCAGAAATATATATCGGTATCTCCCTGCCGTTCACAGGGTTTATTGCGCTGAGACCGTCGAGCCTTACGCCCGTCTTGTCCTTGACGAGCTGAGTCCTCTCAAACTCCGTCTTTTTGGCGCACTCCGACCTGTAAGCCTTTACATCATCCATATTCTTAATGACAGCAGCACTGCGGTCGATTATGGGATGCTCCGGCGCTATGACCATAAACGTCACGCCGTAGAGCGTATCGGGACGGGTGGTGTAGATTCGCAGCTTTTCGTCGGAACCCTTGAGCTCGAAATTCACGAAAGCTCCCGTCGACTTGCCTATCCAGTTCTCCTGCTGGGCCTTTACATACGGGAGGTAGTCTACCTCGTTGAGCCCTTCAAGGAGCTTTTCGCAGTATTCAGTTATCCGTAAGTACCATACCTCTTTGGACATCTGCACGATATCGCTGTGACAGACGTCGCACTTGCCGCCCTGAGAGTCCTCGTTTGAAAGGACGACCTTGCAGCTCGGGCAGTAGTTGACAAGCGCGGTATCCCTGAAAACGAGCCCGTTTTCAAACATCTTCAGGAATATCCATTGGGTCCATTTATAGTAATTCTCGTCGGATGTATCTACGACTCTCGACCAGTCGAAGCTGTAGCCGACCTTTTTCATCTGCTCGGAAAAGTGTGCGATATTGTGGTCGGTGGAAACACGCGGGTGTACGCCGGTCTTTATCGCGTAATTTTCGGCGGGAAGACCGAAAGCGTCAAAGCCCATCGGAAAGAGAACGTTGTAGCCCTCAAGACGCTTCTTTCGCGAAAGCGCTTCAAGGCTCGTATAAGCTTTAATATGCCCGACATGCATTCCCGCTCCCGATGGATAGGGAAATTCCACCAAAGCGTAGTATTTCGGCTTTGAGCGGTCGATATCGACCTCAAAGGTTCTGTTATCTTCCCAATACTTCTGCCATTTGGCTTCAACGGCGGAAAAATCGTATTTCATTTTTATCATTCCTTTTTATGAAAATAAAACCAAGAAGACATTGTATCACAATAAAGTCTGAATGTCAACCGCTTCGCCGTCGCTCCAGAGCTTTTCGAGGTTATACTGTTCCCTCACGTCGCGGTAGAAGACGTGAACTACAATGTCGCCGTAGTCCATAGCTATCCAGCTCGCGCCGTCCACTCCCTCTATATGGTCTACATTCACGCCCTTTTCGCCCATACGAAAATCCACTTCGTCTACAAGTCCGCGGGTATGGGTAGTTGAGGTGCCGTTTGCGATGACAAAGTAATCGGCAACTATCGTGAGGTCGCCTATCCTTATCACCCTGATGTCCTGCGCGCTCTTTGAATCAAGAGCCTTGACAATGGTTGACAGTTTTTCGAGCTGTGTCATAATTATCCTCCTTTTTGTCATTCCAAAATATCCGTTACCCTTTCGGGCAGCTCATCATACGGAAACTCCCCGGCAGTAACCGCCGGTATGCTCAGGCTTTCGGCGGGATACTCCACTCCCTTGACCCGAAAGTTTGCGTTCAAAAGCTCCGCCATGCCCTCGGGGTCGAGCGACCATACTCTGTTTTCACCGAATTTTGCCGGACTTCCGACCGCAAGTCTTATGTTTATCTTACGAAGTTTAACGTCCTTGACGGAATTAACGGCGTCAATCATATTCTCAACGGTCATATCGGTGTCAAATCTGTTGACCACAAGGTTCATAAGCAGCGAGAAGCTTTCGAGCGAGCCGCGCTCTCCGAGCTCGGAAAAAATCTCCGCGAGCAGAGTCCTGTAAAGCCTGACAGCTTCTTTGTCGCCGCCGGAGTAGCAAAAACCGTCAAGCGCAATCTTTTCGCCGACCTCGCTCGTCACCTCAATATTGCTTTCCCGATAAACGGTCTTCGGAAGCTTTATATTTACTTCAAGAAGCTGCGCCATATCACCGAATGTTTTTGCGTCAAAGCTCGCCGAGCCATCTATTCTGAGACAGAGAACACGGCTTATTATCTGCTTGTAAACCGACGTGGGAAACGCGTCTCGCAGAGTGCCGTAATAGCCGTCGGCGATTACGTATGTGTCGGGAGGAAGCTCCAAAACGTCGAGAGTATTTTTATCCTCGTCAACGGTAAAGATATGAACCCTGACCGGAAGCTCGCCGTCGGTAACGGTTATCAAAAAATTCTTTTTCGAACTCACCGTGTCAAAAGCATATCCGTCGGAAATATACCTGACATAATCAGGCACGGTATACTGAGAGGCAACTCTGAGTCTGGCGGTCTTTGCCGCATATCCGAGTATCGCAAGCGTCACCGCCGCGCTCACAAAGCAGACGGTTATAAGTGTGAAAACAAATCCCGATTTCTTCATACCTGAAATTCGGGGCGATGCTTCCCGTATCTCCTGCTATCTGTCCTTAAGCCTCGCTATTTCGAGCGCGGTATATTCGTTATAAGCGTCGTATGTAGACTGCGGTATCAGCCTTTGCTTTTCAAGGTTTTCACGTATCATCCACTTAAACGCTTCATAAAGTCCCTGCTTTAAATCCCGATACGTAATCTCCCTGATTGTTCCGACATCGGCATAATCGCGGTCGGCGGAAATGAGATCCGCCATATAGATTATCTGCTCGTATATGTTCATTCTGCCCTTTCCGACGGTGTGCCAACGTATCGGAGACAAAATATCATTATCGGTAATTCCGTATTTTTCCTTTACAAAGACCGCGCCGGCTATTGCGTGATGGGTTTTAGGCGCTGCTATCTCTATTTCGGAGACTTCAAACTCCGAACGTAAGACAAGCTCAAGCTGCTTTTCTTTCGGAAGTTCCTTGCATATGTCATGCAAAAGACCCGCAAGATAACATTTGTCGGGGTCGGCGCCGTTTATTTCGGCAAGACGTTTGGCGGCGTCGGCGACGTTCAGGCTGTGTATATATCTTTTTTCGGACAGGTTATCTTTAAGATATTCCTTAATTTCGGAAATTTTCGGCTCAGTCACGGTAAAGTCCCCTTTTTTCAATGTACTCCGCAATAACGGCAGGCACAAGCCCGTCTATCCGCTCGCCTCTGTCAATCAGGTCGCGTACTTCGGTCGACGAGCAGACAAGCGGCTCACATTCGGTGATTATACATCTGCCGCCCGCCGCTTCTATCTCGGACTTTGCGGCTTCGCAAGCATTTCGGTCATTTTCATCCCGACAGTTGCAGACAAGGGTGGCAAGCTCGAGTATCCTTTCGGGACGGTACCAGCTCATAAAAGATATCAGCATATCGCTTCCCATAGCGAAATACAGCTCGTCCTCGGGATAAACCGAGTGCAGATATTCCAGCGTATTGACCGTATAGCTCTTTCCGCCCGCCTTTATCTCATAGTCGCTGACCTCCACTCCCTGAAGCTCAGACGCGATAAGCCTGCACATTTCGAGGCGGTCGGTGTCGTCAAGAAGCTCATGCGCCTCTTTATGAGGCGGAATATGGGTAGGCATAAGTATAAATCTGTCAGGTTTTATCACTGCGGCAACTTCGGTTATAAGCTTAAGATGCCCCAAATGGAAGGGATTAAACGTTCCGCCGAAAACAACCGTCTTTTTCATAGATTCTGACTCACGGTAGGCTTTTCGGGATTGCGTCTGAACAACACAGCTTTTGAGCCTATTACAATCACAACCTCCGAATCCGTAAGCTCCGCTATTTCCCGAGCGGCTTCGTCGGCGGAATAAAGAGAGTTATCCAGCACCTTAATCTTGACTATTTCGTGAGCGGTAAGATATTTTGAAATGCCCTCTGCCTGCTCCCTCGAAACACCTCCCTTGCCGACCTGAAACACAGGGTCGAGCTTTGCGGAGACCGATTTTAAATATGACCTTTGCTTTGAACTTAGCATTTTAATCCTCCGAATTGGTTCTGTTGATGTAATCTGCAAGAAGTCTAAGCGCCTTTCCGCGATGGCTGACGGCGTTCTTCTCCTCGGGCGTCATTTCAGCGGAGCTGATACCACCGACCATAAATATCGGGTCGTAGCCGAAGCCGTGCTCTCCTCTCATTTCGTAACCGATGCGTCCCTCGAATTTTCCCAGAAAACGGGATTCGTTGCCGTCGGCGTCGATATATGTTATCGCGCAGACAAACCGCGCGGTGCGCTTTTCGTCGGGTACGCCTTCAAGCTTCTTTATTACAAGGTCGTTATGCGCTATATCGTCGCGGGTGCCGCCGTACCGGGCTGAATATACCCCCGGCTCGCCGCCGAGAGCGTCTACCTCAAGACCGCTGTCGTCGGCTATCACGGCGCATTTCGCAATTTTGTATATCGCCCTTGCTTTTATCGCCGAATTTTCCTCAAATGTGGAGCCGTTTTCCTCCGGCTCGACGTCTATCCCCGCGTCCTTCTGCGAGACAACCTCGCAACCGAGCGGCTCCAAAATCTCACGAAATTCGCGAAGCTTATGCGGATTTGAACTCGCAAGTATCATTTTTGTCATAGCTTGTCCTTTCAGTCCTCGCTGTCGTTCTCAAACAGCGCATCGACAAAGTCCTGCGCCGAAAACGGCTGCAAATCGTCTATCTTCTCGCCGACCGAAACCAGCTTCACCGGTACCTTAAGCTCATTTGCGATGGATATTACGATTCCGCCCTTTGCCGAACTGTCGAGCTTTGTGAGAATAATTCCGGTTATGTCGGCGGCGTCGTTGAATGCTCTCGCTTGATTCACGGCGTTCTGTCCGGTGGTGGCGTCGAGCGCGATAAGCACCTCGAGAGCGCAGCCCTCCGCCTTCTGATGCACTATCCTCGAAATTTTGGCAAGCTCGTTCATCAGATTAGCCTTATTGTGAAGTCTTCCCGCCGTGTCGATAATGACTACGTCGGCGTTACGGGACTTTGCGGCGTCAAGAGCGTCGTATACAACCGACGCGGGGTCGGAACCCTCGTTGTGCTTAATTATTTCAACTCCCGCACGGTCGGTCCAGACGTTGAGCTGCTCAATAGCGGCAGCCCTGAAAGTGTCCGCAGCCGCGACAAGAACTCGTTTGCCCTCCTGCCTGAGTTGGTTGGAAAGTTTTCCTATAGCCGTGGTCTTGCCGACCCCGTTCACCCCGATGACAAGTATTACCGACGGAACCGTAGACAAATCGAGCGGCGTGTCCTCACCGAGCATTTCCCTTATCATTTCTTTCAGCGCCGAACGCACATCGTCGGGTGTCGAGAGCTTTTGCTCCTTAACTCTCTGACGCAGTCCCGCGACAATGTCTTCAGAGGTTTTAGCGCCGATGTCCGAAAGAATCAGTGTCTCTTCAAGCTCGTCGTAAAAATCGTCGTTTATCTCCGAGCCTGACAGCAGCGAATTTATACCGCCTATCAGCCCTGTTTTGGTCTTTTTCAGACCCTGCCTGAGTTTTTCAAAAAATCCCATAATTTCTCCTTATTCGGCGTCGTCATTTCCGACTTCGCTTATATCCATTCTCAAAAGCTTTGAAACGCCCTTTTCCTGCATCGTCACGCCGTACAGAACGTCGGCTTCCTCCATCGTTCCGCGGCGGTGGGTTATAAGTATGAACTGCGTCGTGCCGGTGAAATTCCTAAGATACTGCGCGTAACGCGTCACGTTCACATCGTCGAGCGCCGCCTCGATTTCGTCGAGAATGCAGAACGGCGACGGCCGCAGCTTGAGTATCGCAAAGTATATCGCAATCGCGACAAACGCCTGCTCGCCGCCCGAAAGAAGCGAAAGGTTCTTAATTACCTTGCCCGGAGGCGCAGCGTTGATCTCTATTCCCGATTCAAGGACGTTATCCGGGTCGGTAAGAATAAGCTCACCGCGTCCGCCGCCGAAAAGCTCAACAAATGTGGTCTTGAAGTTTTCGTTTATCTTATTGAAGCTGTCGGTGAAAATCTCGCGCATGCTCTTTGTAAGACTTGCTATCAGCTTTTCAAGCTCGTCCTTCGATTTAAGAACGTCGTTAAGCTGCGCCGATAAGAACTCGTATCTCTCCTTGACTTCTTTATACTCGTCTATGGCGTCGGTATTGACCGAACCGAGGGCGCGAATCTTGTTCTTTATCTCGTTGAGACGCTTCTGAGCGTCGGCAACGTCCCCGATATCCTCTGCCTGCTCGGCAGCCTCCGCAACAGTGAGAGAATATGACTCCCACAACTGCGAAACCATTCCGTCGCTCTCCTTTTTGACGTTATCGCGACGCTCGGTCACGCGGGATATTTCCGCAGAGACAGTCTCCTTTTCGTTCGACTTTGAGCGCTGTATGCCTCTGAGATTCTGCGCCTGACGCTCATACTCCATACTCCGCGCAAGCTCATCTTTGATTTTCTCTCCCAACAAAGCGGCGTTCTGCTTGGCTTCATCGGCTTCGCGGCTGCGCTCCTCAACGTTTATATTTTCCTGCTCTATTGCCGCCCTAAGCTCAGCGATTCTGTCGTCAAAGCGCTTTGATTCTGAGGCGGAGTTTTCAATATTCTGCTCTATCTGAACTATTGCGTCCTCACAGGACTGAATATCTTTTTCAAGACCGGCAAACTTCAGCCTCATTTCGGAAATCCTTGACGAAAGCTGCTCTCTTACCTCTTTTGTCTCGCCGCTCTTTTCCTGCGCGGCGGAAAGCTCGGCTTCGAGCGCGGATATCCTTTCCTCGCACTTTTTATGCTCTGCGGCGCCCGATTCCTTCTGAGCAGCGGCAGCGGCAATTCGCTCCTCGCTGTCTTTAACGCTCTTTTCAAGTTCGGATATTCTTAACTCGTACTGCTCTTTCAGCGCCGTTATCCTGCTTCTGTCACCCTCAAGACGGACTTTTTCGGTATCTGCCCTCGAAACCATATCTCTCTCTCCGTCAAGGTCGAAACCAAGCTTTTCGGTCTCGGTGGAAAGGCTTTCGAGACGCCGCTTTACGGCCTCATACGAAGCGCCGAGCTTTTCAAGCTGAGCGTCAATCGACTTTATCTCATTTTTGCGGGAAAGCACGCCCGACGAGCGCTGCGAGCTTCCTCCGGTAAACGAGCCGCCGGCGTTGATTACCTGACCGTCAAGGGTGATGATTCTGAATTTATATCCGTATTTTTTTGCGATATTTGCGGCGAGGTCTATATCCTCCGCTATTACAATTCTTCCGAGTAAAGAGTCGACGATACCGCGATACTCAGGCTCGAAGCTCACAAGCTCGCTCGCAAGCGCAATATATCCCTCCTGCATATCGAGGTTCTTCTCCGCAAGCGTGTTTCCCTTTACCGACGTTATCGGCAGGAATGTAGCACGTCCGCCGTTGGTCTCTTTGAGAATCCTGATTCCGCGCTTGGCGGTCTCCTCGTTGTCGACCACAATATTCTGCAAAGCTCCGCCGAGAGCGGTTTCTATCGCGAGACTGTATTTCTGCTCGACGGAAATCAACTGCGCAACGGTTCCTCTGACCCCTCTTAGCTGACCGCTCCTGCCGGCTTTTACTATCTGCCTGACGCTTCCCGCAAAACCCTCCATAGAATTTTCGAGGTCCATAAGCATCTGTCTGCGCTGCTTAAGGTTCCTTATGTTGAGATCCGAGTCGTTGCACTCGGCTGTAAGCGATTTTAGCTGCTCGCTTTTTTTATTATAGAGCATTAAGAAGCCGTTTAAACGGTTAGTGTGCTCCTTTGAAGCGTCTTCCGCCTCGGAAATCTCCTTATCGAGCGCGCAAAGCTGTTTTTCGGCATTCGCGGCTTCAGCCTTTCCCTGCAAAATCGCGTTCTTGCAGTCCGATACCGACTTTTCAAGCTCGGCGCGTGTAGAATCTGCGCTCGCGAGCGAAAAGCTCAACTCGGATTTCTTGATGTAAAGCCTGTTGAGTTCTTCGTTTCTGTCCGAAAGCGAGCGCTCAAATTCGTCCGCCTCAAGCGACAAGCTTGAAAGTTTTTCGGACAGCCCGACGATTTCGCTCTCTATATCTGCCTTTTCCTTTTCAATATCCGCTATCTGCGCTCTTTTATCTGAGATTTTCTCCCTAAGCTGAGCCTCGCCGAGAGACAGCTCGGACTTGCGCCGCGTGTTTTCATCTATCTGCTCGTTATAATGGAGAATGTTGTTCTTGAAAACAGCTATGTCGGCAGCGGCAGAAGCACCCAAACTCTCAAGCTCCGTAATCTTGCCGCGGTATTCCTCGGCGGCGGCTGTGCATTGCTGACGCTTAAGTGATAGGTCAGATATCTCCTCGTCGCACTTGTCAATCTCGTTGCCAAGATGCTCGTATTCGGCATTTGACGCGAGAAGCCTGTCCTCAAGCTCGTCGATAACTCCTCTCAGCTCCTGAAGCCTGTGGGTCCACACCGCTATTTCAAGCGAACGGCGGGAATCGGCTAAAACAAGATATTTCTTTGCCTTTTCGGACTGCACTCTCAGCGGCTCGACTCTACCCTCAAGCTCAGAAAGTATGTCACGAAGTCTGAGGATGTTTTCCTCAGACGCGGCGAGCTTGCGTTCCGATTCCGCCTTTTTATATCGAAATTTTGATATTCCCGCAGCTTCTTCAAAGATTTCCCTGCGCTCACCGGATTTGCTGCCGACAATGTCCGCGACTCGTCCCTGACCGATTATCGAGTAGCCGTCGCGTCCGAGACCGGTGTCCATAAACAGCTCGACAACATCGCGCAGCCTCACAGGATTGCCGTTTATAAGATATTCGCTGTCGCCGTTGCGGTAGAGCTTGCGCGTGACGCTCACGGTGTCCGCCTCTACCGCGAGAGTACGGTCGTCGTTGACGATATTGAGCGTTACCGCCGCAAATCCGACGGGCTTACGCTGTTGGGTCCCGCCGAATATGACGTCCTCCATTTTGCCGCCGCGCAGAGTCTTTGACGACTGCTCGCCCAGAACCCAGCGGACAGCGTCGCCGATATTCGATTTGCCGCTGCCGTTAGGGCCGACCACAGCCGTCAGACCTTTGCCGAATTCGAGCGTGACCTTGTCCGGAAAGGACTTGAAGCCGTGAAGTTCAAGCGATTTTAGATACACTTAGTTGTCCTCCGTTTGTCTGTTTATGTGGTGCCCGCTGAGCAAAGGGTCGGGAATAATCCTTACCTCGACGCCCTTTGAGCGGAAATATTCTATATTTGACTTTTTCTGACCGAGAGCCTTGGAAAGTTCACGTGAAGGTACTGTAAAGGTTGCATACTTGTCAGCCCCTATCTGACACTCCATCTCGCTCCGATACCGAAAACTTTCGCAAAGCTCCCTGAAAGCAGGGTGGTATAGACCGCCGAGCATATCCTTTTCGACGTCGGTTGAGGAATGAAGCCCGAGCTTTATTACCGAAATTCCCGCGCTTTCAAACATATCCAAAAGCCGCGCGCATAACGCAACTGCGTCATTTATGGCATAAGGACGGTACTCACCGCTGAGAAAAAGCTCGCCGAGACGGGTGTTTTTTAGTATAACCGTCGGGTATATTCTGGCTTCCGACGGTTCGAGACCGATAATACGCTCGGCGGTGTATATATCCTTCTCGGGCGACGAGCCGTAAAGCCCTACCATCATCTGCAAGCCGAGCGTAAAGCCATACGACTTTACAAGCTCCGACGCCTTGACGACGTCCTCGGAGGTGTGACCGCGCTCATTGAGCCTGAGAACCTCGTCAGACATCGTCTGCGCGCCAAGTTCAACCGAGGTCACTCCGAAGTCCCGAAGTATGCCGAGTACTTCACCGTCTACGGCGTCGGGACGCGTGGAGAGGCGTATCCCGCGAAAACCCTTTTTGACATAACGCTCCGCAGCTTCCAGAAGCTCAAGCATATATTCTCTCGGGACAGCTGTGAAGCTGCCTCCGAAAAAGGCAATTTCGGTATTCTTAAGGTCGGCGCCGCACTCTATCGCGCGCTCACAGGCGTATGCCACGTCTTTCGCATGCGGAACGCTTTGAGAACCGGTTATCGTCCTCTGGTCGCAGAAGCTGCACCTGTGCGTGCAGCCTATATGCGGCACGAAAACCGCTACAGAAGCACGTCTGTTCATTATTTTCGCCAACCCATAAGCCGAAGCGCTTCTTTTGCTGCAAGCTGTTCCGCCGACTTCTTGCTGTGGGCCGTACCCTCGCCTATCACGTTGGAGTTGAGCATAACCCTAACGGTAAACGATTTGTTGTGGTCGGGACCCGACTCTCCGACAAGCTTGTATTCGACATGCTCCTCGGGATTTTTCTGGATTATCTCCTGTAGTATTGTTTTATAATCGTCATAAGCCTCGGCTACCGCTCCCAAAACGTCCTCGGGCATAAATCTCAGGATATGTCTGCGGGCGGCCTCCATTCCGCCGTCGAGATAGATTGCCGCTATGACCGCCTCGAAAGCGTCGGCGATTATCGACGGACGCTCACGTCCTCCGGCAAGCTCTTCGCCTTTACCGAGCATAATGTAATTCCCAAGATTTATCTGTGAGCCGAAATGGTGCAGAGCCTTTTCGCAGACGAGCGTTGCGCGTGTTTTGGTGAGCTCGCCCTCGGGAATGTCAGTAAAATTCTCGAATAGATAGTCAGAAACGACTATCGACAGCACGGAATCGCCCAAAAACTCCAGACGCTCGTTTGAACGAAAGCGGTGCTTTGACTCGTTCGCAAAGGAGGAGTGCGACAGCGCTTCAAAAAGCAGCCCGCGGTCTTTGAAACGGTAATCTATTATCTTCTCAAATTCTTCGAGTTTGTCCATTACTTCCTCCTGCGTGTAAAGTAAAATTTCTTTACAGCTCATCGCTCTGTGTTTTCAGTTCGTCAAGACCTTTTGTTATTTCGGCGACAAGGTTATTCTCAACACAGATTTTCGCCTGACGGACAGCGTTGTAAAACGCTTTGGCGTTTGAGGAGCCGTGAGCCTTGATGACGGGTTTCTGAGTGCCGAGAAGCGGTGCGCCGCCGTGTTCGGTGTAGTCCATTTTTTTCTTGAACGCGTTTATCTTTTTAAGAAGCATAACGGCGCCGAGTTTTGCGCCTATCCCGCCCGAAAACATCTCTTTAAGCGAGGTTGAGAAAAATTTTCCCATTCCCTCGACGGTCTTTAAGATAAGATTACCCGAAAAACCGTCCGCGACCACTACATCTGCTGCGCCGAGCGGTATGTCACGTCCCTCGACGTTTCCGATAAACTTCACCGGCGCTGTTTCAAGAAGCTTATAGCTCTCGGTTTCAAGCTCCCTGCCCTTAGTAGGCTCTGCGCCGATATTCGCAAGCGCGACGGTCGGAGCTTTTATGTCCATAAAACGCGTCATATACGCCGAACCCATAACCGCAAACTGCGCGAGCATTTCCGGGCGGCAGTCGGCATTAGCGCCGACGTCGAGCAGCAGCGTATTCGAACGAAGCGTCGGGATAAGAGTAGCCAGCGCAACGCGCTTTATGCCTTTTATTCTCTTTACAATAAAAGTCGAACCGACTACAAGCGCGCCTGTGGAACCCGCCGACAGAAAAGCGTCGCCCTCACCGTCGGCAAGCATCTTAAGACCGACAGCCATCGAGGAGTCGGAATATTCCTTAAGAATCTTTGTAGGGTCGCAGCATACGTCGATAACAGTGTCGGCGTGCTTAAGTGAAAGCCCGGAAATGTCGATACCGTTCTCATCGGCGCACTTGCGGAGCTTGCTTTCGTCCCCGACAACAGTCACATCTACTCCGAGACCGTCTACAGCCTGAACGCAGCCCGTGAGCACTTCGAGCGGTGCATTATCTCCGCCGAAGCCGTCAACAATTATTCTCATTTCGGTTACCTCCTGTCAGCGCGGCCTCAAGGCTCGCAATAGAGCGCTTTGCGAGCGCCGCATATTTTTCCTGCTTGCCTCTTATTTTTTCGGGAAGCTCGGGCAGGATTCCCATATTTGCACCCATCGGCTGAAATCCCGACGGCGAGCCTGTTTCAACGTATTTTGCAAGCGCCCCGAGCATCGTATCTTCAGGCAGGGTAATTTCACTTTCACCGTTTATGCGCCTTGCAAGACTCATCGCGGCGTATATGCCGCTCGCCGCCGACTCTATGTAGCCCTCGACTCCGGTAATCTGCCCCGCAAAATATATCCTCGGGTCGCTTTTCAGACAAAAGTGCCTGTCCAAAAGCTCCGGCGAATTCAGATAGGTGTTTCTGTGCATCACGCCGTATCTCATAAACTCTGCGTCACGAAGCCCGGGAATCATCGAAAAGACGCGCTTTTGCTCGCCGAATTTCAGGTTTGTCTGGAATCCCACGAGGTTGTAGAGCGTTCCTGCGGTGTTTTCGAGCCTGAGCTGCACGACCGCATACGGACGCCTGCCTGTCCGAGGGTCTGTGAGACCGACCGGCTTGAGCGGTCCGAAGCGCATACAGTCTTCGCCGCGCTTTGCGAGAGCCTCTATCGGCATACATCCCTCGTAAACCTTGTAATTCCCAGCTTCATCAAAGTCGTGAAGCGGCGCGGTCTCGGCGTTTATCAGCTCATTGTAAAAACTCAGGTATTCTTCCCTGTTCATCGGGCAGTTGAGATAGTCCTCACCGCCCCTGCCGTAGCGCGAAGCTCCGAAAACAAGATTTCTGTCGAGACTCTCGGCGGTAACTATCGGCGCGGCGGCGTCGTGAAAATACAGATATTCCGCGCCAACAAGCCTGTTTATGCTCTTTGAAAGTGCGTCCGAGGTGAGCGGCCCTGTGGCGATAATAACGTATCCCTCCGGAATTTCTGTGACCTCACCCTCGACGACGTTTATTAGCGGGTGTGAGCGTATCCTTTCGGTGATGTAATCGGAAAACTGCTCGCGGTTTACGGCGAGCGCTCCTCCTGCCGGAACCCTCGAAGCCTTAGCAGCCTGCATCGAAAGCGAGCCGAGACGCCGCATTTCTTCTTTAAGTAGTCCGGCAGCCGATTCGAGCCTCTCCGCCTTTAAAGAATTTGAGCAGACAAGCTCGCTCAGTCCTTTATATTTATGCGCGGGGGTGAATTTTTTCGGCTTCATCTCAAAAAGCTCAACGCTTATGCCGCTTTCGGCGAGGTGCCACGCCGATTCGCAGCCCGCAAGTCCCGCCCCGACAACCTTTACAACAGTCATTTAAGCTCCCTTTCGTATCCGCAGCCCTCTTTGTGACAAATGAGCTTTCCGTGGGCGCCGCCTTTGTTGAAGAGCGTTGAGCCGCAGTTGGGACAGATTTCGGCAGTGGGAGTGTCCCACGTCATAAACTTACAGGTCGGGTTGTCCTCGCATCCAAAGTATTTTTTTGCCTTGCGGGTCTTCCTCTGAACTATCCTCTTTCCGCAGACGGGACACTTTCCGGGCGTCTCCTGAACAAGGCGCTTCGTGTTCTTGCACTCGGGAAAACCGGTGCAGGCGAGAAATTTGCCGTATCTGCCGAGCTTTATAACCATAGGTTTGCCGCATAGCTCGCATATTTCATCGGTTGCCTCGTCCGGAATTTTTACACGCTTGCCCTCCATATCAGTTTCGGCCTGCTTTAAGGTCTTGTCAAAGCCGTTATAGAAGCCCGAGAGCACGTCAACCCAGTCCTTCTCGCCAAGCTCAATTTTATCGAGGTCGTTCTCCATTTCCGCGGTAAACCCGAGGTCGACTATACTCTCAAAATGCTCTTTCATAAGCTCGGTAGTGACCTCTCCGAGAGAAGTCGGCTTTAGCTGTCTGCCGTCCCGCTCAACGTAGGCGCGGGAAATTATCGTCGTTATCGTAGAAGCGTAGGTCGACGGCCTTGCTATACCGTACTCCTTGAAAGCCTTGATAAGCGTAGCCTCTGTGTATCTTGCCGGAGGCTGGGTGAAGTGCTGGATACCGCCTACGGATTTAACGTTAAGAATGTCTCCCTTTTCAATCGGAGGAAGCGCGTTATTTTCCTCATCGTCGTCGTTCTGCTCCTCATATAGTACCGTAAAGCCGTCAAACTTTACAGAAAATCCCGAAGTGCGGAAGACGCAGCCGTTGGCTTCGACAGCCGCAGCGGTGGTGTCGAGTATGCAGTCTGACATCTGACTTGCCAAAAATCTTGACCATATAAGCTTGTATAGCTTGTACTGGTCGAGGCTGAGCGATGCCTTAGCTGCTTCGGGAGTCAGAGACGGCATAGTGGGACGTATGGCTTCGTGGGCGTCCTGAACATTTCCGCCGGCACGGTAAACTCTCGGCTTTTCAGGAATATATCTGCTTCCGTATGAACTCTCAATAAAAGACTTCGCGGCTTCACGAGCCTCGTCGGAAATTCTCAGAGAATCGGTTCTCATATAGGTGATAAGACCCATAGCGCCTATTCCCTCGACCTCTACGCCCTCGTATAGCTCCTGCGCGACATTCATAGTCCTGCGCGCCTGCCAGCCGAGACGCTGCGCTGCGTCCTGCAAAAGTGTAGAAGTTGAAAACGGCGCCGCCGGCGAACGCAGACGGTTGCCCTTTTTGACCGAAGCTACTCTGAATTCCGCGCCCTCAACTCTTGCAAGAACGGCGTCGGTCTCTTCCTTGGTCTTAAGGTCGGCTTTTTTTCCGTCGACAGTCGAGAGCTTCGCGTTAAACGCCTTTTTGGAAGCCCCCGCAGTAAGCTTTGCCTCAACGCTCCAGTATTCGGCGGGCACAAAAGCTCTTATTTCGTTTTCGCGGTCTACTACCATCCTCACCGCCGCAGACTGCACTCTTCCCGCCGACAGCCCTCTTCTTACCTTCTTCCATAAAAAAGGCGAAAGCTTATAGCCGACGATTCTGTCGAGAATACGGCGCGCCTGCTGGGCGTTGACTATATTCATATCTATCGTGCGCGGAGACTTCATTCCGGCCTCAACGCCCGTCTTTGTTATTTCGTTGAACGTAACGCGGTTCTTTTCATTCATATCAAAACCGAGAATTGTCGCAAGATGCCACGAAATTGCTTCGCCCTCGCGGTCGGGGTCGGTCGCAAAATAGACATGCTCCGACTTGTCCGCAAGCTTGCGTATGTCCTCGATTATCTTCTCCTTGCCCTTGATGTCGACATACGTAGGCTTGAAGCCGTGTTCAATGTCGACGGCAAGCTTTGATTTCGGCAGGTCCCTTACATGACCTATGCACGCCACGACCTTATATCCCCTGCCGAGCGTGCTCTGAACAGTGTGAATCTTTGAAGGTGACTCCAGAATGATTAAATCTGACATTTCTTACCCCTTGATATTGCTGTGATAATGCTAAATGCTGAATCTGTTGCCGGGAAGCGAGTGTATCAGCCCGTCAAGCTCAAGCTCGGTCAAAAGAGCCTCTATCTCGTATATGTCCCCTATTCCAACCGCAAGCTGGTCCAGATGAGTGTCACCGTGCTCACGGATGTATTCGTAAATCTGCTTCTTTGTACCCTCGAGACCGTAAGCCTCGGGCGCTTCCGTTATCTCTTTAAGCTCAGCCTGAGACGGTCCGGAAGCCATTTTCGGCGGCTTTTGATTGACATTCTTCTTAACGGTATTCTTATTCGACGGCTTTGCTTGAAGCTTATGCGGGTATATGCCCGTGTATTCGCAGAGAATGTCGTCACTGTCAAAAACAGGCTTGGCTCCGTCGCGTATCAGCCCGATTACACCTGCGTAGGAATCGTTGAACAGCTCATGAGGAGGTATGCAGAAGATGTCCCTGCCCTGAGAGAGCGCAAATGAAGCCGTGCTAAGCGCACCGCTCCTTTTGCCTGCCTGAAGAACGAGCGTACCCAGTCCGATGCCGGATAGAACCCTGTTTCTTGCCCTGAAATTCAGCGATGTTACGCCGTCGCCCGGAAAATATTCGCTTATCAGCGCGCCGTGAGAAGTAATCACAGGCTTTGCCTCAGAGTTTTCCTTGGGATAATCGCATAAAAGCCCGCATGGAAGAACGGCATAGGTTATACCTCCGGCTTTCAATGCCGAAGAGTGCGCAACCGAATCAAGCCCGACGGTAAATCCGCTCGCAATTCTCACTCCGCAAGACGCAAGCTCCGAAACTATCCTCCTGCCGACGTCAACGGAGTATTCGCTCGGGTTCTTCGTTCCGACCACCGTCAGAACGATATTGTCGTCGATGCCTGAGATGTCGCCCGTATAAAACAGCACCGACGGCGGGTTGTATATTTCTTTGAGCCTCTGCGGATAATCGGCATCACCGAAGCAGCAAATGCTTATGCCCTTGTTTTTGCAAAGCTCCTCAAGCTTTGCAACCTTTTCCATATTCGCCGCAGAGACCGTTTTTACGTCCTGCGGAAGAATACCGGCAGCGTCGGACGAGGTTATCCCCTCATAAGCCTCGGATATTGAGCCGTAGCGTGAAAGAGCGTTCCATTTTCGCGGATTGGCGGGTCCGAACGCAAGAGTAAACCAAAGCCAGTACTCACATTCCGTATATTGCATAAAAGTCGCTCACTTTCTTGTCACTTGCATAGTTCCCAAAGAATAATCGCTGCCGCCGCGGCTGCGTTGAGCGATTCTATTGTTCCGCTCATTTTTATGGTTATTCTCGAGTCGCATAGAGCGGCGTCTTCCTTTGAAAGACCGCTCCCTTCGTTTCCGATTACCGTTGCACAGCTCTCCGGAAACTCAAAGCCCCGGATACTTTCGGCGTCTTTGTCCACAACAGAAGCGTACACGGGAATACCCGCCGATCTGAAAAGATCTATCGCCTCGCGGTAGCTGAGCCTGTCGGTCAGCGGAACCCGAAAAAGCGAGCCCATAGTCGAACGGACAAGCTTGGGATTATATATATCGCAGGAATTGCAAAGATATACGCCGGATATCCCAACGGCGTCGGCAGCGCGAAGAATAGTGCCGACGTTGCCGGGGTCCTGAAGCGAGTTGAGAATCAAAAATTTTCCTCCGTCTACTATTTTATCCAAAGGCGGAGTTTTGTCAAGTCTCGATGCTATGGCATAAACACCCTGAGGCGCCACCGTTCCACCGAGCTTCAACGATATATCTTCCGAAATTTTTGCGGCGCCGTCGCCGAGAACGCTTATCAACGCGGAAACGGTTTCGGGATAACGCTCTAATGCCATAGAGGTGTAAAACGCCGAGTTCAGAGCGACGCCTTCGCGCAGAGCGTCGTCAATGATTCTCGCGCCCTCAAGCACAAAAAGACCCTCGTTTGCGCGAGCCTGCTTTTTGTCTCGCAAACGGGTATAGAGCTTGATTTTGGGGTTATCCCGACTGAGTATCTCCATGAATTTCACCTTTAAAACTTCGGATAATTAGAAAACACGCCCGCGTGAGGAGCGTGTTTTGTAAGGGGCTTAGTTGAGAGCCGCCTTTGCCTTTTCCACTATCGCGGTAAAACCTGCAGGGTCGCTGATAGCGATTTCGGAAAGCATCTTTCTGTTGAGCGTGACGCCGGCTTTCTTGAGACCGTTCATCAGGGTCGAGTAATTGATTCCGTTCATCTTGGCGGCAGCGGAAATTCTCGCTATCCAGAGCTGACGGAATTCGCGCTTTTTCTGCTTTCTGCCGATGTATGCATAGTTGCCGGATTTCATAACGGCCTGCTTGGCCATCTTGAAATGCTTCGACTTTGAACCCCAGTAGCCTTTAGCAAGTCTGAGGGTTTTGTTTCTTCTCTTGCGAGTCATCATTGCTCCCTTAACACGAGCCATAATTTATTACCTCCGTTATTTGATGTTTTGAGTTTTCCTTACAACCCGTGATTTATTTGTAAGGGATGGTTTTCTTGAGCGCTTCGATATTGGCGGACGAAGCATAAGCGGTGCCTCTTGCGAGTCTCTTGGCCTTGTGGTCCTTAGAAACGAGGCGGTGTCTCTTATAGGCGTGCTGGAACTTTACCTTGCCGGTTCCGGTGAAAGAAAAACGCTTCTTGGTACCGGAATGGGTTTTAACCTTGATTTTTGCCATTTTTGTATCCTCCTAAAATAATGATTTACTGCTTTTTGGGCGAGACAAACAAAACTATGTTCCTGCCCTCAACCTTGCTTGGCTTGTCGAATACGCCGTATTCAGCCACGGCATCCTTGAACTGGTCAAGAAGCTTATTGCTAAGCTCTGAATGAAGCGCAACCCCCTTGCGGAACTGAAGCCTTATGCAGACCTTGACCTTGTCGCCGCCTTTCAGGAACTTCTGCGCCTGATTGACTTTGGTGTTAAAATCGTTTATCCCGATTTTTGAGGTCATATGAATCTCTTTTACGTCTACCGTCTTCTGGTTTTTGCGGGCTTCCCTTTCGCGCTTCGACTGCTCGAAACAATACTTCGCGTAGTCCATTATTTTGCATACGGGCGGGGTCGCGTTGGGCGCGATTTTAACAAGGTCCATTTCCTTGGATATCGCTATTTCAAGCGCTTCCTTAGAGGAAATGATACCGAGCTGAGTGCCGTCGGCGTCGATGACTCTCACCTGCGCGTCGCGAATTTCTTCATTGATCTGATGCTCCATGCTGGCTATGGCGCAACACCTCCAAAGTTAAGATAAATTAAAGAGCGCAAGCCTTTCGGTTCACGCTCCACAAATACACACAGCGGCATACGCCGAAACTGCGGAAATCCCGGATATTGACCTCTTCGCAACAGGCTTGAGGTGAGAACGCGAACGCTTCTGCTTTCTTTACCCGACTATTATATACTCCTCCCCGAAATTTGTCAAGGGGTTTGGAAAATTTTTTACGCTTTAAGCTCTATTCCCTCGCCGAGCCTGAAAGAATATATAAAGCTTGACTTTACGGGTTTATCGAGCAAAACGTCAAACGCAGCTTTATAAAGCTCAAGCTGACCGCTGTATTTAGTCACAAGCTCTGCTGCTCTCTCAACCCTGTCAGTCTTGTAGTCGACCAGAACATATCCGTCGTCCTCCTCAAAAAGACAGTCGGCAATTCCTTGAAGCATGCCTTCGGTGCCGTTATATATCTCTCTGAGACTTTCGTCAACGTCTATATCGGAAAATCTGACGATAAATCTCTTTTCGCGAAGAACGTTTTTACTGCGGCTGAGCCTTTCGTAAACGCCGCTCTCAAAGAAACGCTTTACGGCTCTGCGGTCTATCACGGCGGCTTCCTGCGCGGTGAATATGCTTTTCATTGTAAGACGCGATATCTCTTTTTCAATGTCGCGGCTCGCAAGCAAAAAGTCGCAAAACTGCATAAAACGGTGAGTTATCGTACCTCTTCGTGCGGCGGATATCTCATCAATCGACTCTCCGAGACTCGGCACCTGCGGGAAGAAGCTCAGCGCGTCCTCTTTGACAACCTCCGTGACGGTAAGCTTGGCTTCGTTTCGCGTCAGCCTGTCATCTGTGTTCAAGGCAAAGCTTTTTTTCAAAAATTCGGACAGCTCTATGTCTGCCTCGACCTCAGCGTCAACGGACGGCTCAATATTAGTCTCCGAAGACAACGGCATCGGCGTCACGGAAATCTCGGGCAGGATTGAAGCGTCATCGGTGTATATTCCCGCGTCAAGACGGCTTCTCAAAGCAGTGAAATCCGGGTGCTTCATAAGCGCCGCCAAAAGCCAGTCGGCAGCGCAGGAGGCTTTCTGCGTGACGGCGGGAGGAACAAGATGTCCGTCTATTTCAAAAGAAAATTCGGCGGCGCGCTTTACAGCCCGTTCATTAAGGTCAAGCAGTATAAACAGGCGC
Source organism: uncultured Clostridia bacterium (assembly GCA_947627235.1). Lineage (GTDB taxonomy): Bacteria > Bacillota > Clostridia > Oscillospirales > Ruminococcaceae > Faeciplasma. The sequence continues at coordinate 54,745 of CANQVG010000001.1, read as the reverse complement.
TCTCTGGCGCGCGTCAGCGCCACATACAATAGCCTGAGCTCCTCAGAAAGCAGTTCGTTTCCGTTTACTCTTCTGATATGCTCCCATAACGCATTCGGACGCTTTGTAAGCGTGGAATAATCGAGGAAGCACAACCCCGCACCCTTTTCGGTGTTGAGCTGCAAAAGTCCTTTTAAGTCATTCTGATTGAACTTCCTGCCGGTCTGACACAGAAACACAAACGGGTATTCAAGCCCCTTTGAGCGGTGAATGGTTTTTATTACCACAGAGTTTTCCGGCTCAGTGACGGTGAGAGCCTGCTCAAAGTCGCCACCGCTTCCGGAAATATAATCTATGTATCTTAAAAAGCCCGCGATGCCGTCGGGCGAGGACTGCTCATAGCTCCTCGCGTATTCCAAAAGCAAATACAGGTTTGCACACTTCTGCGCGCCGTCCTCGTAGGCGGACGCCGCCGCAAAGATATCGGTAATGTCGTAAATTTTTCTTATCAGCCTCGTAAGCGTCAGCCCCGACGCGTAAATGCCGAGCTTTTTCAGCATCGAAACGGCGTCGGCGCACTTATTGCGCAGACTTTCGTCGGCGTCGTACTCTCCGACGGATACCGCGAGCATAACCTTATATAGCTTGTCGCTTCTCGAAAACAGCCGAAGCGTCGCTACGTCGTCGTCCGAAAAACCGAAAATCGGAGACAGCATCACCGAAGCGAGCGGTATGTCCTGCATAGGATTGGAAATAAGTGCCAAAAGATTGAGTAAAAGCGAAATCTCCCGCGATTTGAGATATCCCGAGGTGTCGCTCGAAAGAATTTTAAGTCCCTCTGCCGCGAAGATATCGGATATTTCGGGGCCTGCGATATTATTTCGGCTGAGAACACAGAAATCCGACGGCTTGCAGGGTCTTGTCCCGCCCTCGTCCCTGACGGGGGTCTTAGCGTCGAGCAGCCGCCGAATCCGGCGGGCTATCGCGGTAAATTCAAGCCCGGAATCGTCCGCAACGTCGCTGTTTATGACGATAATCTCGGTCGGAGAGTCGGCAGATTCAAATTCCGCGCCCTGAATGAGCGCTTCCTCGTCGGTATAGTCGGTCTCGCCGACGCGCTTCGACATAAGCGCCCCGAAAACGTAGTTGCAGAATTTAAGCACTCCGCCGCGGCTTCGGAAATTGCGTCGAAGAAGTATTTCCCGAACGGGACTGTCCGCCGATTTTCCCTGAGCGCGTGTGCGCATAAAAATCTGTGGATTCGCTAGCCTGAAACGGTATATCGCCTGCTTTACGTCGCCGACCGCAAAGACATTGGAACCTATCTCGTCGGTATTGTCACTGTCCGAAATCGCCTTGAAAATGACTTCCTGAAGATTGTTGACGTCCTGAAACTCATCGATGAGTATGACCTTATAGCGCCTTGAGCGGACTATTTCCTCAGCGAGCGGCGTCCGAACGATTTTTCCGTCACTGCCGCACCTTGCAAGAAGCCGAACACTCATCAGCTCGGTGTCGGCAAAATCGACGGCGTTGCGCTCGGACTTAAGGCGGTGAGTCTCTGCATCGAGAAGATTGCATAGCCTGACGAACTCTGAAAAGTAAAACGCGGTCTTTTTTGCGTCGGCGTCGGTGTCTTCTTCCGAGTATATGTAAATCTGCGAAAGCTCCTCAAACAGACCCTTTAAATGAGCATAGCAATTTTTCGCCGATTCATACATTCCATCTTCAAGCTGCGAACAGCACTCTTTCTCGGCTTTTGTCTGCCTGACCCTTAGCGCTTTCCACTCTATTCCAGACGCAAGTTCAGACACGTCAGCACGGTCGGCTGCTGAAATTCTGTCAATAATTTTCTGCGCAAGCTTACAGTTTTCAAGAAGCACCGCCTTGGCGGCAGAGTGATACTCTAAGCTCTCGGCAATCTGACTTAGACGTGCTATGCCGTTTTGAATTAGCATTACCGTTTCGTTGGCGCGGGAATCAAGCTCCTCAAAGACTTCGCGCTTTGCGCTGCCGTCTTGCAGCGAGCGCAGAACGTTATCCGTCCAGACCTCGGCAAAGGGAAGCGAACGCAAGAACCTGTAAAGCTGCAAAATCATTTTTCTAAGCGAGGAGTCGTTTTCGCGGCAAAAAAGAGATATGAGTTCTTCGGTTTCTTTAGGACGCTCGGCGTATTCCCTCTCAAGAACGGCAGTGAGCGCCCTGTCGGTGAGCATCGCGGCTTCGTTCTCCTCAAGAATCCTTATTCCGCTCTGAAAATCGGTTCCGGAAAGATTGTCCTTTACAAGATTAAAACAAAATGAATTTATCGTCGTGATTTCGGCCAGCCTGAGAAGCGCCTGCTGACGCTGTATCCACTCGTTTTCGGACTCGAGCTCGGCGCGCTCGTCTATCGCCTGTGAAAGCTTCTGCGACATCTGCGACGCAGCGTCGTTGGTAAATGTGACCGCAAGAAGCCTATCCGCGGGGATATCTAAGCTTTTGTCGCAAAGAAGCCTTATCGTGCGTTCTACGAGAACTGCCGTCTTGCCGCTGCCCGCTGCCGCCGAAACTATTACCGGCGTGCCGGAGGCGTTTATCGCTTCAAGCTGCTCGTCCGTCCAGTTATACATTTTCGCCGCCTCCTTTGCCTATCTCGGCTTTCAGTTTTTCGGCGTCATCGCCGCTTATTATCCTCATAAGATACTTTTTGCGGTCGCAAACCGAGTAATAATCACAGTAGGCGCACTGCAAATGCTCGGGGTCGTCGCCCACGGGAACGGCGTCTATTCTGCCTCCGAGAAGATTGCGTCCAAATTCGGCGACCTTGCGCTTTGCAAATTCTTCCAGAAGTTTAAAGCTATCAAGGCTTATAATTTCTGATGACGCGGTATATTCGCCGCCGCTTTTCTTTTTGACGGGGACATACTGCCCGCCAAACGTCGAATCCATAGCCTCTACCGCCTCGTCTATCCCGACGATAAGCCCGTTTCTTCTGAGTTGCTCTGCGGTACGCTTAAGCCTCGACTTTGAGTCCTCGGCGAGGGGGTCAAAGCTGTCCTTGCACTCCAAAAAGCCCGCACGCATATAAAGGATTCCGCTCGGTATGCAGTCCTTGAAATCCGCGTCGCTGCCCTCGGTGAGCGCGAGCATATAGAGCAAAAGCTGTAAATTTATTCCGTTATAGATGTCCTCTAAACAGAATTTTTTGCTGCCTGTCTTGTAGTCAACAACTCGGATATACCGCCTGCCATCAGGCGAGGTGTAGGTATCCACCCTGTCGACAACGCCGCGAATCTTCACGCTTATTCCCCTGCCGAGCGGAATTGAAAGCACGCTTTCTCCGTTTTCCCGGGAAAGGTCGTATTCAAACCTTACGGGGCGGAACTTTGAAACCTTAAATTCCTCACGCATATTGAACAGAATTTCAAGCGCGGCATCGCCGAGCCGACTGTAATCTGCGCGAAACTTTGCGCTCTTTCCGAAATCGCCGCCGAGATTTTCCTCGGAAAACTCATCAAGCAGTCTTTTCACAAGCTTGGTTATCTCGGCGTCGGACGCCTCAGAAAAACCGTCGCCGAAATATTCCAGCACGCTCTGGAACAAAAAGTGCATAACCGTGCCTCTGCCGGCAGGATCGACCGCCATAGGTTTTACAGGCTCTATCTTCAAGCCGTATTTGCAGAAATATTCAAACGCACAGCGGTTATATACGTCTATCCTCGAAGCTGTGACGTTAATGTCCTTCGCCGCAAACAGACTTTGAGAAATGTCGGGTCTCAGGCCGTGGCGTCTATCGGCGGTACTCAAGAGACGCTCAAGCTTTTCGCGGTATTCGGGTATTTCACCGAGAGCCTTGTATATCGCGGCTTTCTCAGACGGAGTGCAGCTACGCGACACCGAGCAGGCATAGTATGCCGCAGCCGGCGTGGAGGAATAGAGCGCGGTACCCAGCGATAACGCGCTTTTTGTCTCAACGCCGCAGAATTGGGCTATTCTTCTTATAAAGCGCGACGGCCGCAATTCCTTTCCCCTTAGGTCGGAGCCGGAAAAACTCAGATAAAGCCTCTCCGACGGTGCGGTCAGCGCTTTGTAGCAGTCGAACCGCTCGGATTTAAGCCGCGCTTCAGGGGTTATGTCGAAGCACACGCCCACAGCCTCAAGCTCGGCGAGGTCGCGACCCGAAAAAAGACCCGTCTTTCTTACTTCTGCGGGAAAAACCCCCTCTGCAAGCCCTACTACAAACGCCGCCCTCGGCTCCGAGATTATAGAACGCCCGACATCGGCAACGGTGACGCTGTCGAGCTTCTGCGGCGGGTTTGCAACCGAGGTCTGCATAAGCATAAGTCTAAGAATGTCGGCAAAACCGCGCAGGGTAATTTTTTCTTCCCCCGCCGTCAGATAAACCGCCGACACCGCTGCCATAACCGCGTTCCAGAGCTGCTTGAACAAGCGCGCGGTTTCAAGCTTGATATCTTGATCCGCACAGTCTTCGATTACCTTATACGCGCGCTCCGCAAGACCGGTCTCTTTCAAAAATTCGCAGAAAGCCTCAGCAGTTGCCTTTGCCGTCGCCGACTGCGCCGCATCGTGCAGCTTTATCAAAGGTCCGACAGCCTTTTTTCTTGCTGCATTTATAATTTCAAGATTGGCGTCGGCTGCGGTAAAATCACTTTTCCACATCTCGCCGTCGACGTTCCACCTCACACAGTAGTCCCAGAGCAGCGAGACTTCCTCCTGCGTCAGCGGAGAAAACGGCGAGCGGAGATATTTCATTATCCTGTCGGTGTCGGGTACGCGGGTCGCGGCGGCTTCAAGGGAGTCGAGCGCGAACAGTACAAGCGACATCCCCGCGGCAGGCTGCGGTCTGTCTATAAAAGCCTCTATTCCGAATCTCTCAAACGCCGCTTCAAATACTCCCGAGTAACCGTCTATATCGTGAGTTATAACGGCGATTTCGTTGAAGCTGAAGCCCTCGAGGGTGACAAGTCTGCGAATCTGCGCAGCGACATATTCAGCCTCCTCATACATATTGTCCGCCCTGACGGCGTTTATGCTGCCGTCGTTCAGAAACCTGTTATGTATCGGAGCGTACAGACACTCGCCCACGCCGGCAAGTACCGGATTATCCGTTTTCGGCAGCTCACAGTTCAGATATTTTACCGGAACGTTGAGACTGCCTGCGAGGTTTACAAGCGCCTTTTGCGTAGACTCGCAGTGAAGATAGGGCGAAACCGCCGATCGCTTAGGCGAAAACGGCATACTCAGGTTCACCGTGACGCACTGCGCGTCTTTCATAATCGTGCGAAGCAGAGAAAGCTCATCGGGAGAAAAGCTGTCGAAACGGTCGACAAAAACTTCCTCACATTTGAAGACCCCGCTTTCCGATGCAATCCGCGCGCCTTCAAGTATAACCGAGCTTTCGTCGCGGAGCGAGCGCTCCTTTAAAAGCTCAAGATAAGCGCCGTATATGAGTGAAATATCACAGAGTTTGTCCTTAAGCGCACCGCTGAGCTTTTCGGAGGCTTTCGCAAGGTCTTCCGGCAGGATTCCCGCACGGCGCAAACGATCTGCCAGCAGGGACATATCCTCGCAGAAGGCGGGTTTTTCGGCTGCACGTTCAAGAAATCCCAACGATTTTTCGGTCTTCACCCGCCTGAGCGCCAGCCATATCAGAATTATGCGTTCATTCTGACTGACGAGGGTTCCTTCTCTTGTGCCGAAGCGCTCAATAAGCGACTCAGAGAGCCTTCTGAAGCTGAGCACGGTGACTCTGTTAAAATCCCTGACGCCAAGCTCACGGTAAAGCGCCTTGTCAAATGCAAATGAAAACTGGTCCGGCACTATGGCGGTCACGCTGCCGCCGTTTTTCAGCCGCTCCTTCATATCAAGCGCGCATCGGTGAAGCTTTTCATTCTGGTTTTCCCCGAGGAAAATTCTGAGCATCCCACTCGCCTCCGTTCTACAAAAATTTTATCATAACGATACTCATATGTCAAACGGAATTTGAGTTTTTTAAAGACGTGTACAAAAAAGCGTACTCAACTTTTGAAAAGCTTCTTCAGTTTTCTGATGACTTCAAAGCACCACAGCTTATATCTGACCTTTTCCGGCTCTTTGATGATCACAAGCTCGCCGTCCGTAAATACGCCGCAGTCGTCTACGGAAACAGCGGCGCCGACACACACCGACGGATAGCACACACACCACCAGTTTTTGCCTTTTGCGTCCCCGATTCTCAAACAGAGCGAGTCGTACTCTCCCGCCGGAAGCGTAAAACCGTCGTACCTGCGTTCGTCGAACTCCTCTCGGGCAAGCGTGCAGCTAACGCAATAATCAAAGCCTTTCCCGACAACTATCTCTCTTGCCTTAGCGCCGAGTGCGTCAAGACCTTCCGAAATCGCAGCCATAGCTTCGTCCTTGTTTTCACAGCCGCCTGTAAGCTCGGAAACCGTTCCGAGAATCCCGTCACGCACCGTAAGCTTCAAAGCTTGATCGGCCTCGCTGTCGGAATTTGCTATAATGTGAATCCGAATCAGCTTATCGGTCATATTCTCTACCTCTCCTGCGCTATTCAAAAAGCTCAGAAAAGTGCATATCAGCAGCGATAAAATAACAGCAACAGTAAATTTCTTCACAAAAAATCCTCCCGATTTTTATTCGGAAGGATTATTGGTATATTTTTCCTAAAATATTCAGATTCTTGACACCGAGACCTTTTCAAAACCGTTTCGGAGCTTATCTCTGACCCTGAACGCCATATGAGTTCCCCGCGCGACGCATCCGAGAGGATCATCGGCGACAAAACACTTTACACCGAACTCCCGCGTGATGTGCATATCAAGACCCCTTAATAAAGCGCCGCCGCCGGTTATCACGATGCCGTGTTCAAAGATGTCGCCAACAAGTTCGGGAGGCGTTCTCTCGAACACGACGCGTATAGCGGAAACTATGGCGTCAATGTCGTCGGTAATGGCGTTGCAGATATCGTCCTCGCTGATTTCAAGCTTAGTGGGAAGCCCGGTTATAAGGCTGCGCCCCGAAATGATTCCGGTCTTTTCAATAGACGGCCAAAATACGTTTCCGTATCTGATTTTTGCGTCCTCAGCCATTCTTTCCCCGATGAGAATTTTATAGTTCTCCTCAAAATAGCGCTGAATGGAGGCATTAAAAGCATTGCCAGCCTTCTTGACGGAGTTTGCCGCGACTATTCCTCCGAGCGACGTTACGGCTATATCCGATGTACCGCCGCCGATGTCGACGACCATTCGTCCGAACGGGCGCATAATGTCCTCACCGGCGCCGAGAAGCGCCGCAACCGGCTCCTCAATCAGATATACCGTTCTTGCCCCTGCCGAAACCGCACTCTCAACGACGGCTTTTCTCTCCACGGCGGTTATTCCGCTCGGTACGCACATAACTATGCGGGGATTTATAAGCCGCTTGCCGATGACCTTGAGTATACATAGACGGATAAGCTCCTGAGCCATGTCGTTATTGGAAATTACGCCGTCCTTCAGCGGCTTTATTACCGCTATATGCTCCGGCGTGCGTCCTATCATCTTATAGGCTTCCTCGCCGAAAGCTACCACGCGGTCGGTTTTTTTATCAAAAGCGATAACGGTCGGTTCGTTGAGAACCGCCCCGCCCTTGCCCGTGGATATGATTATATTAGCCGTGCCGAGGTCGATTCCGAGATCGAGAACAGACATTTTTATCCCTCCGTTTTTGTTAATTATCGCCGCCGATAGGCGTTCCGGCGAGCACCGCACAGTATACCTTTATGGCGCCCATAGCCTTTAGCACTTTGGCACAGGCTGAAAGAGTGTACCCTGTGGTGATGATATCGTCGCAGAGAATGACGGTTTTGCCGGTTATGTCCGCGTGCTTTTTGCGCGCCGAATAAGCTTTGAAAGCCTCAGCTTTTCTTTCGCCGACAGAAAGCTCATGCTGAAGCGAAGCGGTGTTTTTCTTGTCAATAAGCCCGAAGTCGCACCTGATACCCGTAAGCGCCGAAAGCTCCTTTGCTATGTATTCTGCCTGATTGTAACCCGTTTGGCGCCTCCGTGAAGGCGTCATCGGAACCGAAGTTATAACCGAAGCCTCTTTCAGATATCCGTTTTTGTCAAGAATATCCCTGACATCGGATATAAGATATTTTGCAGCGTTGAAGCCGCAGCGGTATTTCAACTCGAGTATGCCTTTTCGGACGGTTCCCTCGTATGGCCGTGCAACGGCGCAACCGTCGTAGAAAAAGCCGCCCGCCAAACATTCGCAGCGCTGCTTTCCGCATACGGGACAGAAGCTGCCATTTTCAAGCTTTTGCTCACATTCGGGACATACGAGCGCGTTCCACGGGATAAACCCGGAGCAGAACGGACAACGGTTCGGAAAAATCAGGTCGGAAATCCACAAAAGCGCCTTATTCATTGTCATTTTCCTCCGCGGAGCTTCCGTATGCCTCCTCGCATAGCATCTGTCTCAGACAGGTGTAGCGGTTCATTCTGCGGTTGTTTTTGACCATAAACTCCAGCCGGTTCTTTGAGCCTACGATCACAAGCAGCTTTTTAGCTCTCGTGACGGCAGTGTAGAGCAGGTTGCGAAAATACAGCTTGTCATATCCGCCGAGAACCGGCAGAATCACCGCGTCGAACTCGCTGCCCTGACTTTTGTGTACCGTAGCGGCGTAGGCAAGCTCCAAGTTATCGAGCATCTCGGTGTTATATACCGCGACTCTGCCGTCGAAGTCGATTTCAATTTCGCCGAGAAGACGGTTTAACCGCAAAATAACCCCGATGTCGCCGTTAAAAATGCCGGTTCCGCGCTCGCCGTCCTTCTTCCAGTCGATTTCATAGTCGTTTTTTGTCTGCATAACCTTGTCGCCGACGCGAAAAGTATAAAGGAAGGTCTTAATCTCGGTCTTCTGGCGGGATGGCGGATTGAGCGCTGCCTGAAGCATTCTGTTGAGTTCCACTGTACCAAGCGGTCCCTTTCTCGTAGGAGAAAGCACCTGAATATCGGTTATCGAATCGAAACCGTAAGCCTTTGGCAGACGGTTTTCACAGAGGTCGACAGTGAGCTTGGCAGCTTCGTCGAAATCGAGCCGCTGCAAAAAGAAGAAGTCCTTTGAATTGTCAAGCACCGGCATCTCGCCGCCGACTATCTTATGGGCGTTGGTGACGATTGCGCTTTCGAGCGCCTGACGAAAAATCTCTGTAAGTGAGATTACAGGAACGGTCTGCGACTCGATTATGTCGTGAAGAACGTTCCCCGCTCCGACTGAGGGGAGCTGGTCGCTGTCACCAACCATTATCAGTTTGCAGTCAATCGGCAGCGCCCTTAGAAGCGCCTCAAAGAGCAGCGTGTCTACCATAGACATCTCGTCGATTATCACGACGTCGCAGTCCAAAAGGTTCTCCTCGTTATGCTCAAAACCGGCTATTTCGCCTCCCGCCCTGACTCCGAGAAGACGGTGAATGGTCTTGGCTTCGTATCCCGTGAGGTCGGAGACGCGCTTTGCCGCCCTACCCGTAGGTGCGCAGATGAGCGGCTTCATACGCTGCTGCTCAAAGAGCGAAATTATGGCGTTTAGAGTGGTGGTTTTTCCGGTACCGGGGCCTCCAGTGAGTACCATAAACCCCTTTGACAGTGCGGTGTTTATCGCCTCGCGCTGCTTATCGGCGTATTCTATGCCGTTTTCCTGCTCGGCTATGTCAATGACCTCGTCGTAGTTTATCCTTGTGTCATAGGAAAGGCTGTTCATTATCGCAAGGCGTCGGGCAATATACTGCTCGGCGATGTAATAGTCGCGAAGCATAATGAACGGACGGTTTTTCTTTAAATAAACAAAAAGATTCTCCTCGGAAATTTCCTGCTGAACAGCGTCGTATACCACCGACGGCTCGACCCTAAGCAGCCTCGCGGCAAGGTCTAAAAGCTTGTCCTGAGGAAGAGCGGTATGACCGGCGTCGGCATTTTCCTCGAGAATGTATTTTATTCCGGCTGTCAGACGAAAAGAGCTGTCCTCGGGTACGCCTTTCTCTCTGGCTATCTCCTCGGCTTTTAAAAACGGAAGCTCTATAGAAGCCGAACAGAGAATATACGGATTCCGGTTTATCAGCTCGAGCGCGATTTCGGCGTATTTTTTCCACGCCCTTATGCCGTAAAGCGCAGGGATTCTGCACTCGGTAAAATACATAAGCAGGTTGCGAAAGCCGATTACTTTGATAAATTCGTCGGAAAACGAGTCGGCCTTTGACTTTGTGATTCCCTCAACCTCGGTAAGACGGTCGGGGTCGTTTTCCATAATTTCGAGGGTCTTGTCGCCAAAACGTGCGACTATGCGTTTTGCAAGAACAGGTCCTATGCCCTTTACGACTCCGCCCGCAAGATATCGCTGTATGGCGGACGCCTCCACCGGGAGCGAACGGACACATACTTCCGCCCTGAATTGGTCGCCGAATTTCGGGTGCTTTACAAACATACCCGTGAGTTCAAGGTCTTCGCCCTCTTCGACATTTCCAAGCTCTCCGACAACATTCAAAGGCTCGCCGGCGTAATCAAGCACGATCACGCCGAAGCCGTTATCTTCATTTCTGTATGTAACACTGTCAACCGTTCCTTTTATTGTCACGGTGCTATTCTTTTCCGTCACATTCTTCCTCCAAAACTATATCAAAGTCCCGCCTGAGCTTGGTGCGAAGCGCAAGCAGCCACTGCCTGCTTTCCGAGGTTCCGATGCAGTCGACAATCGTTATTCTGAGGTTCAAGTCGCTGAGCGATGAACACGAATATATCCTGCCGAGCATATATTCAAGGCACTCACAGCTTCGGTCAAAATATATGCGCATATCGGCGCGTGGCCGCTCGCATACGTTCTGAAAATCCGCGGAAAGCAGCCTTATTATGTAAATAAGCCCTATTGTTGCCGCTATAAGAATCACCGAAAAGATTATATCTCTCATATGTCACTCCCCCAAGTAATTCATACTATATTTTATGCAAAAACTCGGGGTCCCGTCACGAAAAGCAACCGTTGCTTCGGCAGAAAAAACTTCCGAAAAATATTGTAGCACAAAACATTTCACAATGCAATACATAAAAAAGCTCCTGACGTGTCAGGAGCTTTTAACAGCGCGTTATTTCTCGTTTGCGTCAACTTCTTTTTTGGCTTGAACGGCGTTTTTTTCGGAGCGGTTGTAAACCCTGCCGTTTTCGGCGGTATAGTTGTCAACTATCGGATTCGTCTCATAAAGCGGCAGAACCTTTCCCTTTGGCTTATAAATCTTGAGATCCTCTTCTTTTTCAGACATAGCTTTCTCCTTTCGGATGTTTTGGAAATATTATGCTCAAAAAAGATTTTTATATTCGGTGTGTTGACATTTACGTTTCAAAGTGGTAATATAAATGTCGCGCCGCTGTGGTGAAATTGGCAGACACATGGGACTTAAAATCCCCCGCCCTTAAAGCGTACCGGTTCGAGTCCGGTCAGCGGCACCAAAGAAAAAATCCGCGTATGCGGATTTTTTCTTTGTGCGCATAGACGCGATTATTTCTCCGTGAGCTCCGCGAGCCAAGCCGTAACGGCGAGCGAGAGCGAACGGCAAGAAATAACGCTTCTATTGGCACCACGTCGCGGCGAACCCTTTTGGCTCGCCGCGATTTGCTATGCAAATCACGGCTTCGCTTGACGGGTTGCCGCTCCTTCTCCCCAAAACGCTTCGCATTTCGGGGACCCCTATTTCTCTTTTGGTCGTGTCTTGCGGCAACATAGGCAGCTTCTCTTGCGAAATACGATAACGACGTTGACGTAAACATCGAAAAGAGGCTGACTCTTCTGCGTACAGTCTCGACGAATGGGTCAGAAAAACACGTGAATAATTCCTCAGGCCGCACCTTTAGAATGCGACTTTTGCTTTAAAAAATCAAGTGACGCTTGAAATCAAAACAACATCTGCTGTCTTCACAAGACGTCACAAAGATGTTATAATACAGACAACAAAAGCGCTTTTGAATATTTTTAAAGGAGTTTTTACTATGACAATAGGAACAACTATCAAAACCCTGCGCCGAGAGCACGACATCACCCAAGAGCAGCTTGCGGAGTATCTTAACGTCTCTGCGCAGGCGGTTAGCCAGTGGGAAACCGACAAAACCGCGCCGGACATCTCACAGCTTCCGGTTCTCGCAAACATTTTCGGCGTGACCACCGACCAGCTTCTCGGCGTCGACCTCACCAAAACGAACGAGAAAATCAAAACTATCGTCGACGAGTCGAGGGAGTTTTACGCACAGTCCAAGTTTGAGGAGGCAATAGCCGTGCTCGAAAAGGGACTCAGGGAGTTCCCGCGCTCTTATGAGATAATGTATCAGCTTGCGGAAAACTTCGGATGTCTCGGCAAATATCAGGAAGCAATAGAGCTTTGCAAAAAGATACTTTCGGAATGTACCGACGACGAAATCCGCTGCCGGACAACGCAGACACTTATCTACGCTTACCGCAACTCAGGCAACCGTCAGCGTGCTGTAGAAATAGCTAAAACCTGCCCACCGACGTGGTTTTCAAAGGAGGATATGCTGATGTTCCTGCTTGAAAAGGCCGATGCAGACTTTAAGCCGAATTTGCAGGAACATATGCTGTTTTGCCTCGGGCGTTTGGAGATGGGCCTCAGAATGCTCGGAAACGATGAAGCGTCCTATTCCGCTGATGACAGACTCAGGCTTTTGAAGCAGTGCGTCGACGTATGCGAAACGGTTTTCTGCGACGGCGATACGACCTATCACTCTTACTCTTTAGCCGGCGCTTTTGATGATATGTCGGTTATATACGCCAACCGCAAAGACACAGAAAACACTCTTTTGTGCCTCGAAAAAGAAGCGGAGCATGCTGCAAGGTTCCTGACCTATGACTTTAACTCGCACTACACCTCCCCCGCTTTCAGAGGCAAAGAAGTAATAGATTGGATGCCGAACCCCGACGGCAAAAGTATCGCCGACGACCTTTTGGAGGGACTTAATTGTCCTGTTTACGACTTCGTTCGCGATACCGTCAGGTTCAAAGCGGTGATTGACATGCTTCAAAAACACTCTGCAAAATAATTTTCAAAAACTTTCTAACCACAGCCCGCTTTCTGTCACTATATGGGTGAAAGCTTTCAGAGCATAGACATCATAAGAAAAACAGGTGAACAAAAATGACGACGCAAAAAGCAGGAGAACTCATCTCGGAAAACATGCGCACACTCTATTTATGGTCGCTTCACAAAACCTCCGACCCCTATAAGGCGGAAGATCTCTGTTCGGACATAATCCTCGCGGTATTAAAGAGCGCGCCGAACCTCAAATGCGACGACGCATTTTTCGGATTCGTGTGGAAAGTAGCTGCAAATACATATAAGCACTACCTGCGCAAAAACCTGAAGCATACCTCTGCGGAGCTTGACGAGGATATCCCCGACGGCTCGGACCTTGAAGACGACATCTGTGAAAAAGAGCAGGAAAACACCCTACGACGGGAACTCGCCTTTTTGTCGGAAAAATACCGTCTCTGCACCGTTGCGTATTATTACGAGGGAATGTCGATAAAGGACATCTCCGAAAAATACGGGCTTACCGCCCAGACGGTAAAGTTCAACCTGTTCCAATCGAGAAAAATATTGAAAGAAGGCATCGCTATGGAAAGACAGTTCGGAGAAAAAAGCTTCAACCCCCAGCCCTTTAATTTCCGCTATATTTTCAACGGTAACTATAACAACGCATTCGACACTCTGGTGACAAGAAAGCTGCCCGGGCAGATCCTGCTCTCGGCATACTACGAGCCGATGACCGTCGAGCAGCTATCGGTAGAGCTCGGCATCGCCTCGGTTTACCTTGAGGACGAGCTTGACACGCTTTTACGCTATAACTTCATCAAGCAGCAGGGCAAAAAATATCAGACCTGCATTCCGATTCTCACCGCCGACTACAACGAAGCTATCCTTAAAGCGCTAAACGAAAAGTATTCAGACAGAGTAAAGGCGCTCGTAGATTCTATGCGCGAAAAGCTGCCCGAGATCAAAAAGATCGGCTTCGAGGGCTGCGACAAATTCCCGGACAATATTCTTCTGTGGGATATCTTCGCCTATGCGGTCATGAGCGGCACTCAGCAAACCGACGGCGGCGCGAAATTCAGAACGATCTACAACGTCGGAGACAAAGAGGTCACCGGTATCTGCTACGGGATCGAGGATAAAAACCTCGAGGCGAGCAGAGATTACGGCACGATAGCCTATGCCGGCTTAGGGATGATCGGTGATCATAAGGCGACTTGGATAGAGTTCAATGCCGCATATTCGGTCAAGTATGCGGACGGATTCAGCCGCGACAGACGCGACAGAGAAGTACGGCTGGAAGACGTGAAATTCCCGAGCTTTACCTTGGAGCAGCGCGATCACCTTCTCTACGGCATTTTGGGCGAGGAGTTTGGCGCCCTCAAGGAGATGATGACCGAGGTCGGAAAGCTCGCGACCGAAACGCTCAAGGACCACTCCCCCGACTGTGCGGCTGAGGTCATCGACTACCACTGCCCGCACATCGTCCTCTGGAACCTGATGGGCTGGTACGGCGGAGCTGCTGTCAAAACCGGCGCTCTTAAGCCTGCCGAAGAGAACGAATTCCCCGGTTTCTTCGGATTCAAGAATTAACATAATTGCAGGCTGTGTCTTTTCGCAGCCTGCTCTTTTTATGCAAAAAATCCGAATTTAACTCAAAAATTTTATTTTTCTATTGACATCTACCATATATGGTGTTATACTTTACAAAGAATCTTAAATGCGGTACCGTGATGCCGCAAGATACGGTAAAATTGATATCCTGCCCTATCGTACCTTGCGGCGCGATAGGGTTTTTTCGGTAAAGGAGGAAGCTATGGCTGTAAAGGCTGTGCTGATGGAGGAAAGCGCCGTTATCCGCGCTATGACGAGAATCTCACATGAGATACTCGAAAAAAACCGCGGCACCGACGGTATCTGCCTCGTGGGAATCAGGCGGCGCGGAGCCGCTCTCGCCGAAATGATTGCCGACAATATCCTCAGATTCGAGGGTGTGCGCGTCCCCTGCGGGGATATCGACATAGGGTATTACCGCGACGATATCTCGGAGTTCTCGGATATGCCCGTTCTCAAAAAAACCGAGCTGCCTTTTTCGGTCGCCGGAAAAAAGGTGATACTTGTCGACGACGTGCTCTACACCGGAAGGACGGTAAGGGCAGCTATTGAAGCTATCTTTTCCGTCGGCAGACCGGCTTCTATTCAGCTCGCTATTCTGATTGACCGTGGTCACAGAGAGCTGCCGATAAGAGCGGATTTTGTCGGGAAGAATATCCCCACCTCTCGCAGCGAACTCATTTGTGTGCATATTCCGCCGTTCGACAGCGAAACGGCGGTTACGCTAACGGAAAACGACGGCTGACGCCGCGCTTTCCGACAACTATATAGGAGGAATGTTAAAATGAAATTAGTCTACGGCATCAAGGACAAGCCGAAGTTCGGTCAGATGATCGTCTTCGCTATCCAGCAGCTGCTCGCCATTATGGCGGCGACCCTCGCGGTACCTATCATCACAGGCAACGAGATGAGCCCCGCTGCGGCGCTCTTCGGCGCGGGAGCCGGCACCCTTATCTACGTTCTGTTTACCAAGGCGAACAGTCCGGTCTTCCTCGGCTCGTCCTTTGCCTTCCTCGGCTCTATGGCAGCCGCTTTTGCGGGAGCCGCCACACTTGAAGTCGGCTACCTCGGCCTCATTATCGGCGCAATCCTCGCGGGACTCGTTTATGTAGTCATAGCGATACTCGTCAAATTCGTCGGCGTTGGCTGGCTCAACAAGCTTATGCCTACCGTTGTAATCGGTCCCACCGTTGCGATAATCGGGCTTTCACTCGCCGGCAACGCGATCGGCGACCTCCAGACCGGCGGCGTCAAGGATTCCGTCGGCTCGGCAGTCGCGAATCCTCTCATATGCGTACTCGTAGGTATTATCACCCTCATCGTGACCACCGTCTGCTCCACCTACGGCAAGAAGATGACCAAGCTCATACCTTTCATCATCGGCATACTCGCGGGCTATGCCGTCGGCGTTGTTCTGACGGTCATAGGCAGCCTTGCAAGTATAGACGCGCTTAAGATAATCAGCTTCGATTCCTTTGCTAAGCTCGTTGACGGCGGCATGGGAATCAAGACATTCGTACAGCTTCCCGAATTTACCTTTATCAGGGCTTTGGGCGGCTTCAGCGGCATCACCGGTCAGTATATCGGCACCATAGCCACGGCATATGTCCCCGTCGCGCTCGTCGTCTTCGCGGAACACATAGCCGACCACAAAAACATCTCCTCCATTATCGAAAAAGACCTGCTTGAAGACCCCGGACTTTCGAGAACCCTCCTCGGCGACGGCGTGGGCTCTATGGTAGGCGCTTTATTCGGCGGCTGCCCCAACACTACATACGGTGAGTCCGTAGCCTGCGTAGCCATTACCGGCAACGCTTCCGTCGCAACTATCATTACCACCGCCGTTCTCGCGATAATCGTATCATTCTTCGCGCCGTTCGTCGCTTTCGTCAACTCCATTCCGAGCTGCGTAATGGGCGGCGTCTGCATCGCGCTCTACGGCTTCATCGCCGTATCCGGACTTAAAATGGTTCAGAAAGTCGACCTCGAGGAAAACAGAAACCTCTTTGTAGTCTCGACTATACTCATCTGCGGCATCGGCGGTCTCGCGCTCAACTTCGGCTCAATCACCGTGACTTCTATAGCAACCGCACTCATTCTTGGCATCATCGTAAACCAAATACTCGGACGCAAAAAATCTTAGAAATAATATCAACATCAAGAACCCCGTCGGAAGACGGGGTTTTTGTCTATTCGGAAAAATCAAATGCTTTTGGCATAAAAAACCGACGTTCCTTTTGAGGAACGCCGGTTTTATAAATATTATCTGATTTCAAGGCGCTTGGGCTCGGGCTTTTTCTCGACGAGCTTCGGCATTGTGAGCTTAAGAACTCCGTCCTTAAACTCGGCGTCAATCTTATCAATGTCGATGCCGGTGGTGTCAAAGCTGCGCTGGTAAGAGCCGAACGAACGCTCGCAGCGAACGTAGTTGCCTTTCTTGTCTTTCTCCTCATACTCCGAATGACGCTCGGCGGAGATAGTGAGAATGTTGTCAGAAAGGTCAAGCTTGATATCTTCCTTCTTGACGCCCGGGAGGTCAGCCTCGAGGACAAATTCACTGCCGTTGTCTCTGATATCGGTTGAGAATGCGGAAACCTTGCCGTCGTTGCTTCCGAAGAAAGCACGCTCGATTTCATCAAGTTCACGGAACGGATCAAAAGCTGAAAGATTTCTTCTTACATAAGGTACTAACATTGTAATTTCCTCCTTTTAGGATTTACTATATTATATGTTTTGATTGCGATTTTATTTGCGGACGCGGCCGCTGTCCGCAAATTTTGTCTTCGGGAGTTTTCCTTCCCTTTGACAATTATCAATATATACCCTATTTGTGTTATATTTGTGATAATAAAGTGACAAATAGCTGAATTTTAGCAGTCAAGTGTGTTAAGTGCTAACAGATGCAAAGTGCGAGTGCTAATTAGTACCCAATAAATAGAAACCCGTCGAAATCCCCCCTGACATAAAAACAAAGGTGTCATAAGGACATCGCAAAGCGCAAGTCGCGCAGATACACCGAATCAAGACAGCAGCTCGCACGAATTACTATATGTAATTGCAAGAGCCGCCAACGATGAAGTCGGCGGCTATGCGTTTAGATTATGCAACTTTGTTTCCTTGTGCCCAAGGGCCTGAGGACTCCCCTTTTAAATTATCAGAACAAGCCGCTTATTTTCCCGTCAGAGTCGACGTCTATCTTCTCTGCCGCAGGGACCTTGGGAAGACCCGGCATTGTGAGGATATCCCCGGTCAGCGCGACGATGAATCCGGCACCGGCCGAAACCTTGACGCTCTTTACGGTGACGGTGAAGCCCGTCGGAGCACCGAGTTTGGTCGGGTCGTCTGAGAAGCTGTACTGTGTCTTGGCGATGCACACAGGACATTTTCCGAAACCGAGTGCCGTGAGCCTCGCTATCTCCTTGGAAGCAGCGGGCTGGAAGATAACGCCGTCGCCGCCGTAAACGCGCTTCACAACGGCTTCTATCTTCTTCTCAATAGGCATGTCAAGCTCATAAGAGAACCTAAAGTCGGGCTTTTCCTCCTCGCAGAGACGTATAACCTCCTCGGCGAGTTCCTTGCCGCCCTCGCCGCCCTTTGCCCAAACGTCGCTGAGTACAGCCTTGACGCCCAGTTCGGCGCACTTTTTGATTACAAGCTCGATTTCGGCGTCGGTATCTGTCGGGAAGCGGTTCACAGCCACGACTACGGGAAGGCCGTAGACATTCTTTATATTTGAAACGTGACGCATAAGGTTGGGTATGCCCTTTTCAAGCGCTGAGAGGTCTTCACTGCCAAGCTCTGTCTTCGGAAGACCGCCGTGCATCTTGAGCGCCCTGACCGTCGCGACGACGACCACAGCGTCGGGGGTGAGCCCTGCCATACGGCACTTGATGTCGAGGAATTTCTCTGCCCCGAGGTCTGCGCCGAAGCCCGCCTCGGTGACGGCATAGTCTCCGAGCTTGAGAGCGGTGCGGGTCGCGATGACGGAGTTGCAGCCGTGGGCGATATTTGCAAACGGTCCGCCGTGAACTATAGCCGGCGTACCCTCAAGGGTCTGGACAAGGTTAGGCTTAAGCGCATCCTTGAGAAGCGCAGTCATAGCGCCGACGGCTTTCAGCTCGCCCGCTGTGACCGGCTTATCGTCATAGGTGTATCCGACAACGATTCGCGAAAGGCGCGCCTTGAGATCGTCGATATCGCTCGCAAGGCAAAATACTGCCATAATCTCGCTCGCAACGGTGATATCATAGCCGTCCTCACGGGGAGTACCGTTCGCTTTGCCGCCGAGACCGTCAACGACAAAACGGAGCTGGCGGTCGTTCATATCCACGCAGCGCTTCCAAGTTATCTTTCTCGGGTCGATATTGAGCGCGTTGCCCTGATAGATGTGGTTGTCAATCATAGCGGCGAGGAGGTTGTTCGCGGCTCCTATGGCGTGGAAGTCGCCTGTGAAGTGAAGATTTATGTCTTCCATAGGCACGACCTGCGCGTAGCCCCCGCCTGCGGCTCCTCCCTTGATTCCGAAAACCGGACCTAGCGACGGCTCCCTGAGCGCGACTACGGAATTTTTGCCGAGCCTGCGCAGCCCGTCCGCAAGACCGATGGTTGTGGTGGTTTTCCCCTCGCCTGCGGGAGTCGGAGTGATGGCAGTGACTAAAATCAGCTTGCCGTCGGGGCGGTCTGACCTGAGAATCAGACGGTTGTCAAGCTTGGCCTTGTATCTGCCGTACTGCTCAAGGTAATCAAGGTCAATGCCCGCCTTTTCGGCGATTTCAGTAATGGGCTTTAACGGTGTATTCTGCGCAATTTCAATGTCTGTAAGATAAGCCATAATTATCCCCTTTTCATTTGGCGAGCGGTTATCCGCCGCGCGGTTTTTCTACCAAAATTTTAACATTACGCGCCCGCGTTGTCAACATGTTGTTTTCAAGATTGTCGTTTTAAATATAAAGAGCGAAAAAATACGCAGTATTTTGTCATGCAGATCAATACTCGCGTTAAAGCGCCAAACGGCGGCAAATAAGCATAAAACAAAAGCGCCCCATAGGAGCGCTTCTGAGTGTTTAATTTAATAAACGATTAGTGCTTCTTGGCAACTACTGCGGCAGCAGCGGCAACCATCATAGGAACAACAGCAAGAGCTACACCGGTGGGAGGGTTGGTTTCCCCGTCATCAGCAGCATTACCGCTGCTTTCGCCCTCGGTAGGATCCTCAGTGGAATCGCCGGCGTTCATTTCGTCGTCACCGCCCTCGGGATCAGTCTGCTGATCGGTACTCTGAGCAAAAGCAACAACAGTAAGCATCGAGAGAACCATAGCCACAGCCAGAAGCATAGCAAGTAATTTCTTCATAATTGAAAACCTCCTTGATTTTAAGCAAAAACGCTTTTTGTGTTATTATTATACATTAATTTGGGCAGTTTTACTATAGCCAATTTATACAATCTTTTATTAATATTTTTTGACAAAATCGGCTATTGTGCAAAAAACGTTAAAATGTTGCATAAACATTGTAAATTTTATGTTAATTTTAACAGAATTTTTTAATGCTTTTATTCGGCAAAGCTTCATTAAAGATTCGCAAGCTGCCTGAGAATCATAACGGCATCGGAAAGGGTTATGACCTTATCGCCGTCGACGTCGGCCGCGTCGGCATTGAAGGCGGCAACATCGAGCTTGGCAAGATGTCTGAGAATCGTTACTGCGTCAGATAGATTGACTATGCCGTTTCCGTCGGCGTCGCCCGGAATGTATCTTATAGGGTCAATGTCCAGAACTATGGTGGAAAGGCTGTTTGCGGGAAGCGAAATCATTCCGCCGTTGCTGACAGGCTGATTTACATTTCTCATATAGTCGTTCACTGTCTGCTCCCGATCAAAGTTGGGGGTATTCAGCATAGAACGCCATATTTCCGAGCCGAGTACCTTTGCGCCGATATTAAGCTTAAGCTCTTCGTTGGCTCCGCTGTTGTTGAACGCAACTATAACAAGTTTATCTCCCTCGGGCGACTTAAACGCCGCGATTTCCGAACCGGAGGCGTAGCTGTTGGTGTCAACGCGGATATAGCCGTTCTTGATAAACTTAGAGAAGTGCATCATTATATAATGCGGTCCGCGGCGGGAAACGGCTGCATAAGCGGGCCAGTCATCAATCTGAATGAGGCATCTTCCATCGTCGGGAATCCATACGCCGTTCCAGTAAAGATAAGCATTGAGGTTTTCGTATACAAGCTCTCTTATTATTTCGGACGTAAGTGCATAAAGGTTGTTTTCATACCACTCTGTCTGCCAGATGGAATATTTGCCGGAGTACATGCCAGAAATCGTCGCAAAATCGGAAGCGGTGTTCGGGCTGCCGTAGAGATGGTGTGCGATAGTGGTTACGGTCTCGGGACGTTCGCTGAGTATAGGGTCGACATATGACTTTATAAGACTGGGTATGGCAGCCATAGTCTCGGGCGCTATAAGCTTGGGGGCTTTATCTCCGAAAGCCTCTTTGAAAGCGTCATAAACCGCAATATAAGCCTTGGCGTATGAACAGGCATATTCTGTCTCCACGGTGTCAAAGAAGAAGCCTGAATAATCACGCGGAGTGCCGTTTTCATCCATACGGTCGTCCTGAAGCTCAACTTCGTTTGATATTGAGAAGTAGTCGACCGGTATATCGGCATCCAAAAACAGCTGAACCGACTCAACACAGAATTTTGCAAGGTCATTATAACGATAGTTGCCGTTTGAATCCTTTTTCAAAGTATAGTAGGTATACGGAACGTCTCCCTGCCAAGTATGGTGAGTACCTCTGTCGACAAACTGTATCCAGTCTTCGTCACGGTATTCGCCCCAGCTCGTCACGAGAACAATAGGCTTGATTCCTCTTCTGACCGCCGCGTCGTAATACTGCTTATAGGCACGCGCCCGGTAATTTGTGTCTTCAAATTCGCCGCCGTAGCCGCGCACGCGGTGAAGGTCGCGAAATCTGAGGATATTAAACTCGCAGTCGTTGAAAATCCAGTTAAAAACGGTCTCTTTCTGATTGTTGCCCGAAATCCAGTCACCGTACCAAGTGTAGGAAGCTCCGAAGCCCTCGATGGTCTGATGCGTAGAATCGAGATTGACGTTGAGCGACGGTATTCCGTCCGACATCCACTTTACGATGACGGAGTAAACGGTGTTGCCCCCACCGTCTATGCCGAAGTTCATGAGATTGTCAAGTCTCATATTATTACCGTCGTCCTCATGCTTTGCAGAGGTATATCTGTTTATAAGCCCGGCGGCACTGAACGTGGCTGTTTTACGGTTTCCGGAAACTGTTACCGAAGAATCCTGATATGTAACGGATGTATAGTGGCTTCCGCCCTGAGGATAGCTCATAAGCAGCAGACCTATATTTGAATTTCCCGAGTATGTTACTTCAATTACCGCGCCTACGTTCTGAACGGCTTTGAGAAATCCTTCCATAAGCGTAGGATTCTCGTGCTTCATAATAAAGGACGGGTACCAACCTTCAAGCACTTTCTGTCCCTCAAAGACAACGAAGCTCTTTTCGGATACCGAAATATTATTGGCGCTTACCGATACGTTCACACTCAGACACGCTATGAGTACGGCGAGAAATACTGTCATCATTCTTTTAAACACAGTACGGCGTTTCATAAATAATGTTCCTTTCATAAATCAGCATACATATTTGACCGCAAAATATATCGAATATATTATACACTTTTTTCTTCCGACATGCAAGAAAATTTTTTGCCCGACTCAAAAAAGTCGGGCAAAATGCAAGTTTTGAGTATTATTTAGAGGATTTTTAAACAGCTTCCGCATTCCTGTAACCATAGGGGTTCTTACTCTGCCAGTTCCACGAGTCGCGGCACATGTCGTCGAGCGTGAGCTTTGCCTTCCAGCCGAGCTCTTTCTCGGCGAGCGAAGGGTCCGCGAGGCTGATGTCACAGTCGCCGGGACGGCGCGGTGCAATCACATAAGGCAATTCTCTGCCGCATGCGCGCTCATAAGCGTGAAGAACGTCGAAAACCGAGGAGCCCTTACCGGTTCCGAGGTTGTATATCTTTACTTCGCCGCCGAGAACGTCTATCTTTTCAAGCGCCTTGATGTGTCCCTCGGCGAGGTCAACGACATGAATATAGTCGCGCACGCCTGTGCCGTCGGGAGTGTTATAGTCGTGGCCGTTTACATTCAAATGCGGTCTTCTTCCAACGGCAACCTGCGCTATATAGGGAGTAAGATTGTTCGGAACACCCTGCGGGTCCTCGCCGATAAGACCGCTTTTATGCGCGCCGACAGGATTGTAGTATCTCAGCAAAATAACGTTCCAGCTCGGGTCGGCGGTATGAACGTCGGTGAGTATCTGCTCTATCATCGACTTGGTCCAGCCGTAGGGATTGGTGCATACTCCTTTCGGGCATTTTTCGGTGGTGGGAATCTCCGCCGCCTCGCCGTAAACGGTTGCCGAGGAGCTGAAAATTATATTCTTTACACCGTGCGCACGCATTGCATCGACAAGCGTAAGAGTGCCGCCGATGTTGTTTTTGTAGTATTCTATCGGCTGAGAGACGGAAACGGCAACCGCCTTGAGTCCCGCAAAATGAATCACCGAAGTTATTTCGGGATTTTCATTGAAAATACGGTCCATAGCCGAGGCGTCGCACATATCCGCTTCGTAGAATTTTATCCTTTTCCCGGTGATTTCTTCCACCCTTTTAAGCGACTCCTCACAGGAGTTTGAGAGATTGTCGAAGACCACGACTTCATAGCCGCGCTCTAAAAGCGCGAGAACGGTGTGAGAGCCTATATAGCCCGCTCCGCCGGTTACAAGAACAGACATATCAACGCTTCCTTTCAGATACGAAATTGTTTTCAGAAGTAAGTATATCACCCTTTTTAAAAAAAGTAAAGTGAAAAAGGTTGATTTTTCACGCGGACGTGCTAAAATATATATTGGTAAAATTTTAATATCAACAAAAAGGAGTAATTGGTTTTGGAAAAGAAACAATTTCAGACAGAGTCGAAAAAGCTGCTCGATATGATGATAAACTCCATCTATACCCACAAGGAAATTTTCCTGAGAGAGCTTATTTCAAACGCGAGCGACGCTATTGACAAAAGATACTTCAAGTCGCTGACCGACAGCGACTCCGGTCTGCCGCGCTCGGAATACGAGATTTCGCTCGCCGTCGACGGCGACGCGCGTACCCTTACCGTATCGGACAACGGCTGCGGAATGACCCCGGAAGAGCTTGAAAACAACCTCGGCACCATAGCAAAGAGCGGCTCGCTCGACTTCAAGAGCGAAAATTCAGCAGAAAACGTCGACATAATCGGTCAGTTCGGCGTGGGCTTCTACTCTGCGTTTATGGTGGCGGACAAGGTCACTGTCGTGTCAAAGGTTTACGGTGCCGAGAAAGCCTGGAAGTGGGAATCGGAGGGTGTCGACGGCTACACTCTTGAGGAGTGCGAAAAAGACAGCGTAGGCACCGAGATAACGCTTCACATCAAGCCCGACTCCGAGGAGGAGGACTACTGCGACTTCCTCGAACCCTATTCGATTCAGCGTCTCGTCAAGAAGTATTCCGACTATATCCACTACCCCATAAGAATGGACTTTGAGGTCACAAAGCCGGTCGAGGGCAAAAAAGACGAGACCGAAAAGGTAATAGAACGCAGAACGCTCAACTCCATAACTCCGCTATGGAAAAAACCGGCGGCGGAGGTCACCGAGGAGGAGTACAACAGCTTCTACAGCGCCAAGTTCTTCGACTACGAGCCGCCGATAAAGGTTATGCACTACAGGCAGGAGGGTACCGTAGAATACACCGCCCTGCTATATATTCCCTCTCACGCGCCCTTTGACTACTACTCCAAAAACTACGAAAAAGGCTTGCAGCTCTATTCGAGCGGAGTTATGGTAATGGACCGCTGCGCCGAAATGCTCCCCGACTACTTCAGCTTTGTCAAGGGACTTATCGACAGCTCCGACATCTCGCTCAATATCTCGCGCGAGACTCTTCAGCAGGACCATCAGCTAAGAACCATCGCCAAAGCGGTCGAAAAGAAGATAAAGAGCGAGCTTCTGAAGCTCCTTGAAACCGACAGAGAAAAGTATGAAAAGTTCTTCAAGGCGTTCGGCTCGCAGCTCAAGTTCGGCGTCTACTCCGACTACGGAACCCACAAAGAACAGCTTCAGGATTTGATTATGTTCATCTCCTCCAACGAGATGAAGTATACCACCCTCAAGGAATACGTCGCGCGTATGCCCGAGGAGCAAAAGAGCATCTACTACGCCTGCGGAGATACCCCCGAAAAGGCGCTTAAGCTCCCACAGGCGGCAGCGGTCAAGTCGAAAGGCTACGAAATACTCCTGCTGACCGAGGACGTCGACGAGTTCACGCTCCAGACGCTTATGAGCTTTGAAGACAAGAAGTTTGTGAACGTCTCTACCGACGAGCTTGACCTCAACACCGAGGAGGAGACCAAAAAGCTCGCTGAGGAAAACGAGAGCGGTAAGGAGCTTTTAGACTTCATCAAAGAAAGCGTCGGCGGGCTTAATTCGGTCAAGTTCTCCAACGCCCTCGGCGGTCATCCGGCGGCTCTTTCGAGCGAGGGCGGAATGACGATAGAAATGGCGAGGGTTCTCTCGAAGATGCCCGATGCGGGCGAAGGTCTGAAAGCGTCGCTCGTGCTTGAAATCAACAGCGAGCATGCCGTCACTGCGAAGATAAAGGAGCTTTACGGCAGCGACAAAGATAAGTGCGCGAAATACTGCAAGCTGCTCTACGCGCAGGCAAGGCTTCTTTCGGGACTCGAAATCGAGGACGCCGAGGAGCTGAGCGGGCTGATAAGCGAGCTTATGGTTTGATAAAAAGCAAGGGACCGTATCTTTTCGGATACGGTCTTTTTTATATCTTCGCGACCATAGGCTCGTAAATTTTTGAAAACCGTTCAAGGCTC
Organism: uncultured Clostridia bacterium; assembly: GCA_947627235.1. Taxonomy (GTDB): domain Bacteria; phylum Bacillota; class Clostridia; order Oscillospirales; family Ruminococcaceae; genus Faeciplasma. The sequence goes on along the minus strand of CANQVG010000001.1, from coordinate 29,121 downwards.
GCGTCAACGTCGATTTCATAATCCCTGACCATGCAGTGGTCAAATTCATCATCAAAATATTCCCTCAGCATCGCTCCGCCGAGAGCCTCAATCGTCTTCCACGACGCGGGGTTGTCGGTATTAGCATCAAGAAGAACCTTTTTAACGCCGTGGAGTTGACAGAGCTTCAGGGCAAGATAGAGATTGATTTTGTTATAGCCCTTTCTTCTTTCGGTCGGGCGAATGGAGTAACCGATATTCCCACCGTATTTTTTCAGCCGCTCGTTCAGGACATACCTGATATTTATCATTCCGACGATCCTTTTATCGCTCTGCCGCACTAAAAAATATGTCTCGCCGGGGGACCTTTTTTCATCGGGAATCCTGTTTCGGTCGGCTTCAAGCTTTAAAAGCCAGCCCTCATAGTCGCCGGTGAAACGGTCCAAGCCGCCTGAGCCGTTGATATCAGAGCCATATTCGCGGAACTCGTCTATATATTCAATCGCGTCGGTTTTGCGGGAAATCGACGGCGTTTCAAAGTTAAGTCTTTCCATAAAATCACTTTCTTGCAGAATTATTTTAGAAAGCGGTTGCCGGTATTTGCAAGGATAACTCCGGTTACAGCCGCAACTAAAAACAGAAGCATCCCCCACCACGCAATAGGTTTTATGCCGATGGCAAATCCTGCGATAATGACGAGCCAACACCCTGCCAAAACGAACATAAATACCGCCATAAATCTGCCGAGCTTTTTAGTGTCGAACCTATCTTTTTCCGATTTCGACAAGGTATTATAGCCGGCTATAAGCGACAGTCCCCTGCCGCTAAGAAACACAAAGCCGAGCGCGACAAGCGCAGCGAAAACAAGAAGCATTATTACCATTTCAGATTCTCTCCTTTCGGTCAACCGCGACTTTATCTCTTTTTAAACCACACCGACGGGCTGAGCAGGAAGATGACGGGATAGATTTCAAGTCTGCCGAAAAGCATCGCTACAGACAGCACAAGCTTTGAAAACGCCGAATAGTCGGCGTAGTTGCCTGCGGGACCCACCGCGCCGAGTCCGGGTCCGACGTTGTTGAAGCAGGCGGCGACGCTCGTTATCTTGGTCTCGAAGTCAAACGGCTCGAAGCTTATGAGTATAAACGCCAAAAGCTGAATCGCAACGTAAAATGCGAAATAAACCCCGACGCTTGATATGGTTGCGTCGTCGACGGTCTTACCCTCGAGCCTCACAGACGAAACCGAGCGCGGATGGAGCATCTTTTTAAGCTCGCGGCGTCCGGATTTGAAAAGCATTAGCGCGCGGGAGACCTTAAGTCCGCCGCCGGTCGAGCCCGCGCAGCCGCCTATCAGCATCAGCGCAAAGAGTATGCTCTTTGAAAACTGAGGCCAGAGGTTGAAATCTGCGGTCGCAAAACCTGAGGTCGAGATTATTGAGAGTACCTGAAAAGCGGCTTTTCTGACGGTCTCTTCAACGGTAGCGTAAAGCGGAGCGATATTTACCGATACAAGAGTCACGGAAACGGCGATTATCCCGAGGTATACCCAGAGTTCGTCGCTCGACAGCGCTGCCTTAAAACGCCTTATCAGCATAAGATAGTAGAGGTTGAAATTCACCGCGAATATCATCATAAACACGGTCATTACCCACTGTATATACGGATTGTAGCTTGTAATGCTGTCAGCCTTTACACCGAAGCCGCCGGTACCTGCCGTTCCGAAGGCGTGAACGGAGGCTTCAAAGAGGTTCATTCCGCCGAAAAGAAGCAGCACTATTTCAAGCAGAGTGAATGCTATATAGATTACATACAGAATTTTCGCGGTCTGCCGCACGCGCGGCACCAGTTTGCCGACGATAGGTCCCGGCATTTCGGCGCGCATTATGTGAATCGAGCGATCGGTGGTCATCGGGAGTACCGCCATAACCATAACGAGTATTCCCATACCGCCGACCCAGTGGGTAAAGCTGCGCCAGAAAAGCAGTCCGCGGCTCATCTCCTCTACATTGCGCAGAATCGAGGCTCCTGTCGTGGTAAAGCCGCTGACAGTCTCGAAAAAGGCGTCTATGTATGAGGGTATCTCCCCCGATATCACGAACGGAAGCGCTCCGACAGCCGAGAAAGCAAACCATGTCAGCGCGGTTATCACAAAGCCCTCGCGGGAATATATGACGGTGTCGTCGGGACGGAAAATAAGCATAAGCGCAGCCCCGAGAACCAAGGCTATGCCTATTGTCGCAAGAATTGCCAGAGCGCAGCTCTCACCGTATATGAGAGCCGTTATCAGCGGCAAAACCAGCAGTGCAGCCTCTATCAGCAGCATCTGTCCGCATATGTGAAATACCATTTTGCGATTCATATATACACCGGTTTCCTTTTTATTTGAGAATGTCGGATATGTCGTTGAGACGGTTGTTGGAGGATATCACTATAACTCTGTCGCCCGGGAGAATCATATCAACGCCGGATGGAATTATCGTCTTTCTGCCTCTCATTATGCCCCCGATTAGGATATTCGGCTTGAGACTTATATCCTTGAGCGTAACTCCCGTGAGCTTCGATTCTGTCTTTACGATAAACTCAAGAGCCTCAGCCTTGCCGTCAAAGAGTTTATATAAGGTCTCTACGGCTGCCGATCCTGATGAGTTTTCGAGCGCACGTGCATACTGAACGAGAATATTCGAGGTTATCTGTTTCGGCGAAACAACGCTTTCGATGCCTATTTTCTGCGCAAGCCAGACGAGCTCGTCCCGATTTATCTTTACAACGGTCTTAGGGACGTTCTGCATCGACGCGAAAATCGACAGCAGTATATTCTCCTCGTCCATACCCGTAAGCGCGACAAAAGCATCGCAGCTTGCAAGACCTTCCTCCATAAGCAGTTCCTGCTCGGCTCCGTTGCCGTGGATTATTGTGGCGGACGGAAGCAAAGATGTAAGCTCAAGGCAGCGCGCCTCATCCTGTTCGATGATTTTCACGGTGCTTCCCGACGCCTCACACATCTTTGCAAGATAATAAGCCGTCTTGCTGCCGCCGAGAATGAGTATGTTCTTTGCCTGACGCCTGAGTGAATTGAGCATTTTAAGAAGCTTTTGCATCTCGCTCTGCGAAGCTGTAAGACCTATTTTATCCCCCGCCCGAAGAATAAAGTTGCCTCCGGGAATATATACGTCGTCACCGCGCTGCACGCATCCGATGAGAAACTTTGCGTCATATTTCTTTCTGATCTCGATTATGCTCTTGCCGGCAAGGTCGCTTTCCTCGCTGAGCCTAAACTCAATCATTTCAAGATTTCGCTGCGAAAACGTTTCTATTTTAAGCGCCGACGGGAATTTTAAGATGTTATAAAGCTCATTTGCGGCTCTGAGCTCCGGGTTTATCGCCATAGAAAGCTCAAGATGCTGCCTCATAAATCCGAGGCTCGAATCGTTGTACTCAGGGTTGCGAATACGCGCTATGGTGTTTTGCGCACCCATTTTTTTGGCAAGAAAACAGCTCAGCATATTGAGTTCATCGGAGTCTGTCATAGCGACGAACATCCCGCAATCGGCAGCTCCCGCTTCCATAAGCGTATCGCAGTCGACAGCATTGCCGCAGACGCCCATAACGTCGTAAACATTGGTAAGCTCGGCAATGACGCTGCTGTCGTTATCTATGGCTGTGATGTCATGACCCTCCTGCGCGAGGCTTGCGAGCACCGAGACGCCGATTTTGCCGCATCCCGCAATTATAATCTTCATATTGACCTCCAAAAGGTGTCAGAATATATACATATTTATTGTAGCACTGTCGGAGATTTTTTGCAACTGTTTGAGGAAAATTTTCAGAGAGCCTTTAATCCCGCACCTTAACATATGTTGGGAACGCGCCCGATTCAGCTCTTGGTGCAGGCGAAGCCCGAGCCGTCCGCAGGACGGCTGCCCCCGCACGGCAGAGCCGTGCGGGGACCCGCGCGAAGCGCGGGCGGGCTTCGCCGTCAAAGCGCGCAGGTGCGGCGTCTGAGCGCTTTTTCAACGCAAAATTCAAAGCGCAAAGTCTTAGCTGCAAGCAAAGGTACAAAACCCTCTTGTTTTTCTCGCAGCATTGGAGTATAATTATTAAAAACCGCAGACTGCGAAAGGAAATGATAAAATGAACAAACCAAAACTCCTGATAAAATCCGCGCTTTTTCTTATTCTCTGCGAACTTGCCGGCTTTGTAATAAACTACTTCTTCCCTATGTGTTACCAGAATTTCGGTACAATTATGTGCTGGCTGTTCGGGTTCTGCTCTATAGGCGCCTCTCTCTGCATATATGCCGACTTCTGCAATAAGGCAGGAGCAAGAGCTAACACAAAATTCAACCGCGAGGGTCTCAGTGAAAACACAAAGCACTTCGGAGCTGTCATCGGCGCGGTTCCCGCGGGAATCAACTACATCTTCGTCATACTGCTTTATCTTTCAAAATTCGGAGTCCTCGGCTTTGACTTCTTCCCGTGGTACAAAACCCTTACTTTCTACTTTATGCCGGTTACTTATATCTTTGCTCCGAATCATCTCGAGTTCGACGAAGCCGGACGCTCGATGTCGGTCAGCGTTCCGGCGACTGAGCTTTCTGCAGCCGGAATGATATTCCTCACTATTTTGCCTCTTCTTTTTGTCCTCACCTGCTGGGCGGCTTTTTATATCGGATATCAGCATGTAGACCTCAAAGAAAAAATCCTTTACGGCGGAAAAGACAGGTCATAAATTGCGAGACAACCTCATAGTCTTGTAAAAAAGACTACGGAGGTAAGAATATGTTAAAAAAACTTTGGGTCAACCGCGTCGGCGCGCTTATAGTATTGCTCTGCACATATCTTTTGGTTTTCGGATTCATAAAGACCTCTACCCTGCCGGAACAGGCTGTTCCTGTGGGAGCTGAGGCGGAAAATTCCCTTCCTGTAATCATATTGGACGCCGGACACGGCGGCATCGACAGCGGCTGTGTGAGCGTAAACGGCGCGGAGGAAAAAGACATCAACCTCAATATCCTCCTTAAGCTCAGAGAAATGCTCAGATTTACCGGCTTTCAGGTCGAGGTAACGCGCGATACCGACCGCTCTATCCACGACACCGGCATAACGGGACTCGGAAATCAGAAAAAATCCGATATGGCTAACCGCCTCAACATTATCAACTCCTTCGACAACGCGGTCTTTGTGTCGATACATCAGAACCAGTTCACCGACCCGAAATACAGCGGCGCTCAGATGTTCTATCCCGCGGAAAGCTCCGAAAGCGAACGCTTCGCAGCCATTATGCAGGGTAATTTCGTTTTGATGCTTCAGCCAGAAAACACCCGCGAAATCAAACCGGTAGGTACGGAAATTTACCTGCTTCACAACGCCGAATGTCCCGCTGTGATGGCGGAATGCGGCTTTTTGTCAAACCCCGACGAGGCCGCAAAGCTCGAAAGCGATGAATATCAGTCTCAGGTTGCATTTACGATTTATAAAAGCATCTGCGATTATATATTTGAAATCAGCAAAATAAGCGCATCCTGACAAGATGAAAGGAAGTTAAAAATATGTCCAAAGCAAAAAGTGTGTTTATATGCCGCTCCTGCGGTTACGAAAGCCCGAAATGGAACGGCCGCTGTCCAAGCTGCGGCGAATGGAACACCTTTGAAGAAACCGAGCCGGTTGTTTTAAAAAGCTCATCTTCCGCAAGAACTGCATCACGCGTCTCGCAAAAAGCAGTAAACTTAAACGACGTCGACCTCACGGAAACGTCGGAAGTGAGATATAAAACCGGATTCAACGAGCTCGACAGAGTACTCGGCGGAGGACTTGTAAAAGGCTCGCTGGTACTGCTTGGAGGCGAACCCGGCATCGGAAAATCAACTCTTTTGCTTCAGATATGCCGTTTTTTGGGAAACGAAAACAGTATTCTTTATGTCTCGGGCGAGGAATCCGTAAGGCAGATAAAGCTCAGAGCGGAACGCCTCGGCGTGAGCTGCCAAAATCTCTTCCTTTTAGCTGAATCCGACGCCCAGACCATTGCCGACACGGTATCGGCAACCAAACCCGATATTGTTATCATCGACTCGATTCAGACTATGTCGGTCGCCGAAATAAATTCCGCACCCGGAAGCATCACACAGGTCAGAGAGTGCGCAAACCTCTTTATGAGGCTCGCCAAATCCGAGGAGATACCCTTTTTCATTGTCGGACATGTCAACAAGGACGGCGCAATAGCGGGACCGAAAGTTATGGAACACATCGTAGACGCTGTGCTTTACTTTGAGGGCGACAGAAATCTCTCATACAGAATACTGCGTGCGGCAAAGAACCGCTTCGGTTCCACAAATGAAATCGGAGTTTTCGAGATGCGGGACAGAGGTCTTGAACAGGTCGAAAATCCGTCGCAGATGCTGCTTTCCGGGCGTCCGAAGGGAGTTTCGGGATGCTGCGTCGTATGCGCTATGGAGGGTACAAGGCCGATTCTCGCCGAAGTTCAGGCGCTCGTCGCCAAGAGCGGCGCAAGTGCGCCGCGGCGGGTCACAACAGGCTTCGACTTCAACCGCGTATGGCTCATACTCGCAGTCCTCGAAAAACGGCTCGGCTTCTACTACGGAGCGCTCGACGTTTATGTAAATATCATCGGAGGTCTCAGAATAAACGAACCCGCCGCCGACCTGCCGGTAGCTATGGCGCTCTATTCCTCGCTGACCGACAAACCCATAGGCGACGACGTGATAGCATTCGGAGAAATCGGTCTCGGCGGAGAGATACGCTCGGTTTCACACATCGAACAGCGTATTCAGGAGGCTCGCAGACTCGGCTTCTCAAAATGTATCGTCCCACGCCACTCACTTAAAAACATCAGACAGTATGACGATATCGAAGTTATCGGCGTGAGCAGCCTCAGACAGGCTTTTGAAGCGGTAAAATAAATAAAGCGTCCCTGCTATATAGCAGGGACTTTTTTCACGCCGACAGAACCGGCGTCTGCTCAAAGCTTATCGCGCCGCCGTCCGATACGACCTTTACCGTGCCGCTCGCGCCGGAAAGCAGCATATCCGCAAGAGGATTCTCAATTTTTTCGGCTATAACCCGTGCAATTTCACGTGCGCCGAAATTCCGGTAATCGGCTCCGTCAACTATCGCACGAACTACGCCGTTGTCAGGTTCAAGCTCTATACCCTGCTCTTTCGCCCGTCCGGCAAGCTCGTCAAAACGCATCTGTGCTATCTTTTCACAGTCCTCGAGCGAAAGCCTTCTGAACGAACATACGGCGTCAAGACGGTTCATAAGCTCGTAGGAAAACACCTTTGAAAGCCCGCCTCGAGCGCTGCTTTCTGCGCCGTTACCGGAAAACCCGCATGAAGCGCTCTTTGTCGAAACGGCGTTAGTGGTCAGAATAACAACCGTACTCTTGAACGACACGCGCCTGCCGTTGGAATCGGTAAGAAAACCGGTGTCGAGCAACTGCAAAAGAAGCGCCGCGACCTCGCGGTCGGCCTTTTCAAATTCGTCAAACAGCAGCACGCACGACGGTCTTTTGCGGACTTTCTCTGTCAGTTCGCCGCCCTGCTGGAAGCCCACATATCCCGGCGGCGAGCCTATCAGCCGCGAAACGCTGTATCTCTCGGAAAACTCCGACATATCAAATCTGACAAGCGAATCCTCGCTGCCGAAAAGACTCTTGGACAGCGCCCGCGCAAGCTCTGTTTTTCCGACGCCCGTCGGTCCGGAAAACATCAGCGCCGCTATAGGTCCATCGCCGGAGCGCAGTCCCGAACCCGAACGCTTGAGAGCGCTTATCAGGGAGCCAACGGCTTCGGGCTGCCCGATTATCCTTTCGGAAAGTTCCTTGAAGACATCCTCGGATTTTACCGCTAACAGACGTTCCTGAGGAATTGCGGTCTGTAAAGTAATTATCCTTTCCACATCCTCCGCTCTTACCCTCGGAACCCCACCTGAGCCGCCCGTGCGCCTGAAAAGCTCCTCAAAATACCTTTCTTTGGGAATCTTCCCGCTTACATAATCGTTAAATGCCGAAGACAAATCGTTCTTTGAATTTACGCTTGTAAAGTCTCTTAGCTTCACAGATGCGCAGGCCTCGTCGATGATGTCGATGGCCTTGTCGGGTAAATATCTGTCGGTGATATACCTTGCCGAAAGCCTGACTGCCGCCTCAAGTGCCGACTGTTCTATGACTACGCTGTGATGCTGCTCATACTTTGATTTGAGACGTGCAAGCATCCTAACCGCCGACTCCTGAGTCGGCTCGCTTACCTTTATAACGCAGAAACGCCGTTCAAGCGCCTTATCCCCCTCAACCGTGCGGCGGTATTCGTCATAGGTTGTCGCCCCTATCAGACGAAGCTCGCCGCGCGCAAGCATAGGCTTGAGAATGTTCGCGGCGTCAATCGCACCTTCGGCGGCTCCTGCTCCCACGAGCGTGTGAAGCTCGTCTATAAACAGTATTACGTCGCCTGTCCGGCTTGCGTCCTCAATACATGCCTTAAGACGTTCCTCAAAGTCGCCCCGATATTTTGCTCCCGCGAGCAGCGATGTCAGACTGAGCGAAAATATCCTCTTTCCGATAAGCGGCTGCGGGACGTCGCAGTTGGCTATTTTTGTCGCCAAAGCCTCTACAATCGCGGTTTTCCCGACTCCTGCCTCGCCGACAAGACACGGATTGTTCTTTCCGCGGCGCATAAGAATCTCTATCATTCTCTCAAGCTCCGCGTCGCGCTCCACACAAGGGTCGTATCCCGACTTTTTCGCGCGCTCTACCATATCAAAACCGTATTTTTCAAGCTGAGCAAGCTTCGGCTGTTCCTTCGCGTTACCCAAAACGGCGCTCTTTTCCACCGCTTCGCCCGCACTGGTATACAGTCTGGAAATATTGCAGTTAAGGTCATAGAGTATACTTCGGGCGGTAGAGTTTTGCTGATTCAAAATTGCACAGAGAAGATGTTCTGTTCCGGTTTTGGTGTTTGACATCTCCGACGCTGTGCGCATTGCAAAACGTATGCACCTTTTTGCCGCGGGTGTGAGCTGAGCGCCTGTTACCGTTGTGGGCTCGCCGGTTCCTATAAGCTCGTATATTTTCTGCTCTACCGCCTTATAGCTCACCGAAAATCTTTCAAGTATCGACGCAGCCGCAGACGATTCCTCACTGAGAAGTCCCAAAAGAAGGTGTTCGGTGCCGACGTAGGTGTGTCCCATCTGACTTGCGCGGCGTATACCGTGGCTCACCGCTCTGAGCGCCGAATCGGTGAAGTTGTCGCTGCCGTACAGCTCATTAAATTCAAACATATCCGTCCTTCCTTTCCGATAAATATTCCGATATCAATTATCGGCAGATTTCAGTGTTATAATCACGCACGGTAAATTCTATGCCGAAGACCGCTTGCTTACGATTTACCCATAGCTGTAACACATTTTCGGGAATATCATAAACTGTAGTATGAAGTATGAAGTGCTTCAAAACTTACTTGAAGGAGATAAACGTATGAACTACTTCGGAAACGGCTACTGGTGGATAATCATTCTCATTCTGATCATCCTCTTCGGCTTCAACGGCTGCAACACCTGCGGCTGCAACACCTGCGGCTGCAACAACAACGGCTGCGGATGCAATAACAACAACGACTGCGGCTGCGGCTGCAACTGATTTTTAACATCAGTTCGGTATTCCGCCGGTGATGCTTCCAAAAAAAGCGTCAAAAACGGCGGCTGAGGGCCACGCATAGACGGACGCCCTCTGACCGGGAACCTCCTACAGTGTTCCCGATTCCCCCTTCTGCATAGCCTGCGTGCTATGCTTACGCATTAAGCGGCGCTTCTGCGCCGCTTAATGCTGCTGCGATGAAGATATAAAAAATTCGGGGAATATAACCCCGAATTTTATTTTTACCCCTTTTCTGACGGCTTGTACACCTTTTTGATGTTTTTGTACAAATACTCTTGATATGCCGAAAAAAATATGATATAATGAATATATATAAAACGCAGACGGCTTTCCGATATACTTAAAGGGGATGACATTATGGAAGAAAGAGACAGTCTTCGTACTGTGCTGTACGGTTGGGCAAGATTCGGACTTTTCTGGCTGATAAATATTTTCGCGACAATCATCGGAAGAACCGCAATTTTAGGAATAGCGGGAACCTTTCTGCCGCGGCTTGCTCTTTATGATAACCCCGAGACTCTGAGCCTTATTTCGTGGATAATTCCTGTATGGCTTTTGATCTGGCTTTTCTGGGACGACGCAAAACGACACACCGCCTACGGTCTTTACAATCCCGTGGCGGTGGCGATAATCGTTATTCTTACTGCGGCGGTATACTACGCGCCTGTGTTTATCCTCGAATATATGACCGACAAAAAGGTAGTAGCCGTCGTTAAGAACTTGTATTTCACAAGCTTTTGGCTCTCAAAATTCAATGACGACCCGCAGATTTACGCTCTTGTCGGAGCGGTCATTCAGGCTTTGCTCTGCATAGTAAGCTATCTTATCGCTCACAGATTCTACCTTAAAAAGTTTGCAGACGAGGATTACGAGTAATAATATATATCAAAGTATTGCGGAAGCTCCGTCGTACTTATAAATCAAAAGCGTGTAAGGAGCCATAGTTCCGGTTTTTATATGCTCGACATCGGCTCTTAGCTCAATAACGTCAGACGGCGGCGCAAGCGGCACCTTAACGGTTATGCTGAAGCCGCCGTTTTCAGTTGTTTCCGTCAAAGGCTTGGTTCCTACGCTTTCGCAGAACATTCTGAGAATATCCAGTCCCTGAGAACCTCCGTCGCGATAAAGACGCTCCGAAAGCTCACCGTTAGTCATTCCGTAGCCGTTGTCAATCACCGATATATTTGCACAGTCAGGCTGACGTTTAAGGGATATCTTTATTTTTCCCTCGTCCTGATCAACGTTCTGAAGCGCGTTTACTATCAGGTTTACAACGCATACCGAAAGACGGTCAGGGTCGGCAAGGCAGAAAACACCTTTTTCTATATCGTAAGTGATTTCTATTCTTATACTGCGTGTCCTTGAACGAACGGCAGACGCTATGTCTTCCATAAGCTCGGAAAGATTGAAAACTGTAGGTCTTACCTTTCCGTCGCGGTATACGGAGGCTTCAAAGTAATTCTGAACCTGAGCCAGCGAACGAAGACAGCATCTCGCCTGCTCGCGAACAAGCCGGGCTTCCTCTATCATATCCGCGCTCTCAAGGCGGTAGTGAAGCTCCTGATCAATCGCAAGCGCACGCGTAAGAAACTCGCTGAGTATTGCCGGATTTATACCCGTGTTTTCGATGTCGTTCATTATATCACCCACAATCCGTTACTGTTTTCAGTATAGCATTTTTTTGTCGAATAGTAAAGTATTTTTCCGAATTTTTGAGAAAGTATATTTTTTTCTGCTTTGTTCGGAAAATTTATTGATATTTTTTTCCCAAAGGACTTGCAAAGAGCATTGTTTTGGTGTAATATATAGGTGCAATAAAGCGCAAAATTTTACAGGAGGTAACTCATTATGTCAGTAAAAGTTGCAATTAACGGCTTCGGAAGAATCGGACGTCTTGCTTTCCGCCAGATGTTCAACGCTCCCGGCTACGAGATCGTTGCCATCAACGACCTCACTAACCCCGAAATGCTCGCTCATCTTCTCAAGTATGATACCGCTCAGGGCGGTTACTGCGGAAAGATCGGTGAGAATCTTCACACTGTTGACGTAAAGCCCGCTGTTTACGCTGAGGACGGCAAGACCGTCGTCACTCCCGGCGCCATCATCGTCGACGGAAAAGAAATCACTATTTATGCAGAGCCTAAGGCTCAGAACCTTCCTTGGGGCAAGCTCGGCGTAGACGTAGTTCTCGAATGCACCGGCTTCTACACCTCTAAGGCAAAGAGTCAGGCTCATATCGACGCCGGCGCTAAGAAGGTTGTCATCTCCGCTCCTGCCGGAAACGACCTCCCCACTATTGTTTACGGCGTAAACGAAAATACTCTCACCAAGGACGACACTATCATTTCCGCAGCTTCCTGCACCACCAACTGCCTCGCTCCTATGGCTAAGGCTCTCAACGACTACGCTCCCATTCAGAGCGGCATTATGTCGACCATTCACGCCTACACCGGCGACCAGATGATCCTCGACGGTCCTCACCGCAAGGGCGATCTCCGCAGAGCCCGTGCCGGCGCTGCCAACATCGTTCCTAACTCCACCGGCGCCGCCAAGGCTATCGGTCTTGTAATCCCCGAGCTGAACGGCAAACTCATCGGCTCCGCACAAAGAGTCCCCGTTCCCACCGGCTCCACCACCATTCTTACCGCTGTCGTCAAGGCAGACGAGCTCACCAAGGACGGCATCAACGCCGCTATGAAGGCTGCCGCCTCCGAGTCCTACGGCTACAACGAAGATCCTATCGTATCCTCCGACGTTATCGGTATGAGATACGGCTCCCTCTTCGACGCCACACAGACTATGGTTGCCAAGATCGCCGACGGTCTTTACGAGGTTCAGGTAGTTTCTTGGTACGATAACGAGAACAGCTACACCAGCCAGATGGTAAGAACCATCAAGTACTTCGCTGAACTCGGATAATCAAAAACACATAAAAAGACCTCCCCTGCGGGAGGTCTTTTTTGCGTGATTAAAAATCGCTTTCGTGCGCGGATATCTTCTTTGAATAAATAGCTTGAACGGCGATTACCGTGCAGGACATTATCCCCAAAAGCTCGTTTTCGGTGGCAAAGCCTATTATTATAAAAATGATGAGAAACACCGCGAAGAACGGAAGCAATACAAGCTCGACGATATAATCGGAGGCGAAAAGCCGGAAGCGGTAAAACGGCAGTAAAGCCATAATAAGTATTACCGCCGCAAACGGCACTCCAGAGCCTAAGATATCAGCAGTACCGGTCCGTATAATATTCTTTATGATATACACCATGCCAAAAGCAAGGCAGGCTGCGTAAATAACGAATCTGTATTTTGCCATAGTTCTGTAAATTTTTAGAAGGGTTAGGCGCGCTTTTTCAGCCATATTAAACCTCCGCTCTGTTTTATTTCAGCAGTTTTGAAAACTTTTCCTCAAGGAATAAGCGGTGATCAGGGTGTGAGCGTCCAAAACTACACGTTAAATCTAAAAAGAATTACGTCTCCGTCCTGCACAACGTAGTCCTTTCCCTCGGAGCGCACAAGCCCTTTTTCCTTTGCAGCGTTCATACTTCCACAGGCTTTGAGGTCGTCGAACGCGACCACCTCAGCACGGATAAATCCCCGCTCGAAGTCGGTATGAATCTTTCCCGCAGCCTGCGGAGCCTTCGTACCGCGCTTTATCGTCCACGCTCGGCACTCGTCGTGACCGGCGGTCAGAAAAGAAATAAGCCCGAGGAGCGAGTAGCCCTCTTTGATGACGCGGTTAAGTCCCGAGACCTTGAGCCCCATTTCTTCGAGGAACATCTGCTTGTCTTCCTCGTCCATTTCGGAAATCTCCGCCTCGATTTGAGCGCATATAGGCAGCACGACCGAACCTTCGGCGTCTGCTATAGACTTTACCGCCTGATAGTTTTTGCAGGAATCTATGTCGGAAAAATCGTCCTCAGAAACGTTGGCGGCGTAGATGACCGGCTTCTGTGAGAGAAGCGGCGTGGATTTTATCATCTCCGCCTCCTCATCGTTAAAGCGATAGGAACGCGCAGGCTTACCGTCGGTCAGGTGCGCGATAAGCGCCTCGGTCATGTCGATGTCGGACTGATACTTCTTGTCTCCCTTGAGGGCTTTTTTGGCGCGGTCAAGACGCCTCTCCAACACCTCGAGGTCGGCAAAAATGAGTTCAAGGTCAATGGTTTCAATGTCGCGCTTCGGGTCGACGGAACCCTCAACGTGTATGATATCGTCAGACTCGAAGCACCGCACGACGTGGATTATAGCGTCGCACTCGCGGATATTCGCCAAAAATTTGTTGCCGAGTCCCTCACCCTTTGACGCCCCGCGGACAAGTCCCGCTATGTCGACAAATTCGAGAGTAGCGGGTTTGAAGCTCAAGGTATCGTAAAGCTCGGCGAGCCAGTCAAGTCGCTCGTCGGGAACCGAAACGATGCCGACGTTCGGCTCAATAGTGCAGAAAGGATAGTTAGCCGACTCCGCGCCGGCGTTGGTCAGAGCATTGAAAAGCGTGCTTTTACCTACGTTCGGAAGCCCCACCATTCCTAATTTCATAATCTTTCTCCTTACTCGGAAGTGTAGAACTCCCGCAAAAAATTCATATCAAGTCACCGATAATCCACAAAGCCTATCTTCCTGCAAGCCTTGGCGTATATCTTATTTGAAAGTCTGAACGCGCGCTGTGCGCCATCGGTCCAGCACTGCTTGAGGTATGCCTTGTCGTTCATAAGGCGGGCGTACTCGGTGCGCACCGGTTCCAACCAGTCGGCTACAGCTTCGCCCACAGCCAGCTTGAAGTCGCCGTAGCCGCAGCCCGCGAACTCCTTTTCGGCTTCCTCTATGCTTTTGCCAGAGGCGCAGGAATAGATAGTCAGCAGGTTGTTGATGCCGTCTTTGCCCTCGGCATAGCGGATCTCGGTCTCGCTGTCGGTGACGGCGCGGCGACACTTGCGTATAATAGTGTCCTTGTCGTCGAGAATGTAGATGGTGGAGTTAGGGTTGTCATCGGACTTCGACATCTTCTTGGTCGGCTCCTGAAGCGACTTTATCCTCGCGCCGACCTTGGGTATATACGCCTCGGGAACGGTGAAAGTCTCGCCGTAACGCTGATTGAATCTCACGGCAATATTTCTCGCAAGCTCGAGATGCTGACGCTGGTCATCGCCTATCGGGACGACGTCGGCGTTATATGTGAGAATATCGGCAGCCATAAGCACGGGATAGGTGAAAAGCCCCGCGTTGATATCGTCGGCGTGCTTTGCCGCCTTGTCCTTGAACTGGGTCATTCTCGAAAGCTCGCCGAACTGCGTAACGCAGCCCAGAATCCAACTGAGCTGGGCGTGGTTCGGGTTGTGAGATTGAATGAAAACTATAGACTTTTCGGGGTCGATTCCGCAGGCAAGAAGCAGAGCATAGCTCTCGACGGTCTGCTGGCGGAATTTGACAGGGTCGCGGCGGACGGTTATCGCGTGCTCGTCGACGATGGAATATATGCAGTCGTATTCATCCTGCAAGGGTCCCCAGTTGCGCACAGCTCCGACATAATTGCCGAGAGTAAAGACGCCTGTAGGCTGTATTCCGCTGAATATGACTTTTTTTCTTTCGGGTTCCGACATAATTATCCTCCTCGTTCGGAAAATGTAATCGGGGATATTTTAGCACAACGTTCAGAAAATGTCAAACCCTTACTGGCAAGAAAACAGAAGACAAAATCTCTTTTCCGACTTAAGACTTCTATATTGTCCCACGTCAAAATAGAATAGTACAAACTGTTCTAAGGGGTTGACAATTACGAAAAAGCAGGGACTTATTCACAGCTCGATTATTCTTATGACCGCTGTTTTTGTCGGCAAGGCGGCGGGACTTGTATTCAAAATATTTCTTGCGAACATTCTCGGCGGCATAGGTATGGGGTACTTTTCAAGCGCCTACGCCGTTTTTACGCCGCTGTACGCGCTTTGCGCCGCAAGCCTTACGCCGGCTGTCGCTCAGCTCGTCTCGGAAAACGAAGCAAAGGGACGCCTTAAAAGCGTAAAAGGCGTAAAGACCGCCGCACTGCGGCTCTTTCTGATACCGAGTATACTATGCTCAACGGTACCGATGGTATTTGCAGGCTTCATCACAAGGCGGTTTATCGGCAACGAGGGCGCAAAAGCCGCAGTCATCGCGATTTTACCCTGCGTGTTCTTAGGAACCGTTACCGCGATTTACAGGGGCTATTACGAGGGTCTGCGCAATATGACCCCCACCGCCCTTTCACAGATTCTCGAATCCGTCGTCAGGGTGGCCGCGGGACTCGGTTTTGCGTATTTTACACAGAATTACGCTTACATACGCTTTATCGACGACAAGAACGTATTCGGAATCCACTGCGCGGGTATTCAGCAGCTTTCGGAAGTATCGCTTCCATACGTCGCGGCGGCGGCTGTACTCGGGGTGACCGTTTCGGAAATGTCGAGCTTTCTGTTTATGCTTTTAAGACACTGGCTCGGCTCCGACGGCATCGAGCGGGAAATCTCACCCACAGACGCCGAAATAAAGGAAGAAAGCAAAAAGCTCATAAGGCTTATACTTCCCATCTCGGCGGCAGCGATAGTTTCAAGCCTCGCGGGAATGGTCGACCTTTATACGATTATTCTCTGCATCAAGACGTCTTTGGCAAAAAATCCGTGGCTTTATATGGAAAAATACGCTGACGCTATTGCAAGCGGGGTCTCACTCAAAGAACTGCCAAACTACCTTTACGGCTCATTCACGGGACTTGCCGCTACAGTCTTCGGGTTGGCGCCGTCGCTCTGCTCTGTCTTCGGAAAAAGCGCTTTGCCGAACATCGCCGAATACTGGGCAAGAAAGGACGGCGAAAGAGTCAGCAGGGAGATAAGACGGGTAATATCGGTCATACTCTTTATTTCAATACCTGCCGGAATCGGTCTTTCGGCTATGTCAAGGCAGATTCTCGGGTTGCTGTTTTCATCAAGAGCCGAGGAGGTAGCCGTTACCGCAGTTCCCCTGAGCATTATGGCGCTCGGAACGGCTTTTGTTACTGCCGGCGGCGCTTCCTACTCGATGCTTCAGGCGGTCGGTCGGGCAGATCTTCCTATTAAAATAAACCTTTTCGGGGCGTTTGTGAAGCTCGGACTTAATACCCTGCTCGTCCCGATTCCCTCTCTCGGACTTTCGGGCGCGGCAATCGCGTCTTTGGTAAGCGGAGGGGTGATGTGTATGATATCCGTCGGTTCTCTCTACAGAATAACAAAAACAAAACCCAAACCGTCATATTCGGTATTTCTTCCTCTTTTGGGCGGTGCCGCGGCGTCTTTTGCGGCGCTGAAAATTTATGAGAATTTTTCTCTGTACCTCTCCGACGCCCTTTCTGTAGCAGTTTCTGTAATTTTTGCCGTTATATCGTACATAATTTTCATTCTCCTGTTGGACATTTCTACTAAAAATCGCATTAAAGCGGAAATATTGGGAAAATAGGCTTGATTTTTGGGCAAAATCGGTATAAAATGTGTTTATGTTGAGCCTGCGGGTGTCCGCGGCGAAAATATGATTTATGCAAAAACAGGAGGAAACAAAAATGACTAAAGTCGAACTTGTAAACAAGATTGCAGCTAAAGCTGCCTGCTCTAAGAAGGATGCCGAAAAGGCCCTCAATGCTGTAGTCAACAGCATTACTGAGGCTCTCGCTGACGGCGACAAGGTCACCCTTGTCGGTTTCGGAACCTTTGAGGTAAAGAAGCGCGATGCCAAGGTTGGCATTAACCCGAGAACCAAGGCTCAGATCAAGATTCCTGCAAGGAAGGTTCCTACCTTCAAGGCAGGCAAGGCTCTCAAGGACGTAGTAGCCAAGTAATCAAAAGCTTTGACCGACCGGTTCCGTGCCGGTCGGTTAATTTTTTGTCGTAATAAGAGGTTTTTATGAGACTGGATAAGTATTTAAAGGTATCGCGGCTCATCAAGCGCCGCACCGTGGCCAACGAAGCCTGCGACGCAGGCAGGATTTCTGTAAACGGTAAAATTGCCCGCGCTTCCTACGACGTGAATGTCGGAGACATAATCGAAGTTAATCTCGGACAGGTTCCGCTTAAGGCTAAGGTAACTGCGGTAACAGAGGTAGTAAGAAAAGAGTCGGCACAGGAACTGTACGAAATAATTCAATAACATAAAACGCCCGTTCACCAGAAACGGGCGTTTTATTTTGTCGGTATTCAAAATTCACAGCTAAAGGTGTATCCCTCGGCAAGCATTGCGTCAATAAAATCTCCGAGAATATTTGCGTTGGTCTCGGATACCGAGTGCAGAAGATATATCGCTCCCGGATGGGCTCTGTCAATAAGCTTTTGCAGAGACTCCTGAGGATTGGGTTGGTTATCCGTATCCCAGTCGGCATAGGCAAAACTCCACAATACCGTCTTATATCCGAGATCCGCCGTCACCGCAAGGCTCTTTTCGGAATATTCACCTTTCGGTGGTCTGAAAAGCGTCATCTGTATGCCGAAATGCTCAAGCATATATCTGTGAAGACCCATTACCTCTTCCGTGGCTTCCTCAACCGAAAGCTCAGGCATCGAATAATGGTTCACTGAATGAGAGCCGACGGTGTGTCCCTCGTCTATCATTCGCTGAACAAGCTCGGGCTGACGCTCGGCATAATCCCCTACCACAAAGAAAGTCGCTTTTACGCCCTTTTCTTTTAATGTGTCGAGAATCATAGAGGTGAAACCGTTTTCATAGCCTTGGTCAAAAGTGAGGTTTATCACCTTTTCATCGGTGTCGTTTATCGCTTTTGCGTTATAAATTGAATATCCGTCGTTAAAATTAAGCGCGCCTTTCGGACGGTTTAAGTCGTCAAATCTGACTCCCTGACCGTATCCGTGAGACTCGGTGTCAAGAGCCGAATAGTCCCGCTTTTGCATAGTAGCCAAAGGCTCTATAACGTCGCTTACGTCGCTTACCGACTCCGAGGGTTCCTCTTTGTCGGCTTCGGGCATAGTTTCGTCTTCATGCGGCGGATCGGTCAACTGTGTTGTTGAACCGATGTCGTCCGGCTCCGTCGAAACGGACGCCGTCTCCTGCGGTGCGGCTGTTGAAATCGAGACGCGGGGTTCACCGTCGTTGGGAACAGTCTGCGAGGTCTGACCGTTGTTCTGATAACGGCCGTCCTCCAAAGACATACAGCCGCAGAGCGACAAGGTCATAACCGCAGCGGACATAATTGAAATAAATCGTGTTTTAACTGACATTGTTATCTCCGTTTCCTGTCACAGCGCCGGTCGCATTAAGTCATGCCGCGGCTGACGCCTGTCGTTTGTTTTTCCTTTAAAAGGCGGATTATCGCAAATCACGCCTGTAACGCTCTTGAACTGCGGGATTTTCCCGCAGTTATAATATGCGCAGAAAAGCGTCAAAAATCGGCGGTAATTTTTGAATTATAATGCCGAATTTTGTCGGTAATTTTATTATAAAACACCGCTCCGAAAAAATCAATTCCAGAGCGGTTACAATTTTATGAATTTTCGGTAACAAAGCCTTGTCTCTTTTTTGAACGCTTCAAAACAAGTATTCCGGCAATCATAATTATCGGGAAGATTATCGCGGCTAAAAGCCCTGCCCTAAGACTGTCCCCAAACGACGAAGACACAAGTCCCACAAACGTCGGGCCGCCGGTGCAGCCAAGGTCTCCCGCAAGCGCGAGAAGCGCAAAGAGAGCAGTCCCGCCCTTGGGAATTGAAGCCGAAGCAAGGCTGAATACTCCCGGCCACATTATTCCCACCGAAAAGCCGCAAACTCCGCAGCCCAAAAGCGCCACGGCGGGTATCGGGCATAGAGAAGCCGCAAGGTAACTCGCAAGGCACATAATTCCGCTGAAAAGTATGAATCTTTCGAGCTTTATTTTGCTGCCTGCTTTCGCGTAGACCGTTCGGGCAATTCCCATAAGTACCGCAAAGACGCAGGGTCCTGCGAGGTCGCCTACAGCCTTTTCGATTCCGAGTCCGCTCTCTGCAAATGCCGACGCCCACTGCGCCATAGCAAGCTCCGAGGCTCCGGCGGCAAACATCAGCAGCGCGAAAATCCAGAAAATTTTAGTCTTGAAAAGCCCGCCGAGGCTCATACCCTCTCCTTCGGAGGTGAGACTGTTTATCGGAACGCGGGTGAATAAAAAAGCGTTTGCAAGCGGGATAACAGACCACAGCACGCAGAGCAGGCGCCAACTGTCGCGCCCGAATACCCACAGCCAAAGGGTGGAAAGCGCTATGACGGCTACCACTCCCCAACAGTAAAATGAGTGAAGTAAACTCATAGCTCCCGCCTTATTGTCGGACGGACACGCCTCAACTATGGGACTGACGAGCACCTCAAGTAGACCTCCTCCTACAGCGTAGAGCACTACCGAAATCAGGAGACCCGCAAAAGGAGAAGGGAGAATAAACGGCAGCGACGCCATTCCGACGAGTCCGACAAAGCAGAAAATATGCGCCGCGACGATGCACTTTCGGTAACCGATTTTATCCACAAAACAGGCGGAGAGCAGGTCTACGGCGAGCTGGGTAGCAAAATTGAGGGTCGTAAGAAAAGTGACCGTGCGAAGCGTCGCCCAACCGGAATTTATAAACGTCAGAAACAAAAGCGGAGCGAGGTTGTTGACCACGCCCTGAGTTATGTAGCCTATGTAGCAGGCGTATACGGTTTTGCGGTAGGATTTTTCCAAAAGTATCACCCGAAAAACAAAATTCAAATACAGTCGCGGCACATTGAATGTCCGCATTTTTTATGAATACATAGCAAATCGCGGCGAGCCAAAAGGGTTCGCCGCGAAATGGCGCGCCCGGGGAGATTCGAACTCTCGACCTACCGGTTCGTAGCCGGGCACTCTATCCACTGAGCTACGGGCGCATCTACAAGTAGGTATGTTATCACAAATCCTCGGTCTTGTCAAGCGATTGGAAGAAAAATATTTGAAAATTTTCGGAAGACCGTTGCGTACAACTCGAAAATATAATATATTATATTCAAGTGTCTCTTGAAATCCGAGGTTCAATTACCGCTTGCTGGCAAATTTTCAGACGTCGGGTTAAAATAGCATCACCAAATGACGAAAGGACGGTCAAAATGATATTCGGAAAATCAAAAAGCGAAATTTTAAAGAGCAGTCAGTGCGAAGTGTTCGACATTATGAAGGTCGGCGCAAACATCTCAAGGCTGAGAAAGTCTGCGGGACTCACCCAGACAGAACTCGCCGACAGGCTTAATGTGAGCTTTCAGGCTGTCTCAAACTGGGAGCGCGGACAAAGCTGTCCCGACATAGCCAACCTTATGGAGCTAGCGAAGCTGTTCGGCGTCAGCGTCGACAGAATACTCGGCAGCGAGCGCGCGGCAGAGCTTGTCACCGACATCAGCGAAGAAAAGGCTCCGAAGATGTCGGCAGAGGAAATAAAGAACTTCGCTCCGATACTCGACGAAACTCAGGCGGACAGCGTTGTGCGAAAAAATCTCTTGGACGACAACGAGGATTACAAGACTACGGAGGAAGAAAGCCGCAGTGAAGACAACGAGGAACCGGAAAGCCTCTTTACCGTTCCGACTTCGCTGCTGCCGTATTTGAGCGATGATCTTATAAACGAGCTTATCGCCGACGCAGTTAAAAAGGACGGGATAGGAGCTGTCCCCGCAGATTGGCTCCCGTTTGTAGATGAGGACGTTCTCAGCGAAATTGCAAGAGAAATTATGGAAAAAGACGGTATAAGCGCGATACCGGAAGACTGGCTGCCTTTTATAGATGAGGACAGCTTCAGCGATATGGTGGATATCGTATGTGAAAAAAACGGTATCGGCGCGCTGCCGTCAGACTGGCTGCCGTACATCGGCGAAGAATGGATAAGTGAGCAGGCAAAGAAAGCGGTCGAAAAAGGCGGAAAAGACGCGCTTCCGACGGACTGGCTACCGTTTGTAGATGAGGAGGTTCTCGGCAAAATCGCAAGAGAAATTATGGAAAAAGACGGCATAAGCGCGATACCGGAAGACTGGCTGCCTTTTATAGATGAGGACAGCTTCAGCGATATGGTGGACGAAGTATGTGAAAAAAACGGTATCGGCGCGCTGCCGTCAGACTGGCTGCCGTACATCGGCGAAGAATGGATAAGTGAGCAGGCAAAGAAAGCGGTCGAAAAAGGCGGAAAAGACGCGCTTCCGACGGACTGGCTACCGTTTGTAGATGAGGAGGTTCTCGGCAAAATCGCAAGAGAAATTATGGAAAAAGACGGTATAAGCGCGATACCGGAAGACTGGCTGCCTTTTATAGATGAGGACATATTGAGCGAGTTTATCAGAAAGCGTTTGAAAAAGAAATAAACGGTTGTCGGACAACAGTGGGCGGGAAGTATTTCCCGCCTGTTTTTTTGTAATATATAATCCATTTTTTTATCTATTGCAAAATGCAAAACAGTCTGCTATAATAATGCAAGCGATTATTATATTATATTTTAGTCGCCCTTTTGCTCCCCGACTTCGTCGGGAACGCAAAAGATGGCAAATTATAGCACAAAGCCTTCGGTTTTATGCTATAATAAGAGCACACACATAATAAGCAGACAACGGGTTTCCTATTTTATAAAAAGAGGTAATTGGTTTATGTCCGAAAAATTTACTTTTCTCACACTGCCCTGCATCGCCACGCGCGACGTCATCGTGCAGCCGGGCATGTCGCTGAGGTTCGATATCTCCCGCAAACGCTCCCTCGAATCTTTGCAGTATGCCCTCGACGGCGACAGACAGGTATTTTTGACCGCCCAGCGCGACGTTACGGTCGCCGACCCCTCGCTTGAAGACGTATACACCGTCGGCACCGTATGCGAGGTAAAACAGATTGTAAAGGGCGCCGACGGGCTCTCCCGCGTGAGGGTCGAGGGTCTTTACAAGGCAAGAATTATAGACTTTAACAAGGACACCGCCGGTATACTCACTATCGTCCGCCCGCTCAAGAACTTCTCCCGCGAGCACGCGAGCGACGAGGAGATTTTTGCGCTGATGAGAGTTCTGAAATCAGCTTTCGGTGCCTACACGCAGGTCGTGCCGAGAATGCCCGACGAGCTGAGAAGCGCCGTCGAAAACGCCAAAACCGCCGAGGCGCTCTATGAAACGCTCGCTTTCAACCTGAGCATACCCGCCGAAGACAGACAGCAGATTCTCGAAGCGCCGTCTTTGAGCGACAAGCTCTCGGTTCTGCTCGCGGTTCTCACCAAAGAAACGCAGATTCTCGCCATTGAAAAGGATATACATATGAAGGTCGGCGAGGCTATAGACCGCGGTCAGCGGGAATACTACCTGCGTGAAGAGATGCGTGTCATCAGAGAGGAACTCGGCGAGGAGGAAGACCCCGCCGACGAAAGCTATCAGTATCTCGAAAAAATAGCCAAGCTCAATCTCCCCGAGGAAAGCGTAGAGAAGCTCGTGGGTGAGGCAAAGCGCCTCGAAAAAATGCCGTACGGCTCGCAGGAGGCGGCTGTTATACGCAGCTACCTCGACACCGTAATCGAGCTGCCGTGGAACACAAAAACCGAGGACAAAACCGACATAGAGCGCGTCCGCGCACAGCTCGACAAGGACCACTACGGTATGAAAAAGGTCAAGGACAGAATCCTTGAACTCATCGCAGTGCGCAGCCTCGTTCCCGACGTAAAAGGGCAGATAATCTGTCTCGTGGGACCTCCGGGCGTAGGCAAAACCTCGATAGGCAGATCAATAGCCAAGGCTCTCGGCAGAAAATATGCAAGAGTCTCGCTCGGCGGCGTAAGAGACGAGTCTGATATCAGAGGCCATAGAAAGACCTACATAGGCTCAATGCCGGGACGCATTATCGCTGCGATTAAACAGGCCGGCACCTCTAACCCGCTGATTCTCCTCGACGAAATCGACAAGATGTCAAACGACTTCCGCGGCGACCCATCGAGCGCTATGCTTGAAGTCCTTGACAGCGAGCAAAACAAGGAATTTCGCGATCATTATATTGAAGTGCCGTTTGACCTTTCGGACGTACTCTTTGTTACGACGGCGAATAATCTCGATACTGTAGCTCCCCCGCTGCTCGACAGAATGGACATTATCGAACTGCCGAGCTACACGCGCGAGGAAAAATTTGAAATTGCAAAGCGCCACCTTGTACCCAAGCAGCTCAAGGCAAACGGTCTCAACGGAAATATGCTACGCTTCCCCGACGCGTGTCTTTATGAAATCATCGACTTTTATACCCGCGAAGCCGGCGTCAGAACGCTTGAACGCACCATTGCCTCGATTTGCAGAAAGGCGGCAAAGGATATCGTCTCGCACGAGGCGCAAAGGATAACCGTCACTCCGGAAGCCGTCGAAAAATACCTCGGCGTAAGAAAGTTCACCGACGACCTCAAGTCGGAAAAGCCGCAGGTCGGCGAGGTCAACGGTCTCGCGTGGACATCTGTCGGAGGCACTCTTATGCCGCTCGAGGTACTCAGCATCGACGGCAAGGGCGCCGTAGAGCTAACCGGCTCTTTAGGCGACGTTATGAAAGAGAGCGCAAAAATCGCCGTGAGCTATGCAAGAAGCGTCGCGGAAAAATACGGCATAGAAAAGGACTTCTACACCAAAAAAGATATTCACATACATGCGCCAGAGGGAGCAGTCCCGAAGGACGGTCCATCGGCGGGAGTTACCCTCGCGACCGCTATAATATCGGAGCTTTCGGGAATCCCCGTGCGCTCGGACGTCGCAATGACCGGTGAAATCACCCTGCGAGGAAAGGTTCTCGCTATCGGCGGACTCCGCGAAAAAACTATGGCTGCTTACAAAGCCGGAATCAAAACCGTGGTTATCCCCAAAGCCAACAAACCCGACCTCGAAGAGGTAGATGAAAAAGTCCGCGAAAGCCTTGAATTTGTGTTTGCAGACACAATAGAGGACGTGCTCGAAACGGCGCTGATACTCCCCGAGTCGCAGAGAAAGCTGATTCCGCCGACGCAGTACAAAAAAACTCCTCAGGGAATAGGAGCGAGAAGCTGATGAACTTTGCCGCCGCAGAATTTAAGGCGTCATACGGCGTTTTTAAGCAGCTACCCCCGCCGGAGCGGAAGGAAATCGCCTTTTCCGGTCGCTCAAACGTGGGGAAATCTTCGCTTATAAACCGCCTGTTCGGCAGGCGGTCATTGGCGAGGGTAAGCTCGCAGCCCGGCAAAACCGCTACAATAAACTTTTATTCCCTCGAAAACCTCTATTTCGCCGACCTCCCCGGATACGGCTACGCTAAGGTATCAAAGTCGGAAAAGGACCGTTGGAACGAGCTTATAGGCGGATACCTCGCCGACCCTGAGCGCGACATCGCGCTCGTCTTTCAGCTTGTGGATATGCGACACAGTCCTACAAAGGACGACTTGCAGATGATCGAATATCTCGTCGAGTGCGAGCTGCCGTTTGTGGTCGTGCTGACAAAGGCGGATAAGCTGAATAAGTCCGAGAGGCAAACCCGCCTTGAAGCGCTCAAATCCGAGTTGCCTTACTATGACGAGCTTACAATCGTGCCTTTTTCCGCCGTCACCGACGAGGGCGTAGAACGCCTGAGAGGAATTGTAGAGGAAATCGCAGAGGATTGACAGAAAAATTTTGAAAATTTTTGCAAAAAAAGTGGCAATTCCGCGAATTGCCACTTTACTTTTTTGAGATAACGTGGTAATATATTGTATATAGAAAGTTGGACGTCGACGAAAGGAGAAGAATATGAAATCCGTTTTAAAAGATCAGCAGCTCGACGATTTGTTTGAAGCTATTCTTTGTCTTAAAACAAAGGAAGAATGTTACAGTTTCTTTGAAGACATCTGCACCGTTTTGGAATTGAAGAGCATTTCTCAGCGGTATGAGGTTGCAAAAATGCTCTCGAATCACTATGTATACAGCGACATTGTTGCTGAAACAGGCGCTTCTACCGCGACCATAAGCAGGGTCAACCGCTCAATAAATTACGGCAACGGCGGCTACGCTATGGTATTTAAGCGTCTCGAAGAAGCCAAGGGTAAATGAGCTACGGAGCGTTCGCGGCTTATTATGACCTTCTGACGGCTAATGTCAACTATGCGGGATACGCCCGCAGAATCGACTTTTTGCTGTCTCGGCTCGGTCTCGCAAAATGTACCGTTCTCGACGCCGCCTGCGGAACCGCAAACCTCGGCTTCGAGCTTGCAAAGCTTGGCTACGGAATTATAGGAGCGGATATAAGCTTCGATATGATATCCGCAGCCTTGGATAAACTCGGCTCAAAGCGTCCTAAAAGGCGCTTTGAACTTATTGTTAGCGATATTCGCAGTCTACCCGTAAAGCTTTGCTCTGCCGACGCCGCAGTCTGCTCGCTTGACGCCCTGAATCACCTTGACGGAATTGACTCCGTAAAGCAGGCTTTCGTCAGCATAAGAGGCTGTCTTAGGCGCGGTGGCGTTTTCATTTTTGATATGAACACCCCATATAAACACCGCTGCGTCCTCGGCGACAATACTTTTGTCTACGACTTTCCGAAGGTGTATACCGTCTGGCAGAACAGCTACCGCGAAAGCGACTGCTCCGTGGACATCACGCTTGATTTTTTCGCTAAAACCGATAACGGATACCGCAGATACACCGAGAATTTTATAGAAAAAGCATACCCGCAAAGCGTAATAACAGACGCTTTGCGCTATTCAGGCTTCAAAACCGAGGCGGTTTTTAACGAACTCAAAAGCTGCCCGCCTCACCCGCACACAGAACGAATACTTTACGTTGCAAGGAGAATATAATTATGGGCAGGATTGTGAGAACGATAAGCGCTGACGCGTCGGCGGTGTGCAGTGCCATCGACGGAACCGATATCGTCGCGGAAATCGAGAGGATTCACCGCACAAGCGCTGTCGCAACCGCCGCTCTCGGAAGGCTCGCCCTCGGGACGTCGCTCATCGGCTTTGGTCTGAAAGACAAGGACGACTCGGTGACGGTAAGGGTAAACGGCGGGGGTCCTATAGGCGGAATGACCGCAGTTTCGGACAGCTTCGGAAACGTCAAGGCATATTGCGATGAAAGTATTGTCGAGCTTCCGCTCAAGCCGAACGGCAAGCTCGATGTCGGCGCTGCCGTCGGAAGCAGCGGCAGCATAACCGTAATAAAAGACCTGAGCCTGAAAGAGCCGTATGTAGGGCAGACCGAACTCGTGAGCGGCGAGATTGCCGAGGATATTACCAACTACTTCGCCGTCAGCGAGCAGGTGCCTACCGTCTGCGCGCTTGGCGTGCTTGTAAATCCGGATTTGACCGTCAAAAAGGCGGGAGGATTCATTTTGCAGCTTCTCCCCTTCTCGCCGGACGAGTGCATCGACGCCATCGAAAAGAACATCGCAGCGATGCCGAGCGTAACCACAATGCTGGAACTCGGAATGACCGCCGAGGAGATAGCGATGAAAGCTCTTGAAGGGCTTGAGCCAAATGTTCTTGATGACTTCGAGGTTTCATATAAATGTGATTGCAGCCGTGAACGCACCGAAAGGATTCTTTTCAGCCTCAATAAAAAAGACATCGAGAGCCTCGCCGAGGACGAAGTGACCGAAGTCAGGTGCCATTTCTGCGACAAGGTTTATCACTTTACACGTGATGAGATACTTGAGCTGTTATCGCGCAAACAGGCGGTTTCCGAGAAAAGCGTCGATTGACAGATTGTGCAGATTATGTCAAGCACTTTTGCTTTACGAGAATATTTTATAAGTTTTTTGTATTTAGGTCTTGACATTTTGCGTAAGCTTCTGTATAATAGTTGAAGTCGGCACGGGGTGCCGAAATGGCCCGGTAGTTCAGTTGGTTAGAACGCTAGCCTGTCACGCTAGAGGTCGTCGGTTCGAGCCCGATCCGGGTCGCCATATATATTTATGCGGATTTAGCTCATCCGGTAGAGCGCCACCTTGCCAAGGTGGAGGTAGCGAGTTCGAGCCTCGTAATCCGCTCCATACGGTGCCATAGCCAAGTGGTAAGGCGTAGGACTGCAACTCCTTGACCCCCAGTTCAAATCTGGGTGGCACCTCCACGTCGCGGCGAGTCCTTTTGGCTCGCCGCGATTTTTTAATCGCGGCTTCTCTTTACTGTCTGCCGCTCCTTTTCCCCACAAAGTCTTCGACTTTGCTGGGTCTCTTTTTATCTTGAACTGCTGCTCCGCCTCTTTCCCATAAATGGTTTCCCTTGCCATTTATGGGGTCCCTTTTTATGTGCGCTTCTTATCGTTAGCGGCGGCATATTTTTGCGCAACGCCGCGTTGCGCAAATTGTCAGCCTCTGTCGCTTTACTTTTCAGCGTGCTTCTGGTATAATTTTTTAACGAAAGGAGTGCGATATATGAACAACCTCGCTCAGCGGCTCTATGATCTGCGCGCGCAAACAAACCTGAAACAGGAGGAACTCGCCGAAGCGCTCGGAGTGTCGCGTCAGGCGGTCTCGAAGTGGGAAATGGGTACCGGCGTGCCGTCTCTTGAAAACCTAAAGGCTATAAGCGATTTCTTCGGAGTGACAATAGACAGCCTCGTGAAGGACTCCCCAACCACGGCTGAAAGCAAACAAATCAGTGCCAGCGTCCGGCGTGAAGACTCTGCTCGGACATACATAAGCCCCGTCGAAAAAGACCCGTTTCTTAAACGTGTTGCAAATTCGTCGGCGGTATTCTTGGGCTTTCTCATAGTTATTTTGCTCAGCTCGGTAACGACGATATTGGTATCTTCCATTATGCAGATAGTCATAAAAGACTCCAACGCAATGTACCGTGCGATACCTATAGCTGAAATTGTTATTTACATTGTTTCCACGCTATATGCCGTTCCGTTCTTATATCTTGCAACGATGATGATAGATAAAAATATGTCGGTTTTTTCAAAAGCACTGTATATCAGACCAACCGCCGAGAAAAGGCGGATCATATTGATAAAGGTCTTAGCGGCATTTGCGGTACATCTTATTATGCCGGCGGCAACGAATATTTTGGAAATCGTGTTCTGGAAAGCCGGTATGAGGTCTATATGGTCGAGCTCATGCATGATTGGAGCTCTTTCGGTGATAATTGAAACATTTATAATATATGCAATCATTTCAAAGGGCTGCCGATCGCTCTTCAGAAGCAAATTAAATCTTTTTGCGGCAATAGCGGTATCGGGCTTATTTACAATTGCTGAGATACTCGGCTCCTACAGCAGAATGCGCTTGCAACCCGCATTCTTTACGGCAACGGATATAACTTATCCGAGGATAAACGATTTCTTTGACTTTATATATACGGCATTTATTCTGATGACCGTTGCCGTATGCCATACACGCTCTACTTTTGTAAAGGAGGAACCCGAAAATGAACAGTCTGCCGAAGCGGCTCTATGATTTGCGCACGCAAAGAAACCTGAAGCAGGAGGAACTCGCCGAAGCGCTCGGAGTGTCGCGTCAGGCGGTCTCGAAGTGGGAAATGGGTACCGGCGTGCCGTC